>CAMTUN010000006.1:0-113911 GCA_947084915.1 uncultured beta proteobacterium | reverse complement strand
TCGGGCTTCAGCCCGATGACCGAAGGAAATCTGCCCCGCAGGAAAAACCCTTGGGGTGCCCGTGGGACAGCGGCCGTTGTCCCACGGGGATTTCCTTCGGTCATCGGGCTGAAGCCCGACCTACATGATCTCGGCCTAATGGATTATCCGGGATCAGTTCAACAAGGACAACACGCCCGGCTGGAGCCTGATGACGCCGGAGGAGCGCACGGCGCATCACAACGCGATGATGTCGGCGAAGACCTACGAGGAATGCAAGGCCGCACAGGACGCGCAGCACAAGCAGATGGAAGCGCGCGCCAAGGAGCAGGGCAAGACCCTGCCGGCGCCGCGCCAGAACGCCTGCGACCGCATGAAGGCGCGCGGCTTCTACAAGTAATACGCGGTTCGATTTGTTGAGCGAGCCTGCTGTCAGTCCCGCAGCGCCAGGTGCGCGATGAAGCCTGAACGGGATTCCCCCGCCGCCTTGGCGGCGGCGTCGATGCGGCGCAGCACGCGTGACGGCAGGGTGATATTCACGCGCTCGGCCTTGTCAGAGAGCTGGGCAAGATCGACTGCTACCACCGCCCACACCCAGCCCTTGAACTCCTTTTTCTTCTGATGTTCGGCCAGCGGACGAGGCTCGGGCACCGCGCCGCCGTCGTCGATCACGGTTTCCAACCACAACTCGATGGCCTCGCGGGCGTTATCCACCGCCTCGTCTAATGTGTCGCCGGCGGAAAAACAACCCGGCAGATCGGGCACGACAACCCCATGGGCGTGCTTGTCGTCGCCCGGCTCGATGGCTATCGGATATTTCATCTTCCCGCTCCTTTCATTTCAGCCCCGCCTGTTTCATCAGCTTGTGGATCAGACCGGCGCCCAGGTCCTTCCTGGGGTGCGGAACACTGAGGTGTCCGCCGCGCTGCGGGTGCGTGTAGATGTGATGCGAACCCCTCACGCCGCCCGTGTCAGGTCAGTGCGCGCTGCCGAGGCACAGCCGCTGTAGATATTGAGGTACTTGAGGCAAATGACCCGCAGGCAGGAGGCGATGTTCTTGTCGTTGGCGACCAGGCAACCGTCGTGCACCCGATCGATCAGGCGCGAGAGCGGCAGATTGGCGTCGCGCGCCATGTCCTCCAGCACGCTCCAGAAGGCGCGCTCCAGCGAGATGGTGGTACTGTGCCCGTGAATGCGGAAGCCGCGCTTCTCGGGAATGAACTCGTTGATCTGCGAGGTCGTGCAGGCATTGAACATGTGATCCAGCACGTCGCCGGCTTCGACGTAGATATTCATCCGCTTCCCTTTCTTTGCGCTGTTGGCAATAATTACCACCAGCCCCGGTTGCCCGGCCAATAGAATTTGAATTTGCAGCATACAAGAAGAACGCCGGCTGATGCCAGCCTGATTGAGGAGGAGACAGACAGATGGAGTTTTTCCGCAAGACCCTGGACCCGGTGTTTGCCCTGGCGGCCATCGCCATACTGGACATCTTCCTCTTCCTCCTGCTTGGCGCGTGGACGGTGGGCGGCGGAGAGACCATGATGACGGGCCTGATGGCCCAGGCCGTGCTCGGCGACGACCTCGCGCGCATCCCCTTCTGGAGCATCGTCTTCCCGCCGCATGCCGACTACTGGAAGATCTACATCAGCCTCGGCATGTTCTTCGGCGCCTTCGTCGGCGCGACGCTGTCGAAGGAGTTCTACTGGCGCATGCCGCGCCGCGCCTCGGAATGGCTGATGATCACCATCGGCGGGCTGCTGATGGGCATCGGCATCCGCATGGCCTATATCTGCAACGTGTCGACATTTTTCGGCCTTATTCCGGAAATGAACATGGGCGGCTACCTGGCGATTTCCGGCATCCTCGCCGGCGCCTGGGTCGGCTCGCTGATCTACAAGAAAATACTGGAAGGCTAGGAGCGCTTATGACACCCGTTGTGGAATGCCTGATCGCTTTCGTATTCGGTTCGGTGGTGGGGCTGCTCATGCAGCGCTCGCGCTTTTGCAATACTGCGGCGCTGCGCGATGCCATCATGTTCAAGACCTACCGCAACACCAAGGCCATGCTGATGGCGATGATGATCCTCACCGTCGGCTTCACCGGCTTCATGAGCCTCGGCGCCGGGCATCCGATGGAATTCGACGTCGGTCTCAACACCTTCGCCGGCCTGTTCCTCTTCGGCATCGGCATGGTGCTGGCCGGCGCGTGCACGGTGTCCACCTGGGTCAAGACCGGCGAGGGCAATATTGGGGCGCTGTGGGCGCTGCTGTTCACCTTCGTCGGCATGTTCCTTTTCTCGCTGATCTGGTCGTGGAACTACTGGCCGCCGGCGCCCGCCACCATGACCGGCGAGCCCAACCTGCCGGCGCTGCAGCTCGGTTTCGCCAACGCGCGCACCCTGCAGGACAAGCTGGGCGTGCCCGCCATCTTCTTCGGCCTGATCCAGTTCGCCGTGCTGCTCGCCATCTATCGCGCCATCCTGCGCCGCGAGCGGGCGCAGCAGGCGCAGCACGAGCAGCACCAGAAGGAAGCCGCCGAAGGGCAGGCGGCCTGACTTATGACGCATCGCCCCCGTCATTCCGGGGCTGCGCAGCGGAACCCGGAATCCATGGGGCGTATGGATTCCCGCTTTCGCGGGAATGACAAACAGGGCGCCAATGTGCGACATGCAGGATCGGAACATTTGATAGGGAGTACGAAAATGGGATTGTTCGGTTCCAAGAAGAAGGTCGAGGAATCCTCCGCCGGCGGCGAGGCCGTCCTCAGCGACGGCAGCCGGGTGCAGGTGGCGCGCAAGGTGGACTGCCGCGGCGATTCCTGCCCGCGTCCGCAGCTGATGACGAAGAAGGCGGTCAATGAAGTCGGGCCCGGCGCCGTGGTCGAGGTGATGGTGGACAACCCCTCCTCGGTGGAAGCGCTGCCGCCGATGTGCCACGAGCTCAACGCGACGCACCTCGAGACGATCAAGGACCCTGCCTGCTGGCGGGTGTACATCAAGAAGGACTGAGCATGCTTGCCAGAATCGCCATGCGCCTGTTCATCGCTGCCTCGGTGCTCGCCGTGCTGGGCGGACTGACTTTCGTCTACGTCTGGCCGCCGGATGGCATGCGTGTCAGCCGCGAGGGCGTGCCGCATTTCTCGCCGCCGGTGACGCATCCCGTGACGGGCGAGGCGATTCCGCTGGAGCGGCTGGTGCAGCATTACAAGGGGGGCGGGAAATGAACCTCGATCTGGAGACCATGGCCCAAATTGCCATGTTCGTCGTGGCCTTCGGCGCGATGGCGCTGGCCTTCTTCAGCGACTCGCTATAAGGAACGCTCATGCTGAACCGCGAAAGCCTGGTTTTCTGCGGCGCTTCCCTCGCCGTCGCGCTGGTGGTGTGCGCCGCCGGTTTCTCTCTCGTTGCGCTGCCGCGCGCCACCGTCGACGCGGCGAAACAGCCGGCGCCGGCCGAAACCCTGCCGGACATCGACATCGGCGGCGGCTTCGGCAAGGTGTCGGTGATCGAGTTAATCGGTTTCTACATCGAGAATCCGCCCGCACCAAGGGGCAGTGGCGACGCCGCGCCGGCCGTGAAACGTTTTGGCGGCTGCTAGTGCCCGCCCTTGCTGCCTGGTACTGAACATGTCCCGCCTTCCCGTCTTCGTCCTGATGTTCGTCGCCCTGACGGCCGGCGCGGCGACGGATTTCGCCTACGTGCGATCCGCATCTACGACGGACGGCGAGGTGATCGTCGATGCGCGCGACTTGACGGTGTGCCGCGAGAAAACCCTTGCTGGCGCGCGTTGCCTGCCCGCCGAGGATTTTCTCGGCCCGCAACGGCGCCTGCCGAGTGCGCGCGACCTGCTCTGGCTGCTCGGCACCGCTGGCCTCTCCGGCGAGGAGGGCGTGCTCGTCGTCGGACAGGATGCCGTGGCGCGCGATTTCGTCGCCGGCCTGCTCCATGTCGCCGGACAACGCAGCGTGCGCGTGCTCACCGAGCCGGTCGGCCGCCTGCTCGAATCCGGCGCTGCAGCCGGGCCCGGCCGCGAGCGCGGCATGATCCGCGAAACGGTGTATGTGGCGCCGATGCGCGACGGCCTGCTGGTGCTGCGTGACGAACTGCGTGCCCTGCGCCCGCAACCGCAATTGCTGGACGGACGCAGCGACGCGGAATACTGGGGGGAGGGTGGAGAACTGCGCGCGCGCGCCGCGCGCAGTGGCCATCTGCCGGGCGCGGTGAGCCTGCCTGCGCTGCAATTGCGCGCTTCGCTGGGCGCGACGGCGGAGCAAGCACCCGTGCTGCCCGATGGGCAAGCTGTCGCCTACGCCCACGACGCCTACGAAGGCCTCGCCTACCTGACGCTGCTGCGCGCCGGCCACGGCGTGCCGGCGCGCCTGTATGCGGAAGGCTGGGCGGAGTGGGCGGCCGATGGCGCGCTGCCGGCCGATGCGGTTGCCTATCCCGAGCGCGCGCCGACCCAGTCGGTGCAAAGTCAGCCGCCACAGGACGGCGCCATCTCCCCCGGAACGATCCTGGCCGCCGCTGTGGTGTTCGCCCTGGCGGCCTTCGGCTTCGGCTGGTGGTCGGCAAGAAGGAGGCTGGCCTGATGGACATCCTCTTTCATGTCGGCACGGAAGCCGGTGCGCGTTTCCTGTTGCCCCTGGCGCAGGCGTGCCGCCGCGGCAACCATGCCTTCGGCGCCTTCTTCACGCATGAGGGTGTGCGCGGATTGCAGGACGCGGAATTGCAGGCGGTGCTGCGCGATGCCCGCGCGGTGGTGTGCGAGGAATCCTGGCACCGCTTCTGCGGCGAGGCGACGTGCCCGGTCGAACTCGGCAGCCAGACGGTGAACAGCGCCCTGATGGGCGAGGCACGGAAAGTGGTTAGTCTGTGAGCGCAGTGAAGGAAAAAAAGCTGCTCGTGCTGGCGCGCCGCGACCACGCCGAGGCCATGCGCGTGGCGGCCGGGCTGACGATCTTCGGCCACGCGGTGAACCTGATCTTCATGGACCACCCGGTGGCGGAAAGCGCCGAGAACGCCGCCAACGCCGAACTGCTGGAACTGACGGGCATCGCGCCGCAAACCACCGTCGCGGCGATGGCCGACGATCTGCCGCTGCTGGATGCGGCCGGACTGGCCCGCGCATTCGCCGAAGCCGATGCCGTGCTGAGCCTATGAAAACGGGTTCTTCAGACTTTCGCGTGGGTGACCAATGTCACTGGTTTGCCGCTGATACGCCCTCTCCCTAGCCCTCTCCCCGCAAGCGGGGAGAGGGGATAGAGAGCTTGGTGACTACCCACGGACAGTTGCCATAGGAATATGAAGACGATTCTTGAACTGAACACCGGTCTGTTTCCCGACGCACAGACCGTGACCGCCGCCTTGCGGCAAATGGAGCCGGCGCATCGCGTCGAGTCCATCGATTTGCAGCGTTGGGACATGGAGGACGAAGCCTGGGACCGTGCGGTTGCGGCGATCCTGAGTTCCGATCTGACGATTACCATCTGAACGAGGAGACAAAGGATGAAAACGTTATTGACGACAGGATGGAGCAAATGGCTGGGCGGGGTTCTCTTCCTGCTTTTGGCGAGCGCCCGCGTGGCGACCGCGTCCGAACCGCTGGTGAACGTGGATTGGGTGAAGGCGAATCTCGAGAAGCCGGGCATTGTCTATATCGACTTCCAGCCGGCGACCGACTATCTGCGCGGCCACATTCCGGGCGCGGTGAACACCAACTACGGCAAGGACGGCTGGCGCGAAGAGCGCGCCGCCGACAAGGTGCCGGACATGCTCCCCGAGAAGCTGGACAAACTCGTCGCCCACATCGGCAGCCTCGGCATCGACAACAACACTCACGTGGTGCTGGTGCCGATGGGCATGTCATCGACCGACGTCGGCGTCGCCACCCGCGTCTATTGGACCTTCAAGGTACTCGGCCACGACAACCTCTCGATCCTCGACGGCGGCATGGCAGCGTGGACCAGGGAGCAGGATAAGACAAAGGCCAACCCGCTACAGGCCGGCGCCGCCAAGGCCGAGCCGAAGACCTTCAAGGTGAACCTGCGCAAAGAGATGATCGTCACCATGGACGACGTCAAGAAAGCCAGGGCGGCAGGCGTCCTGCTGGTGGACAACCGCCCCGAGGACAATTTCGTCGGCATCAACCGGCACCCGAAAGCCACCGAGAGCGGCACCGTCGAGGGCGCGAAGAACCTGCCGAACGGCTGGATGACGGTCAACGGCATGGGCGAGTTCCGCAAGAAGTCCCAGCTCGAGCAGCTCTACAAGGTCGCCAACGTGCCCACCAGCGGCGAGCAGATCAACTTCTGCAACTCCGGCCACTGGGCCTCCGTCGGCTGGTTCGTTTCCAGCGAGCTGATGGGCAACAAGAAGGCCCGCATGTACGACGGCTCGATGATCGAGTGGACCATGCTCAAGGGCGGTTCCATTGAGCAGAAGGTCAAGCTGAACTGACCGTGAAGTTGCGTTTCGTTCTGGCGTTCGCGGCCGCGGCGGTTTTTTCTGCCACGGCCGCGGCGCAGGACGAGCATCAGCGGCGCCTGGCTGCCGAACTGACTGTGATGGCAGGGGATGTGCGTCGCATGGCGTCCGGCACTGAACCGGCCTTGCACCGCGAAGGCCTGCAGGCCCGTCTCGCGGGCGCGCTGTCCTCGCTTCCCCTTCTATTGCGCCGCGCAGGCGGCGACATCAATGCCGTGCCTGCGCTCCGTGCCGCCCTGGCGCGAGGCGACTGGCGTGTCCTGAGTGCCACACTCGACACCCTGCAACGCAAGCACCCGCTCGACCTAGCCGGCCTCCTGCCGGCACAGGCCACCCCCGCGCGACTGCGTTTGGGCGCCGCCATCCACAAACAGGCCTGCGCTGGCTGCCATAGCACCCCCTCGGCGGAAACGAAGCTGCCCGCCTTCAACCTCTTCGAACAGTCCCGGCGTATGCCGCGCGAGGAATTCGCCGCGCGGCTGCTGATCGGCGTGCGCGGCGACCGCAGCACGGCCTGGCGCAATCCCTTCAGCGATCTGGAGCTTGGGGCGCTGATGGCTTATTATGAAAAAGGGGAGAAATAATCCTGACGGACGGGAATGAAGTGGTGGATTTCCACGTCAACCTGTTTTCGACGAGGAGGGGAAACATGACACGCTCAACGATTATTGGCACCGCACTGGTGCTTGCGCTCGCATCCGGCACCGCCGCCGCGCAGGAGGCCACCTTCAACATCCGCACCTTGACGCCGGATACCGCGCTGAAGGCTGCGCAGGCGGCGCTGAAATCCTGCCGCGACAGCGGCTACCAGGTGGCCGTCGCGGTGGTGGACCGCTCGGGTCTGGCGCAGGTCATGCTGCGCGACCGGTTTGCCGGTGCGCACACGCCGAAGACCGCCATCGGCAAGGCTTGGACGGCGGTGAGTTTCCGCACCAGCACCACCGACATGGCGCGCGAGACGCAGGCAGGCAAGCCGGCGAGCGGCATCCGCGAGTTGCCCAATGTGGTGATGGTCGGCGGCGGCCTGCTCATCGAGGCCGGCGGCAGCATCCTCGGCGGCATCGGCGTCTCCGGCGCGCCGGGCGGCGATGCCGACGATGTCTGTGCGAAAGCCGGCATCGCGGCGATCAAGGACGCGCTGGAGTTCTGACCTTTTCCGAAGAGCGGTGTAGGAGCCGGCTTGCCGGCGATTCGGCGGTCGATGATCGCGGGCAAGCCCGCTCCTACAAAACATGGCGTCCTGCCAGCCGCTGAAGATTGTCGCTAATCAGGTCTCCTCATGATCTGCGACTGGACAAGCCTGGTTGCCGCTCATTCCGAGCTGGCACACATTCCACAAGCGCTGCGCGCTGCCGCGCACCTGCGGGTCTGCGCCGCCGGCGAAACGCTCTTTCGCCAGGGCGACAGGCCGAAGGCGATGTTCTGCCTCATTGATGGCGAGGTACGTCTGCTGCGGCGCTCGCGCGAGGGCGCCGAAGTGGTCCTGCAGCGCAGCCGGGGTGGCTTCTTCGCCGAAGCCAGCCTGGAGTCGAAGGCCTATCATTGCGGCGCCGAAGCGCGCATCCTGCACGCGATCGAATCCGAGGGGACTGCGGGGACGCTCACACTGGCCCAGTCGCGCAAGGCCTGGGCCGCCGAACTCGGCCTGACGCACGAGGCGCTCTATCGCGCGCTGGCTCGGCTGCAGGCGGCGGGCACGCTCGCCCTCGACGGCGGGCGCATGACGCTGCGTCAACCCGGCAAGCGTTTATGATGATGAAGCCCCCCTTTGAAAAAGGGGGGTTGGGGGGATTTAAGAGCGGCGTCGCGTTGCCGGCAGCTTTAAAATCCCCCCTCGCCCCCCTTTAGTAAAGGGGGGAATTATTTGCGGACGGCTTATGAGCGCACACCCCTGGAACATTCTCGTTCTCTGCACCGGCAACTCGGCGCGCAGCATCCTCGCCGAAGCGCTGTTCAACGCCCTCGGCGGCGGCCGGGTGCGCGCCTTTTTCGCCGGCAGCAAACCGGCCGGGAGAGTGAATCCCCACGCGCTGGAGCTGCTCGAGGCGCAGGGACTGGAAACAACCGGCCTGCGCAGCAAGAACTGGGATGAATTCGCCGCAGCGGACGCCCCGCCGCTCGACCTGGTGGTGACGGTGTGCGGCAATGCCGCCAGCGAAACCTGCCCGGCGTGGCCGGGGAATTACCTGCGCGCGCACTGGGGCATCGACGACCCGGCCGCCGCCACGGGCAGCGAGGCGGACATCCGCGCCGCCTTCATGAAAGCCTACGCGCTGCTGGCCGAACGCATCCTCACCTTCCTCAGCCTCTCCTTCGAGACGATGGAGCGCAGCGAATTGCAGCAGTGCCTCGACGAGATCGGCCGCGCCGGCGCCGCGGCCGCCGTGCCGCAGGGGCTGACTTTTCCGGCTTCTTCGTGAACTTCGGCACGGCCTGATCCTCATGGCCGGTTTCGCGGCGATGGGCGCGGTCGCAACCCTGTTCGTGCGCGAGACCGGTTGCCGCAATATCTGGCAGAAGAAGGTTCAAGCCTGAATTGATAGGCTGAGGTTATCCGCGCATTGCTATCGCGATTCGATGGCGGCCTCTCAGGGTCGGATAATTGATCGAGAAGTGAGCGGTTCAACAATATTCCAAAGAGGAGTCCTGAATGGCACATATCGTGATCATGGGCGCTGGCATCGGCGGTCTGCCCGCGGCGTTCGAGCTGCGGGAAATTCTTCGCAAGGAAGACCGCGTCACTGTCGTTTCGAATTCGAAGACTTTCCATTTCGTTCCGTCCAATCCCTGGGTGGCCGTCAACTGGCGCAAGCGCGAGGACATCGAACTCGACCTGGCGACCATCCTGAATCGGAAGAACATCGAGTTCACGCCGGCCGGCGTGACCCGTGTGCATCCCGACAAGAACCAGTTGGAACTCGGCGACGGCAGCACGATGGACTACGACTACCTCGTCATCGCCACCGGCCCGAAGCTGGCCTTCGACGAGGTGGAGGGCCTCGGCCCCGATGGATATACCCATTCGATCTGCCACGTCGACCATGCCGTCGAAGCGGAAAAGGCCTGGAAGGAATTCGTCAAGGACCCCGGCCATGTCGTCGTCGGCGCGGTGCAGATGGCGTCCTGCTACGGCCCCGCCTATGAGTTCGCCATGATCATGGACACCGACCTGCGCCGCCGCAAGATACGCGACAAGGTGCCGATCACCTTCGTTACCGCCGAACCCTACATCGGCCATCTCGGCCTCGGTGGCGTCGGCGATTCGAAGGGCCTGCTGGAATCGGCCATGCGCGACCGCCATATCAAATGGATCTGCAACGCCAGGACCACCAAGGTCGAGGCCGGCAAGATGTACGTCACCGAGCACAACGACGACGGCACGCCGAAGAAGGAACACGTGCTCGACTTCAAGTACTCGATGCTGCTGCCCGCCTTCAAGGGCGTCGATGCGGTGTTCGGCATCGAGGGCCTGGCCAATCCGCGCGGCTTCATCCTCATCGACCAGCACCAGCGCAACCCGAAGTTCAAGAACATCTACGCGGTCGGCGTCTGCGTGGCGATCCCGCCGGTCGAGGCGACGCCCGTGCCGACCGGCACGCCGAAGACCGGCTACATGATCGAATCGATGGTCACCGCCACGGTTCACAACATCCGCGCCGAGCTCGACGGCAAGGAGCCGAGCGAGAAGGCGACCTGGAACGCGGTGTGCCTGGCCGACTTCGGCGACACCGGCGTGGCCTTCATCGCCCTGCCGCAGATTCCGCCGCGCAACGTGAACTGGTTCTCCGAGGGCAAGTGGGTGCACCTGGCCAAGATCGCCTTCGAGAAGTACTTCATGCGCAAGATGAAGAAGGGCACTTCCGAGCCGGTCTTCGAGAAATTGTTGTTGGGCGCGCTCGGCATCATGAAGCTGAAGCGCTGAGGCGCAGGCTTAGAATGGATGGAAAGGCCGCCCGGTCTGGCACCCGGCGGCTTTTTTTCTTTAAAGTGATAGCCAGCTTGACAATGAATATAAGAAAACACTAATATACAGCCCATGCCGTCCATACGCCACCGTATCCTTCTTGTTGCCGCCGTCCTGCAGGGACTGACTTTTGGCCAGGCCCTGGCGCAAGCCGCGCCGCTGGCCACCGCCACGGTCGAACTGCGCGAGATCGAACTGACCTATCCCGCCGAGGCCGTGGTCGAGGCGGTGAAGCAGGCGACGCTCGCCGCCCAGGCGCCGGGGCGCGTGGTCGAGGTGCGCGCCGACGCCGGCGACGCGGTGAAGCAGGGCCAGCTCCTCATGCGCATCGACGCGCGCGAGGCGGCCGAGAGCTATGCCGCCAGCCAGGCCACGCTCGGCAATGCCAAGGCCCACTTCGAGCGCACGAAGAGCCTCTACGAACAGAAATTCATCAGCAAGGCCGCACTCGACAAGGCCGAGGCCGACTATCGCGCGGCGCGCGCCAACAGCGGCGCCGCCGGCGCGGCGGCCAGCCATGCCAGCATCGTCTCGCCGCTCACCGGCTTCGTCGCCCAGCGCCACGCCGAGCGCGGCGAGATGGCCACGCCGGGCAGCCCGCTCATCACCGTATACGACCCGAAGGGCCTGCGCGTGATCTCCAGCATTCCGCAGTACAAGCTGGCCGAAGTGCGCGCCAGCCTGCGCGCGAAAATCGAATTTCCCGGCAGCGGCAAGTGGATCGACGCGGTGAAGGTCGAGGTGCTGCCCGCCGCCGATCCACGCACCCACACTGTGCAGGCGCGCGCGTACTTGCCGACGAATCTGCCCGACGGCCTGGGCGGCACGAATATGGGTGTAATACCCGGCATGTTCGCCCGCGCCCATTTCGTCACCGGTACCGCAAAGAAGCTGCTGGTGCCGGCCGCCGCCGTGCTGCGCCGGGGCGAAGTGACGGCGGTGTATGTCATCGACGAGAAGAACGCGGCACGCATGCGCCAGGTGCGGCTCTCCGAGCCCCTGGCCGGCGGCTTCCATGAAGTGCTGGCGGGACTCTCCGCCGGCGAAAAGGTCGCACTCGATCCGGTCAAGGCGGGCATCGTCGCCCGGCCGGCGAATTAGCGTCATCCCCGCGCAGCTTGTCCTCGCATGCTTGAAGCGGGGAGCGGGGATCCAGGGTCGGCCACATGCCGTCATTCCCGCGCAAGCGGGAATCCATGGTTTTGACCGCAGGACTGGATTCCCGCCTGCGCGGGAATGACGAAATGGTCTGTGAGCGCAGGGATACATACGGGGCAGGGGTTTCCTCCCTCCTCCTTCCTCTGATCCCGTCCCTGCGCTCCTTTTATTTGGAAACCTTTTTCACCACAGAGACACAGAGACACAGAGAGAAGAAAAACCTTACCGCAGATTCCCGATTGCAGTCAGGCGCCTGGTGTCTGGTTATTCAAATGATTCTTTTCTCTGTGCCTCTGTGTCTCTGTGGTGAGGGGTTCTTGGGTTAATTAAATTATCGACATGGGCATTTCCGGAAAAATCGCCGCACTCTTCCAGCGCTCGCCGATGACGCCGCTCATCGCGCTGATCGCCTTCCTGCTCGGCCTCTTCGCCGTGCTGGTGACGCCGCGCGAGGAAGAGCCGCAGATCAACGTGACGATGGCCAATGTGTTCATCCCGTTCCCGGGCGCCTCGGCGCGCGACGTCGAGAATCTGGTGGCGCGGCCGGCCGAGCAGGTGCTCTCGCGCATCGCCGGCATCGAGCATATTTACTCCGTCTCGCGCCCCGGCATGGCGGTGATCACCGTCCAGTACGAGGTCGGCGAGGACCCCATCCAGGCGCTGGTGCGCCTCTACGACACCGTCAACTCGAACCGCGACTGGGTCTCGCCACAGCTCGGCGTCGGCGAGCCGATCATCAAGCCAAAGGGCATCGACGACGTGCCCATCGTCACGCTCACATTCTGGACCAAGGACCCTGCGCGCTCGGCCTTCGAGCTGCAGCAGGTGGCGCGCGCCGTCGAGATCGAGATGAAGCGCATCCCCGGCACGCGCGATGTCGACACGCTGGGCGGGCCGGGCCACATCGTGCGCGTCGCCATGGACTCGGAGCGCATGACCTCGCGCGGCATCACGGCGCAGGACATCAAGGCCGCGCTGCAGCTCTCCAACGCGCTGCAGCCTTCCGGCAACCTGGTCTCGGGCAACCGCGAGATCCTCGTCGAGACCGGCGCCTTCCTCGAGACCGCCGCCGACGTGCGGCGCCTGGTGGTGGGCGTCTCGGGCGGGCGGCCGGTGTTCATGTCCGACGTCGCCGCCGTCAGCGACGGCCCGGACCAGCCTTCGCAATATGTCTGGCACGGCGGCAAGGAAGGAGAATTCCCTGCAGTCACCTTGTCCATCTCGAAAAAGCCGGGCGTGAACGCCGCCGACGTCGCCGAGTCCGCCATCGCCCGCGCCGAGGCGCTCAAGGGCGCGGTGATCCCCGAGGGCGTCGAATTCACCGTGACGCGCAACTACGGCGCCACCGCCACCGACAAGGCGCAGAAACTCATCGGCAAGCTGGTCTTCGCCACCTTGGCCGTCGTGCTGCTGGTGCTCTTCGCGCTGGGCAAGCGCGAAGCGGTCATCGTCGGCGTGGCGGTGACGCTGACTTTGGCGGCGACACTCTTCGCCTCCTGGGCCTGGGGCTTCACGCTCAACCGCGTCTCGCTCTTCGCGCTGATCTTCTCCATCGGCATCCTCGTCGACGACGCCATCGTGGTCGTCGAGAACATCCACCGCTGGCAGAAGCTGGAGCCGGACAAGGATCTGTGGGAGATCATCCCCAAGGCGGTGGACGAAGTCGGCGGCCCGACCATTCTGGCCACCTTCACCGTCATCGCGGCGCTGCTGCCGATGGCCTTCGTCACCGGCCTGATGGGCCCCTACATGAGCCCCATCCCCATCAACGCCTCGATGGGCATGTTCATCTCGCTCGCCATCGCCTTCGTGGTGACGCCCTGGCTGGCGCTGAAGCTGCTCGGCGGGAAACATCATCCCTCTCCCCCGGCCCCTCTCCCGCAGGCGGGAGAGGGGAGCAAGAACACAAACGCTCTCCCGCTGGCGGGAGAGGGGAGCAAGAACACAAACGCTCTCCCGCTGGCGGGAGAGGGGAGTCGGCCCGCCAATGCTCTCCCGCTGGCGGGAGAGGGGAGCACATCTTCTCCCCTCGCCCCGCTTGCGGGGAGAGGGGCCGGGGGAGAGGGGCTGCAGGGCAAGTTCGAACGCGCCTTCCGCAAATACATCACGCCCTTCCTCGACGAGCGCACCGGCAAATCCGCCCGCCGCAAGCTCTGGCTCGGCATCCTCGCCGCCATCCTCGCTTCCGTCTCGCTGGCGGCGGTGCAGCTGGTCGTCCTGAAAATGCTGCCCTTCGACAACAAGAGCGAGTTCCAGATCATGCTCGACATGCCGGTTGGCACGCCGCTCGAAGAGACGGCGAAGGTGCTGCGCGAGATCGGCGGCGAGATCGCCAGCGTGCCGGAAGTCACCGACTACCAGGCCTATGCCGGCGCCGCCAGCCCGATCAACTTCAACGGCCTGGTGCGCCAGTACTACCTGCGCGCTTCATCCGAGCTGGGCGACATCCAGGTCAACCTCGTCGACAAGAAGGACCGCAGCCGGCAGAGCCACGAGATCGCCGTCGCCGTGCGCGACAAGGTCATGGAGATTGCGCGCAAGCACGGCGGCAACGCCAAGGTGGTCGAAGTGCCGCCCGGCCCGCCGGTGCTCTCGCCCATCGTCGCCGAGATCTACGGACCCGACTACGCCGGCCAGATCGCCGTGGCGAAGGAAGTGCGCAAGGCCTTCGAGGGCACGGCGGACATCCTCGGCGTGGATGATTCCGTGCAGGCCGACGCGCAGAAATATGTGCTGCGCGTCTCGCAAAGCAAGGCCGCGCTGCTCGGCGTGGCGCAGAAGGACATCGTCGAAGTGGTGCGCATGGGGCTGGCCGGCGAGGACGTCACGCCGGTGCATTCGCGCGACGCCAAGCACGAGATCCCGGTGCGCGTGACCCTCGCGCCGGAAAAGCAGAACACCATCGATTCGCTGCTCAAGCTCACCGTGCGCGCGCGCGATGGAAAACTGGTGCCCGTGTCGGAGCTGGTCGAAGTGCGCCAGACAGAGCGCGAGAAGGCCATCTACCACAAGGACCTGCTGCCGGTGGTGTACGTCGTCGGCGACATGGGCGGCAAGCTCGATTCGCCGCTCTACGGCATGTTCGACATCCGCTCCAAGGTGAATGGCATGGCGCTCGAGCAGGGCGGCACGCTGGGCGAATATTTCATCAGCCAGCCGAAGGACCCCTACGCCGGCTACGCGCTGAAGTGGGACGGCGAGTGGAAAGTGACCTACGAAACCTTCCGCGACATGGGCCTCGCCTACGCCGTCGGCCTGATCCTCATCTACCTGCTGGTGGTGGCGCAGTTCAAGAGCTACCTGGTGCCGCTCATCATCATGGCGCCGATCCCGCTCACCATCATCGGCGTCATGCCCGGCCACGCGCTGCTCGGCAGCCAATACACCGCCACATCGATGATCGGCATGATCGCGCTGGCCGGCATCATCGTGCGCAACTCCATTCTGCTGGTGGATTTCATCAACGAGCAGGTCGCCGGCGGCATGGACTTCGCCGAAGCCGTCATCCAGGCCGGCATCATCCGCGCCAAGCCCATCGCGCTTACCGGGCTGGCCGCCATGATCGGCGCCATCTTCATCCTCGACGACCCCATCTTCAACGGCCTGGCCATCAGCCTCATCTTCGGCATCTTCGTCTCCACCCTGCTCACCCTGGTGGTGATCCCGGTGCTCTACTACGCCGCGATGAAGAACCGCATGCCGCCGTCCCGCAGCGACTGACTTTTATCTCCTCCCCTCTCCCGCATGCGGGAGAGGGGCCGGGGGAGAGGGCCGGGGTGAGGGTCCCACCCCGTCATTCCCGCGAAAGCGGGAATCCAATAGCTGCGCCTAACCGCAAACATCCCCCTCCTGGCAACGCAAAGCGGTAGGTATGAACTGGGACCACGAAAGTCAGTCGCTGGAATACGGCGAGGAGAAGTATCTAGGGCTGGTTATCGCGGCCATTGGGCCTCGCAGCCGCCAACGGCCGCAATGAGTAGGTCAACGGTTGTAGCCCGGTAAGTTGGCGTCAGTGACTGCTTCACGGGGCAGCCTACAGTCCACCGACCCGTTGTTGGCATTCTGGTAGCCAGGAACTGAGCGGCAGGCAAATAATGTGGCAGTGGATAAGCCTTGCCGCCGCCACGCCAGCGCCGACTTTCGGAAACGGGGACGCTGGGAAGCAAACTCAATCACGCCAGCGCTTGATTTCAGCGCGCATGGCCAGGGTCTTCATGAGCTCGTCCTCAGTTCCGAACAGCGTCAAACCATTGAGGTTGTATTCGTCGAGATAGCTCAGAACCTTCCACTTCTCCCGGGCTGGGATGTTGAACTTCCAGGCAAGGTCGGGCGACGGTTGCCCAATATATGCGTCGACTTCACTATCAGGCAGGCCATCGCAACGCGTTACCGCTTCATCGTGCGGCGCGAACTTCAATTCGACGTTCTCTTCCTGTCTGACGCAGAACGTATATTCGCTCTGCTGGCGGAAATGGCGGTGATGGGTGCGGATATGGGAGCCGAGAGAAAGAATGAGTGGCTCGGTCAGTTTGCCGTAATTCTTGCCTGTGCCCATTTCCCAGTAGATATAGATGGAAACGGGCTCCTTCTGGCCCTCATCCGCGTTACTGAAAGCGAAATACGCAGCTATGTAGGGCGAGCGCGACCAGTCGAGCAAGGGCGAAGGAAAGCCGTGATGCCTCAGGTAGGCGAGATATTCGTAACCCGGCGGCGCGCGGGGTGCCTTACTGCCGTCCCCAAGCGAGGCAATCCAACCAAGATATGCAGTCTCATCGGGCATGACATCCCAGCGACGCCCGGACATGCTTTCCACCTCAGCACAGATTGTCGTCACCCGCGTGAAGTATTGGTCAAACGTTACATGCAACCCCTCGCGTTCGAGAGAGGTATCCAGGTTTCGCTGTGGATTCCTGTCGCCCCGGTAGAGAATACTCAGAACTTTTGTCGATGGGCACTTCTTTCTCTTGCCGCGCAACCACTCAAGCCGTTCCAGAAACTGCTCCCAACTGCACAGGTCGGTTCCCTTCCATTCACTCATCGCCAGGCTCCCGGCCGAAATCCTTTCAGTACCTACCCGCTCACCGCTTGACGCCGACAATGCGCGCAGCCCGTCTTTCCATTTCCGTTGCTTCTTTTGCTCGTTTTGTGGCGCGATACAACGCCGCCAGATTGACCAGGCTTTGGGCCACATCGGGATGATTAGGCCCAAGCGCCTTCTCCATGATCACCAGCGAGCGTTTGTAGAGTGGTTCGGCCAGAGCGTAGTTGCCCTGAGCGTAGTAGAGCGAAGCCAGATTGCTCAGACTTTTGGCCACATCAGGATGATTAGGGCCGAGCGCCTTTTCCCAGATGGCTAGCGAACGCTTATAGAGTGGCTCGGCCCGAGCGTAGTTGCCCAGAGCGTAGTAGAGCGAAGCCAGATTGCTCAGGCTCTGGGCCACATCGGGATGATCGGGGCCCAACGCCTTCTCCCTGATCGCCAGCGAGCGTTTGTAGAGTGGTTCGGCCCGAGCGTAGTTACCTTGGGTTCTGTAAAGTTCCGCCAGATTGTTCAGGCTCGCAGCCACATCGGGATGATTAGGCCCAAGCGCCTTCTCCGTGATCGCCAGCGAGCGTTTGTAGAGTGGTTCGGCCCGAGCGTAGTTGCCCTGAGCGTAGTAGAGCAAAGCCAGATTGTTCAGGCTCGCAGCCACATCGGGATGATTGGGGCCGCCGTTTTTTTCGGCCACTTCGAGTGCTTTTTGGGCGACGGCAACGGCGCGGGCATAGTTGCCCTGCCGATGAAGCTCGATCGCTTCCTGGCTGAGGATTTCCCATTCTAGGCCCGCACCTTGCGCATGGGCGAGCGACGCGCCAGCGAGCAGGATCAGGGCGACTACCGTCATGATTTTGTTCATTGCCGCTCCTTGCCGGGTGTGACGCTGGCATTGTAATCGGAATGGCAGATGACCAAGAAGCCAAGACGCCCATGGCGCTTCATTGGTCCCATACCCCCGTCGCCAGTTTGCTGGCCAGCACTTCTTCGAAGCTGGGCTTCCAAATTTCATGCATCGGCGGCACCAGGCCACGGGCGACAAAATCAGCCGCAATGCCACGCGAAAGAAAATAATCCCTCATTTCGATATCCGCCGCATTCAAGCCCTCGTCTACGCGTCGCCAGCTTAGCCCAGAGCGATGCAGGCCGAAATGCGCCGAGGGTGCAACCAACCGCTGGCGGCCACCGGCGAAAGCCAATACGCAAGCGCTTTCGCAAGATCGCCGCACGTAGGTATCCAGCCTCCGCTGTTCAATCAGGCGGGCCAGGGCAAACCCCTCGACTACCCGGCCGCCAGGACTTGACAGTTCGATACCTTCGATGCCGGGTTGCCGGTCAAGTAGGCCGCGTACGCGCCGCGTGGTTCCCATACCCATTTCCCCGGCCATGCGCAGCCGTTTGCCATCGGCCGTGACAGTAACCAATGGCTTGTCATCGAGATCTGCGACAAAAGTCGCATAGGACATTGCCGTGAAAAACTCGTCTCGGTCGCCCAAGTTGCCAAGGGTATATAGGATGGTCGTCATGGCAATGGCGGCGGTGACGATTCCGACTAGCAGCGAGCGTTCGGCGGCAAACCACCGATGCGTGCTGCGCCAGAGGCCGACGCCCCACCAGACCTGCAGCAGAACATAGCCGACGATAATCAGCAGGGCGATTAGCGAGTGAATTTGATAGTGCTCGGTGAAATCCTCCGGCAGGGGGATCAGGGTCAGTGCCAACCCGATCAGCAGGACGATCCCGCCGCTGCCGAAGGCGGCATACAGCAGTCCGTGCTCACCGCGCCAGTGCGTAAGGCCGTAGCGAATGGCCGTGTGCGCTGCTCTGGCAAACAAGGATGAAGGAGCAGATTGCTGCTCGGGCGTCGTCGTCCTTGCCGCCTGCTGGCGGGCCTGTTCTTCGCGCTTTATCTGGAGCGGTACAAGTTCGCGCGCCATCCAGTGCAGGAAGCGGTTGACTTCACCCTTCGTGCTGCCCTGCCAGTGGCGTTGAATGGTATCAGTGCGGATATACCAGGCAGTCACTTTAGGATTCGCCCGGCGGTATCCCTGCGGGTACAGTTGCGCCATCCGCTTGTCGTCGCGCTCGCAGCCAAGCAGGTTGCGCACGTCCATTGCGCGCACCCAGATTTGTCCTTCTTCGTCTTGGAAGGCGCGCAGGTCTTGTCCGGCGAATCCATAGGCAGTCTCGCCCGTATCCTGCTGGGCGATGCTTTTATCTCGGGCTTCGCGCAGCAGCCGCCCGAGGGCATAGGCGATCAGTGCGCAGGCCGCGATGAAGGGGATGAGGTAGATCAAGGTCGGCAGGAGCAAATAGAGACCGACGGCCAGATTGGCGGAAATGAAGCCGTAGAGAACGGCTTTCAGGGGCAGCGCGGTGAATTGCTTGGGTTCTATTGCCGACGGCGAGCCTACCCAATAGCATGATGTAGGAATATGTTAGCAGCAATCGTTTGTGCTGATCTTCATGGCGTGCGCATTTTCGGCGGACGCCCCTCTGACCGAACGGCAGGTAACCGGCGCATAGCCGCCCGATTCTTGCCAGAGGACCAAGGTCAGGTGTGGCCGAAAAGCAGTAGTAGTTGGACAGCGACCACAATGCCTATCAGTTTCCCTCCCCAGAAAAGTCAGTCCCCAGCACACGGCGCCACGCACTCCGCCCCCTCATTGCGCGCATTGCTCATGCGCTTGCTCACGCGGTAGCGCTCCATCAGATCTGCAGGCAGCGGCTTCAACAGGGCCTTGAGGTCTTCCGCCTTCGACCGCGCGCCGAGCCACATGGCGTAGTCGTCCGGCTGCAGGATCACCGGCATGCGGTCGTGCACCGGGCGCACCAGGGCGTTGGCGTCGGTGGTGATGATGGTGGCGGTTTCCAGCGGCGTGGGGGACAATTTTCCCCTCTCCCCAGCCCTCTCCCGCGCGCGGGAGAGGGGAGGGTTGGCTTGCCCGAGGGCGTGGACTCCCATTCGTAGAAGCCGTCGGCGGGGATGAGGCAGCGCATGCGGCGGAAGGCGCTGCGGAAGGCGGGCTTCTCGGCCACCGTCTCGCCGCGCGCGTTGCCGAGTTTCGCCGCCATCGAGGCGTCCTTCGCCCAGGAGGGCACGAGGCCCCACTTGATGCTGGCGGCTTCGCGCTTTGCGTCGGGCTGTTGCCAGGGCTGGCGGATGACGAGGATGGTTTGCGTCGGCGCGATGTTGTAGCGCGGCGCGATCTCCGGCACGGTGTCCACGCCGAAGTGGAGGGCAACTTCGGCAGCGGGGGACTTGAAGGCGTAGCGGCTGCACATGGTGGTTTCCTTTTTCCCTCTCCCCCGGCCCCTCTCCCGCGCGCGGGAGAGGGGAGGTTGAATCAGGCCGCCTGTTCCAGCGCCATGCGAATCTCCACGGCGTTGAACTTCACTTCCACCGTGTCGTCCTCGTTGCGATCCACCAGCCCCAGTTCAGTCAAGCGGGCGATGTCGGCATGGACGTTCGAGTAGTTGCGCTCGGCCGCCTTCGCCAGCGCATACACGCTGGAGGGCCCGAGGCCGCGCAGGGTGTTGAGCAGGTCCAGGCGCGCAGGGGTCAACTCGGCGAACAACGTGCGCGCCGATTCGAATGACAGGCGGTAGTCGGGCGTGCGTCCGCGCCCTGCCTGCGTGATCTGCCTGCGCGCAGTGTCGAAAACCGAACCCCTGCGCTTCACTTCGATGATGGCCTTCATGGCATCCTCCAATTCGTCACGTCCCGTTCGAAATCGGCCAGCAACGCGGCGGTCATATATTGCATTCTAGCAATATATCGCTTGAAAGCAATAGCCTGCTATGCGGGGGAATTGGCATGAGTGCGATGGTAAAGCTGGGGCGGGGTCAGGGCGTGAGCCAGTAAATCCCGTTGTTCTCCGTCTCCCGCTTGGGCGGGAGAGGGTTGGGGTGCGGGTGGGGAAAGGATCGTCAGGATTTGGTAATCAAGCCGCCGCCAACTCTCCGGCCCGCTTGCGCGGCTTCTTGATGGCGATGCGCGGTTCCAGTCCGGCGGCGGTGGCCATGTCCATCAGCGTGCTCAGGGAGAAGAGGTCGATCTTGCCGCGCATCAGGTCGGACATGCGGGGCTGGGAGATGCCGAACAACTGTGCCGCCTCGGCCTGGGTCTTGCCGTTCAGCTTCACCCAGGCCTGCAGCGCCATGAGCAGTTCGGAGCGCGCGCGCATGCTGGCGGCTTGCTGAGGGGTTTCCTCGATCGCATCCCAGACGCTGTCGAATCGTTTCTTTGTGCTCATGGCTGTTTCCTCATCAGTTCCTTGTAGCGTTTGCGTGCCAGTTCGATGTCCTTGTCGCTCGTCTGCTCCGTCTTCTTCTGGAAGCAGTGAATCACATAAACAGCATCGGCCAGCTTCGCCAGGTAGATCACCCGGAATGCGCCGGCCTCGCCGCGAATCCGGATTTCCCTGACGCCCGGCCCGACGCTGCGCATCGGCTTCCAGTCGTCCGGCGCACCGCCGTGCTGCACCTTGTCCAGCTGGAACCCGGCTTCCCGCCGCGCCTCGACGGGGAAGGATCGCAGGGCATCGAGGGAATCGCCCAGGAACTCAATTGGCTTGCTGGTCATGGGGAATATACAAGAACTTGTAATTATTGGGAAGGGTGGCTATTGTCGTATTGTCGCCGTATTGGGGAGGCTGATTTTTCCCGATCCCCGATCCGAAAATGGCTTGATGGTAAAGCGGGGGGCGGGTCAGGGCGTGAGCCAGCGACCGCTCAGGCGAATTCGAAGCGGTGTTGCGCGCCGTCGAGATTGCGCGACCAGAGGACCAGCCCGGGCGGCTGCAGGAAGAGGTGCCAGGTCTGCTGCTTGTCGCGGCAGGGCCTGCGCACGGCCTTGAATACGTGCGGCGCAAGGATGGCGAGGCAGCGCCCTTGCGGACTGTTGCGCACCGATTCCGAGCGGATGATTTCGATGCCTTCCTCGCGCGCCTGGCGGGCGAGCGCCTGCGTCGCCGTGTAGTCGTCCGACCGGGTCCAGGCTTTGCGCTTCGCCTTGAACGTCGGCTGGGTGAGGTCGATGAGCGCCTGCGTTGCGCCGTGGAACTCGAACAGGGTCATTTGCATCGAGGTCGCCCTGGCCGAGAGGGCTTCGCTGTCGAGCCAGAAGCGCAGGCGCCAGTAGCCGGCTTCGGCGCAGGCGGTGGCGATGTCCTCGGCGCCGTAGAACACGGCGGGGTCGAAGCGGCCGCGGAAGCGCGATCCCGCCGGCGGGCGCGGCAGATAACGGAAGGGCGTGCTCAAGAGGAAGTGCAGGCCCTGTGCGTCCGCCGGCAACGCGGGCTTGACGCTTTCGATGATGTCCTCGAGCGCGGCCTGCTCCGCCGCGTCGCCCTTCACCAGGGCGATGGTGGCGTTGCGGTGCTGGGCTTCGACGGCGCGCCAGCCCGCGCCCTGCCAGGCGTGGGCCTCAGGCCGCAGCGCGGTGGGCATCGATGTAGTCGCAGGCATGCACCAGGCCGGCGGCCTGTTTGATGACGGCGAAGGGGATCTGGTCGCCGAACGCACGGTTTCCGGATTTCAGCCAGTCCTTCGCGAGCTGCTCGTTGTTGCCGACGATCGAATACAGGCCGCGGTAAAGCCGCACGAGCAGGGCCGCCAGTTCCCATTCCTTCTGTTGCTCGTGCAGGGTGTAGAGATCGTTCATGAGCCGGGAGGCGGACGACTGGCTGATGCCGAGGATGGCGCCGAGATCGGACGAGCCGATGTCGAGGCGCCGCGCGACTTCCGCAACGGCCCGGGACAGTACCTGCGCCCGGTTTGGCGCTGCGGCGGCGGGTTTGGCGATTGGTTTGGCCATTTGCGTCTTCCTCTCTCATGCCTGCAATTATTCTATTGCATAGAATATCCAATATCAAGTCTTGAGAATCAACTGGGCGGGCCGCCGCAACCCGCCTCCTCGCCGCGCAAAGCGGCAGGGTTCAACGGGAACGCCGAACGGGGTTCCCGTTTTTATCAGGGAAAGTCAGAGCCTGTGAAAATATTCACCGCGGAGTGCAGGAGCCAGCTTGCTGGCGATCATGGGCTGATCGCGGGCAAGCCCGCTCCTACAGGGCACAGGCCGCCAGGTTTTGTAGGAGCCAGCTTGCTGGCGATGCGCCCGGCAGGAAGTACCCTTGGGGTGCGGCGGCCGAATCGCGGGCAAGCCCGCTCCTACAGGGGGGCGGTATTTGCTCCTCGCCCCGCTTGCGACCGGAGGCTTTGCCCTTCCTTCGGTCGGAAATTCCCGTGGGACGGGGAGAGGGTTAGTGAGAGGGGAAACCAGGCCGCGAGGGGAGGTTTGCGTTTTCCGCTTACTTCCAGGGGTCCAGAATCGGAACGCCAGTCGGTTCGAAATCGGCCGTATTCCGCGTCACCACCGTCATGCCATGCACCAGAGCCGTCGCGGCGATGAGAGCGTCGCGTTCCGCGCGGGGATCGGGGACATGAAGCTTCGCACAACGCTGCGCAACAGCGGTATCGACGGCCAGAACGCGGCCGGCAAACGCCGGCAGGACATGACCGTCCAGCCAGGCGCGGAGAACGGCGCCTTGCGCCGGGTCGCGCTGCTCGACCAGGAGCGCGCCGATTTCCAGTTCCAGAATTGTGATGGCCGACAGGAACAGGGCCCCCGGCGGTACGCCGGCCGCCCATGCCGTCACGTTCTTGTCGGCTTTGCCGGCTTTCGCCTTGCGCAATTCGGAAACGACGTTGGTATCGAGAACGAACATCAGGACAAGTCCGCCGGCCGGTAAAGGTTGCCCGCCCGCGCCGGCTCGAACTCGACATCTTCGGCGCCCGGCATCGCCAGCATGTCGATAATGCCGGACGGCCCGCCGCTGAGCTTCCGGTATTCCTCTATGGTCAGCAACACATGCGCCGGCCGGCCCCGGTCTGTGATGAACACCGGGCCATCCTTGGCGGCCTTCTTGGCCTTGCTGGCATCCTGGTTGAACTCTCGGCTTGACAGGGTTGTGATCGTCATGGCGACACCTTAGGTTTTCGACTAACGTAGGTATGTTACTACATCGGCAATGAACGTAGTCAGTCTCCCCTTTGTCCCACAGGGCTTTCCTCCGGTCACAAAAGGGGGAACAAGGGGGATTTATGGCCGAAGGAAGTGCAAAGCCCCCCTCGCCCCCCTTTTTCAAAGGGGGGAAGACATGTTGCAGAGGTCTCCAACTATGGCTGAGTTTCATTGGCAATCAGGTTCATGTTTGGTTTCCTGAAGAAGTCCGACACCGCAGACGAGTCGCGCCAGTCATGGGCCGAGCGCCTTAAGGCGGGGCTCGCGCGCACCAGTGCGCAGCTTGGCGGCCAGTTCGCCGGCCTGTTCGGCCGCGGCCGCATCGACGACGAAATGCTGGAGGAGCTGGAAACCACGCTGCTCATGGCCGATATCGGTGTCGATGCTACCCGACATCTGCTCGACGAACTGAAATCCGCCGTGCGCCGCGACAAGCTGGAGACTGGCGAGCAGTTGCGCGAAGCGCTGGCAGACATCCTGCTGAAACTGCTCACGCCAATGGAGCAGCCCTTGGATGTCTCCGCTCACACGCCCTTCATCATCATGATCGTCGGCGTGAACGGTTCGGGCAAAACGACTTCCATCGGCAAGCTTGCTAAGCATTTTCAGGCGCAGGGCAAATCCGTACTGCTGGCCGCCGGCGACACCTTCCGCGCCGCCGCCCGGGAACAGCTGGCCATCTGGGGGGAACGCAACAACGTGACGGTAATCGCGCAGGAGTCGGGGGATTCCGCGGCAGTCATTTACGATGCCGTGAATGCCGCCAGGGCGCGCGGCATCGATGTGGTGCTGGCCGACACCGCCGGACGCTTGCCGACCCAGTTGCACCTGATGGAGGAAATTGCCAAGGTCAGGCGCGTCATCGCCAAAGCCGAACCGACGGCGCCGCATGAAGTGCTGCTGGTGCTGGATGCCAACATCGGGCAGAACACACTCGCCCAGGTCAAGGCTTTCGACGCGGCTATCGGCGTTACCGGCCTTATCGTCACCAAGCTGGACGGCACGGCAAAGGGCGGCGTCATCGCCGCCATTGCGCGCCAGCAGCCCGCGGGCCACCCTATTGCGCTACGCTATATCGGCATCGGGGAGGGTATCGACGATCTACAGCCTTTCTCGGCGCGCGAATTCGTTGACGCACTGTTTGAATCGCCGAGTTCATGATCCACTTCGAGCAAGTCAGCAAGCGCTACCCGGGCGGCATTGCGGCACTGGTCGACCTGACGCTTGCCATCGAATCCGGCGAAATGGTGATCCTCTCAGGCCACTCTGGCGCTGGCAAGAGCACATTGCTCAAACTCATTCCCGCCATCGAGCGCGCGACACAGGGCGTGGTCGTCGTCAATGGGCAGAATGTGTCGGCACTCAAGCGTGCCGCCGTGCCTTTTCTTCGCCGCAACCTCGGCATGATCTTCCAGGACCAGAAACTGCTATACGATCGGAACGTCTTCAACAACGTCATGCTGCCGCTGGCCATTGCCGGCGTGTCGCCTCGCGATGCCGGCCGGCGCGTCCGCGCGGCGCTCGACAAGGTCGGCCTGCTGGAGCGCGAAAAGGCAATGCCGGTGGCGCTCTCCGGCGGCGAGCAGCAGCGTCTGTCGATCGCCCGCGCCGTGGTGGCACGGCCCTCGATTCTGATCGCCGACGAGCCGACCGCGCATCTCGACGACGACACTGCGCGCGACATCGTGAAGGTGTTCCATTCGTTCAATCAGGTCGGCGTCACCGTACTGGTGGCCACTCACCATGAAGCGCTGTTCACCCCCTTCATGACGCGACGCGTCACGCTTTCTCACGGAAGAATCGCGCAATGAGCGGTCCGTGCACGCACATGCTTGCGCTGTCTGAAAGGAAGGCGCAATGAAGGGCTGGCTTCTTCACCACCGCAAGGCAGCCGAGCAGGCGTTGCGCCGTTTGGCGACAACCCCTGTCAATACGCTGCTCGGCGCTCTGGTGGTGGGCATCGCCCTCGCACTCCCTGCGGGAGGCAAAATGCTGCTCGCCAATTTCCAGCACTTGGCGCAGCACATCGCTGCGACACCGCAGATCTCCGTGTTCATGACCCTCGAAGCGGGAAAGAAGGATGTCGCGGAGATCGAGTCGCGGCTGAGAAGACACCCGCAGGCGCGTGATGTGCACCTGATCCCGCGCGAGGAAACCCTGAATCGGCTCAAACGAAGTGAGGGAATCGGCGAGGTGATCGAGAGCCTGCCACGCAATCCCTTTCCCGACGCCTTCGTCGTGGTGCCGCGCAGCGAGGCGCCTGAAACCCTGGAGACCATGCATACCGAGTTTGTGAAGTATCCAGGGGTCGAGCATGTGCAGCTCGATTCAGCCTGGGTGAAGAAGCTCGATGCCTTGCTTCGTATGGCGCGACTGGCCGTAACCCTGCTGGCGGCAGCGTTGGGCATGGCGCTCGTCGCAGTCACCTTCAACACCATTCGCCTGCAGATTCTCACACAGGAAGCTGAAATTGACGTGAGCCGACTGCTTGGCGCCACCGACGCCTTCATCCGCAGGCCGTTCTTTTATTTCGGTGCACTGCAGGGGCTGGCCGGCGGCATGGTGGCTTGGCTGGCCGTGCTTTGCGCCACTCTGCTCTTGCGCGGGCCGGTAGCCGAACTGGCCTCCCTCTATGGCATCGAGTTTGCGCTGCACCTCCTTCCCCTGGCCGATTCGACTCTGCTCTTCGGCCTGGCCGCGCTGCTTGGCTGGGCCGGTGCATGGCTCTCGCTGTCTCGCCATCTGCGTGACTAACTATCCACAATAAATCATGGTGTTACTGATGCTACCGATGGGGGAACTTTGCCCATCTTTAGCACTCTATCAGATGGAGTGCTAAAATAATTGTAGGAGGTAAAGTTACATGACGCTTGCTCTGAATTTGCCCGTACCCGCCGCCATCGGCAATCTGGAAAGTTATATCCAGGCGGCCAATCGCTTCCCGCTTCTCACTCAGGCGCAGGAAATTGGTTTGGCACGGCAATTCCGCGAGGATGGCGACATCGAGGCGGCGCGTGGATTGGTTCTGTCGCATCTTCGCTTGGTTGTTTCGGTAGCGCGCGGCTATCTGGGTTATGGCCTGCCCCATGCCGACCTCATCCAGGAAGGCAATGTCGGCCTGATGAAGGCGGTAAAACGCTATGACCCCGAGCGCGGCGTGCGCTTGGTGTCATTCGCCATCCACTGGATCAAGGCTGAAATCCACGAATACATCCTGCGCAACTGGCGTTTGGTGAAAATCGCCACGACCAAAGCACAGCGCAAGCTCTTCTTCAATCTGCGCAGCCTCAAGAAAGGCCTCAACACCATGAGCAGTAAAGAGGTCGGCGCCATGGCAAGGCAGCTCGGCGTTAAGCCGGAAGAAGTGCGTGAGATGGAAACACGCCTGTCCGGCCGGGACATCGCGATGGAGGGCACCGCTGATGAAGATGGCGAATCGTTCGCTCCGATCGCTTACCTGGCCGACCCGGCCGAGGAACCTTCAGAGGCGCTGGCGAACCGAGAAATGGAGCATCTTCAGGATGAGGGGCTGAAGCTGGCGCTGGCACATCTCGACGAGCGCAGCCGTCGTATCATCGAACGGCGCTGGCTGGCTGAAGGGGGTACGGCGACGCTTCATGAACTGGCTGACGAGTATGGCGTATCGGCCGAACGCATCCGCCAGATCGAGGCGAAAGCCATGCAAAAGATGAAGGGAATGCTGGCGCACGCCGCCTGATCCGACGAAGAATAAAAGCAAAGGCCGCTGCGGATCCCGCAGCGGCCTTTGTATTTGTGACGCCAGGCCTACTTACCGGCAACCAGGAGTTTGAGATCCTTGGCGATCACTTCGGGTTTCTCGCCATGCTTGATGTAGAGACGGAGCCGACCCTGAGGATCATAGACATAGCTGCCGGCGGTGTGATCAACCGTGTAGGTGGTAGGTGTGCTGCCCGGCTGCTTCTTGTAGAAAATGCGGAAGTCCTGAGCGGTCTTGGCGATGGTCTGCGCATCGGCGTGGAGCCCGAGGAAGCCTGGATGGAAGACGGGAACATATTGCGACAGCAATTGCGGCGTATCCCGCTCGGGGTCAACCGTGATAAAGATCACCTGTACCTTGCCGGCATCTTCTCCGAGCAGTTTCATCGCCTCCGCCATGCCGCTCATGGTGGTGGGGCAGACATCCGGGCATTGGGTATAGCCGAAGAAAATCACCACCGCCTTGCCACGGAAGTCTGCCATGGTGCGGGGCTTGCCGGTATGGTCGGTCAGTGCGAAATCCGTCGCGTAACCGGCGGCGCTGATGTCTGTGTTGCCGAATTGCGGCTGGCTATCGCAGGCAGCCAGAAACAGCGCCAGCGTCAAAATGAGCAGTCGTGCCATCAAAATTTGAAGTAGTGATCCACCAGCAGGGCGGAAAACAAGGCTGCCAGATACCAGATGGAGTAGCGAAACGTCTTGTGCGCCAGTTTGTCGCTGTAGGCGACTTTCATGCGGATCGCGTAGGCAAGGAACACACTGCCGAGCAGCACTGCGCTGATCAGGTAAATCCAGCCGCTCATCTGGATGACGAAAGGCATCATCGTCACTCCAACGAGAAGGATCGTGTAAAGCAGAATCTGCAGGCGCGTATATTCGGGACCATGCGTAACGGGCAGCATCGGCATGCCTGCCTTGGCGTATTCCTGCGTGCGGTAGAGGGCCAGGGACCAGAAATGCGGTGGCGTCCAGACGAAGATGATGAGGAAGAGCAGCAGGGCCTCTGAGGTCACCTCGCCCGTCACGGCGGCCCATCCCAGTATTGGCGGCATGGCGCCGGAAGCACCACCGATGACGATATTCTGCGGCGTCGCCGGCTTGAGGAAAATGGTGTAAATGATTGCGTAGCCGACGAAGGTTGCCAGGGTCAGCCACATGGTCAGCGGGTTGACGAACCAGTACAGCAAGGTCAGGCCGATCCCGCCGATCACACCGGAAAAAAACAGCGTCTGCCGGGAGTTCACCTCTCCGCGCGGCAGAGGACGACCGCGCGTGCGCGCCATGACAGCGTCTATTCTTTGCTCAATGAGGCAATTCACCGCTGCCGCCGCGCCGGCGATCAGCGCAATACCGGTAGTCGCAGCGACCAGAATCACGGGCGGAACGGCGCCCGGCACCGAGAGGAACATGCCGATCACGGCACAGAACACGATGAGGGAGACCACCCGGGGCTTGGTCAGCTGGAAGTACTGGTACAAACGGTATCCCAGCGTATGCTCGGGAGAGGGTAGTGCCTTCATGCTAACCCCTGGAGGGCGAATGCCCGCCGATTCGAAGAGTGGAATCTACCACGGCCCGCCCAGAGAATAAACCCGGCATGGACAAGTTTCCCGGTTAACGATGATTTTCCGCCGTCGTCGGGTCAATGCCGCACGATACGCTGATAGTCGGCCGCCACTTTCGCCGCCTCGTGTGGCTGCGAAAACACCGCCGTCAGACGCCCCCGCGGATCAATGAGATAGATCGCCGCGGAATGATCCACGGTGTAGTGCTGCGTATCCGTGCCATCGTTGCGCTGATAAAACACCCCGAGCGTCCTGGTCAAGGGCGTCAACGCCGCGTCATCGCCGCTGATGCCAATGAAGGATGGATCGAATGCCGCCATGTACTCGCCCAGCAGTGCGCGGGTGTCGCGACGCGGATCCACCGAAACGAACACCACCCGGAAAGTCAGCGCCGGCGGCACGGCGGCCTTGACGCCTTTCATCAGGGTCAGCGCCGTCGGACAGATATCCGGACATTGGGTATAACCGAAGAACATGAAACTCCAGTGTCCAACAAGATTCGCGTTGGTGAATTTCCCTTGCGGCCCGCGCAAAACAAAGGCAGGCAGGGGCGCTTCATCGCGAACCTCGGTGACACTGGGCAGCTCTCCCGCCGGCGCTGGCCCGCCGCGCAAGGTACGCAGGACCAAAACCATGCCCAGAAACGTGAGCGACAGTCCGACTAACAGCAGCCAACGCCAGCCGCTCTTGTTCAGCGCCTTCACGGCAACACCCGCTGGTTGGGCACCGGCAGCCCCATCAGCGCCGCCCATTCGCGCGGATGCGAGATGCCCTGCGGCGGCTCTGCCTGCCTGAAACGCTTGCCAGGGCCGGCCCTATACGGCGCCGGCGCCGGCGGCTTTTGCAGATCTTCCGCCGAGCGCTGGCCGAGATAGGGCGCATAGCAGCCTTCGGCATGACCTTTGGAGTCACGTTTGATGTTCGGCCAAACCGCTCCCGTGCAGAAAGAATGTATGGCCATGCAGCGCTGGCCGTCGGCGGCGCATAAATAGATTTCCCACTGATCGTTGGCCTGGACAACTACCGGCGTTCCTGCTTGAGGCACATACTTTGTCCCGCTAAGAAAGTAGAGTCCGTTTTCCGTTCGGACGACCGTCATGGCGTTACGCCACCGGTCGCGAACTTCGACCGGTTGTGCAGTCTGCGGCTCGGACTTGAGCATGATCGGGTGCCAGGATTGCCACCACGCGGTGTTGTAGTAGCGCTGCTCGCCGACGTAACGGAAACCGAGCCAGACAGCGAACATGAGGCCGGCCGCCGTGAGCGCCCAATAGATGGGCCGCCGGTCAATACCCGGTGCTGAACTGTTCATTTGCGATGTCCATGTGAGCGGAGCGCCGCAAGGCGCTCCGCTCGGTTCAAGCTGACGCGCGCCTTGCGGTCAACGCTTGCTGTAGGCGTAGGGACTCCAGTCATCAGCCAGCACCGGCGGCGTTGGCCAGTTGCCATGCGGTGGTGGCGAAACGGTGGTCCATTCGAGCGACTTCGATCCCCACGGATTGTCGCCGGCCTTTTCCCCGTTGATGGCGCCGATAATCCAGTTGAGCAGGGTGATGGCGAAGCCGATGGCGATGATGACAGCACCAACAGACATGACCACCTGTTCGTTAGCCACCTCCGGGAACTGCACCCAGTCATAGTAGCGACGCGGCAGACCGGTTCGGGCACCTACGTCCATCATGGTCCAGAAGGTGATATTGGCGCCGACAAAGGTAAACCAGTAACCGATATGCCCCCAGCGTTCGTTGTACATTCGCCCGGTCATCTTCGGGAAGAAGTAATAGACCCCGGCGAAAATCCCCAACGTGCCGCTGACCGCCATCACGTAATGAAAATGGCCGACGACGTAGTAGGTTTCGGACAGGTTTACCGTCAAGGAGGTGACCGCCAGGGGAATGCCGGTCAGGCCGCCAATCAGGAACAGGAACAGTGTCCCCAGCGCGTAGAGCATCGGCGTCTCGAAGGTGATCGAACCCTTGTACAGGGTGCCCGCCAGGCTGATTGTGATCAGACCAACCGGCACCGAAATCAGCAGCGTGGTCACCATATGACCAATCCGAATCCAATCCGACATGCCCGAGATGTAGAGGTGGTGAACCCAGACGAAACCAGAGATCAGCACGATGCCCCAGATGCCGCCATACACTGCCGCCTTGTAGTTGAAGACCGGATTCTTGGCAAAGGTAGCGATGATGTCCATGAGAAGGCCGATGAAGGGCAGGAAGATCACGTAGACCGCCGGGTGCGAATAGAACCAGAACAGGTTCTGGTAAGTCAGCACGTCGCCGCCCATGGTCGGATCGAAAAAGTGAGTGCCCAGATACTTGTCGAAGCTGAGCAGCAGCACCGCCGTGCCGAGTACCGGAACGTAGATCAACTGCATAACGAAGGAACCGACGATGCTCCAGGTGAAAAAGTTGAGCTTGTTCCAGCCCATGCCCTTGGCGCGCATGTAGGCGATCGTGGTCAGGAAGTTGACACCCGCAAGGATCGAGGCGAAGCCGATCAGCAGTACGGTGAAGGTGTACAGCGCCGTGTTGCCGGTGGTGATAATCGCGTAGGGTGGATAACCGGTCCACATCACATCGGGCGGATCCGGGATGACAAAGGTCGCCAGGGCCAGAATCACGCCCATGTAGAACAGCCAGACCGAGAAGGCGTTAAGCCGCGGGAAGGCAACATCCTTGGCCCCGATCATCAGCGGGATGGCGTAGTTGGCAGCAAAACCCGTCAATGCAGGGATCTGGAAACCCAGAATCATGATCGCGCCATGGGCATACAGCCAGACGTTATAGGTGGTCGGGTCAGCGGTGATGGTCGGGCCCATGATGGTCAGCTCGGCCCGCATCAGCAGTGCCAGGATGCCGGCGACGACGAAGGCGGCGACCGAGCCGATCAGATAGAGCACACCGACACGCTTGTGGTCGGTAGTAAAAATCCATTCCTTGAGATTCATGCCCCCCCCTTACGCTGGTTTCCGGCCGAGCGGCACCGCCGGCTTTGCCGGTGGTGCCGCCGCCGGGCCGGCCGCGGCTGCAGCCTGCTTCAGTTTGTCCCCCTCCTGCTCGTACCAGGCGTTGTATTCAGCAGGCGGCAGCACCAGTACCTGGCCCGACATGTAGGAATGCATGACGCCGCAATACTCGGTGCAGGTGACCAGATGTTTGCCAGGCTTTTGCGGATAGAACCAGAGATACGTGATGCGCCCCGGCATCGAGTCTTCCTTGACCTTGAAATCCGGCAGATAGTGGCTGTGTATCGTGTCGCGACTGGTCATGCGCAACAACACCGGTTTGCCAGCCGGGACTTTCAGCTCGTTCTGAGTCTGCACGCCATTCGGGTAGGTGTAGTCCCAACTGTACATGCCGGATTCGAGTTTGATCTCAAGCCGGTCGGCTGGGATGGTGCGCTGAACATTCCATAACTGCCAGCCATTGGCCGCTATGAAGAGGTCATCAGCCAGGAAAATGAAGGCGGGTACCAGCGACCAGGCCAGGGCGGCGCCAGTGGTGAGCGGCGGCGCACCACCACCTTCAACACCCGGCCGGCGACGATATTTCCAGATCAGATAGGCAATCACTGCGGCAAAAATCACGCCGATTAGCGTGATGTCGAAGAGCACTATCTTCCACAGGCGCTCCCAACCTGCGGCAGGGTCGATAATTTCAGTCCGGTTCGTCGACGGAATGTACTTCTCGGCCCAGACCGATCCGGCTGCGGTCAAGGCGGCCAGCCCGGCCCAGGATCTGCTGTGCTTAAACATGCTCACGCCCCCCACCGTTATTCAACATGCATTCTTCTTCCTCTGCTATAGACCCATGCGCCATAGCCCATCAAGGTCACGCCGAACAGGAACGATGCGATCCCGATCAACAGCGCATAGTTTGGCTCGTACCTGCCTTCGGTGTAGTTGTAACTGAAGCAGGCGCCCGCCAGTATGTCGAACACCGCCGTCGAGTTCGAAATTCGATCCCAGTCGGCGTCGGTCAATGCCAGTTCCATCGTCCTTGCGTCCATCCGGGTGCCGTAGATGTAGCGCGCCACCCGTCCTTGCGGTGTCAGGAAGACCAGCACATTCGGATGCACGAAGGCCTTCGCCGCATCCGACCAGAAAAACCTGAAGCCGATCTCGCCGGAAAACCCGGCGACATCCCTGTTTTTGATCACGGCATGCCGCCAGCCATCCCTTGCGGCGAGGCCTGTCTTGGACAGAAACTCCGCCGCCGCCCGGTCGGTATCCCGCGTGTCGAACGACACCGTCAGTACCCGGTAATCCGTTCCGAGCCGAAAGCGCTCCATCCTGGACAACACCTTGGCCAGCTCCATGGCCATGGCTGGACAGGTTCCGTCACAGCCGTAATACGACAGCAGCAGGATCACCGGCTTACCCAGCATGTCGCTGAGCGCGAAGTCCCGTCCCTCGCTGTCCGTGAGCAGCGTCTCGGCGCGCAGCCGACTGCCCAGATAGCGGGGTTCGTCGATCTGCATGATGGCCGCATCCACAGTGGCGGAACGCGGCGGTTCGTTCACCGCGTGGGCCGACATGGCCGCCGTCACCAGAAGTAGACTTGCGAGACGACGAAGAACCAAATGATATCCACGAAGTGCCAGTAAAGGCCGGCGCTGCGCCAGAAACCTGGCGACAGGTTGCCCTTCATGACCGGATAAAGACCTGCGATGAAAATGGCCAGACCGACCAGCACATGGGAACCGTGCAGGCCGGTAATGGAATAGAAGACCGTGCCAAACAGATTGGTCTTGATCGTGAAGCCCTGATTAATCAGGTCGCTCCACTCGTAGGCCGACATGCCAAGGAAGGCCAGCCCAAGAGTGATCGTGATCAGCAGCCACTTGACGGCGCCGACGCGGTCGCCGGCATGAACATAATGCTCGGCACGATGAATGGTCAGCGAGGAAGCCACCAGCGCCACAGTCATTATGACCGGCAGCAGTTTCGGTAGCTCGACACTGCCCGGCAGCGGCCAGATCGGAGATTCGAGCCGGCCGAACCAGTAGGCGACAAAGCACGAGAGGAAGATCATGGCCTCGGCAAGGATGAACCAGCCCATCGAGACGAATGAGAGTCCTTCGCCGGTTCCCATGGCTTCGCCGGTCCAGCCGGCGACGCCGCCGATAATCAGCGGCAAGCCCAGGCCAAGGGCAAGAATCGCCGCGAAGGGCAGGTGATACACAAAGTGCAGCATGAAAGAGAGCATCAGCGCCAGAATGCCGAAGCTTATGACCACCGGCCAGATGCTGGTGTCCCAGTGCGCGTGAGCGCCCTCGCCATGGGCGAGTTCTTGGCTACTCATAGGTGCTCCTCCCGTTTCCTGTTATTGCAACCTTAACTATTCGGCCATAGAATTTATTTGACTATAATTTTCTTTGCGGCATTTTGTCGCATACAATATCCCCAAGTCAACTCAGGTCAATAAGAATTTCATCCGCAAAATGGAGGGCGAACACGATGAAGAGGGTCACCGCATTTGCGTTTACAATCTTGTTGCCGTGTATTTCATCTGTGGTTCTGGCGGCCGGCAATGCGGCCTTGGGGCAGCAGAAGGCGGCTGCCTGTGGCGCTTGTCACGGCGTCGACGGTAATAGCCCACCCGAAATCTTTGCCGCGCTCAAAGCCCCTAGTCTGGCTGGACAAATTCCCGAATACTTTGTCAGGTCGCTCCACGACTTCAAGGCGGGACGTCGCACCAATGAAACCATGAGTCCCCAGGCGCAGGCCATCGCCGAAGCCGACATGGCCGACCTGGCGGCGTATTTCGCCAAACAGCAGCCCAAGCCCAGCGCGGCGCCAAACAAAACCACACGGGCTCAAGGCGAGAAGATCTATCAGAAGGGCAAGGGGCGCCCCGATGTGGTTACGGCCTGCATCGGCTGCCACGGCCCGAATGGCATCGGCAACCGCGACTGGGCCAAAACGTACTCGAAGGTACCGGCCGTCTTGACGCCCGCCATCGGCGGCCAGCATGCAGAGTATGTCAGCACCCAGCTGAAGGCTTACAAGTCCGGCAAGCGCGCCACCGATCCTGGCAGCGTCATGCGCCACATTGCGGCCCGCATGGACGAGAAGGATATCGCCGCCGTTTCGGAATACATTGCGAGCCTCGGACGTTAAAACCGACCGGCCGCAACGTGGCTGCAAGCCATCGGCCTGCGGTTTTCCGCAGGCCGATCGTTTTTCAGGGCGCGGGAAACCCCGCATCCGGGGAATTGCAGGCTTGGCCCGCGAGTGATCCGAGTAGTTTGTCATGGATGCCGCCAAAGCCGCCGTTGCTCATGACGAGCACGTGATCTCCCTCGCGGGCGGCGCCCGACACCGCCTCGACCAGAGCATCCATGTCCTCGTACACCTGCGCCTTGTCGCCGAGCGGCTTCAGCGCATCACGGACGTCCCAGCCCAGGTTGGCGGCATAGCAGAACGTTATTTCTGCCTCTTGCAGGCTGGCCGGCAGTTGCGCCTTCACCACCCCCAGCCTCATGGTGTTGGAACGCGGTTCCAGCACCGCCAGGATTCGCCCTCCGTTGATGCGCTGACGCAACCCGGCGATAGTGGAGGAAATGGCGGTCGGATGATGGGCGAAATCGTCATACACCGTAACGCCACGCACCACACCACGCACTTCGAGTCGGCGCTTGACCCCCCCGAAGCGGCCTAACGAAGCCAGCGCCATGGCCGGCGGCACACCGGCATGCCTCGCGGCGGCTACGGCTGCCAGCGCATTGGCTCGGTTATGGGAACCCGCCAGAGCCAAAAGGAGCCGGCCGATTTCAGTTCCTGCGAGCGTCACGGCACAGGAACCGTCCGGTACAAGCTCACCAAGATTCCACCCAGACGGGTCGTTGAACCATTCTATTGGGGTCCAGCAACCCCGCTCCAGGACCCGCCTCAGGCTGGTTTCCTGGGAGTTCGCGAGAATCAGGCCGGAACTCGGCAGGATTCGCACGAAATGATGAAATTGAGTCTCGATGGCAGCAAGATCACTGAAGATGTCAGCATGATCGAACTCGAGGTTGTTCAGGATGGCGGTCCGCGCTTTGTAATGAACGAACTTAGAGCGCTTGTCGCAGAAGGCGGTATCGTACTCGTCGGCCTCTATGATAAAGAAAGGACTGGAAGTCAGTCGCGCCGACACGCCGAAGTCCTGCGGCACGCCGCCAATGAGGAAGCCGGGGGCCATGCCCGCATCCTCGAGAATCCACGCCAACATGGAAGAGGTCGTCGTCTTGCCGTGGGTGCCGGCTACGGCCATCACCCATTTATCGCGCAGTACGTTCTCCGCCAACCATTGTGGCCCGGACATAAAGGGCAGGCCCTTGTCGAGGATGTCTTCGAGCAGCGGATTGCCGCGTGAAATAGCATTGCCGACAACGAACAGGTCGGGCGCCAGCCGACTCTGGGTCGCGTCGTAGCCCTCGATCAGTTCGATGCCCTGAGCCGCCAACTGAGTGCTCATCGGGGGGTAGACATTGGCATCGCAACCTGTCACGCGATGACCTGAGGCTCTGGCCAGCAGGGCGATGCCGCCCATGAAGGTGCCGCAAATGCCGAGAATGTGTATGTGCATCGCCATCCCGCTACAATAGCGCCGAATTCTAACCGATCCGCCAGCATCGCCCCGTCATGTCCCATCACGGTCGGAACGCTCTGCGACACAACACGATGCGGCGGAATATCGCTGCGCTGGCCGCCCGCCTGATGGCCGAAGACGGAATCGCCGACTACGGTCTGGCCAAGCGCAAAGCCGCCCGCCAACTTGGCGCACCCGAAACGGAGGCCCTGCCGAACAATGCCGAAATCGAGATGGAACTGCGTGCCTACCAGGCGATCTACCAGGAAAGCGAGCAGCGCGAGCGTCTGTTGGAAATGCGCCGAACGGCGGTCGAGGTCATGCGTCTGCTGGATTCCTTCAAACCCTGCCTGACCGGGTCTGTGCTCGACGGTACCGCCGGACGCTATGCAAAAATCGAACTGGAGGCCTTCCCGGACAACAGCAAGGAAGTGGAAATTTTCCTGCTCAATCAGGGTGTTCATTTTGAGCAGAGCGAGCCACGACGCGGGGGAGCCGAGGTTCCCGAGTGCGTTCTTACGTTCGACTGTAACGAGCTTCCGGTGAAGCTTTCCTTGTACGAACCGGCTGCCGAGCGCGCCCAGAAGCGTCGCAATGGGCGGGCTTCCGAACGCGCCCGCCTCGCCTTTGTGGAAGCTCTGCTGAAAGTTCCTGCAGCATGAGCAAGACCGCTCGCCACGCCTTGCTGATCATTGCCGTCTCGACCCTCGCAGCAATGGCTGGCTATTTTCTCGGCAAACCGCAATCCGTCCCATTGTCTCCTCCGCCTGGAGCTGCCCCCACAGCCGATGCGCCCACCCGTTTGCTGGCGCTGACCCTTCCTGATCTTAACGGCCAGCCCCAATCCCTGGCGCAATGGAAAGGGAAAGTGCTGGTCATCAATTTCTGGGCGACCTGGTGCCCGCCCTGCAGGGAAGAAATGCCGGAATTCTCGAGGATTAATACAAAATATGCTTTGAACGGTGTTCAATTTGTAGGGATCAGCATTGATTCTGCCGATAAAATCGCAGCGTTCCAAAAAGAAATGGGGATTTCCTATCCCCTCCTCATCAGCAATCTGGAAACTCTCGATCTATCAAGCGATTTAGGCAATCGTGCCAAAGCCTTACCCTTTACCGTGATCCTTCGACCGGACGGCAGCCCGCAACAAATCAAGCTCGGCAAGTACGCCACGGCAGACTTGGAAAAGACCATCCAGTCCGCTCTCCTGCCACGCTGATTCTCTGCCATATTTCAGGTAACTCTGGACAATTTGCAGCTATTTCCGGCAAACTCGCATATATGAAAGCCAAGAAAACAGACCGCAAAACGGTCAAGAATGCCAAGCGCAAACCACGCATCCTGGTAGTGCATGGCCCCAACCTGAATCTGCTCGGGACGCGGGAGCCGGAAATCTACGGGCGGGATACGCTGGCGGATATCAATGCGTCCCTCGCAACCCAGGCCAAGGCGGCTACTACAGAGTTGATCACCTTCCAGAGCAACCATGAGGGTGATCTGGTCGATCGCATCCAGGCCGCCCGCAGCGAAGGCGTGGCCTTCATCATCATCAACCCGGGGGGATACACCCACACCAGCGTCGCCCTGCGGGATGCCTTGATTGCGGTGACCATCCCCTTTGTCGAAGTGCATCTTTCGAACGTCCACGCGCGCGAGCCTTTCCGCCGGCATTCCTATTTCTCGGACATTGCCGCCGGGGTCATCTGCGGACTGGGCAGCCACGGCTACCGGCTCGCCCTCGACTACGCGCTCAATCGCATTCGCTAGCACCTGGCCCGCAGCGGGGCTCATCCGTATTTCAACCGCTGCGGCGTCAATTCATACGGGAGAAAAAATGGACCTCAGAAAACTGAAGGCCTTGATCGATCTGGTGGAGAAATCCGGCATCGCCGAACTGGAAATCACCGAAGGGGAAGAAAGAGTGCGCATCGCCAAGCAAGGCATGGCGGCGCCCGCGCCCACCTATGTACATCATGCTGCTCCGGCACCCCAAGCACCGGCATCCGCCTTGACGCCTCCACCCACAACCGCCGAGGCCGCTGCAGCGGCCGAAGCGGAAGGCCATGCCGTCAAGGCGCCGATGGTCGGCACCTTCTATCGTTCTTCCACACCGGGCTCGCAGTCATTCGTCGAGGTAGGACAGACCGTCAAGGCCGGCGACACCCTCTGCATCATCGAAGCCATGAAACTCATGAACGAGATCGAAGCCGACGCCTCGGGCGTCATCAAGGCCATCCTGGTGGAGAACGGCCAGCCGGTCGAATACGGCCAGCCCATGTTCATCATCGGATAAATGTAGGTCGGGCTTCAGCCCGACAGCCACCTCCAAAGTCGGGTTGAAGCCCGACCTACAAAAAACCAGGCAACCATGTTCGAAAAAATTCTCATCGCCAACCGTGGCGAGATCGCACTCCGCATCCAGCGTGCCTGCCGCGAACTGGGCATCAAGACGGTGGTCGTGCATTCCGAGGCGGACACCGAGGCGAAGTACGTCAAGCTCGCCGACGAATCCGTCTGCATCGGTCCCGCTCCTTCCGCGGCCAGCTACCTCAACATCCCGGCCATCATTTCAGCCGCCGAGGTGACCGACTCGGAGGCCATCCACCCCGGCTATGGCTTCCTGTCCGAGAACGCCGATTTTGCCGAGCGGGTCGAAAAATCCGGTTTTGTCTTCATCGGTCCGAGGCCCGAAACCATTCGCCTGATGGGCGACAAGGTTTCCGCCAAGGACGCCATGAAAGCCGCCGGCGTCCCCTGCGTACCGGGCTCAGAGGGGGCCCTGCCGGAGGATCCGAAGGAAATCATCAAGATCGCCCGCACCATCGGCTATCCGGTCATCATCAAGGCGGCCGGCGGCGGCGGCGGGCGTGGCATGCGCGTCGTGCATACCGAGGCGGCGCTGCTCAATGCCGTCACCATGACCCGCGCCGAGGCCCAGGCCGCTTTCGGCAATCCGATGGTGTACATGGAAAAATTCCTGGAAAATCCGCGCCATATCGAATTCCAGTTGCTCTCCGACTCCTTCAAGAACACCGTCTGGCTGGGCGAGCGCGACTGCTCGATGCAGCGCCGCCACCAGAAGATCATCGAAGAGGCGCCGGCGCCCGAAGTCGCCCGCCGCCTCATCACGCGCATCGGTGACCGTTGCGCGGAAGCCTGCCGCAAGATCGCTTACCGCGGCGCCGGAACCTTCGAGTTTCTTTACGAGAACGGCGAGTTCTACTTCATCGAGATGAACACCCGCCTTCAGGTCGAGCACCCCGTGACGGAATTCATCACCGGCATCGACCTCGTGCAGCAGCAAATCCGCATCGCCGCCGGCGAGAAACTCACCTTCCGCCAACGCGACATCGAGCTCAAAGGCCATGCTATCGAATGCCGCATCAATGCCGAGGATCCCTACAAGTTCACGCCCTCTCCGGGCCGCATCACCTCTTATCATCCGCCCGGCGGGCCCGGCATCCGCGTCGATTCTCATGTCTACAGCGGCTACAACGTGCCGCCGCATTACGATTCGATGATCGGCAAGCTGATTGCCTACGGCGACACGCGCGACCAGGCCATCCGGCGCATGCGCATCGCGCTCTCCGAAATGGTGATCGAAGGCATCAAGACGAACATCCCGCTGCATCAGGAACTGATGCTCGACGCCCGCTTCATGAAGGGCGGCACCAGCATCCATTATCTCGAGCACAAGCTGGCCGCGAAGGACGAGGCCGTCAAGGGGAAGTAGCCCCATGTGGCTTTCCGTCACGCTCGCCACGGACGCCGATCACGCCGAAGCGCTCTCAGATGCCCTGCTGGCGCTGGGCGCCCTCTCGGTCGGCATGGAAGACGCCGACGCCGGCACCGAGCGCGAAACGCCGCAATTTGGCGAACCGGGCAGCACCCCCGTTCCGCTCTGGGCGCACAGCCGCGTCATCGCCTTGTTCGACAAGAGTGCGGACATCCCCCTGATCGCCGCCGCTGCGGCAGGCGAAGCGGGGCTTGCGGCCACGCCATCCTACGAAATCATCGAAGTCGCCGAGCAGGACTGGGTGCGATTGACCCAGTCGCAATTCGAACCGATCCGCATCAACGAGAAACTGTGGATCGTGCCTTCTTGGCACCGTGCGCCGGATCCAGATGCGGTCAATCTCGAACTCGACCCGGGCCTGGCCTTCGGAACTGGCAGTCACCCGACGACACGGCTGTGCCTCGAATGGCTATGCGCCCATGTGCATAACGGCGCCAGCGTGCTCGATTACGGTTGCGGTTCAGGTATATTAGCCATCACCGCAGCGAAGCTCGGCGCAGCCCGCGTCTTTGGCGTCGACATCGACGAAAACGCCCTGGCTGCAGCGGCCAACAATGCCGAGCGAAACAACACGCAACTGCAGCTTTTGCATTCCAGACACACCCTCGACATGCAATTCGACATCGTGGTCGCCAACATCCTCACCAATCCGCTCTGCGTGCTGGCGCCCCTTCTCGCCGAGCGAACCCGGGCGGGCGGGCATATCGCGCTGTCGGGCATCCTGGCCATGCAAGCCGGGCAGGTACAGGGCGCCTACCGGCCGGCATTCGATCTGACGCTCTGGGCCGAAAAGGAAGGCTGGTGCCTTCTGGAGGGCGTGCGGAAATGATGTTGACCCGCTGCCCAGCCTGCGACACCGCCTTCCGCGTCACGCCGGAGCAGCTCAAGGCGCGCGCCGGCAAGGTGCGCTGCGGGCATTGCAGCGCCGTGTTCAATGCGCTGGAAACCCTGGAAGACGGGCTTGCCGCAACTGCGCCGGTCGAGGCCGCATCCCTCGCATCGGAAGCTGTCCCGCAGCCCGTCGTCGAGCCTTCTCCCGCAGCACCTGCGCTCGATGCCGAACCGGCGAGCTCCCCCGCAGCCGAATCGCCGGACGCACCCGGCGAGCCTGAGTCCACTGAATCCATCGACATCCTGCTGGAGGGCATCGGCAATGAGTCTGAACCTCCCGCGTCGCGCGGGCGCCTGCTGGCCTGGAGCCTGGCGGGCCTGATTGCGCTGGGCTTGCTGGTCGTGCAGGCTGCCTACTTATACCGCACAGAATTGGCCGCAAGCGAACCCGGTCTTCGCCCGCTGCTCCAGGAGATGTGCGGACTGCTTGAATGCGACATTCCGCTGCCGCGCAAGGCGGACTTCGTCAGCATCGAGGCATCGGACCTGCATCCCGATCCGCAGCGCAAGGGCGTGCTGGTGCTGGTGGCCACGCTGAAGAATCGTGCGTCCTTCGCGCAGGATTACCCGCACCTGGAACTGACGCTAACCGACATCCGCGATCAGCCGATGGTCCGCAAGGTCTTCGCGCCGGCCGAATACCTGGTGCAGGATGCGGATGTTCGCGCCGGCTTTGCCGCCAACGGCGATCTGGCGGTCAACCTCTGGCTGGACGCCACCGAAATCGGCGCCAGCGGTTACCGTCTTTACCTGTTCTATCCCTGAGCAGGGCTATCCACCACAACGCGAGGAAACATGGACGACCCCCACGCTCACATGCGTTCGCTGCCCCCCAAGGGGGCGCATGCCACCCTTGGGGCGGCCCTGCAGGAGGCATGACCATGACAACCATCACCCGTGCAGGCGTGCCCATCCACCTCAGCGGCGAGTTCCCCAAACCCGGCGACGCCGCGCCGGACTTCTCGCTGGTCGCCACCGACCTGCGCGACCTGACGCTCAAGGATTTCGCCGGCAAGCGCAAGGTGCTCAGCATCGTGCCGAGCCTGGATACGCCGACCTGCGCCACCTCCACGCGCAAGTTCAACGAGCAGGCCGGCGCTCTGCCCAATACGGTCGTGCTGGTCATCTCGGCCGATCTGCCCTTCGCCATGAAGCGTTTCTGCGAAACCGAGGGCCTGAACAATGTCGTCTCGCTGTCCACCATGCGCGGCCGCGAGTTCATGACCAACTACGGCGTCAAGATCGAGGACGGTCCGATCGCCGGCATCACCGCCCGCGCCGTGGTAGTGATCGACGAATACGACAAGGTGACCTACAGCGAACTTGTCCCCGAGATCAAGCAGGAGCCGAATTACGCTGCGGCGCTTGCCGCACTGTAGGTCGGCCTTCAGGCCGACAATCAGCGATGGATCGATTGCCCAAGTCGGGCTGAAGCCCGACCTGCAGGCTCAAATAAACCGCTTGGAAAGGAATCCCGCGCAATGCGAACGCTGATCTGCGGCTCGATGGCCTACGACACCATCATGGTGTTCCACGACCGCTTCAAGAACCACATCCTGCCCGACCAGTTGCACATCCTCAATGTCTCCTTCCACGTGCCGGACATGCGGCGCGAGTTCGGCGGCTGCGCGGGCAACATCGCCTACAGCCTGAAGCTGCTCGGCGGCGAACCCCTCATCATGGCCACCGTCGGCGAGGACATCGGCCCCTATCTGCATCGGCTGGAGCGCTTCGACCTCGACCGCAGCCACGTGCAGGAAGTGCCCTCGACCTATACCGCCCAGGCCTTCATCACCACCGATCTGGACGACAACCAGATCACCGCCTTCCATCCGGGCGCGATGAACTACTCGCATCTCAACCACGTCGCCGATGCGCAGGGACTGACTATTGGCATCGTCGCGCCGGACGGCCGCGAAGGCATGATGCAGCACGCGCAGGAATTCCATGACGCAGGCGTGCCATTCATTTTCGACCCCGGCCAGGGCCTGCCGCTATTCAACGGCGAGGAATTATTGAATTTTCTGGAACTCGCCGACTATTGCTGCGTCAATGACTACGAGGCCCGCTTGCTGTCGGAAAAGACGGGGCGGACCATCGAGCAACTGGCCGGTCTGGTCGACGCGCTCATCATCACGCTGGGCGCCAATGGGGCGCACATCCATGCCGATGGTCAACGCCTCGACATCCCCAGCGTCAAGCCGGATGAACTGATTGACCCGACCGGCTGCGGCGACGCCTTCCGCGCCGGGCTCCTCTACGGCATCGCCAGCAGCATGGGCTGGGAGAAGGCGGGGCGACTCGCCTCGCTGATGGGATCGATCAAGATCGCGCACCGCGGCGGACAGAATCACCAGCCGGTGCGGGAACAAGTCGCCGAGCGCTACCGGGCGGCGTTCGGACAGTCGCTTTGGTAGGTCGGCCTTCAGGCCGACGACGGAATCCGATCAACCAACCGCTGCTGTCGGGCTGAAGCCCGACCTACAAAGGACACCGAATGAACAGCATCCCCCTTACAGTCATGCTATTGATTGCCGCCCTTCTCGCCGGCTGCGCCTCCAGCAAGTCCGGCAGCGCCTACGAGCGCGGTCAGGCGCGGCAGGAAATGTCCGTCAGGCTGGGCGTGGTGGAAAGCGTACGGCACGTCACCATCGAAGGCACCAAGTCGCCCGTGGGCTCCGTGGCCGGTGCCGGCGTCGGTGCCGTGGCGGGCAGCAACATCGGCCGCGGCCGCGGCTCGACGGCCGGCGCCATCGTCGGCGCCGTGGTCGGCGGCGTCGCCGGCTCGGCCATCGAGGAACAGGTCACCAAGAAGGCTGGGCTGGAAATCACCATCAAGCTGGACAGCGGCCAACTCATCGCCGTCACCCAGGAGGCCGATGAGGCTTTTCATCCGGGCGAGCGGGTGCGCGTATTGAAGGGCAGCGGCGCAACCCGCGTCACGCATTGAGTTACGTATATAGGTTCTTGATTACCAATGAGCCTCAGCCGACTTTGCATAGGGTCTCCCCCTTTGTCCCACAGGGATTTCCTTCGGTCATAAAAGGGGGAACAAGGGGGATTTATGACCGAAGGAAATCTGCCCAGAAGGAAATACCCTTGGGGTGCGGCCGAAGGAAGTGCAAAGCTGCCCCGCAGGAAATACCCTTGGGGTGCCCGTGGGACGGGGGTGGCCAGCGCACGAGCGGCCGCGAAATCCGACCGAAGGAAGTGCAAAGCCCCCTTGCCCCCTTTTCCAAAGGGGGGGAGACATGCCGCCGATGTCGCTAACTACGGCTGAGTTTCGTGGGTAATCAGGTATAGGTTTGATTGTAGGTCGGCCTTTGGGCCGACAGTGGAAGCTGGACAAACGCTGCTGTCGGGCTGAAGCCCGATCTACAAAGCGCCGCGCAGCTGCGCGGCAACCTTCTCCAGTTCCTCGCGCGGCGGATTCTTAACAGGCCAGGTGAAAGTCAGGCCGTCGTTCTCCCAGCGCGGCAGCACGTGGATATGGGCGTGAAACACAGTCTGCCCGGCGGCAGGGCCGTTGGCCTGATAAACCGAAATCCCGTTCGGCCGGAATACTGCCTCAATCGCCTTGGCCGCGCGCGACGCGGCGCGGAACATGGCGCCCGCCAATTCACCGTCCATTCCCTGCAGGTTTTCGACGTGCAGCTTCGCTGCCACCAGCATGTGGCCCGGATTCACGCTGCCGATGTCCATGAAAGTCAGGGTTGCCTCGTCCTGGAAAACCACCGTCGCCGGCAACTCGCCGCGCACGATTCTGCAGAAAACGCAGTTGTCTTCTTCCGTCACGTCACATCCTCCCCGGAACAATCGGCCTGAAAGACTTCGCGATCCGGCAGGCTCACCGCCGTCAGATGCCGGCCCCACAGGCAACCCGAGTCCAGCGCCAGCAAGTCCGGCTCGATTTTCAGGCCCAGCGCAGACCAATGGCCCGTCACCAAAACGTGGTCGGCACTCTTTCGGCCGGGCACGGCGAACCACGGCAGAAAGCCCTTCGGCGCATCCGCCGCCTCGCCCTTCGCCTTGAATTCCATGACGCCCTTGGCGGAGCAGAAGCGCATCCGTGTCATGGCATTCACGATCACTCGCAGCCGTGACCACCCTGAAAGTTCGTCGCGCCAGGACGGCGGCTCGCTGCCCCACATGTTCGCCAGGAATTCCGGGAATTTTTTCGACCGCAGGGCTTTCTCGACCTCACCCGCCAACGCGCGCGCCTGTTCTACCGACCACTGCGGCAGCAGGCCGGCATGCACCAGAGCGTAGCCGTTCTCGACATGCATCATGGGGCGCCGGCGCAACCATGCGAGCAGTTCCTCGCGGTCAGGCGCCGCCAGGATCGCCTCCAGCGTGTCATCCTCACGATGCTTGGAATAACCTTCCGCCAACATCACCAGATGCAGGTCGTGATTGCCCAGCACGGTGATCGCGGCCTTGCCCAGGCTTTTGACGAAGCGCAGCGTTTCCAGCGAATGCGGGCCGCGGTTGACCAGGTCACCGACCAGCCAGAGGCGGTCGTGCGCCGGATCGAAACGGATCAGATCGAGCAGGCGGCGGAAGGAATCGAAGCAGCCCTGGATGTCGCCGATGGCGTAGGTCGACATGGCGGTCTCACGCGGCGTAGCCGTCCGGGTTCATGCTCTGCCAGCGCCACGTGTCCCGGCACATCTCTTCAAGACCGCATTCAGCACGCCAGCCCAGCAGGCGCTGGGCCAAGGCGGGGTCGGCATAACAGGCGGCGATATCGCCGGCCCTGCGCGGCACGATCCGGTACGGAACATCCTTGCCCGAGGCCTTGCGGAAAGCGTCCACCATCTCCAGCACACTGTAACCCCGACCCGTACCGAGATTGACCGTCATCACCTCAGGCATGGCATCCAGCTTCTTCAGCGCCGCCAGATGGCCGCGGGCAAGGTCCACGACATGGATATAGTCCCGCACCCCGGTGCCGTCCGGCGTCGGGTAATCGTTGCCATACACATTGAGCGCTTCGCGCCGGCCCACCGCCACCTGGGCAATGAACGGCATCAGGTTGTTCGGCACCCCGGCGGGATCCTCGCCGATCAGGCCGCTCTCGTGCGCACCGACCGGATTGAAGTAGCGCAGCAGCGCGATTTTCCAGGCGGGGTCTGAGCGGGCGAGGTCAAGCAGGATCGCCTCGACCATGGCCTTGCAGCGACCGTAGGGATTGGTCGGCCGCAGCGGATGATCCTCGCGCACCGGCACGGCATCGGGATCGCCATACACCGTGGCCGAAGAGCTGAAGACCAGCTTGCGCACGCCCGCCTCCGCCATCGCCCCGCACAACGCCAGCGTGCCGCCAACGTTGTTGTCGTAATACGCCAGCGGCTGTTCGACCGACTCGCCGACCGCCTTCAGGCCGGCGAAATGCAGCACTGCGCCGATGGCGTGCTCGCGGAATACCCCGCGCAGCACTGCCGCATCGCGCACGTCGCACTCATGAAAGCTGACCGTCTTCCCTGTAATCCTCTCGACCCGCCCGATCACCTCGCGCCTGCTGTTGCACAGGTTGTCCACCACCACCACGTCGTAACCGGCCTGCAGCAGTTCGACGCAGGCATGGGAGCCGATATAGCCGGCGCCTCCCGTCACGAGCAGCGTGCCTGCGCTTTTTTTACTGTGCGAGCGGATTGACATGTCGGATGCCGGGGAAACGACGAAAGTCGTTGTCAGCCGAATAAATCGTGTGGCCACCCTCGAGGGCAAGCGCGGCAATATGGGCATCGGTGGTCAGGTTGCCGGCCGTACCGCACTGGATCATCAGAGTTTTAAAAATCTCCCAATGCCGCAACCCGGGCGATACCAGGCTCACCGCAGGCAGCGCAAGCCATTCATCGACATAAGCGATCGCCTCCTCGACCTTCAGAGGCGCCTTGAACACGCGAGGATTGGTGCATAACCGCAGAAATGCCAGCAACGATATCCAGGGCAGTCCCAAGTTCTCCGATTCAGAGAACGTTTTCTCGATCCAGGTTTTCGCGGCCTTGTGTTGCGGCAGATCCCGATTCACCGCATAGATGAGCAGGTTGGCATCCAGAAGGATCACTTGCGCTGCTCCAGCTTGTCGCGCAAAGCCGCATCTTCCAGTTCGTCCGCCAATTGCAGTGCCTTGTCCAGATTCACGCCCACTTGGGGCGGGCCCAGCGAAGCGGCGCGCAAGCGATACGCGGTTGGGGTTCTTTTACCCCCGTGCAGGCCGGCACGCAGCGTCTCGTTCAGCACGCTTTTGAAGGGCTTGCCGGTTTCCGCAGCCAAGCGCTTCAACTCGCCGGCCAGCCGGTCATCTATGGTGATCGTAGTGCGCATAATGATGCCTTGTGTATGAACATCAAAACATCATCATAACATGGCGCCTTGTCGGGCTTCAGCCCGATGACCGCAGGAAATCTGCCCCGCAGGAAATACCCTTGGGGTGCCCGTGGGACAACTGCGGGCGATACTCGGGCACGAGCTCGGCCAAGCGCTGCTTGACCGCCTGTTCGTCCTGCGGCGGGCTCTGCAGCCAGATGCGCAGCGCTTCCAGCTCAGGCGTCGATAAAGCAGCCTGCCCCCGCGCGATGCGCAGCTTGGGATGCGGCGTCGGCAGCGTCTGCTCGCCATCGGCGAGCAATTCCTCGTAGAGCTTCTCGCCGGGCCGCAGCCCGGTAAACACGATCTTGATATCCTCCTCCGTAAAGCCAGACAGGCGGATCATGTCGCGCGCAAGATCGGCGATCTTCACCGGCTCACCCATGTCGAGCACGAATATTTCACCGCCCTGCCCCATCAGGCCGGCCTGCAGCACCAGTTGCGCCGCCTCGGGAATCGACATGAAGTAACGAACGATGTCCGGGTGCGTCACCGTCACCGGCCCGCCGCCGGCGATCTGCTCGCGGAATTTCGGGATCACGCTGCCGTTGCTGCCCAGCACATTGCCGAAGCGCACCATGACGAAGCGGGTTGTCGGGCTGAAGCCCGACCTGCCAGGCGATTCCTGTAGGTCGGGCTTCAGCCCGACATCGACCCGGTCCTGCAGAGCCTGGCAAACCATCTCGGCGATGCGCTTGGTCGTACCCATGACGTTGGTCGGGTTCACCGCCTTGTCGGTGGATATGAAGACGAACTCCTCTGTCCCATGAGCCAATGCAGCTTCAGCCACGCGCAAGGTGCCGAGCACGTTGTTGCGCACCGCCTCCCAGGCGTTCTCGTTCTCCATCAGCGGCACGTGCTTGTAGGCCGCCGCATGGAACACCACCTGCGGACGATGCTGCGCGAAAACCCGATCGAGGCGCGCCGCATCCTTCACATCGCCCACCGCACAGGCAATCGGTGTGTTCGGCAGCCGCAGGGAAAATTCCTGCTCGATCTGATAGAGCGCGAACTCCGACTGCTCGAACAACACCAGCAGTTTCGGCTCAAAGCGCGCGATCTGGCGCGCCAGCTCCGATCCGATGGAGCCGCCAGCTCCGGTCACCAGCACCACCCTGCCGCCGAGCAGGCGGTGCAGGCCCTCGCTATCCAGACGCACCTCTTCGCGCCCGAGCAGATCCTCCAATTCCACCTTGCGCAGATGGGATATAGCCACCCGTCCGGAGAGCAGGTCATCTATCGCCGGTACGGTCAGCACCGTCGTGCCGGCAGTGGTCGCCGCCTCGGCGGCGCGACGCCGGACGCCGGCAGTGGCAGAGGGCATGGCGATGATGACGCGCCTCACCTGCAGCCTGTCGATCTGGGTGGCAATGTCGCCCAGCGGGCCGAGAACCGGCACGCCGTCGAGCACGCGTCCGCGTTTATCTCCCTCGTCGTCGAGCAGGCCGACCACGCGCCATTCCTGGCTGCGCTTCAGTTCGCGCAGCAGCAGCATGGCTGCATCCCCGGCGCCCAGGATCAGCACCGGCTCTCCCTCCATGCGGACCTTGCCGTAAATCTGGTGCTCACGCCAGACGCGATAGGCGAAGCGCGTGCCGCCCATCGTCATGATCAACAGCAGGGGCTGCAGGATCAGTATGGAGCGCGGCACCTCGCCGAACTGGAACATGAACACGCAGGCGCCGACCAGTGCCGCCGCCAACATGACGGCCAGCACTATCCGCTGTAGATCCTTGACGCTGACGTAACGCCACATGCCGCGATGGACCCCGAGCGACAGGAAGACTGCCGCATGCAAAGGCACCACCCATAACAAACTGTAGAGCATGCCGCGAAAATAGGCGTCGGGAACATCGAGGTTGAAGCGCAACCAGTAGGCCAGCGCCCAGGCCAGGGCGGCCGCAACCAAATCATGGGCAACGATGATGGCGTTGCGCAGTGGCGGCCTCATCGCGTCGCCACCCGCATCACCTTGGCGACAGCGCCAACGGTGTCCTGCATTTCACGCTCGCCCAGTGTCGGATGCACCGTGAACATCAGGCTGGTCTCGCCCAATTGCCGCGCCACGGGCAATCGCTGCGCCGGGCCCCAGCCGCGGTCGGTGAAAGCGCGCTCGCGATAGATCTCCGAGCAACTGCCGGCGAAACAGGGCACCCCTTCGGCGTTGATCGCCTCGTTGATGCGCGTCGCGTCCCAGCCGGGCGCCAGCATCCCGGGTTTCACGAACGCGTAGTACTTGTAGTAGGCATGGCCGATCCCTTCCGCGGGCCGGGTGACGCGCAGCCCCGGGATATTCGCGAACCCGCTGTCCAGCATGGCCGCATTGCGCCGACGCGCGGCCACCCATTGCGGCAGCTTGCCGAGTTGAAGCCGTCCGATCGCCGCCTGCATCTCCGTCATGCGGAAATTGCTGCCGAAGGATTCGTGCAGCCAGCGGAATCCCGGCGGATGCTCGCGCTTGAACACCGCGTCATGGCTCTTGCCGTGATCCTTGTAGGCCCAGGCCTTCTCCCACAGGCGGCTGTCGTTCAGCACCAGCATGCCGCCCTCGCCGCCGGTGGTCATGATCTTGTCCTGGCAGAAGGAGAAGGCGGCGCAATCCCCCAGGCTGCCCACCGGCCTGCTCTTGTAGGTCGCCCCGTGCGCCTGGGCGCAATCCTCGATGACCTTGATGCCGCGCTCGCGCGCCAGGGCCATGATCGGATCCATGTCGCAGGGCCAGCCGGCCAGATGCACCGCGACGATGGCACGTGTGCGCAAAGTCAGTCCCGCCAGTACGGCGTCGGCCGTCAGGTTCTGGCTGACCGGATCGACGTCGGCGACCACCGGCACGGCGCCGCGCGCCACCGCGCAACTGGCCGAGGCGATGAAGGTTCGCGCCGGCACGATCACCTCGTCGCCCGGTCCGATGCCGAGCGCATGAAGCGCCAGCTCCAGCGCCAGGGTGCCGTTCGCCAGTGCGATGGCATGCCGCGTGCCGGTGAAGGCGGCGAATTCTTCCTCGAAACGCCGGCAGGCCTCGCCGGTCCAGTAATTCACCCGCCCGGAGGCGAGCACCTCGCTCACCGCGCCGATTTCGTCTGCCTCGAAAACCGGCCAGGCGGGGAAAGGGGCAGTGCGCAGCGGACGTCCGCCATCGACCGCAAGGACGCCGGGAGCGGATCGATTCATGCGTTGCCCCCCATGTCCCGGGCAACAACCGCGCCCGCCTTGACCAGCAGCCCGGCACCAATACGCACCCCCGGCAGCACCACCGCGCCGGCGCCGACAAGGGTTCCCGCACCGACGGATACGCCGCCGCACAGCACCGCCCCCGGCGCGACATGCGCACCGTCGCCGACCGTGCAGTCATGCTCGACGATGGCGCCCGAATTGAGGATCACGTTGCCGCCGATGCAGGCATCGGCATTGACCACGACGCCCGGCATGATCAGGGTTCCGGCGCCAATCCTTGCGGAAGATGTCACCACGGCGGCCGGATGCACCACGCTCGCCAGCGCAAACCCATGCGCCGCCAGCCAGTCGCCCATCGCGATCCGCGCCGGGTTGTTGCCGATGGCGACGATCCCCGTCTGCACGCCGCTCGACCGGCACCAGGCCAACAACGCCTCCCGTCCGCCCGGCAGCGGGCAATCCATGAGACGGGTGCCCGCGCGCGCCGGGTCGTCATCGAACACCGCCAGCACCTGATAGCCCTGCAGGCGGGCCGCATCCAGCACCACCTTGGCATGGCCGCCGGAGCCGAATAAAAAGAGTCGTTCAGTCATCGTTCCTTCCCGTGATGCCCCGATGCCTCCGCGTCCCGGATCATCCAAGCCAATTCGTCATATCCAATTCGGGCGCCCATTGCGCGAGCGCCTTGATACCGCGTTCGACCCGGCCGGCCCAGCCCCTGCCGCGCTTGAGCATATCCTGCCAGGCCTCTTCCATCTCCCACGGGCGATGGATTTTGAACCAGTCCATGAGCGCGGCGGCTTGCGCCAGATCCTTGTTGGCTTTTTGTGTGAACGAACCGCTGCGCTCGCCATAGAGCAGCAGCTTGTGCACGGCATAACGCGCCGGATGCGGCACATTGACGATGCCGCATCCTTCCGCGCTGAAAACCGCCACCTGGACGACATTCTCCAGGATATATTCGATGAACCGCAGGGGTTGCAGGGTGACATGCAACTGCGGATGCACAACCGGCGCGTCTCCGCCGCGGTGCCTCGGCGTCAAAAAGTCCAGGCGGAAATCGGGTTCCTTCGGGTTGAGGCAGGTGGCGCCCGTTTTGCCCGCGAGTCCGGAAACAGGCAGGAAGCCCATTTCCAGCGATTCGATGGCACGACGGATGTCCACCTCGACGGTCGCCGGCAACGCGATGGACACGCTCTTACCCGCATGGGCAAAGTCCACATCCTGCGTACGTGATGTGTCGCCCCAATGCACCCCCAGCAGATTACCGTAGGCAAGGAACGCATGGGTACCCACCAACACCCCGCCAGCCCTGAAAAAGCCATGGTCGAGCAGGCGGCGAATCACCCGAAAGTGGCGCGGAAGCAACGGCTGACAACCCAGCGCAATGGCCGAACGCGCCAGTGCGCGCAGGACTTCTGCTCCCGGCGCGGCAGTGCGTTGCTCAACCAGCGTGCGCACCTCCGGGGTATCCGGCCCCACATAAATTTGCCGCATTCGGCCGCCCAGATCGGGATGCTGGAAATACCAGTACACCCGGCCCTTGACCGTTTTCCGCGCGAAAGAACCGGACAGATCGGCCACCGAGCGTGACAGCTCCGCCGCGCTGGCGGCATCGAAGAGCTGCGCGTACGCGGTCTGTGCGGAAAGCGGAAGTTCAGTGAAATACGGCATCGCTGGTTATACTAATAAAGGATTTGTTTAGTATAACGCAGAGGGGATTCCGGCGGCCGACGAGCGCCGGACCTGCGCGGGCGTCTGCTCATTTTTTATCCTTTGCCGCAGGTTGTCCAGTGAATTTCGGCATGCTGGCATGCCCCGGATGGCTCACGCCGCGCGTCGAGAACACCGCAGCGACCGTCAGCCACAGTATTTTCATGTCGAGCCGGAACGAACGATTATCCACATACCACACGTCCATCGCCAGCCGATCCTCCCACGAAACCGCATTACGGCCATTGACCTGCGCCCAGCCGGTGATCCCCGGCCGCACAGCATGACGGCGCGCTTGCTCCGGTGAATACAGCGGCAGGTATTCCATCAGCAGCGGGCGCGGCCCGACCAGGCTCAGGTCGCCGCGCAGCACATTGAAAAGCTGGGGCAGTTCGTCCAGGCTGAAGCGCCGCAAAAAGGCGCCCAGCGGCGTCAGGCGCGCCCCGTCGGGTAACGGTTGGCCATCCGCGCCGACCGCATCGGTCATGGTGCGGAACTTCAGCACAATGAAGGGCCGGCCGTGCAGCCCGGGCCGCTGTTGCCGGAACAGCACCGGCAACCCCATGCGCCAGGCGATGACCACAGCGATCGCAAGCATCACCGGCGCCAACGACAGGATGAGCGTCGAGGCGACGGCAAAATCGAATACGCGCTTCAGCATGGATGTTCCTGTTAACCAGGCAAGCGTTGATAAAAGCGCAGCCAGGCGGTCGTCACGGCTTCCCTGGAAAACAGGCGCAGGGCGCGTGCGCGCGCCGTCTGGCCCAGCGTCGTCCGGCGCACCGGATCGTCCGCCAGCGCGGCCATCACTCTGGCAAGCTGCGCCGCATCTCCAGGCGGATGCAGGAGGCCGGTGACACCCTCAACCACCGCATCGGTAATGCCATAGATGCGGGAAGCAATCGCCGGTATCCCCGCCGCCGCCGCCTCGACGATGACCATGCCGAAGCCCTCGCGGTAGCTCGGCAGGCAGAATACATCGGCCGCCGCCATGAAATCTTCCGGCCGGTCGGTATAGCCGACGAACCGGGTACGCCCCAGCGTGGCACCGAGACGCGACTCGATTTCGCCGCGCAGGGCGGATTCGTCCGGGCCCACGATCAGCAGCCAGGCGGCGGAATTATCGAGCGCAGCGAAGGCTCTAGCGAGGTCGAGCACGCCCTTGTCCCGGTTCAGCCGGCCGAGGAACAGGAACACGATGGCCTCTTCGGGAATGCCCTGAACGCGCCGTATTTCGGCCCGCCGGCCGGCATCGGGCCGAAAGCGTTCACCGTCGACGCCGCAGATCGAACCATCGCCGAGTACCCGGATTTTTCCAGCGGGCGCGATTCCCTCGGCCACCATGAAATCGCGTTGCGACGGGCTGTCCGTCAGCACATGGGTGGCCAGGCGCGCCATCAGCCGGTCGGCCGCCTTGAGCAGCCAGCGCTTCCAGCCGGTGCGCGTCACCCACACCTGGCCGGTGAAAATGTGAACCCTTAGCGGCACCCGGGCCAGGGTTGCGGCCAGCAGCGCCAGCATGCCGGCCTTGGGCGTGACCGAACTGACCGCCGCATAGCGCTCCCGCCGAAACAGGACACACAGGCGCAACAAGGCCGCCAGATCGGCCAGCGGCATCACCTTGCGCTGGACGGATAGCGGAACGATCCGGGCATGAGCCGGGATGTCTCCCAAATCGCTGGCATTGTTGGCGCCGACGACAAGGTCGATGGCGTAATGCTGGCCCAGCGCCGCAATATGTCCGCTCAAAAACGCCCTTGCCGTCAGCGGGCTGGAGACGACGAAACAGAGCTTGGCCGGATGCATCATGAATTCGTCATGAAGCCGCAGGCGCGGTACGCACCCTGAAGGTCATCGCCCACTCGCCCAGGGCGAGGAAAGCGAAGGCCAGGAGCGATGCGGTCATCTCCATCAAACGCCCATCCAGCTTTCCGGCGCCGTCGTCAGGAACTCTTCCAGCTCAACGCCGCCAGTGCCGACCACCATCCCGGGCCCGGCGCCAAAAGTGGTGGAAAACAATTTCAACCCGGCCAGCACGCCTTTGCTGCGTCCACTTTTGACCTCGATGGCCAGCGCCTTGCGATCGTAACGCAGCACGAAGTCCACTTCATGATTGCGCTCGCGCCAATAGGTGATTTCCATGCCCGGCGGAGCCGTGTTCAGCAAATGGGCGCCGACGGCCGATTCCACCAGCCGGCCCCAAAGTTCGCCATCCTGCCGGGTGGCGGCAAAGCCCTGCGCGAGCTGAGCTGAAACCAGTGCTGTATCGAAGGCCAGCAGCTTGGGACTGGCGGCGCGACTGCGTGCCGTATCGCCGGCGAACTTGTCCAGCCCGGTGAGCATCCAGGCGCCTGAAAGCAAGTTCAGGTAATGGGCCAGTGTCGTTGTGTTACCTGCATCCTGGAGCTGGCCGATCATTTTCTGGTAGGAAAGAATCTGCCCGGAATACGCGCAGCCGAGCAGGAACAGACGCCGCAGGAGCGCCGGTTTGTCGATGCGCGCCAGTTCCATGACATCGCGGGAAATCGTCGGCTCGACGATGGCATCTTGCACATAACTTTTCCAGCGGAACTCGTCCGCCATCAACGCGGCAGCGCCGGGATAGCCGCCGAAATAAACGTATCGATCGACATCCCAGCCAAAGGCAGCGCGCATTTCGGCAAATGACCAGTGTGGCACCCGAATCAGTTCGAAGCGGCCAGCCAGGCTTTCACCCAAACCGCGCTGCATGAGAAATTGCGATGAACCGAGCAAGACCACGTGCAATGGGAGCCCCGCGGCGCGGTCTTGATCCCAAAGCATTTTCACGGTCTCCGACCAGCGCGACACTTTTTGCACTTCATCCAGCACCAGAAGTGCCGCACTCCCCGCCACTTTGAGGCGAGCCAGCCGCCATTGCTGCTCGATCCAGCTCGCAGCCGGAGCAGCCGGCAAGTCGGCACTGGCATAGTGCGCCGGTCCGGAAAAATCAGCCATCGCCTGCCGCACCAGTGTCGTTTTGCCAACCTGACGCGGCCCGGCAAGGATTTGCAGAAAGCGCGGCGCCGATTGCAGCCGGGCGAAAAGTATGGAGAGTTGGGGTCGCCGGAACATTTTTACATTTTACTCAAAGCCGTGAGTAATTTTGCTCATAATTATGAATATATTCCAAACAAGCCACCCCCCCTCGAACGAGGCGAGAACGTCGTTGGGGAGCGGCGCATCGAAATCATCCGCGACACCGAGCTTGCCCTTGAGCAGGCCAAGCTGGCGTTTTTTCGGTGCGGCATCCAGCGGCACCAGACGGGCCATCGCCTTGCCCGCTTTTGCAATGACGATTTCATCGCCGCCCGCCACCTGTTCCAGCAAACGCGAGAGATGGGTTTTTGCTTCATGGATGTTGATGGTTTGCATTGCACTCCAGAGCTTGGCCGAGGCATCATGAAGCCGCAGGCGCGGTACGCGCCCTGAAGGTCATCGCCCACTCGCCCAATACAAGGAACAAGAAAGCAATAGCGGCCGCGACGGCTCCGGCATAGCTGGCGTAATGCAGGCAGACGGCCAGCGCCAGAAAAGCACCCCAGTTCGTCACGATGAAAGCCATGTCCATCCACGCCACGTCCCCCAGCCGGCAGAACAGCAGCAGCATCAGGCCTGCCGTCGTTGCGGCAGCAAGCGTCATGGAAAGCGCGATTCCCGGCGCGCCGAGCCGATTCATCAACACCAGGTTGAGCAAAATGTTCGCCGCCAGGCCGATGCCTGCCGCCAGCATCACCCTTCCCGAGTGACGGGTGGCGATGGCGAACTTCAGCAGAAGGATATTGATGACGAAGAACGGCAACTGCAGTATGCCGTAGGCCATCACCCGCGAGACGAGGCTCACCTCGGCCGACCCGAAAGCGCCACCCGCGAAGACCAGGCGAACGAATGGTTCGGAAAGAAGGTACAACACCACTGTGACCGGGATCGAAATTACGGTTCCCGCCAGCAGCAGGAACGAAAGCTCCCGCCGTGCATCGAGCAGCCGGTTCTGCGCCATGTGACGCGAGAAATAAGGCAGCACGACCGAGGCGATGGCCGTGCCGATCAGCCCGGTGGCAAACAGTATCGCCTTGTTGCCCAGACCGAGGGCCGCCACGCTGCCCTCCGGCAGCATCGAGGCCATGGCCGTGCTCACCGGCACGGCCAGTTGCATGAAGACGGCGGCCGCCACCAGCGGCAGGTACTGCGCAATGAACTGTCGGGTTCCAGCCGTCTCCAGTTTCGCGGCAGGCAACAACGCTATCCCGCGCACCGCCAGCGCGCGATAGACCAGCGCAAGATTGACCAGTTGGCCGACGAACATGGCGATCGCCACCACGATCGCGCCATGCGCGCTGCCGAAAAGCAGCAGGACGGCGATGGCGACGAGCGGGACGACGGCCTGCGCGGCGGCCGGCACGACATAATGCCCGAGGGCATTGAGCAAGCCGTTGGCGAGCGTGACCAGCCCGCTGAAGACAAAGATCGCCAGCATCCAGAGTGTGATCTCCTGCGTCCGCGCCGCCTTCTCCGGCAGCAGCGTCCAGCCCGCCGCTTCGAGCAGATGCGGCGTCGCCGCCGCCAGCATCCCGGCCAATGCCAGCGCCGCGACAAGGAACAGCAGCGCCACCCGCCGCGCCAGCGCCTGCGCGGCAGCCGGCGATTCCCGCTCGCGCGCGGCCAGGAAGACCGGCACGATCGCGGTGCCGATCGGCACGCTGAACACGGCCACAAGGAACATCGGCACCACCGTCGCGATCACGAAAGCGTCGAGCTCACCACCGAGGCCGAACAACCGCGCCATGATGACATCGCGAACGAACAGCCCGATGAACGTTATCGCGGTTACCGCGGCAACGATGACGCCGGAACCGGCCAGTGCCGAGCGAGCCTGGCGCACATCTTCGCTTGCTTGCGGGAAGGGTTTTTCCCCGGCGGTCGCCCCTGCATGTTCCTTCGGCAGCCATCCGCGCCATTCGAGAAAACGCAGCCAGCCGGCCAGGCCGGCCAGCATCAGCAGAAACAGATAGAGATAACGAATGCGGTAGAGCGTGCCGACGTTGGCGAGGGTGAAGCCATGTACCGTCAGCAGTGCCAGCGAAAAAATCACAACTGCCAGCAGCGCGCGCGAACGGCCCAGCCAAAGCGCCAGCAGCACGCCCGGCGCAATCAGATACCAGATCGCCATCTCCCCCACCGCCACCAGGCGCGTGACGCTGAGCTTCTCGAACCACCGCGACGGAAACGGCGCGAACAGCGCGATCTGCAGCGCGCGTGGCGCATAGGCCGCCACCTGCGGCGTGCTGGCCGGCAGAGCGTCGATGTCGTAGAGCGAGCCGGCCTGTATCTTCAGGCCCTCGTCGATCAATCCGGCACGCGTCCGTGCCATCACCTCGACGTAGCGCTCGATAATCTGAGGCACCCACGCGGTAGACTGCCATTGCCACGCCGTGTCGCCAGCGCCGACTTTGCTGTGCCATTCGGCATAGCCTTGCTCGTCGGCGCCGGTCCGTGGCGCCATGGCGGTCGCAACAGCCATCAAAACGGCAAGCAGCAGTTGCAGGAACAGGGCGTGCCGGAACACCACCGATCGACGGTTCTTCCACAGCAAGGCAAGCTTGAACAGCAGCATCATCGATACGCCACCCAGCACAAGTATCAGGCTGTATGGGCGAACGAACGCGATCAGCGCCACTCCGGCCAGCAGTGTCGCGATGACGATCGGAACCTGCCGGCGTCCGGGCCGCTCCTCTTCGGTCAAAACCCACGCCGTCAGCACCAGCGCCGTACCGGTGAGGGCGAAACCATCCTTGTGGATCTGGCCGTACCAGTTCAATGCCGAGGGGAAGACGACGAACAGCGTAGCCGCGATCATCCCCGCGAGAACACCGATGCGTCCGGGCCAGAGCCTGCGGCCGAGCAGGAACAGCAGCGTCCCGGCGAGTGCATGCAGGGCGGCATTCACCGGCACCATCAGCGAAGGATCGGTGCCAAACAACACGTAAAGGGCCGCCAGCAGGGCGACACTGCCGGTCGCACCCAGCGTCGGATAAACGTGCCACTCCGACCACCCATGCAAACGGATGCGCTCGGCCAGGTCGACGGCAACGGCATGAAAGTAGGCGGAGTCGCCCTCCACCAGACCCTGGCCATGGTGGGCCGAGGCGACCAGCGGCAGGAGAAATTTCTGGAACAGCAGCGCCGCTGCCGTCGCGTAGCTGAAAAACAGCAGGAAAACGACGGCCGGGGGCAGGGGCCGGAGAAGGCGTCCGGTCATGCCGCGTGTGTCTGCCATGCGGCAATCAGCTCGCGTAGTGCAGCGTCCAGTTTCATGACATCATTGTATCCGAGCCCGCTGCGGATCCGCTCCGTCGAATAGCGTACGCGACTCGTCAGGATGTCTATCTGCGCTTGCGTCAGCCTCCCCGGCGCGATCCGCTCGGCGAGCCAGGCGGCGGCGCGCAGCGGCGCCTCCGGCAGGCGCCAGCGCGGAGGCTTGCGGCCGAGGGCATCGCAGCAGACCTCGACCAGATGCTCCACGGTGCATTGGTCGGAAAGGATATGGATTCGTCCTGCCGCCTCAGGCAGGGTGGCACACGTGTGCAGGGCGTGGACCACATTGGCGACCGGGATCAGACTGACAGAGGCGCCGGGAGCGCCGACCGGCGCGAACAGGCCGCGATCGAGCAAGCCGATCAGCCGGTACAGGAACCGGCCCTGCATCCCCGCTCCGATCACGGCGCAGGGGCGCAGGATCGAATATTCGAAGCCCCCTTCGCCGGAAAACCTTTCAACCAGCGCGTCGGCCTGCGCCTTGCTCGCGCAATAGTCGTCCGCCGGAGCGAGCGGACTATCCTCGGCAACCTCCCCGCTGCGCGGTCGCCCATAGACCCCCACCGTGCTGACCTGCACCCAGCGGCCGATCCGCCCGGCCGCCGCGGCCAGCAGCCTTCGGGTTCCCTCGACATTGGTGGCGACCATCCGCGCCGGATCGTTCAGCTCGGCAGCACAGTGATAGACGACATCGGCGCCGTCGACAAATTCCTCCAGATCGGCAGCGGGCCCGGTCAGATCCCGCTCGAATATCCTGACGCCGGGAAGTCTGTCTTGCCCTGGCCTCGCATGCCGCACCAATGCCCTGACCTCGTCACCTCGTGCGGCGTGCTGCGCGGCCAGCGCCGCGCCGAGCATCCCGCTGGCGCCGGTGACGGCGACCTTCACGTGCCGCTCCTCTCGTCCGGTGCGCGCACCCGCCATCTGATGCCCTCGCCGATGCCGGCGAGAAACCCGCGCAAGGGCAGAGCACTGCGATGACGAACGGCGGCGAAACACGCCTCGATGGCCAGCCCGCACAGCAGCCAGGCAAAGGCAAGCGCATCGACCGGCCGACCGCGCCGCTTCTTGTAGAAAACAAAGAATTCCCGAACCTTGCGTCGCTGCCGCGCACCCATGGCCGCGCGATTGACCGGCGACATGTGATGTTCGAGACGCGCATTCGGGTTGATGAAGAAGCGCTCGCCATACAGTTGCGCCGCGCGCGTCGAGAAATCGATGTCCTCGGTCATGAACAGCTCGTTCGCGGTATCGAACGGGACGGCCGCGAACACCTCGCGGCGGTAGGCGGACAGGCCGCCGCTCAGGTAGTTACTGGGAATCAGCGCCTGGCTGCTTCCATTCATGAAGCCATGCACACCGACCCGGCGGTCGGCAAACATGCCGCGATGGAACAGGTGGAACAGCCCGACGTAGAAGGCCGGCAGCGGCGGCAGGTTGGTCACCACACCGCAGCAGCCCAGCATCTCGGGCCGCTCGACAAAACCACGCTCGATCTGCTCGAAATAATCCGCTTCGAGCACGATGTCGTCCTCGAGGAAGCAGACGACGTCACCGTCGGCACGACCGGCGGCGACGCGCTTGGCCTCCACCAGGCCGGTGATCGTCGTGTCGCAAACGTAGTCGACGCGCAACGGAGGACTGCCGGCCGGCAGCGCCTCGACCGCCCGGCGAGATTCATCGCCGGGGCTCTGGTCGACGACGATCAGCGTGTCGGGGCGACGCGTCTGGCCGAGCACGGAACCGACTGCCTTGACGAGGTCGGCCGGGCGGTTTCGGGTAGGAATGACGGCGGTGAGCCTCATGCGGCGGCCTCCGCGGCCCGCTGCGGCAGGCCGAGCAGTTCCCGCACCGCCGCCGGCGTAGCCGGGCGGAACAGGCGATCGCGTACCGCCACCCCGGCCGAGCGCCGGCGCGCGAGCGTGCCGGCGTCGCACCGCGCGTGGCGCGCCAGTGCCTCGTGCAGGTCTTCGGCGGTATGGCAGATCATCCATAGCTCGCGGTCCACCCAGTCCGGGATCGTGTTCAGCGTCGGGCTGGCGCGCCCGCCGGCAACCGCAACCGGTACGCCATGCACGATCGCGTGGACGCAGGCGCTGCTGGCGCTGCCGACGAGGAGATCGGCTTCCTCGAGCAGCTCATCGAGATCGTCACCGGCGATCGTCCAGCCGGGCCGCAGCCCCATGCGGTCGCCTTCCACGAGCAGCCGGCGCGGGAACGCGGGATGCGGCTTGACGCGCACCTGCCACCCGGCAAGGGAAGCATCGCCTTCGAGCGCCTCTCCGAGCATTTCGAGGATCTGGCGGCATTCCGCAGTGTCGAGCGGCAGGGACGCCAGCAGCGCGACACCGTCGTGGCGCGGCCTGTCCACGGGCATGCGCCACAAGGCACCGAAGCGGAAAGCCGGCGCCGTGGCCACCTCCAGCCCCGGACAGAACTCCCGGACGGGGTCGGCGAGCGCGGGGCCCATCACCGCCAGCGCATGCGGCAGGAAGCCCAGCCTGCGCTCCGCCTCGAGCGGGAACATGCAGAGATAGTTGGGCGAGGCGAGGAAGCCCTGATAACCGACCACGCGCGCGTCCGGATGAAAAGTCAGCCACCCTGACACGGCGCCGTGGTCGACCTCCTGATTCTCGAACCACTCTACGACGCGCCGCAGGCGCACGCCAGCCTCGCGCAGGCGCAGCGCGAAGCGGTGGCGTAGCAGGCCCTCGATGCTGCCCGAGCCGCCGCGGGCCTCGGCCAGCGCTTCGCGCAGCAGCGGGCCGACCCGCAAGCCGAGGAAATCGCAATCGGGCAGGTCGCGGCGCCCGCGCCAGAAATGGCCGAGCGCATAGGCGTAGTCGGCCAGGCGCAGATGGTCCTCCGCCATCAGGATATTGTCGCGGCAGGCGCGCAGGCGGCGGAACAGGCCGAGGTGGTTGCGCACGCGGTACGGTACGGGCGCCCAGAAGACAAGGCGGCGCTCGTCCTCGGCAAGCAGCTGCAGCATCCCGGGATAATGGCGGTCGTGGAAGCGGTCGCCGCGGAGGCTCTCCGGATAGAGGAAGGTGTCGACCAGCGTGAGCGGTTCCGCCGGCAGCGCGCGACGGGCGGGCGGCAGCAGGCGGGCGGCGAGATAGCGGCCGCCGCAGGCATACAGCCCCGCGGCGAATCGGCGGGCCAGCCCCAGTGCCGCGCGCAGCCGCCAGCGCAGGGGCGTCAGCGCGGCGCGCACGCGCACACCAGGCGACAGGGCGCCGCGCAGCAGGCCGGCCAAGGCGGGCGTCTCGACGACGATTTCCGACAGGCCGCCATTGGCGGCGAGCCGCCGGGCGAGCACCGCCTGGCAGAGGCGGCGGAACAGCGGACAGACGTAGGTGTTGCGGCTCGCCAGCGGCGTCACCCACCAGTCGAGGTCGGCGCCGTACCGGGCGCCGAGGCGGCTCACGAACTCGGTATAGGGCCGCCGCAGCTCCGCCGCGACGGCATCGAGCAGCGCGCCCTGTTCGCGCCCGAGGCCGACGGCGCCGGTCAGATCCAGGCGCATCAGTCCGACTGCGCGCGGGCCCAGGCGACGAAGCGCGCCAGTCCCTCCGACAGCGGCACGAAGCGCGTCATGCCGAGACGCTCGCCGATCAACCCCGCATCGGCATAGATGCCGGACTGGTCGCCGGGCGTGCTGCCTTCCACGTACCAGTCCATTCCCGGCACGTGGGGCTGCATCGCCTCGAGCAACTGCCGCACGGTGGTGCGCCGCCCGGTGCCGACATTGATCGCCAGGCCAGCGGCGTCGGGACGAAAGGCCGCCTGCCACCAGGCCTCGACGACATCATCGATGTAGATGAAGTCGCGGAAACGGTCGAGGCTGCCCTTGACCTGGACGCGGCCGCCGGCGAGGGCCTGCGCCAGGTAGATGCTGACCATGCCCTGGCGCAGATTGCGCAAATCCTGGCCGGGGCCATAGACATTGAACATGCGCAGCGCGACAAAGGGCAGTTGCCTGGAGTAGACACGCAGGTATCCTTCCGCGGCCAGCTTGCCGACGCCGTAGCACGAAAGCGGCTGGCAGAGGGTCGCTTCCGCGACTGGCGCATCCGGCACGCTGCCGTAGCAGGACATGGAACTTGCATAGACGAGGCGGCCCGCGCCGCAGGCGATGCCATGGCGGATCAGATTCAGCGTCGACACCGTGTTCTTGCGCAGATCCGACACCGGATCGTCGAAGCTGATTTCCCCGGACGACTGGCCGGCGAGGTGCAGGATGAGTTCGCAATCGCGCGGCAGCGCGGCGATGGTTGCCGGCTCGGCCAGGTCGCCCTCGACAAGCTCGACGCCCGCCGGCACGTTCCCGCGATAGCCCGAGGAGAAATCGTCGGCGCCGACCACGGTGTGGCCGGCTTCCAGAAAGCGGCGCGCCACGTGCGCGCCGATGAAGCCGCCGACGCCGGTGACGAGCACTTTCATGTCTGCTTTCCTTTCCTGAGCACCGCCACCAGCGTGTCGCAATGGCCGGAGCGGATCAGCGCCTGGCGGTAGGCGTCCTCGATCTCCTCGCCGAGCAGCGGCGTGAAGCGGCCCATGCCGCCCGGCTTGCCGTCACGCGCCCAGACCATGTGATTCGAAAGATCGTAGCGCTGGTCGCGGCGCACTTCCCAGGCGCAGCCCAGTCGGCCGAGTAGATGGCCGAGCGACGCCTCGCTGAAATACCAGTGGTGCGCTACCGACCAGTAGAAGCGCTCGAAGGCGGGAATGTCGTACACCGTGACGAGGGCGTCGGCGGCGTTCGGTACTTCGCACACCAGCACCCCGCCCGGCCGCAGCAGGTCCAGCTGTCCGCGCAGGAAGACTTCCGGCTCGGCAACGTGCTCGAGCACGAAGAAATGCATGATGGCGTCGAAGCCGCCTGCCGGCTGCGCAGCGAGCAGGGCCTCGAGCGAATCGTGACAGGCAACACCGCGCGCCCGCAGGTAATCACGGAACACGCCCGAGGGCTCGATGCCGACACAGTCGTAGCCGGCCTCCATCAGCGGATACAGCATGAAACCCGACGAGCAGCCGACATCGAGCACGCGGCCGCGCGAGGGCAGCATCTCTTTCAAATAGCGCATCCGGCGTGACACGGTGGTCTGGTTGGCGGCAATGTGCCTTTCCGGCTGCGTCCAGCCGCCGGCGTCGCCGGCGCGCCCGCGCATGAAGCCCTCGAACTCGGCGGCATAGAAGCGCTGCTCTTCCTCCGGCGACAAGCCCGGGTGCAGGAAAATCGCGTCGCAGGCGCCGCAGCGAAAGAAGGCCCGTCCGCCGCGGTCGCCATAGACATGGGGCGTCACCACCGAAATCCGGTCTCCGGCAGCGGCGCAAAGTGGGCATCGTGTCGGCAGACTCATGCTTTGGCAGTCTCGGAAGGAGCCGGCGCCGTCTCGAGGAAGGCGGTCAGGCCGTTCAGGTCGGGCAGCACCGCCACGCCGGCTGGAAAGGAATTCGCACCGGCGGGGGCGATGCCGAGAAAGGAGACGCCCGTCTCGGTTGCGCCGTCGAAATCCGTCATGGCATCCCCCACCATCAGCAGGCGCGCCGGGGCTGCGCCGCTGCGCGCGAGAAAATCCCGCAGGATGGCGCCTTTCTTGCGCGGCGCGCCGGCGACGCCGGCGAAATAGCGCGCCATGCCGCGGCGCCCGATGATGCGGAGCAGTTCCTCCTCCGGCGTGCCGGAAGCGACATACAGCGGCAGGCGCGCATGCCAACCTTCGAGGAACTCGAGGGCGCCTGACACCCAGGGGGCGGCAATCACGGCCTCTTCCACCAATGAGGAAAAACGATGGGCCAGTTCGACCTCTTCCGTATGATCCAGTTCACGGCCAAGAAACGCCCGGTGAAAATAACGGAATTTCTCGTAGCGCGAAACACCGCCGTGGGCAAGATGCCAGGCGACGACCCGCTTCACTACATCCTCGCCATGGGGTTCGTAAAGGGCAGCAAAAGCGCGCGTCTTGACGTCCACCGACTCGACCAGGACGCCGTCGAAATCGAAAACGATCGCATCGAAGCGCGGCGGGTTCATGCTCATACTTTCGAAGCGCGGTCGGGCACCAGCCAGTCGCCCTCCGCATGCGCGCCGCTGGCGCCGCGCTCGTGCAACTCGGCCAGGCAATCGAGGAGACCCTGGCCGAGATCGACATAATCGTTCGCCACCAGCTTGTGGCCGACTTTCGGATGGAAGGCGTAGGGCGTCATGACATAGTGCCCTTCGTCCTGCTTGCCGCCGAAGGACATCTGGACGCCGCCTGGAATCATTTCCGAGACCATGCGCATCAGGTTTTTCACCGGCATGCGCTCCTGGCCCGTCAGGATGAGGTGACGGTTGGCATACTCCTCGGCGAGGATCTGCACGCTCAGGCGCGCCGCGTCGCGCACATGGATGTACTCGCGCATCGCCTCGTCGCTGCCCTGGTAGGCGATGGCGCGCTGCTCGAGCGCCTGCTTGAGCAGGCGATAGATGCCGTTGCGGCTGTCGGCGCGCCGGCCGTAGAGGGAGCCGTAGCGCAGCACCGAAAAGGGTAGCCCGTAGCGCTCGAAATAAGCCTCGACGAAGCGCTCGGCCGCCTGCTTGCTGGCGCGGTAGAACGAGCCGGATTCCGAATAGACATAGACCGTGCTGGCGAAGACGAAGCGCTTCGCCCCGGCAACACGCGCCGCCTCGAGGGCGTGCAGGTTGCCGACGATATTGGCGCTGGCGGTGTCGAGGGGCCGGTCCTTCGCCTCGTCGATGTCGGCAATGCCGGCGAAGTTGTAGACGAACGCACAGCCTTCCGCGGCGCGGGCGACGGCCTCGCGGTCCATGATGTCGCCGACCACCATCTCCTGGCCTTCGCGCAGGTAGGGCGAGGGAACGCGGTCGTAGATGAGCACCCGGTAACCGGCATCGCTGAGCGCATCGGCCACATGGCTGCCGAGGAAGCCGCTGCCGCCATACACCACCACCTTGCTGCCCCTCGTCATGCTGTCCTCCCCGCCACCAGCCCGCGCGCCGCGAGCCCCCTGTAGAGATTGTCGGCCGCCTCGCGCTCCATGATGCCACGCGACTCCTCGGCGTAGGAGCCCATGTGCGCCGTCAGGACCACCTGGGGCAGCTCGGCGAGCGGCCCCGCGTAAGGCTCCTTCTCGTAGGTATCGAGCGCCGCGCCGCCGAGACGTCCCTCGCGGATCGCCAGCGCCAGCGCGGCCTCGTCCACCAGGTCGCCCCGCGCCGTGTTCACCAGCACTGCGCCGCGCTTCATCAGACCGATCCGCGCCGCATCGAGGAAATGCCCGGCCCCCTTCTGCGAGGGCATGTGCAGCGTAACGATGTCGGCTTGCGCCAGCAGCGGCTCGAGCGCGCTCGCCTCGGCAACGCCGTCCGCCGCGACACCGGCCGCGTCATGCGCCAGCACGCGGGCGCCGAAGGCGCGCGCCAGCCGCGCGACGCGCCGCCCGATGCGGCCATAGCCGACGATGCCCACCGTGCGCGCGGCAAGCAGTCCGCCCATCAGCGGCTTCCATTGCCCGGCGCGAATCTGCCGGTCCGCCTGGCTGATGCGGCGCAGCTGGTCGAGCATCAGTCCCAAAGTCAGTTCGGCCACGGCGGCGCTCGGCGCGTCCGGGGTGTTGGTGACCTCGATGCCGAGCTCCGCGGCGGCGGCCAGGTCCACGCTGTCGAGTCCGATGCCGCAGCGTGAGACGACCTTCAGCCCCCGTGCGCCGGACAGGACACGGCGCGTCAGCGGCTCCGTGCCGGCGATCATGCCGACCACGTCGTCGCCGAGCAGGCCCGCGACTTCGTCCTCGCCGAGCTTGCGGCCGTGCGGATTCGTGGCGATCTCAAAGCCGGCCTGCCGCAGCAGGGCAAGGGAATCCGCGGCAGCCACGTTGAAAGAGGAAGTGGTGATCAATACTTTCGGCACGTTTCATCAACCTTCAATGCAAATGTTTTCCACCAGCACATCGACCCCGGCAGGCGGCCGGATCGACGTTGCGGCGAGCCGGCCGCCGGCACGCCAGGCGGCAACGGCCTCCCGCTTGCCTGCGCCGGCGACGAGGAACAGGGCGCCGCGCGTCATGCCGAGGCGCCGGGCGCTGAGGCTGACGCGTTCCGCCGGAGGCTTGGGCGCGGCGTGGACTGCCAAAACGTCCGGCGCATCTGGCGCCTCGCCCCAGTCGTCCCCGGGGAACAGGCTGGCGGTATGCCCGTCTTCGCCGAGCCCCAGCAGCACCAGGTCGAAATCCGGCTCTCCGGCCAGGGCGGATCTATAAGCCGCCGCCGCCAATTCCGCACCCAACTCGCCCCGGATGACATGAACATGACCAGGTGGAATTGCCGCATGCCCCAGTAACGTTTCCTTGGCCATCCGGCTGTTGCGGCGCGGATCGTCCGCAGCAACACAGCGCTCGTCGCCGAACCAGACCTGCCAGGCGTTCCAGTCGGTGTCGATGGTACTCAATGCCTCATACACCCCGCGCGGCGTTTCACCGCCGGCCAGAACCAGACGGAACACTCCACGCGTTGCAATGGCCTCCCGGGCTACTCTGCCAATCCATGCCACCGCCTGCCTGCGCACTTCGGCGACCGTCATGCACACATGCCAGCGCGGCGACTCCATTGCCCAATCTCGTTGAAAAAACGCATATTCTAACTTGCTGCCACAGGAAATACCCGGTTTCACTGAGGGGCCAATTACCCTACAATCCACCCCCGACACACCGAACGGCGCCCGTCGACACATGGCCTCCCATACCCTCAAGCAAAAGCTCGCCGGCAACCGCCTCACCATCGGTTCCTGGATCACCCTGGCGCATCCGGCCATTGCCGAGATCATGGCGCGCGCCGGCTTCGACTGGCTGGCGGTGGACCTCGAGCACAGCGTCATCACCATCCGCGAGGCCGAGGAGCTGATCCGCGTCATCGCCCTGCACGGCGTGCCGCCGCTGGTGCGCCTGACCAGCAACGATGCCGACCAGATCAAGCGCGTCATGGATGCCGGCGCCCACGGCGTCATCGTGCCGATGGTGAATTCACGCGCCGACGCCGAACGGGCCGTGGCCGCGGTCTACTACCCGCCAAGGGGCAGCCGCGGCGTCGGCCTGGCGCGTGCCCAGGGCTACGGCACCGCCTTCGCCGACTACCGCCTGTGGCTGGAAAACGAAGCGGTGATCATCGTGCAGGTCGAGCACATCGCCGCGGTGGAAGACCTCGATGCGATCCTCGATACGCCCGGCGTCGACGGCTACATCATCGGCCCCTACGATCTTTCCGCCTCGATGGGCATCCCCGGGCAGTTCGACGACCCGCGGCTCAGAGAAGCCATCGAGCGGATTCGCACCACCGGCATCGCCAAGGCCAAGCCGGGCGGGTTGCACGTCGTCGAACCCGACGCCGCGCAGGTGCGCGAGCACGTTGCGCGCGGCTTCCGTTTCCTCGCCTACAGCCTCGACACCCGCATGCTCGACACGGCGTGCCGCAGCGGCCTCGTCGAGTGCCGGCGAGACATGCCAGAATAGCCGCCTGCCATTCTGCGGAATAGCCCAATGAAACCCTCTGAAGCCCTGAGCTCCCATCGCGAGGACATCCGGCAAATCGTAGAGAAATGCCGCACTCGCAACCCTCGCGTTTTCGGATCGGTTTTGCGAGGTGAGGACAAAGAAGACAGCGATCTCGACTTGCTGGTCGACCCGACTGCCGAAACAACCCTGATGGATATCGCCCGCATTCAGAATCGGCTGCAGAAACTCCTGGGTGTCCCGGTCGATGTGCTGACGCCGAAGGCACTTCCGGACTCATTCAGAGATCGCGTGCTGGCTGAAGCAGAACCTGTATGAGCAAGGAAATTCAGCGCGTATCCGAATACCTCGGACACATCCTGCAGGCAATCGGGCGTATTGACCTGTACACCTCAAGCATGAACCCGGCAACGTTCATGGAAAATACGATGGTGCAGGATGCCGTACTGCGCAATATCGAGATCATCGGGGAAGCAGCGCGAAACGTCGAGCGCCATCATCCCGGCATTGCCGCAGAGCACCCGGACATCCCCTGGGAGGACATCTATCTAATGCGCAATCGGGTTTCTCACGGCTATTTTTCGGTCGACCTGGATCTTGTCTGGAAAACCGTGCGCGGCGACATCCCGGTACTTAAGGGGCAGGTCACGGAACTCCTGCGCCAGATCGGACATACACCAGATTTGAATCCCGCATCCGATTCCCCAAAGTGAAATCCGCAAGGTTGCCAACCATGAACGCAATCGGCATCATTCCCGCCCGCATGGCCTCCAGCCGCTTCCCGGGCAAGCCGCTGGCCCCGATCCACGGCATTCCGATGATCGGGCACGTCTGGTACCGCTGCAAGATGAGCAAGGCCCTGGACGAGGTATACATCGCCACCTGCGACGAAGCGGTGCGCCAGTACGCCGACAGCATCGGCGCAAAGTGCATCATGACCGCCGACACCCACGAGCGCGCCACCGACCGCACGGCGGAAGCCATGCTCAAGATCGAGGCGTCGACCGGCCGCCGCACCGACATCGTCGTCATGATCCAGGGCGACGAGCCCATGACCCGCCCCGAGATGATCGACGAGGCCATGGCGCCGATGCTGGCCGACTCAGGCGTGAACGTCGTCAACCTCATGGCGCACATCGACAGCCTCGAGGATTTCGAGGATCCCAACGAGGTCAAGGTGGTGGTCGACCTCAAGGGCGACGCCCTCTACTTCTCGCGCGAGCCGGTCCCGTCCCGCAAGAAGGGCGTCACGGAGGTGCCGATGCTCAAGCAGGTCTGCATCATCCCGTTCCGCCGCGACTACCTGCTGCGCTTCAACTCCCTGCCGCCGACCCCGCTGGAAGTGATCGAGTCGGTGGACATGATGCGCATCCTCGAGCATGGCGAGAAGGTGCGCATGGTGATGACCGATGCCCGCACCGCGAGCGTCGACACCCCCGAGGATCTCGCTTGCGTCGTCGAGATGATGCAGAACGACCCGTTGATGCTCCGCTACGTAGCGCAGGGCCGGTGAACTGCCCCAATTGCGGCCACGGCGAAAGCACCGCCGTCGGCTCCTACATCGGCAGCCACGAAATCTTCCGCCGCATGAGTCTGGCGTGTTGCGCACGTTGCGAACTGGTGTACGCCCAGCCCCAGCCGAGCCCGGCGGAACTGGCCGACTATTATGCCCACTACTGGGACGGCGAAGTCGCCGTCTCGACGCCGAGCACCCGCCGCTACTACTTGGCCCAGTCGCTCTCCCGCGTCGACTACCTGAGGCGGTTCGGCATCTTCGATACGGCGCCCAGGGTACTCGACGTCGGCGCCGGACTCGGCCTGTTCCGCGACGGCATGACGCGGCGCGGCGGCGCCCACGACTACGTCGCGGTGGAAACGGATCGCGATCAATTCGAAGGCCTGCGCCAACGCCTGGGCGCCGACCACGCCTTCCAGCGCCTAGAGGATGTGCCGGCCGAGCGCAAGTTCGATCTGCTGGTACTGTCTCATGTGTTGGAGCACATGGACCAGCCGCACCCGTTCGTCGAGGGATTGATGCAGTGGTTGCGCCCGGGCGGGCTACTGTTCGTCGAAGTACCGCACCGGGACTACCGCTACAAGGCGCTGTTCGAATCCCACCTGCTCTTCTTCAATCCGAACAGCCTGGGAGACCTGCTCGGCCGCCACGGTGAAGTGCTAGACGTCTGTACCGTCGGCAAGGAGGCCGCCAAGCTCTATGTCGCCCACGTCCACCCGAAGCCGGATGCACTGCGCCCGCTCAAGGAACTGGTCAAGACCGGCATCGCGCTGGTCACGCCGGACTTCGACAACAGGCAGATCCGATGCTACGAAATGTCGAGCTACGGCGGCGACCGCCAGTGGCTGCGGGCGGTAGTGCAGCGGGTCGAAGCCGCTACCTGAACCCGGTCACGCAACAGCCAACACCAGGTGCCCGACCGGCTCTGCAGCCGGTTTCACCTTGATTTCGATGTCGTAGCCCAGCCGGTTCAAGCAACCCATCAGCTTGCGCTCGGACAGGTTGGAGAAGTCGCCACGCATCATGTCGGACACCTTCGGCTGAGTGACCCCCATGCGTTTTGCCGCCGCTTGTTGAGTCAGACCAAGGTGGCGCATGGCCTTCCTGATCTCGATCACCAGGCCCGACTTGATCTTGAGCTTTTCCGCGTCGGGCAGGCCAAGATCGGCATACACATTGCCGGAACTGCGTCGCACCTCGACACCATTAATGAACCGTTTTTCCATTTCGTAACTCCTTTGCAAGCGCCTCGGCCACTTTCAGCCTGGCGCGAATAATGTCCATGTCCTCTTTCAGCGTGGCGATTCCGCGCTTGCTCTTCTTCTGGAAGGGGCGGAATTTGTCCACGCCGTTGCTCGCCTTGTTTCCATTCACTCAAAAATCGGGGCAAGTTTTGCCAGCACTTCTTCCATGATCGATGCTGGCAAGGTGTCCACCTTGCGCGCATTGCGGGCGCCAAGATCGAGCACACGGGGCTGATCGCAGCGAACGACGCCGGTTGTTTTGATGCCAGTGATTGGGACAGCGAACCCAATGCGACGGGCGAAGTCGCCGCCGCTGGTGATCGGGCAAATCACCGGCAACCTGGTTGCCTCGTTGAACTCGGCCGGCGACACGACCAGGACGGGACGGCTACCGCGTTGCTCACGCCCTTCGGTCGGATCAAGCGAGACCAGATAAATGTCGCCGCGCCTCATATCAACTCGCCACCCACAGCGGGCGCGTCGACCCATTCGCGTTCTTCAGCCGGTTGCGGTTGGGAATAGTCCGAGGCGGCCAGCAGCTCGGCGAGTGTGTAACGCGGCTTGGGCCTGGGATCAACTATCAGGCGGCCATCAGCGACGACCATGCTTACCGTGGTCCCCGCTTGCAGGTGCAGTTGATCGAGGAACGCCGGCGGAACGGCCAGCATGACCGAGCCGCCGACCTTGCGCAAATTGGTTGTATGCATGACGCACCTCCATCAAGTTAAGTTATATCAAAGTATAACTACATTTGGTTAAAGTTGCAAACCTCACTCTGTCGGAAAACACTTGTTTCTGAGGATGTTGCACTAACTCCGGCTTCGACAACAGGCAGATCCGACGCTACGAAATGTCGAGTTACGGCGGCGACCGGCAGTGGTTACGGGCGGTGGTACAGCGACCTTCTGGTAGCTGAAAGGATTCAGGGGCGGGTAAAAACGGCGTTCACACAATCCTGATGATCTCCCTGCAGGGCAGCACGGGTAGAGCGCGAGAATTCAAGGCCACAAGCCTCGATGGCATGGATCAAATCACTGTCTCCTTCTTTCAGCTCGATTTGAAGTGACTTGAATCGTGGATCCGAAAGAGTGCGTGCCGCACCACGAATCACCTTCAGTTCATTGCCATCCACATCGATCTTCATGTGGACCGGTTGAGGCATCCTGAACTGCTCAATCATCTCATCGAGTCTGAATGCCAGTACAGCCTGCTCGAACTTGGCCTCGAACTGCTCTCCCCGCCAGTCGATCGCCTCGCCAACGGAATGAAGCGCCGCACCGCTGGCGAGATCATGAAGCTGCAGGAACTCGATCAAGGTTGCGTCGTGCAAGCCGACATTCAAGGCTTTTACTCGACGGCCTAAACGATTAAGAAAAATGTTCTTGTTCAAGCAGGAAAAATTTTTCGCTTCGGGCTCGAAGGCATACACATCACAATTGCGATGGAGCGCGGCGTAGAGACTGAAGACCCCAACATTAGCGCCCACGTCGTAAAAAACCTCGCCCTTCCCGAAACCATTGATCCACTCCAGCGTCTCGGGCTCCTTCTTGTCAAGCCAAACCGCACGTAGCAAATGCAGCTCATCATTGGCATCGAAGGAAATGTCCGTACCATTTACATGCACACGCTTGATACAATTGATCCGCGCCAGAAAGGCTCGGTATACCCGAACCGGCCTGTTCAAGCCCAACATCGCGATAATCAAATCGCTTGCTCGCTCGAAAATTGCTCTCTTGATTGTTTTCATGACGACTTTTCCCCTTAAGCCCACCCCATTTGTTGGGCTGTGGGGCCACGAATGGCAAGCGTTTCGGTAAATGTCGAATATTAATGGCTAACTTCCTTCTCCGGTGCACCCGCTGCGGCAAGCAGTACGACGGCGGCGCCGGTTTTCGGCTGCGCTGCGACGATGAGGTCAGCGGTGATCACGGGCCAGCCCTGTTGCGCCCGGTCTACGAGCGCAAGCAAATCCAGGTTCGCATGGAGTTGCCGGGGATATTCAAGTTTGCCGACTGGCTCCCCACCGGCCCCTATTGCATCGACCCGACCCCTGCCCATCTGGGCGAACCCTTCTGCTACCGAAGCACGGGCCTGGCCGGGCGGCTTGGGCTGGAGAATCTGCATATCGCCTTCAGCGGCTACTGGCCGGAACGCAAGCTGAATCTGGTCACACGCACTTTCAAGGAATTCGAGGTACAGGCGAGCATTCCGTTTTTCCTGCAGTCGTTTCTCGGCCGGGAAGCCCCGCCTTTCATCATCGCCTCGGCCGGCAACACGGCGAACAGCTACAACTACCACACCCATGTGCTCGGCCTGCCGCTCTACCTGTTCGTGCCGGAAAGCGGCCTGGGCAACCTGCTGCTGCCTTTCGAGACGCATCCCACCATCGTGGCGGTGGAAGGTGACTACACCGACGCCATCCTGCTCGCCGACGAGATCGCGGACCGCTGCGAGTTGCTGCGCGACGGCGGCGTGCTCAATGCCGGGAGACGCGGCGGCATGAGCGCCGTCATGCTCAATGCGGTCGCCCATCCGGCCCAGGGCACGCAGCGCCTGTTCGACCATTATTTCCAGGCGGTAGGCAGCGCATCGGGTGCGATCGCGGCCTGGGAAGCCGTGCAACTCCTGCTCGGCGACGGCCGCTTCGGCGACACCGTGACTCAGATACACATGGCGCAGAACGCACCCTTCGCGCCGATATTCAAGGCCTGGAAAGAAGGTCGCAAGGATCTTGTCCCCACTCCAGCGGAGGAGGCACACCGGCAAGTGGCGGCGGTAACCGCTGGCGTACTGACCAACCGCAAGCCGCCTTACGGTCCGGCCGGCGGCATACGCGATGTCCTGACCGAGTCGAATGGCGCAGCCTGGGAAGTCTCCAACGAGCAGCTCTTTCACGGCGCCCGCATGTTCCGTTCCCTGGAGGGCATCGACATCGGCCCTGCAGCGGCAGTGGCAGTACAGGCGCTATGCCAGGCGGTGGAAGCTGGCCGCGTAAGCCCCTCCGACAGCATCCTGCTGCACATCACCGGGGGCGGACGCGAGATCCAGTACACGGAGGGCAAGGTGTGCCGCGCCCAGCCGACACTGCGCGTCAAGCCGGGGGACATCGGATCCGTCCTGGCGGCAATCGGCAAGCCGGAATCGATCTCCGCCGATCTCATTTCGCGCATTCTGCGTCGTTACGATGGCGTGACCCGCCATTGATGCACTACCATACCTCCATGACCCCGACCGATCGCCTCTACGAAACCTTGAAATCCGCGGGGCTCGATTTTTTCGTGTCCGTTCCCTGCAAATTGCTGGGCGATCTCATCGACCGGCTCGCCAGCGACAAATCGATCGTCTATACCCCGGTTTCCCGCGAAGAGGAAGGCATGGGGCTCGCCTGCGGCGCCCATCTGGCCGGCCGCCGCCCAGCCGTCGTCATGCAGAACTCCGGCTTCGGCAATAGTGTTAACGCTGTCCTCTCACTGCTCAACTACTACAAGGTGCCTGTGGTGTTCGTGGTCAGCCACCGCGGCAGTCCGGGAGAGCCCATCGAGGCGCAACGCATGATGGGCAGCGCAATCGTCGAACTCCTTCGCGTAGCGGACGTCACTTGCGTCGAGGTGACTAAACCGTCCGCCATGGCGAACGTTCCTTCGGCCATCGAGCAGGCGCGTCGGGAGGGTCGCTCCATTGCCCTCCTTCTGCCCTTCGGTTTCTGGGCCGAGCAATAACGGGGAGTGCCATGCGAAGATACGAAGCCATCCGCGAGATCATGAAGGCCGTCACGGACCAGCCCGTGGTGTGCAACATCGGCCACCCGAGCCAGGAACTGTTCCAACTGGCCGACCGGCCGCAAAACTTTTACATGCTCGGCTCGATGGGGCTGGCCTCCAGCATCGCCCACGGCCTGGCGCTGTCCCAGACGGGCAAGGTGCTCGTCATCGACGGCGACGCGGCGGTGACCATGAATATGGGCGGCTTCGCCACCATCGGCCACACCCGGCCGCGCAACCTGGTGCAAATCGTCATCGACAATTCTGCCAACGGCTCAACCGGCTTCCAGCCCTCCTTCACCGCGGACCGCCTGCGCATCGATGCCATCGGACGGGCAGCCGGCATCGACCATGTCGACGTCATCACCGACGAGACGGAGATCGCTGGTGCCGTCGCGGCCGCCCTGGCCAGCAAGGAAGGCCCCCACCTTCTCGTCATCCGCACGGAAACGGGAATGCCCGAGGGCGTGAAGGTCATTCCGCTCGGTCCCATCGAGATCAAGGAACGGTTCATGCGGAGCATCAGTCAATGAAATTCTGGGCGCTCGGGCAATGGCAGGATGGCAAACGCGTCATCGAGGTGCGCAACCCCTATGACGGTGCGCTCATCGACACGGTGCCGAAAGCCTCCGCCGAATTGGTGACAGAAGCCATCGCCTTTGCCCACGGTTACGACTTCAGCCTGACCGCCTGGGAACGCTTCGAGATCCTGCGCAAGGTCTACGACGGCATCCAGCGACGCGCCGACGAACTGGCGATGACCATCAGCCAGGAATCGGGCAAGACCCTGCGCGATGCCCATATCGAGATCAAGCGTTCGCTGCAGACCTTCCTTTTCTCCGCCGAGGAGGCCAAGCGCATCACCGGTGAAACCATCGCGGTGGATGCCTCAGCCGGCATGCCGTCCAGCCTCGGCATCGTCATCCGCGAACCCCTCGGCGTCGTTGTCGCCATCGGACCCTTCAACTACCCGCTCAACCTCTTGGCGCACAAGGTCGGCCCGGCCATCGCCGCAAACAATGCAGTCGTCGTCAAGCCGGCGAGCAGCACGCCGCTGACCGCCCTGAAGATGGCCGAGTTGTTCATCGAGGCCGGCATCCCGCCGCGCATGCTGCAGGTGATCACTGGCGATGCCCGCGAGATATCAGACGCGCTCATCACCGATCCGCGCGTGCGCAAGATCACCTTCACCGGCAGCATCCCGGTCGGCAAGGCCATTTGCGCCAAGGCCGGCCTGCAGTCCGTCTGCATGGAGCTGGGCGGCAACGATCCACTGATCGTGCTGAACGACGCGGACCTCGACAAGTGCATCCCCGTCGCGGTGGACGGCGCCTTCGGCAACAACGGCGAGCGCTGCACCTCGATCAAGCGCATCATCATCGAGGAGGGGATAGCCGACCGTTTCCTGGCGCGCTTCGCGGAAGAAACGGCGAAGCTCAAGGTAGGCGACCAGCTCGACCCCACAACCGACGTCGGCCCCCTCATCGACGCGGAAACAGCAGTTGAAATCGAGGACAAAGTCAGCCGCTCCATTACGGCGGGCGCCAGGCTCGTGCTCGGCAACAAGCGCCAAGGCGCGCTCTACTGGCCGACCATTCTGGACAACGTGACACCCGACATGCCGGTGGTAGCCGACGAAACCTTCGGCCCCGTCGCACCCCTGATCCGTGTCGCCGATTTCGAAGAGGCCATCCGCGTCGCCAACGACACGCCCTTCGGCCTTCAGTCGGGGATTTTCACCAACGATCTCGCCAAGGCCATGGCGGCCGCCCGTCGCCTCAAGGCCGGCGCGGTGAAAATCAACAAGGGGCCAGGCTTCCGCGCGGAACATCTGCCCTTTGGCGGGGTCAAGGATTCCGGCATCGGGCGCGAGGGCGTGAAGTATGCCGTCGAGTCGATGACCACGCTGAAAACCATCGTCATCTAATCGCCCATGGCCGGCCTCCTGCGCGACCTGTCAGGCATCCTGACGCCGGCGGAACGCTGGAAGGTCGCCGTCATCGGGATGCTGGTTCTTATCGGCGCACTGGCTGAGACAGTCGGCGTCGGCGCCGTTTTTCCGCTGATGGCATTGCTCATGGATCCCGGCCTCGCCGCCAGCGACGCCCGGTTAGCCACACTATTCCAGCTCTCTGGCGCTCCCAGCCTCGAGATGTTCGTTCTCTTCGGCGCCATCGCCCTGCTGGCCTTCTACGTTGCCAAGAACCTCTTCCTGGCCTGGCTCTACCGCCTGCAGACGCGCTTCTCCACCGACACGGAAGCACGCATCGGCGCCGATCTGCTTTCTTCCTTCCTGGCCCTGCCCTTCTCCGAGCGCCTGTCGGAAAACTCCGCCGAGCGCCTGCGCATCATCACGGTGGAGACGGGCCGCGCCACGGCAGGCTTCCTCGCCTCTCTGCTGCAGATCGCGACGGAGGGCTGCGTTATCCTCTGCCTGATCATACTGCTGCTCGCGGTCAATCCGTCCGTCACCGGTATAGCCATCGCGGTCGTCGCCGCGGCCGGCCTGCTCTTCGAGTCCGCCATGCGCCGCCGCATGGCGGTGCATCGCGACGAGCGCATCCGCTCCGGCTCCGCCATGTACAAAGCGGTCAGCCAGTCGCTCGGCGCCTTCAAGGAGGTCAAGGTGCTCGCCCGCGAATCTCATTTCGTCGAAGGCTTCCTCGCCTCGAGCCGACGCTATGCGCATGCTACAGCGGCCTTTTCCTGGTCCGGACTGCTGCCGCGGCTGCTGGTTGAGACCGTAGCCGTGTCGGCGCTGCTCGGCGCGGTGATCTTCGGCCTCGCCACAGACCAGCCGATGCGCGACATCGTGCCGGCGCTCACCTTGTTCGGCCTGGCGCTTTTCCGCATCATGCCCTCGGCGACACGCGTGCTTGCGGCGATGAACAGCCTGCGATTCAATGCCCCCTCGGTGCGCATCGTCGCCGGCGGGCTCCGCGGCGCCGGGGCACCTCCTCCCCTGCCTGCGCCTGCCGGCACGCCCAGCGGCATTCGACTCATAGAACTGGACAACGTTTCCTATCGCTATCCCGGCGCGGATGACTGGGCGCTTCGCGGCATCGCCCTTACCATCCGCCACGGGGAGCTAATCGGCCTGGTCGGGCGCTCGGGATCCGGTAAGACCACTCTGAGCGACCTCCTGCTCGGCCTGCTCGATCCCCAGGAGGGCGTCATCGCCATCGATGGCGCGGTCTCGCCAGTCGCAAGCGCCCGCCTGCGGGGGCTCGCCGGTCTGGTCTCCCAGCAGTTCTTCCTGCTCGACGACACGGTGCGGCGCAACGTTGCCTTCGGTATTGGCGATACGGCCATCGACGATGAGCGAGTCTGGCGCGCGCTGCGGGATGCGCGCCTGGAGGCACGCATCCGCGCGCTGCCCGGGGGGCTCGACGCCCCGGTGGGTGAGCATGGCGCCATGCTCTCCGGCGGCGAACGCCAGCGCCTCGCGATTGCCCGGGCGCTCTATGACGACCCGGAAGTCCTTGTCTTCGACGAGGCGACTTCCGCCCTTGACAACGCCACCGAGGCGGAGGTGCTGGAAACGGTGCGCGCCCTGGCCGGCACCAAGACCATTCTGATGATCAGCCACCGGCCTGCCTCCCTCGCCTGCTGCGACCGGGTGATCGTGATGCGCGGCGGCGTCATCGCCGCGAGCGGCCATTACGACGAGCTGCGGGGCAGGGAAGCGGAACTCGACGAGGGTTCTACGTTGTAAGCACCTCGCCGGCGGGCAGTCAGCGGCAGCGCCTGAGATAGCCGCCGGGAGCCACCGTGATCTGCACCTTGCGTTCGATTGCCTTGTCGATCTCGAACTCCGGGTGGTCCTTCAGGTATTCCCGAACGGCGGTCTTGGGGTTGTTGCCCGGGCCCCATGGCCGGTCGGAGGACAGTTCAGCCGGCAAATCCTCCACGACCGTGTCAAACACCACGCAGTAACTGCCCACCGAAACCAGCGGGGCGTAGGCCTGCAGTTCGGCCAGGACATGGTCGTGGGTGTGGTTGCTGTCCAGGCACACCAGAACTCGCCGCATTCCGGCTGTTCTGGCCCGGACCTGGGCGACGACATCGTCCGCAATGCTGGAGCCCTGGATCATCCCGATGCGCCGGTAGAGCGGATGCGCTTCGATGGCCTGGCGGTTGTGCGGACGGATGTCGATGTCCACGCCCAGCACTTGCGCATCCTGCGGGCCGCCGCAGGCTGCATTCAGCTCCAGCATCGCTGCGGAGAAAATCAGCGAGCCGCCGTGGGCGATACCCGTCTCGATGATCAGCTCCGGCTGAATCGACCAGATCAATTCCTGCATGGCAACCATGTCTTGGGGGTACTGGATGATGGGCCGCCCCAGCCATGAGAAATTGTAGGAATATCGGCCCGCGATCGACGACCGCATGAAGGCCGCCGCGTCCGACTTCAATGATTCGTCGTTCTCGTAGGATTTGATCCGGTCCTTCACTTCCTGTTGAAAGTCACTCATGGTCCACCGTCATGTAATTGAATTTGTTCTGCGTCATCCGCCGGATTTCGGCCAGGTAGTTGCCGTTCATCACGTAGATGTCAGCTCCCGCCGCGACCTGCGCCAGCATTTCCTCGGGTGAGGAGACGCGCAGCCCGGTCGCCGGCAGATAGCGGTCCTGTTTGGCGGGATTGATGTCGACGACGCAATCGATCCGCGCCCCGGCGCGCTGCATGAAGAGGGAGAAGATCACGCCTTTCGAGGCGCCGCCCCACACCACGGCAGCAGCATCGCGCGTCCTGATCCGGTCTGCAAAGCGCCCGATGGAGGAGGCGAAGTCCGCCGGAAAGTCGAATCGCTCCGCTTGTTCATGCGCCGTGTCCCGCAGCGAGGCAAGATCCGCCACCACATAGAGGTATTGTCCGCCGAACACGTGCCCCGACTCATAAATGCGCCCGAAGAGGCGCCGGAAGTCGTCGAGCCGGAAATAGTTCACGTGCTCGTAGAAAATGTCGAACCAGGCGCGGTGCGTGCAGATCCAGTCGAGGCAGGGCACTTCGATGAAAATCGTGCCGTCGCCGCCATTCGCCTCGCGCAACTCGGCCAGGAATTCCGCCGGCTGCTGGATGTGCTCCAGCACATGACGCAGGATGAGCCCTTCCGCCTGCAGTCCTGCCTCGCGGCTGAAACGGGCCTTGACCACCTTCGGGTTGGTGCCCTCGTAGGCCGGATCGATGCCGGTGATGTCGAAGCCGAGCGCCAGGAGATGCTCGAGGAAATAGCCCTTGCCGCAGCCGATCTCGATCAGGCTGCGGCCGCGGAAGTGCCGCTCGGCAATCCGCGTGATCTCGTCGAGGTGGGTGCGGAAGACGGCGCTGACGGCCTGCTCGTTCTGGTAGTCGGCATCGTACTGCATCAACTCAGGGCGGAAAGCGCTATTGAAAACCAGCCCCGTCTGCGCGTCCTGCACAAGGACCACGTCGCCGCGCGCACAGGCCTGCGCCGCCTCCGCCGTGCGGAACATGCGGTTCTGGAAAACCGGCAGCTGCTCGGCGCTATAGAGTTCCCTGTTCATTGCCCGCCCAGTAGGCCGTCCAGCTTGTGCCGCTCGCCCCAGAAGGCCATCGGCTCGTAATCCGGATAGGGGAAGTGGCCGAGGTTGAGGCCGATTGTCCAGCCATTGTCGCGTATCCATCCTTCGACGAGTCGGCGCACGGAGACCGGGCGACCCGAGCAGACATTGACCGCGCCCGCATCGCTGCCGACTAAGGCCAGCGAGACGAGCAGGCGGGCTGCTTCCTCGACCGCCAGATAATCCCTCAACTGCTCGCCGCCGGACATGTTGAACACCTTCTCCCCCCGCGCCACCGCCTTGTGCAGCTGCGGCAGGAGCGAAGTCCCAGCCTGGCCCTCGCCGTAAAGATAGAACAGCCGCGCCCAGGTCAGCGCGAAGGGCCGCGAGGTCTTGAGGAATTCCAGCTCGCGGCGCAGCGCGTCCTTGGCGAAACCGTAGGGATTCTCCGGCCGCGTCGGTAAATCCTCGCCGAGCGGACCGGACTGCATGCCGTACTCGAAGCAGGTGCCGGCGACGACCAGCGACTGCAGCCCTGATTCGACCAGGCCGCTGAGAAATCGATATTGGGCCGGCAACTCCGAATCGAAGTGGTGCAGCGAACGGTAGTTGGGCAGCCCGCTCCAGGCGAGGTGAATGACCGTTTCTGGCCGGCCGAGCCGCTCGTATGCATCGGCCGGCGCCTCGTGAAGATCCAGTGTGATGGCCCGGTGGCCGGCACCTGGGAGCGCACCGATGCCGGAGCGCGAGCACGCCACCGCGGCGATGTTGCGCCGCGACAGCTCGGCCAGCACGGCGCGGCCGATGAAACCCGAGGCGCCGGTGACGGCGATCTTCATCGGCCCTCCCGCGGCGACCGGGCCCATCCCGCGATATCAGTCGAGAACGGCATAGGAGACGTAGGAGTCGAAGGGGAAGCGCTCGATCCGCAAGTTGCGTAGTCCGATCTGCTCCATCACAGCGATGGTTTCGCCCGGGAATATCTTGGCATTGAGTTCGTCGAAGGCGATCACCGCGCCCTTGGGCATCCTCGGCAGGAACACCTCGAGGGCCTTCCGGGTGGGCTCGTAGAGGTCGAGATCGAGATACAGCAGGGACACCACCAGATGGGGGTTGCTCTCCAGATAGGCGGGGGCCGTCTTGCACAGATCGCCCTGGACCAGCTCGATCTTCGGGATGTGGCTGATCGGCCGGTTCAGGTCATACACGCGGACCGCTTCCAGGACGTTGTCGATATTGCTTCCCGTCAATCCGCCCGTTTTCAGGTCGTTGAACGTGCCGGTCTGGGTGTCCTTGCCCGCGACCGAAGGGAATCCGCCGAAGGTGTCGAATCCGATCACCTTCCGGACATGGTTGGCCGGCTCGAAAATGCTGCTCATTTTCGCCCATGCCAGCAAACCCGCGCCGTGCAATACGCCGCACTCGACGATTGATCCGTTCACGGTGAGGATTCGCTTGAATATCTCGTACTTGGTCAGGAATTTCGCGATCGCCTGGCGCGAGGCGAATTTCGGAAACGCCTCGATCTTCTCGATCAGGTCGGCTGGGTCGTTGCTGAACAGCGCCTCGGCTGAGTCGAATTGGGAAAGATCGTTGCTGCTTTGGCTTTTCTGGTCGCGTGATTTCATGTTGGCTGGCTTTCAAACGGGTATGACATGGCCCATGGATGGATCGGTGGGAGCGGAAAGCGCCGAGTAGCGCGCCTGGATCGACAAGCGTGCGGTCGGCGACATGTTGAGGCTGGAGGAATGGAGCAGGAGCGCGTGGAACAGGAGCAGGTCGCCCCTTTGCATTTCCACATAGCGCACTTCACGCTCGAAAATCCCCGAAGGGAAGTGGCGCTTGCCCAGCACATTCATATCGTGGTCGAGAATTCCCATGCCATGGGAACCGGGCATGACCATCAGGCAACCGCGAACATAGGGTGTGTCCTGCAGGGGAATCCACGCTGTGATGATTTCCGTATTGCCCAAGACGTAGCGGTAGTCCTGGTGCCAGACCGCTAGCTCCCGCGTCACGCCGGGCAGATCGATCCTGAACGGTATCTTGCCCATCAAACCCGCCGGTTCTCCCAGCAGTTCGGCCACCGGTTCCGCAATCTCCCGGCTTTTGCCGAATTCGGCCAGCCAGGGGAAGTCGCGTATGCCGTCATACAGCTTGCGTTCCAGTTCTCTGTTCCCCAGGAGGAACCGGGCCAGATCCGCGGACTGCGCGCTGTCGAAGCGGCGTCCGCCCCAGGCCTCGACGAACCCAAGGAACTCCCCTTCCACGCGGTCGAGGGCGGCGGACGGCAACGCGCCTCGGATCAGGAGAAATCCGTCCCGACGGTATTGCTGCCTTTGCGATTCGGTCAATCGCACGAACCGGCCCCCTCCTCCAACATCCTGCAGCGGGGCGAGTCGGGAGCCGACTTGACCTTGTCGGCCTCGAGCAGGCTCGAAAGCCTCTGACCTCCGGAATGCACCAGCACGCCGGCAGCCTGGAGTCGCTCAGACACCAGCTTCAGCCTACTCTTCTTCTCGGCCTGGGGAATTTCCCATTCGGCGGGCACATCGGCGATCGGTGTCCCTTCCTTGCGTTCGTAGGTATAGATCGCGGCTTCGTTGAACAACGCGGCAACGACCCGGACCGTCTCTTCCACCTCGGCGAGCGTCTCGGTCGGAAATCCGAGCATCACATCGGTGCGCAGGAATACGTTTGGATTGGCCGCGCGCAAGCGTTCGACGAAATCGCGAACCGCAGCAATGCGGTAATCCCGCTTCATCAAACCCAGCAGCCGCTCGCTGGCGGTCTGGATGGGCAACTGGATATCCACCACCCTGGGGTCGGAACAGGCCCGCAACAAGGTCTCGAAATCATCACCCACCCCCAGTCCTTCCGGGTTGAACTGGGCAATGTGGAACATCGCCTCGTCCCCGACACCCGCCAGCACGGCAGCCAGGAGGCGGCCGAAATTCCCGCTGACCTCCCTGCCGTAGGAGGCCGTGTCGAGGCCGGTCAGGTGGATGATGCGGGCACCCTCGGCGATCGCCGTCCTGACATCGGCGACGACCACGTCCATTGGCCTGCTGCTGACGCCACCCGCCCCGACCTTGTGCGGGCAATACGAGCATTCGAAGCCGCACCCGGTCGTCACGCCGACAAACCGGCGCGCCGGGTCGAAAATCCGGTAGTCCTCCTTGGAGCGAAACAGGGACGGTAGCGGGGCATCGTCGTATCCCGAATCGTCTACGCCGGTCAGGTCGCGGGCAAGCTTGGCGAACTCCCATGTCCTGTAGCTGTGGTCGGTGACCAGGCTTTCAGGATTGACGCCGACGAGGCAGCCGATCGTGTAATGCGGAACATGCCGCTTGGCGTTTCTCTGCATGATGCTGATGGCCCTTGCCTCGTCGGCATCGAAGGCCGCGCATACCCCGGAGATCACCACGTCCGCGTCTTTAAGGTCCTCGACCGGCTTCAGGCCATTCTCCTCCAGGAACCGCTGGAGCTGATGGAACTTCAGCTTGTAGATGGTGCAGAAGTTGTCCTTCATGTAGACGTTCATTGCCGCCCTCTCGCTCATTGCGCCGCCATCCAAAATCACAATCAACAAAGTTACTGGATATCCAAATACTCTCTATCAAACCGCGACAAGACAATCGAGCAGTTGGAGCAGTGCTTTAACTCTGCGATCCTTCCTTCCTGCATCGCATGTCCGTGCTGGGCAAACTGCCCTCTGTTGTAAATTTCGATCGGGTCTTCTTCAACCACGTTACCAAGATTGAACCACCCCTGTTGATCACCACAGCAGAACCCCACATTGCCATCCACATAGACAAAGAATCTTTCATATAAATCGCTACATAACACTGGCCTTTGCTTGGCAATGGCCGACAATTTCTCGTTGACGTCCGCCCCGTGATCACCGCCCCAGTTATGCACATCAAACACACTTACCTGATCGCCAAATCGGCTATCTAGCTTGCCCTGCCACAATTCACGATAGGCGGGCCATTCGTCACGATTTCTATCTTGACGAATCATGCGCACAATGATCTTGGTTTTCCCAAGTTCGTTTCTTCTTCTAATGAAGTTTTCAATATTCGCCACAGCGACATCGTAATCAATACCCCTTCGTATCGCCTCGTGGGTTTCTTTACTGATTCCGTCAAGCGAAAAAATGATGGTATCCAGGCCGGATTCGAGAAGTCTGACCGCCAAATCATCACTAAGATTAACAGCGATGGTGGCAAATCCGACGCTGGGAAATCCTTTCTGTTTGGCCATCCTCACCTTTTCAACAATTCTCTTGTCCAGAAGTGGTTCACCTAGGCCATGCAGGGTGGTGAATTCAAGATTGTCCTTGTAGGGTTCAAAGCGCTCGAGGATCTTGAAGAAGGTGTCGTTGTCCATCACTTTCTTCCTAGGAGACTCGCCAATCGTGCACATAATGCAATGCGCTGGACAAAACCCGGCCACAGTCTCAATTTCGAGATGTTTTGGAACGATCATTTCAATTTCCTCGCACAGTTGAGCATTACATTTTCTGTGATCACGCCAGCACTTCAATTTGGGGAGCCATTACGGCAAAGTGACCGCCCCACTCGCGGATGTAGGCCAGCTGCTCAAGGATTTCCGCTCTGAGATTCCACGGCAGGATGACGACGCAATCTGGTCTTGCCTCCCTCAGGTATGCCTCACTGACGATAGGAATGCGGCTGCCCGGCAGGAACTTGCCCTGCTTGGCCGGGTTGCGGTCGACGACGAAGGGAATCAGGTCCGGGCGCACGCCGGCATAGTTGAGCAGGGTGTTGCCCTTCGCCGCCGCGCCGTAGGCGGCGACGCGCTTGCCTTCCCGTTTCATCTGCAACAGAAAAGCAAGGAAATCGTTTTTCACCCGGTCCGCCCGCGCCTGGAAGCCCGCATAGGTGGCGGCGGCAAACAGGCCGGCATCCACTTCCCGCTGCAGCAGCGCATCGACGCGACTGCTTCGCGGCTGCCGTCCGCTATCGGCGCGCTGCGCGAACACGCGCAGGCTGCCGCCGTGGGTCGGCAGTTCCTCGACGTCGAACACCGAGAGTCCGGCGCCGGCAAAGATGCGGCTGACGGTGCCGAGTGACAGGTAGGAGAAGTGTTCGTGGTAGATGGTGTCGAACTGGTTTTCCGCGACCAGCCGCATCAAGTGAGGAAACTCGAAGGTCGCCACGCCCTGCGACTTGAGGAGATGCGTGAAGCCGGCGGCAAAGTCGTTGATATCCGGCACGTGGGCGAGGACGTTGTTTGCCGTCATGAGGTCGGCCTGCCTGCCCTGCGCAACCAGTTCCTTCGCCAGGCGCACGCCGAAGAAATCCTCGACGATGGGAATGCCCCTGGCACGTGCCGCGGCAGCGGTGCTGGCAGTGGGTTCGATACCGGTGCAGGGTATACCGCGCGCCTTGACGTACTGCAGCAGGTAGCCGTCGTTGGCGGCGACCTCGACTACGTGACTGGTCCCGTCGAGTGCAAAGCGTGCAACCATGTCGGCGATGTAGCGCTCGCAGTGCGCCAGCCAAGTGCTGGAGAAGCCGCTGAAGTAAGCGTACTCGGCGTCGAACAGTTCGTTCGCCCGCGCGAAGTCCTCGGTCTGCGCCAGCCAGCACTGCTCGCACACCAGCACGCGCAGGGGAAACCACTTCTCCGGAGCATGCAGGGTCTGTTCTGTAAGATAGGCGTTCGACGGCGGTGCGCTGCCGAGGTCAACAAAAGTCAGTCCCAGCGGCACGGCGCAGTGGCGGCACTTCATGGCGTCACCCCGGCATAATTCGCGTCCAGCAGCGGATGCGCGGCATCGCGCGGCGAGAGCCCGGCGACGGGCAGCGGCCAACGGATCGCAAGCTGCGGGTCTTCCGCGTTGAGGCCGCCCTCGGCCTCCCGCCTATAGGCGGCGGTGTGTAAATAAAGCATCTCGCATTCGTCGGTCAGCGTCTGGAAGCCGTGGGCAAAACCTTCGGGAATGACGAGAGTCCTGTGGTTGTCGGCGCCGAGCACCTCGGCATGCCAGTGGAGGAAGGTGGGCGAACCGCGGCGCAGGTCGACGGCGACGTCGAAGACCTCACCGCGCAGGCAGAGCACGAACTTCGTTTCGGCGTGAGGCGGATGCTGGAAATGCAAGCCGCGCACTGTGCCGCGGCTGGCCGTCAGCGTGTGGTTTGCCTGCTCGATGCGCTTGCCGGGAACCAGCGCCTGCAGTTCGTCCGCGCAGAACAGCCGCTCGAGGTAGCCGCGGTCGTCGCCGATCGGCTTGCGCTGCAGGACGTGCAGGCCGGCGATCGGCGTGGCAAGGATGTCGAAGCGTGCGCTCATGCCTCGCCTGCCATTGCGGAATATTCCCGGATCTGGCGCAGGCTGAGGTCGGCCATGTCCGCGCCCGTTTTCCATGCCTGGTGCCAGTCCAGTGTCGACTCCAGCGCCCGCCGCAGATTCCAGCGCGGATGCCAGCCGAGGCGGCCATGCGCCTTGGCGCTGTCCAGCCGGAGCGTGTACGCCTCGTGCGGCTGCGGGGCGGCGTCGCGCTGCCAGGACGCGCCCGCCACTCGGCGGCACAGGGTTTCGACGATCCATTGCACAGGACGGGCATCGGCCTCATCCGGGCCGAAGTTCCAGGCTTCGGCGAAATCCCCACCGTCCGCGCACAGCCGTTCGGCCAGCATGAGGTAGCCTGAGAGGGGTTCGAGCACATGCTGCCAGGGGCGCGTCGCCAGGGGCGAACGGACAAGGAGCGGCTGCCCGGCATCCAGCGCACGCAGAAAATCCGGCACGAGGCGGTCGGTAGCCCAATCTCCGCCGCCGATGACGTTGCCGGCGCGGGCGCTGGCAAGCTGCACGCCAGCGGTGTCGAGGAAGGAGCGGCGCCAGGCGGCGGTGGCCAGCTCGGAGCAGGCTTTGCTGGCGGAATAGGGATCGTGGCCGCCGAGCGCCTCGTTCTCTCGATAGGGCCAAACCCATTCGCGATTTTCGTAGCATTTGTCGGTGGTGACGTTCACCACCGCTTGGACGCCGGGCGTCCGACGCACCGCCTCAAGCAGGTTGACCGTGCCCATGACGTTGACTGCAAAGGTCTCAGTCGGCTCAGCGTAGGAATGGCGCACCAGTGGCTGCGCGGCAAGGTGCAGCACGATGTCGGGCCGCGCCGTCTGCATGGCGCGCTCGAGTGAGGTTGCATCGCGGATGTCGGCGATGACGTTGGCGGCCAGGCGCGTCTCCAGGCCGACGGCAATGAAGAAGTTGGGATCGGTAGGCGGCGACAACGCGAAGCCATGAACTTCGGCGCCCAGGTCGGCCAGCCACAGCGCCAGCCAGCCGCCCTTGAAGCCTGTATGCCCGGTGAGAAAGACGCGCCGGCCCTGCCAGAAGCCGGGATCGGTCACCATTTCTTCCAGGGCGGGTTGCCGCCTTGCCAAAGGGATTCGAGGTTCATCTTATCGCGCAGGGTGTCCATCGGCTGCCAGAAACCGCGATGCTCGAAGGCGCGCAACTGCCCTTCCTCGGCGAGCCGGTCGAGGGGTCCGCGCTCCCAACTGGTCGCGTCCCCGTCGATATAGTCGATGACGCGCGGCGACAGCACGAAAAAACCGCCATTGATCCAGCCGCCGTCGCCCTCCGGCTTTTCCTGGAAGCCTGCGACGGCGCCGCCGTCCAGCCTGAGCGCGCCAAAGCGGCCGGGCGGCTGGACCGCCGTCAGGGTGGCCATCCTGCCGTGCTCACGGTGGAATGCAACCAGCGCGCCGATGTCGACGTCGCTGACACCGTCGCCGTAGGTAAAGCAGAAATCCTCGCCGTCGAGGTAGCCGCGCACGCGCTTCAAGCGGCCGCCCGTCATGGTCTCTTCTCCGGTGTCGACCAGGGTCACCCGCCACGGTTCGGCGTTGTTCTGGTGCACTTCCATGCGGTTGATGGCCATGTCGAAGGTGACATCGGACATGTGCAGGAAGTAGTTGGCGAAATATTCCTTGATCAAATAACCCTTGTAGCCCAGGCAAACGACGAAGTCGTGCAGGCCATGTGCGGAGTAGAGCTTCATAATGTGCCAGAGCAGCGGGCGCCCACCGACTTCAACCATCGGCTTCGGCCGCGCCGTCGTCTCTTCGCTCAACCGACTGCCCAGGCCGCCGGCAAGAATGACCACTTTCATTTCACATCCTCCTTCGAAACGCCCGCCGCCGGAAAGCACTCGACGGCTTTCATCATGCGGCCGAGCTCCCCGCCTCCGCGCGCACCGAGCACCCGCCCGCTGCGCAGCCGAACCAGCGCCGCCGCCGCGCGACCGCCCAGCGCCAAACCACGTCCGGCCCCAAGCCGTCGCCCGAGTTCCTTGTCGATCCTGGCACGCACTCGAATCCAAAGTGCAGAACCGGCTATCTCGCGCGCCTCGTCAATGTCAAGCCCCGACTGCATTCCGCTCAATCGCCCTGCCACCAGATCTTGCGCCTTGCCGAACGCCTCCGGCCAGTCCGACCGGACCAGCAGGCCGAGCCTATCCGTGCTCTCCAGTTCAGCCGCCGCTGTGGAGCCGGGGTGGACCTGACGCGCCATCATCACGTCGTCGCATAAATCCACCTGCCCGGCGAGAACGGTCAACATGCCGTCGAGCAACTCGAACAGGTAGTAGCCCAGCGCATCGTCCGGCAGGGCAAGGTCGTCGATATCACCGAGCACGCGCTGGACAACTGCCTTGCGCCGCAAGCTATAAGTAAGCGCCGTGCCGTCCACTGCCTGTGCCAGCAGCCGGTCCTTCGCCAAGGCTTGCCGGTACGGCCGCTGCAGATAATCCCCCAGCCCGCACACCGCGCCGCCCGCGCCGTTCTCTTCCACCGTGAAAGTCACGGCGCGTGCCGTTACGGCTGCACATTCTGGCGAGCGTTCCAGTCGAGCTGCAGCCGTGCGCAGGATGCGCGGGCTGACAAGATCGTCGTCGCCAACCCAGATCGCTGCCCCTGTCACCACCTTATCGAACTCCAGGCGCAGGCGTCCCACCGGCGTAGAACCGGCTTCATAGGCCGTGCGGCGAATATCGAGCTGCACACCAAAACGCGCGCACACCGAGGCAACCTCCACCGCTTCGGCCGGCGCACTGGCATCGCCGAGGAAAATCGGCGCTTCAAGGTTTTCGTTTACGAAATAGCCAAACAATCGCTCGAGGTAGCGTGGGCGGTTTCGGCTGATGACAACGACTGAATAGTCCATTCCGTGTCGCTGCGCGCTAAAGCGTGTATTTACCTACGCGGAACCTGCCCATGTTTTCCCGGATCCATTCGATGGTGCCGCGCAGTCCCTCATCGAGGGAAATCCGCGGCTGCCATCCGGTAAGGGCCGTCATCTGGCGGTTGTCGGCGAGCAGCCGCTCCACCTCGCTGCCGGCCGGCCGCACGCGTTGTTCATCGCACTCGATCGCAACGTCCGCATCTGCCAGTTGCGCTATCCGGCCTGCCAGGTCGCCGATGCTGATTTCCTTGCCGTTGCCGAGGTTGAGCACTTTCCCGATCGCCTGCTGGCTGGTCGCTGTCGCCAGGAAACCCTCGACAGTGTCTGCTACGTGACTGAGATCGCGCGTCGGTTCGAGGTTGCCGAGACGGATCGTTCGTTGCCCTGCGAGGCACTGCGTGATGATGGTCGGGATGACGGCGCGGGCCGACTGACGCGGGCCGTAGGTGTTGAAGGGCCGCACGGTCACCACCGGCAGTCCGAACGAGAGGTGGAAGGCCTCGGCCATCTTGTCCGCGCCAATCTTGCTGGCCGAATAGGGCGACTGGCCCTGCAGTGGATGCTTTTCGTCGATCGGCACGTAGCGGGCGGTGCCGTAGACCTCGCTGGTGGAAGTGTGCACGATCCGCTCGACGCCGACGTCGCGCGCCGTCTGCAGCACATTGAGTGTGCCGACCACGTTCGTCTGCACGTAGGAGTCAGGTGCGTGGTAGGAATACGGAATGGCGATCAGGGCGGCAAGGTGGAAGACGTGGTCGACGTCGCGCATCGCCTCACGCACGGAGTCACGGTCGCGGATGTCGCCGAGAACCACTTGCATGTCGCCCTTGCGCGGCGAGCTGTCAAGCCAGCCCCAGTTGCCGTTCGAGGTGTAGCGCACCATGGCACGCGTGTGGGCGCCGAGCTCGGCCAGCCGCTCGGCGAGATGGCTGCCAATAAAGCCGCCGGCTCCGGTAACAAGAACGCGTTTTCCTGTCCAGTTCATTTTGAGAGTATCCCGTTCTTCACGTCGGCTTGCGCCTGGATGTAGTCCTGATGTTGTCCGATGTCGCGCCAGTATTCCCAGATGGGGAAGCTGACGACCGTCATGCCTCGCTCCATCGCTTCCCGGATCAGGTCCGTCATGTCGAAATGGATGCCCTTGGGAATGAGCCTATGCACTTCCGGCTCGAGCAGATAAATGCCGGCATTGACAAAGAACTTGTGCACCGGTTTCTCGACCAAACGGCTGACATGAACCCCCTCCGACTCGACCACGCCGTAGGGTACCTGCACCTCGTACTGTCGCACGGCGATCGTCATGGCCGCACGGTGTTCCCGATGGAACGACTGCATGACGCGAAAATCCATCTCGGTGAGAATGTCGCCGTTCACGACCAGCAGGGTGGATTCGGGCGCCGGCATCAGCGCCAGCCCGCCGGCGGTGCCGAGCTGGCGGTCCTCGGCGATGTAGTTCATGTTGACGCCGAAGCCTTGCCCGTCGCCGAAATGCTCGGAAATCTTCTCGGCGCGGAAATGCGTCGTCACGCTGACCTGGTGAATGCCCGCCTCGGAGAGCTGCTGGATGATCCGCTCCATGAGGGGGCGGTCTCCGACCGGCAGCATCGGCTTGGGCATGTCCTCGGTAAGCGGGTGCAGGCGCGTGCCGCGGCCGCCGGCCATGACCACTGCGTGGAGGGCCAGCTCGTCCTCCTGCAGCAGATCCTCCAGGCAGACCAGCTTCTCGACTTGTTCCTCGGCGTTCACGAGCGGTACGTGGCTCACACCGGTTGCGCGCAGCAGAGCCACCAGCTGCTCATGGCTGGACCCGACCGACGCCGTGATCGGCCGCGGGTGCTCGCCCTTGGCCTGGAGCAGCGCCTCGGCCGGCGTGTCGAGATCGGTGCCGGCGAGGAAGGCGCGACGGATGTCCCCGTCGGTGATGACGCCGAGCAGGCGCCGTTGCGCATCCACCACCAGGACGATGCCGCGGCGCGTCTCGTTGCTGCGGACGAGCACGTCGCGCAGCCTGGAGTCCGGGAATACGAATAGCTCAGATACCTGCTTCATCATGAATACCCTGCGTGCCCCGCGACGCAAGCTGCGCCGCGGGCCGAACAGTTGCGATCTTGTCTTCTCCCCAGGCCCTGCGATAGCGGTCGGCGGCCTGCGCGAGCACGGCCTCCCTGGGCTGTCCCGCAGAGAAGCCTTCCATCATCCATTTCAGGAAAGTGCCCATGCGTTCCGCCGCCCGGCCGTCGCGGAACGGATCAATCTCGTCTAGGATCGGGGACCAGTCGGCAAAGCCCGGAACTGCACCAGGACTGGTGCTGTTTTCCTGCCAAGTATGCCACAAGGCTTCCCAGTCATCGAAGACCACGCGCCCCAATCCGAGCCGGTACAGAGGGCTCAGTTTCCATCCGTCGTCGTCGAGAAGAACAGTCGGCACGCCGGCCAAGGCGGCCTCGACGGCCGCGGTTCCCGAAGCGACCGATCCGTGGATTGCCAGATCGGCCGAGAGGGCGGCCTGCGAGGGCGGCGCGGATCCCTGCAGGACGCCCTCCTGGTATACATGGCAGCGCCCGGTATCGATGGCGCGTCTGAGCAGTTCACCGACCGGGCCCAGACGCTGGCCCAGAGTGGATGGCACTTTCGGTTTCAGCACGAGGCCGAAATCCCGCTCGCGGAGCAGTTTCTCGAGGAGAAAGATGTAATGCTCCTGCAGACGCCGGGCATCGATGCCCCAGCGCGCATCGGAAAACGAGCCCTCGTCGAAATAGGCGGCGATCCGGCGGGCGCCATTTTGCTGCAGCATCGTGCGCACCTGCTGAGCCGCTTCGCGCACGAGCGGAAACCGGTGATCGCCCAGGTAGCCAGTCGTCACATAACAGTCGAAGGAGGATCCGGCCGCGGCCTCCACATCTGCGCCATTGCAGGAAAAACCGAAATAGACATCGGCGAGCAGCGCTGTTTGCACGGTAGGGTTGCCCTCGTAGGAACGCTGGTACACGGCAAGCGCACCACCCAACTCTCGCAGCGCCTCGCCGATGGCGCAGTGATCGCCGTTGTACTTGAACCAGGTTGTGAAGACCTTGACGTTCTGTCTCTCGAACAGGCGTTTCCAGTAGTTTTTCTGGCTGAGGAACGCCTGCCGCTGGCCGTCAAGCCAGGCCGCTTCGAGCGGGCGCATGGCGCCGGCAAGGATTTTCGCCGCTCCGCCAAGGTTCGACATAATTGCCGTATCCGCATGCACCACTGCATTGCCGAATGCAGCGTCATGGCGCAATGCCAGGCCGCGCATGCCATGGTGCGCCAGCGCCGCCATTTTTTCCGCGTCGAGCGGATCCTTGGGAATATTAAACAAGGCCAGCAGCCGGTCACCCGGAAAATCCGACTGCTGCCAGAAAAAGAAATCGGAATATCGATGCGGCTGGTCCAGATTGAAATGCCCGTAGTACTGCAGGGCAAGGCAGGGTGTCGCCGTGTCCTGGCGACTGACTTTTGTCGGCGTGAAGAAGAGTCGCCGCACCTTCTCTCTGGCGAGGAGCAGATCCCGCCCCGTAATGCGCAGCAGAGTATCCCTTGGCCGGAAGCCGCGGCCGACGGCAACTACCCTGGCTCTGCCATAAACGCCGGCATAATCGCCGATCGCCGCAATCCAGGGACAGCGCCTTAGAAAAAACGTAATCCCGTCATCCGCGACACCATCCCTGCGCGCCTTCCACAGGCTGACCTGCACCAGGTACATCGCCCGCCACAGTCCGCTTCCCGCGAAGAGGGTGATGCCCGGCAGCGCCTGCTTCATGACGTAGGCCTTCAATCCGTCGGTTACGCTCGCATCCGCCAGAAACGCCTTGAATGCCGGCTGACGTACAACGCAATCGAGGGCCTCGCGCATATCCCGATAATAGAGGCGCTGCCAGACAAGAACCCGCTCCTCGTCGAATATCTCCGCCGCGTCGAACGCCAGGCGCTCGATCTGCAGGCCGTGGCCGGCTGCCATCCTCCCAGCCAACGCCAGCGCGTGCGGTCGGCCGTCGATGAAGAATATCTTCCCTGGGGTACCGGGATGCCGACGCATCGCCTCGCGGACACCTGGCCATATACTTGATAGCCAGGTGCCGATCTCGAGCGATTCAACGAAGAAATACAGCATGGCCGGTCACGCCCTAAAAGACAGGTCGACAAACTTCTTGCGCAGCAGGCGATCGTCGAGCGGAAGGTCGCGCAGGGTCGCCGCGATGCGCGCGCTCGCGTTGCCGTCTCCATAGGGATTGCTCAGGCCGCGCAGGCCGGCGCGAAATGCGCTGCCAGTAGCGCGCAGGATGCCGTCTTGAACCTCTTCAGCCAAATAGCCGACGTCAATCACATTGGCCGCCCTGATGGCACCATCCTGGCGGCTGCCGATGTTCACTACCGGCAACTCGAACGAGGGCGCCTCCCCGATGCCGCTGGAGGAATTGCCGACCATCGCGGCGGCATGGGCCATCAGGTCGGCGTACAGCCGAGAGCCGGCATTGCGCAGCAACCGCACGCGTCGCGGGTACGTCTTCGCGAACGTCTCCAGGGCCGCGGCGATGCGCAGCCCGCCGGCATCGGCATTGGGATAGGTGGCGACGACGGCAAGGCCGGATTGCTGCAGCGCCTGCAGCAACGCGGCGACCTGGCTATCTTGTCCGGCTGGCTCGAGCGTGACGGGATGAAAGGTGACGAGCAGAAAGGGCTGTGCCGGATCGAGTTCCAATTCCTTGCAGAGTGCCGCGCGCGATGCGCGCGGCAGGCCGTGGATGCGATCAAGCCCGGGCGAACCGTAGTTGAACACTCGCCAAGGTTCCTCGCCCATCTGCAGGACACGCTCGGCATAAGCCTGGCAGGAGACGAAGTGCAGGTGGCTCATCTTGGTCAGTGCATGGCGCACCCGCTCGTCGATGGCCCCTTCCGTGACCTTGCCGCCGTAGAGATGGGCCTGCGGAATGTTGAAGGGCAGCGCGGCCAGCGCCGGCGCCAGCATTTCGGTGCGATCGCCGAGCAGCACGAGCAGCTCGGGCCGGCGAGTGCCGAAGGCCTGTGCGAAGGCCTTCACGCCCTGCCCGAGCGACTGCGCGATAGCTGCGGCATCGTCGCTCTCCGGATGCATCGCCAGACCCGGTTCATAGGCATAGCCAGCCGCCTCGATCTCACGCACGGTCGGGCCAAAGCGCGGGTCGAAATGCGCGCCCGACACCATCAGCCGAAGTTCGAGCGCCGGGTCGGCCGCGATGCGCTCGAGCAGGGGCTGGTACAGGCCGAAGTCGGAGCGGCCGACCGTGGCGACGGCGATGCAGCGCCTATCCGTCAAGACGCCTCCCGCACCTGCACGACGCGGGCCGGATTGCCTGCTGCCACCGCGTTATCCTGTATGTCGGACATGACGTTGGCACCGGAGGCGATCACCGCGCCTGCACCGACTTTGTGGCGCGGCCCGATGACTGCACCCCAGCCTACCAGCGTCGCCTCGCCGATGCTGACTTCACCGCTGATCGCCGCGCGCCCGCCAATCAGGCAATCGCGTCCGATCACGCTGTCGTGGGCAACGGTGGCCGCCTGGCCGACAAAAACGTTGTCCCCTATGACCGGGTTGTCCGCCAGCACGGCGCCCGGCAATACGATGACGCCGCGACCGAGTTGCGCCTCTGGGGCAAGGTAGGCGTACGGATGGATCGCGTTCGCAAGCTCGAACCCCAGTTCCTGCAACAGCAAGGCCAGGCGCCTGCGCAGCCTGGGCTCGCCGGCGGCAACAATGGCATGGCTCACGCCCTGGCGCTTCAGGTCCGGCAACACGTCGTCGGAACCGAAGATGGGCGCACCACAGAGCAGTTGGCCATGCCGGGCCGGATCCGCATCGGTGAACCCGCTCAGCTCGACGCCGGCATCGGCCTTGAGGATACCGCCCACCATGCGTGCCAGCGCACCGCTGCCCAGCACCACGATCCTTGCCCTACTCACCGGCGAACCCTCCCACGCACTCCCAGGTGATGGGATCGCCGGCGGCGATGGCCCTGGCCGCGACACGACCGACGACGAGATCGAGGAAATCCTCTCCCAGGCCGGAGCCCGGCCGCTTGAAGACAACCATGTCGGCCTGCAGGTGCTCGCCAGCCGCGATGTCACGCTCGGCAACGAGGCTGCGCCGCATCAACTGCATGTTGCGACTCTCCAGTTCGGTCGGCCGCTTGCGCGGATCGCCGAGCGCCTGCTCCACCCTGCGTATTCCGTCGACCATTCGATGCAGTTCCGGCGGCTCCAGCGATGCTTTATGGTCGGGGCCGGGCAGCGACCGGTCGAGGGTGAAATGCTTTTCGATGATGCTGGCGCCGAGCGCGACGGCGGCAATCGGGATGTCGATGCCCTCGGAATGGTCGGAGAAGCCGACCGGTAGCCCGAACGCCGCCTGCAGGGTCCGCATGGCGCGCAAGTTGATCTGGTCGGGCGGGGCGGGATAGGCTGTTGTGCAATGGAGCAGCGCGACCGGGGGGTCACCGTGCTCAGCCAGGATGTCGAGGGCCTTCTCCACTTCGCCGAGCTTGCTGCCGCCCGTGGACAGGATCACCGGCAGCCCCTGCCCTGCCGCCTTGCGCAAGAGGGAGTAGTAGACCACGGCGGCGGAATCGATCTTGAGCGCCGGCACACCGAGCTCTACGAGGAAGTCGATGTCCTCGCGGTGTCCCTTCGACATGAAGACGATGCCGCGTCTCCGTGCATGCGCGGCGATGGCGCGGAATTCATCGTCGGACAGCTCGAGGCGCTTGAGCATCTCGTACATGGTCTGGCTGTCGCCGCCGGCCGCTTTCTGATAGTCAGCCTTAGCGGCACGGCGCGTGACGACGCGCTCGGCCTTGAAGGTCTGGAACTTGACCACGTCGGCGCCGGCTTCGGCCGCCGCATCCACCAGACGCAGCGCCATCTCCAGGCTGCCGTTGTGGTTCACGCCGGCTTCGGCGATGACGAGGCAGGGCTGATCCGGTCCCACTTCACGCTCGCCGAATCTCAGGGTGCGCATCGCCTCACTCCACCCGGCGGCGCAGCGCCCACTCGCCATCCTGTTTCGTCCAGATGTTCGGCCGGCGCCAGCTGTCCGCCACCTGATGGAAATGCTCTTCCGATATGCCGAGGAAGTCGAGGAAATCGCGGTAGTACTTGCGGGGGAACTCGCCGTCGTAGCGGTTGACCAACGCCACCGCCTCCTCGCGGGTGATGTGGCCGTCGCGCACCTCGTGGGAGGCGTCCTGCGTCGCCCGGCCGAAGCCGAACTTGATGAAGCCCATCCAGTAGTGCATGCCGTCGAGACGGTCGTCCAGGCTGGCGTACTTCGAGTAGGTGCCCTCGGAACGCTCCGGGTTCGGCTTGAGGCCGGTGTGCTCTGCCGCGTAATAGTAGTTTTCCTGGGGAACCCACTTGTGGTAGTAGGAGTAGTAGTACTTGCGGATGCCGGCGCGCTTGATCTCTTCCATCGGTGGCGCGCCGTAGAAGAGCAGGTCCGAGCCCCGTACGTCGGCACCAGCGAAATAGTCCTTGTTGGCCTTGCCGTAGGCCACAAGTTCATCCAGCGAGCAGCCTTTCAGCAGGCGCGTATTCCAGTCTTCCGGCGCCATGTAGGGCTTGTCCGCGAGCTGCGGATCGCCCGCATACTCCACCGCGCCGTTTTCGCCGTAGAACACGAGTGGAATGCCAAATTTCTGGGCGATCCAGATCGGGTAGTGCACCTGGCCAAGCACGAATACGTGGAAAGCGTCGCCGAGTTCCTCGAAGCAGAGTCTGGCCATCTTGCGTTGCAGGTCCCCGTTGGGCGCACAGAAGAGATTTGTGAAGCCAGAGTCCACGAATCCCTGCCAGTTGGTCCTCCCGATGTCCGTGTACAGCATCGGCGTCCAGGTCACTGTCAGCGGGTTCATGCCCCACTTGTGCTTGAGCTCGTGAGCGACAAAGCCCGAGTCCTTGCCACCACTGGCCGGCACCAGCACGTCCCAGTAGCCGTCGTTGCGGCGATGCTTGTCGAGAAGCTGTTCGAGCTCGAGCTCACGCTTCTTCCAGTCGACCTGCTCCTTGTAGTCGGCGTTGCGGCAGGCGCTGCAAACACCTTCCTCGTCGAATACGATGCGGGGCCGCTGGTTCGAAATGACGCACTTCTTGCAGAATTTCACCTCTTCTGGGAGCGTCAGAAACTGCCTGTCGAGATTGCCACGTTGGAATTCGGCCATGATAAGTTTTCCGTCAATGCTGATGAACGTCTAAAAAGTTTCCCAAAACCTTAAGTCCCGGTCCGCTGCTCTTTTCCGGATGCGCCTGACAGCCGACCAGAGCGCCGCGTGCGATGACCGAGCAGAAACGCGCATCGCCATACGTCGTGCAGGCCAGAATGTCGCCGTCGTTCCGCGGCTGGACATAGTAGGAATGCACGAAATACAGCGCATCGCCAGGATGCAAGCCGTCCAGTACCGTGCCCGACCATTCGCGTCCATCCGGCTCCAGGCCGCTCCAGCCGATATGGGGCACCTTGATCCCGCGCTGCCTTTCCTCTTGCAACCTGACTACCCGTCCCGGTATCAGGCCCAAACCGGCATGCAGGTCGCCCTCCGTGCTTTCCTCCATGAATAGCTGCATGCCGAGGCAGATGCCGAGCAGGGGGCGATCAGAGGCTGCATACTGCTTCAGTGGCGCGACCAAATCGAGGCGCTTAAGATTCTCCATGGCGACACCGAATGCGCCAACGCCAGGAAGGATGACGCGCTCTGCGTCTAGCAAAAGGGCAGGATCGCCAGAAATCACCGGCTCGGCCCCCAAGAAGCGCACGGCTCTCGCCACGCTGCCCAGATTGCCCAAACCGTAATCGACGATCATCACGGGTTTCATGCCGCCTCCCGCTCCGTGCGGCGCACTTCGATTCCCCAGTCGGCGAGGCTTTGCTTGAGTTCAGCCAGCCGGATCGGCTGGATGCCACGGCGGTTGTGCGCAGAGCGGCTGGACACAGGGATTTTTTTCTTGAGGAAATCAGTGTTGCCTTCCTCGGCATAGGCAACATTTTTCATGGCCTCAAGACAGCCGTAATGGAGAATCGAGGCAATGCAAACTGCATCGGCCTTGCCAATGAGCACAACATCCCTCACATGCTCCGCGCAACCTGCGCCACCCGAGGCAATGACTGGCACGCCGACCCGCTCGGAAATCAATCGCGTCAATTCAAGGTCGAAACCGCGACCAGTCCCTTCATTGTCAACTGAAGTCGCCAGGATCTCGCCAGCCCCAAGGCCAGCCGCTTCCTCCGCCCACTCAATGGCATCCTTGCCTGTGCGCTCGCGCCCGCCGTCGGTGAGGCACTCGTAGCGGCCGCCTGGAAGGCGGCGCGCCTCTATCGACAGCACGATGCACTGCGATCCGAAATGCTCGGCGCCCTCGGCAACGAGGCGCGGATTGGCGATGGCGGCGGTGTTCATGGCCACCTTGTCGGCGCCGGCGCGCAGCACGCCGCGGATGTCCTGCACCGAGCGGATGCCCCCGCTCACCGTGAGCGGCACGAACATGCGTTCCGCCGTGCGGTGCACGATCTCATCGAGGGTGTTGCGCCCGTAGAGCGAGGCAACGGTGTCCATGAACAGCAGTTCGTCCGCACCTTCGTCATAGTAATGCGGGGCGAACAGCTCCGGTCGCCCGACGACGCGCATACCTTCGAGGTTCACGCCCTTCACGACATTCGGGCCCTTGATATCGAGCCTTGGGATAATCCTGATCATCCCGCCGTCCCCATCCGGCGCGCTACCATACCGATCAATTCACCTACGCTTTTCACAGCATTCGCCTCGCGCGGATCGTGCCTGAAGGTAAAACCGTCCTCCAGCGCCAGCACGAGGCGGATCTGCCCGAGCGAGTCCCAGGCGCGCAGCTTGTGCGGCCCCAGTTCGTCCGTCACCTTGTCGACGGGAAGGCTGAACACCTCGGCGACGATCTCGCGTACGCGTTGCGCCAGTTCCTTGCCGGCCAGATGCGAATTGGCTGGCGCCGGTGCGACGGCGCCTTCAGTCGCGATTTCCAACGCCATCGCCGCGGCGAATGCCCTGCGATTAATCTTGCCGGGCCCGGTGCGCGGCAGCTTGTCGAGAAAGTGGAAAGAGGTCGGCACCTTGAAGGCGGGCAGTTTCTCCTGGGCGAAATGCAGCAACTCGGTGGCACCGAGCGCCGCGCCGGTATTCCTCACGACGCAGGCCACGGCATCCTCGCCCAGCATCTCGTGCGGCAGGCCGATCACCACGACATCCTTCACTGCCGGGTGCTGCATCAAAGCCTTCTCGACTTCCACCGGGGATATCTTGTGGCCGCCGCGGTTGATGATGTCGCTCTTGCGCCCGGTCAGGTAGACGAAGCCGTCGGCATCCAGGTGGCCCAGGTCGCTGGTGTGAAACCAGCCGTCGCTCAACGGCGCGGCAGGCCGCCCGTCGGGGCCGAGGTAGCCGAGCATGACGTTGTCGCCGCGCACGACCACTTCGCCCTCCTCGCCCGGCGGCAGGAATCGGCCCGACTCGTCCATGATGCGAACTTCGTTGACCGACAGCGGCCTGCCCACGGACTCCACCTTGCGCCTGGCCGGGTCGGTCTCGTTCAGCGTGATGCCGCAGGTCAGCTCGGTCAGCCCGAAGCCCTGCACGACCGGGATGCCGAAGCGTGCCTCGAAGCGCTCCAGCAGCTTGGGCGAAAGCGGCGCGGACGCCGTGCCGATGTACTTCAGCGACCGGCGCGCCTGCGCGTCGGGGCCGTCTGCCTGGTCGGCGAGCACGGCCAGGATGCTCGGCACCACCTGGACGAAATTCACCGCGTAGCGGGAAAGCAGCGGCCAGAAGCGCTCCTGCTCGAAAGTCTCGCAGAGCACCACGGCTCCGCCCTGGCAGAAAGGCATGAGGAAGTTTCGGTAAAGTGCCGAGACATGGAACAGCGGCAGCAGGCAAAGATGGCGGTCTTCATCGGCCAGTCCGTAAGCCGGAAACATCGCCTCCAGCTCGGCCAGCATGTTTCTGTGGGAGGTGCAGATCCGTTTCGGTCTGCCTGTCGAGCCGGAGGAGCACATGATGTAGGCGGGATCGTCGGCCGTGATCCGGGCCGTCGCGGCGAATGCTTCGCGCCCAACGCTGCCGGCGAAACCTTCAGTCACGTCAACCGGCGATAGCCGGCCGGCGGCGGGCAGCCGCCCCTCGACGGATACCCCGGCATCGATGAACACAATCCTCACCGGCAGACCCTCGATGGCGCCTTCCAGCTCGCTCGCGCTGTAGTCCGGGCCCATCAGCAGGAGCCGCACGCCGGAGGCCAGCGAGGCCAGGAACAGCGCCATGTTCTCGGGCGAATTCTTCAGTGCCATGACGGCATGGTCGCCTGCGGACAGACCGGCGTCGGCCAGAAGGCCCGCGGCGCGGCGCACCAGTTCGCCGAACTCAACATAGCTATAGCGGCGATCGCCGTCAGGCAGTATCAGATAAGTCCTGTCGGCGAACCGCGCCAGGCGGTCGCGCGCCACTTCGGCCATGTTGGGAAATTCGATCACCATGCCGTCCAGCCTCCGTCCACCACCAGGTTTTGCCCCGTGACATAGGCCGACAGGTCGCTCGCCAGATAGGCCACCGCGCCCTTCATGTCTTCCTCGGTGCCCATGCGCTTGAGCGGCGTGCGCGCGGCATAGTTCCTGCGGAAAGTTTCGGGCTGGCCACGCTCTATGCCGCCGGGCGAGATGGCGTTGACGCGGACAGCGGGCGCGAGCAGCGTGGTCAGATGCCGCATGAGCTGCAACAATCCGCCCTTGGAAGCACTGTAGGCCAGCACGCGATCTGCGTTCATGCCGGCGCCTTCGTACACCGCAGCGTCCGAACCGACCAGGCCATAGATCGAAGAAACGAAAATCACCGAGCCGTGTCCGGAAGCGGCCAGCGCCGGCCGCGCCTCCTGGGCAAGGACGAAGGCGGAGGTCAGGTTGACTCGCATGCCGGCGTCCCAGGCCGCCACGGTCTGATCGGCGAATGGCGCCGACCAGCCGGGCGTCTTCGTCGTGCCGACGAAGGCGGCGGAATGGACCAGGATGTCGAGCCCCCCCAGGGCGGCGATGGCCTGCCGCGCCGCAACGCGGGTGGCTGCCTCGTCGGAGAGATCGCAGCCGATCGACAACGCCATGCCGGGCCAGCGCACGTTGATCCCCTCGGCGCAACGCGCCACGGCAGCGGCATCGAGGTCTAGCAGCGCCACCTTGGCGCCCGCTTCCAGCAGGGCCTCTGCGGCGGCCATTCCGATGTGGCCGGCGCCGCCGGTGACGAGGGCGCTGCGGCCTTGAAGAGAAACAAGATCGTGAATTGTGCGCATCAACGCCTGCCTGAAGGATGGTTGAACAGATCGCGGACAGTGTTCCGCTGCGTCGGCTTGATGGCAATGTTCGGCGACTGACCGAAAACGACCGCGTCATCAGGAACATCCTGGCCGAGCACCGTCGTTCCCGACGATAGCCAGACGTTGTTGCCAATGGTGCAGTCGCCAATGATCGCGCTGCCGCCGAACATGACCACGCCCTCTCCTATCGTGGGATAGACCTGGTCCTTGGCGCCCACGGAACAGCGCTGGTACACCATGAAGTAGTTGCCGTAATGAGCCCGCCCCAGCACCGTACCGAGGGGATGCTGGAAGAAAAACACTTCCGGCAACTCCACCTCGTGGTAGGCATCAATCGCATGCAGGCCCTTGTTCAGCGCATAGGCCTTGTCCGCCAGTTCCATATTCCCCTGCATCTTCCTTATCGTATTGGCGACCAGGTAGAGGAACATCGCGTAATGGTCGGTGTGCCGGTGGCTGAACTGCTGCTCCCTGCCGGCAGGCAGATACTTGTCGGATATCCCGGCAAAGCACAACGCGAGCCGTTCCAGCGCGGCATCCACAACCGGCGTAAGTTCGGCCGCAGCCACTTCCCGGTCCGGGAAGAAGTTGGTCATCTGCCTTGCGAGATAGGCCGCCAGCGCGTCCTTCGAAAGCGTAGTCTTCATGCAGGATCTTCCATCATGTCAACCGGCGGAATTCGGAATGCTTGAGCGGCCCGCGCAGGCGCTGCCTGATGTCGTCGTGACGCACGGCCTTGGCGAGAACCGACATCACCTCGCCGACGTCGGCGAGGTAGCGCTCGACGATTGCGGGCGTGTGGGCAAAGGTGGCATTGAACTTGAGCGCCGCCAGGTAGCCGCGATCGAGCATTTCCTGCGAGAAAAGCGTCGCCAATGCCGTCGCATCGGGGTGGTCGGCGGAAAAGTTCAGCAGCGGCAGGATGCCGTTGATCTTGATCGGCAGACCCGCGCGCTCGGCGGCCCGCGTCCAGCCCTCTTGCACCGCAGTGCCGACGGCGATCTGATGGGCATGCACCGCCTCGCGCCGATACTTCCGGATGGCGGACAGCGCCGCCGTCGGGCCGATTTTCTCCGTCCAGTAGGTGCTGCTGATGAACGTCGACTGCGCCGCCTCCATCACTTCACGCCGGCCGATCAGCGCCGCCATGGCGTAGCCGTTCGACATGGCCTTGGCGAAGGCGGCCAGATCGGGCGCGACGCCGTAGGTCATGTGGATGCCGCCGCAGTTCAGGCGGAAGCCCGACGTCACCTCGTCGAACACCAGCACCGCGCCGGTCTCGTCGGCGAGGCGGCGCACTTCCTCGAGGAAGCCCGGCGCCGGGCCGGCCGAGCGCGACGGTTCCATGACGATCGCCGCCAACTCGCGGCCGTGCGCGGCAACGATGGCGCGCAGATCCTCGATCTGGTTGTAGCGGAAGGGCAGCATGGTGCCGGTCAGTCCGCGCGGGACGCCGGCCGGTTCCAGGCCGGGCAGAAGGTGGCCGTCGAGCGCGGTGTCCTCGGACAGGTTGGCGGCGAGGTACCAGTCGTGCCAGCCGTGGTAGCCGCAGAAGGCGATCTTGTCGCGGCCGGTGGCGGCGCGGGCGATGCGCGCCGCCACCGCCATGATCTCGCCGCCGGAGCGGGCATAGCGGGCCATCTCGGCCCAGGGATGGAGCTCGATCAGCAATTCGGCCAGTTCGATCTCTTCCGGGCAGTTGAGCGTGGTCATGACACCGGCCTGGACGGCCCCGATTACCGCCCGCTCGATGTCGGGGTCGGCAAAGCCAAGCACGCAGGAACTGATGCCGCTGCTGGAGACATCGGTGAACTTCTTGCCGTCCAGATCCCACACGTCGGCGCCCTTGGCGCGCGAATAGTAGGCCGGCCAGAGGTCCGGCAGGAAAAGTTCCGGCCGCTTGGAGAGCAGTTGTGTGCCGCCCGGTATCAGCGTGCGCGCCTTCTTGTAGAGTTCCTGCCCGCTTCCCATCGTATTTCCTTCCCTGTCAATTCCGCCAAGGATCGAGCGGAACATGCCCGCCCGCCACCAGGAATTCCGCCCAGGCCAGGTCGACCGGCTCGTCGATCTCGACGGAGTGGAAGCGGTCCATGACATGGCCGTATACGCCTTCGCGATCCTGGTAGATCCATTGGTGCTGCTTGAAGTAGTCCCACCTGAACAAATACAGCGCGCCGTTCATGGTGACTTCCTGGCCGAGCGTCTGCCGCTGCCCGGTTTGCGCGCGCGCCGCATGCATCTTGTCGATGATCGCCGTCATGCGGCCGTCCGCGTCGAGCGGACCCACCACTGTGCTCGCGACCTCCATCGATCGCACGCCGACCACGGCGTTGGCATTGCGCCGCAGCATCAGGTCGACTGCGCTGTCGTAATCCTCGGCGCGGGCGAACGGGGAGGACGGTTCGAGCAGCATCACTGCGTCGTAGCGCTCCTGTGCCTCCCGCTCGATCCATTCCATCGCATGCAGGATGACGGGGCCGCTCTTGGCGGTGTCGCTGGCCAGCTCCGCCGGCCGCGTGAACGGCACCTCGACGCCGTGACCGCGGGCGTCATCCTGGATCTCGGGGCTGTCGGTGGAAATGATCAGCCGGGCGCAATGGCTGCTCCTGCGCGCGCTGATCGCCTTGTAGCCAACCAGCGAGAGACCGCCGATCTTGCGCAGGTTCTTGCCTGGCACGCCCTTGGAGCCGCCGCGCGCGGTGATGAGGAACAGCACCTTCACTTGCCGACTCCTTCTTGCCGGTCTGCCACGGCTGCCGTCATGCGCGCGGCAAGCAGCATGGTGCGGTGGGCGCCGGCCAGGTCCTGAGCCGGCCAGCCGGGAGCCTCCCCGTGCACGAGCCGACAGAATGCCGCCATCTGGCCATAAAAGCCGGGCTTGAAGCGCTGATCCGCCTCGCTCGGGGTGATCTCATGGCGCTGTCCCTTGGCATCGATCCAGACGCCGGCCTCGAGCGGCTTGAACTCGACAGTGACGCCCTGGCCGCTCAGCACGACGCGCCAGCCGCCGGGCGAAAGCCAATGCGCGGAATACTCGCCGAGGGCACCCGAGTCGAAATTCATGATGGCGGCAAACTGGTCGCCGAGCGGCTCACGGCGTCGATGGGCGAGGCAATGCATCTCGTCCACCTCGCCGCCGAAGAAGCGCAGCAGGTCGATGGTGTGGGTGGCGTTGGCGTAGATCCAGCCGTGGAGCACGGCGTCCGGCTGCCTGCCGGCGGCGCGCACCGCGTCGATGCGCTCGTGCCCTTCGATCAACAGCCCCAGCAACGGGCCGTGCCGGCGGATCACCTCGATGCCCTCATGGAACACCGAGTAGTAGCGGCGGTTGTACCCGACCATGCTGCGCACCCCCAGCTCGCCGGCCAACCGGGCCAGTTCGGCGCTTTCCTCCGGCGACAGGCCGGTCGGCTTCTCGATAAAGAGCGGCAGGCCAGTCTGCATGGCCTGACGGGTCACCGCGCCGATACTCGACACCGAAACGAGGATGAGCAGCCCGTCCGGCCGCGCCTCACGCAACAGGCCGTCGAGGTCATCGGCAACGCAGGGGATGGCGAAGCGCGCCGCCAGCGCCTCCGCCTTGGCGCGAGTGCGCGAGGCAATGCCGACGACGTCCGCACCAGCCACGCCCTGCAGGGCCTCGATATGCTTCACCGCGATGTTGCCGGCCCCGACGACGCCGAGGCGCACTGTGTCTTTCATGCCTTTACGCCTCAGGTGATGGGCACATCGAACTCAAGGTCGTCGCCGGCAAGCGGCAGCGCCACCCGTGTGCCGCCGCGTTGCGACGACAGATGAAAGCCGATGACGGCATCCACAGCGTCGATGCCGCCGCGCACCGTGTCCTCACGGTGCGGGCCGAGCAGGTCGTCCAGGCAGGCCCGTGTGGCGCGCACGACATCCATCGCATCGCCGGCTTCGAACGGCACGCGCTCGGGCATGACGAAGCGTGTCTTGACGACATCGCGCTGCGCCGCCGGGCGGGCGAAGACCTCCACCTTGCCGCCCTGCGGCGGCGTCCAGTTGTCGAGGTTGACGACGCCCTGTGTGCCGACGATCTGCATGTACGGCGTGATCGCCGCCTCGCCCGAAAGCTGGTAGCAGGCCGTCATGTCGTTAGCGTAGCCGACCATGCCGCGGCCGCCAGGGTCGGAGAACTGCGCGCCGCGAACATTGAGTGACGGGTTGCGGTCCACCTCGCCCGACACCCAAACGGCACGGGTGCCAGCCAGCCAGGCCACCAGGTCGAAGTAGTGCGTGCCGATGCAGCCGAGGCCGCCGGCACCGACCGAGACGTTGATGTGGTGCAGATCTCCGATGGCACCGCCGTCGAGCAGCTGCTTCAGGCGGATGCTACGCTCGTAGAAGCGCCGCGCCAGGTTCACCGCCAGCTTCGTGCCGCTGGCGGCACAGGCCTGTGCCATCTCGCGCGCCGCGCGGCCGCTGGTGGCCATCGGTTTTTCGCAGAGGATGTAGGGATACCCAGCGCTTGCCGCCGCCAGGGTGATGGCGTGATGGCTCGGGCCGTTGGTGGCAATGAGGACGACCTCCGTCTGCCCACGCTCTTGCTCGAGCAATTCCTGCCAGCGCAGGTAAGTGCGGGGCGCCTCGCCGCACAGTTCGGCGGCAGCCGGGAAGGCAGCCTCTGCGACGTCGCACACCGCGACGACGCGAAGGCCGGCCTGGCGCGCAGCCTGGATCTGGCGGCGGCCCATGCCGCCCAGCCCGATTACCGCCGCCCGCAGGGATTCCGTCACGGCCGTCACAGTTCCACGGGCTCGCTGTCGAGGAGCGCGCGCAGCTCGGCAGGCTGCATCCAGCTCGGATTGCGGTCGCTGCTGTACATGAAGCCCTCCTCGACCGGCCTGCCGCCGGTCTCGGCCATGTATGCGCTGCCGTTCCACCAGTCGGCGGCCGGCTGAATGACATAGCAGTCGTCGAACTCGGCGGTGTTCCAGGCGTCGTCCGGCGTGATCATGATCTCGTGCAGTTTCTCGCCTGGGCGGATGCCGATAATCTCGGTGCGGCACTCCGGTGCCACGGCCTTGGCCACATCCATGATGGTCATGCTGGGAATCTTCGGCACGAAGACCTCGCCGCCGCGCATGCGCTCAAGGCTGTTGACGACGAACTGCACGCCCTCGCCGAGGGTGATCCAGAAGCGTGTCATGCGCGGGTCGGTTATCGGCAAGACCCCGGAGGCGCGCCGCTGCATGAAGAAGGGGATGACGCTGCCGCGCGAGCCGATCACATTGCCGTAGCGCACCACCGAGAAGCGCGTCCGCTGCGGCTCGGCAAGGACGTTGGCGGCGACGAAGAGCTTGTCGGAACACAATTTGGTCGCGCCGTAGAGGTTGGCGGGGTTCGCCGCCTTGTCTGTAGACAGGGCAATGACGCGCTCGACGCCCTGGTCGATGCAGGCACTGATGACATTGCCGGCGCCCATGACATTGGTGCGGATGGCTTCCATCGGGTTGTGCTCGGAGGCCGGCACCTGCTTCATGGCTGCGGCGTGCACCACGACTTCGATGCCATCCAGGGCATGGTAGAGGCGCTCCTTGTCGCGCACGTCGCCGAGTACCCAGCGCAGGCGGGCGTCGCGGTAGGCCTGCTGCATCTCGAACTGCTTGAGTTCGTCCCGGCTGAAGATCACCAGCCGTTTCGGATTGTGCTGATCGAGCACCGTCCTGACAAAGCGCTTGCCGAATGAGCCGGTCGCCCCTGTCACCAATACCGATTTGCCGTCGAGGAATGCCATTGATTACTCCGTTACCGCATGGATGAGTTCTTCGCGCCGGCCTTCTTCCTCCTGGCGGCGCAGTGTCTGGAAATAGTCGTCGATCCGCCCCAGGCCGGCACCGAGCAAGTCACGCACCTGCGTGTTGTCCAGGGACATGTCTGACGGCCGCTTGGCACGCAGGCCAGCGTTGGAAATCTTGTCAGATCGAATCAATTCGCTCTGCAGGTCGAACGCTGCGGCCAGGCACACTGCGAATTCGTATTTCGACACCCGCTCGTCGCCGACCAGATTGAATTTTCCGCTGGCTGATAGTTCAACCAGGCGATGCGCCGCTTTCGCCAGCGCATCGGCGAGGATCGGCGTGAAGAACACGTCGTCGAACAGCGTGATCTCCCTGCCTGCGCGCAGTGAATAGATGATCCAGTCGCTGAAGGACTGCCGGCCGGCATGGCCCCAGCCGAAGAAATTCGTTCTGATGATGAGCGCTTGCGGATAGGTCTGGCGTACCCATTCCTCGGCCAACAACTTGCTGCGCGCGTACTCGTTGAGCGGGTCCGGCGCGTCGTCCTCGCGGTAGCCGCTGCGCGTTCCGGCGAACAGGTGGTCGGTGGAGATGTGCGCCAGCCGGATGTTTCCGGCTGCCGCCGCCTCGGCAACGTTGCGGGCCAAACCGGCATTGACGTGCCGTGCCTGATCGGGATTCTCTTCGCATTGGTCGACGCTGGTCAGCCCGGCGGCATGGACTATGAGATCGGGGGCGATTTCACCAATCTGGCGCGCGAGGCGTCCGCCATCCTCTAGGTCGAGCGGCCGTGCAGATGCGCCTTCCAGCCTGACGGTGTGCGCATGGGTGCCGAGGACGACATCCCATTCGCGGCGCATGGCGCAGGCCCAGTTCAGCGCGAGCAGCCCACTGCCCCCGGTGATGAGCACGCGGCCGCTAGCCACGGGATGCCCTCATAAAGATGCCGGCCATCACAACCGCCACACTTTCAAACCGGCCGCACTCAGCCCGTCGGCGTCGAGGCAACCCTTGACGTCCGCGACGATACCGCCCGGCCTTACCAGGGAAACCATCTGCTCGATACTTGCGCGGCGCAGGGCGTCATGCGCCACGGCAAGGATCAGGGCGTCGGCTTGCGGCAGCGCATTCCATGCTGCGAGGGGAATGCCATATTCGCGCAGCGCTTCTTCCGCATCGGCCAATGGGTCGTGCACGAGCACCTCGACCCCGAAGCTCTCCAACTCGCGCACGATGTCCGGCACGCGCGAATTGCGCAGGTCGGGGCAGTTTTCCTTGAAAGTCAGCCCCAGCACCACGGCGCGGGCGCCGGCGAGGGGGCGGCCCGATTGCGCCATCAGCTTGATCACCTGGTCGGCGACGAACTTGCCCATGCCGTCGTTGATGCGGCGGCCGGCGAGGATCACCTGGGGGTGGTAGCCCAGCGTCTCGGCCTTGTAGGTGAGGTAGTAGGGATCAACGCCAATGCAATGGCCGCCGACCAGGCCCGGCTTGAACTTGAGGAAGTTCCACTTGGTGCCGGCGGCCTCGAGGACTTCATTCGTGTCGATGCCGAGCTTGCCGAAAATGATGGCCAGTTCGTTCATCAGCGCGATGTTGAGGTCGCGCTGGGTGTTCTCGATGACCTTGGCCGCCTCGGCCACCATGATGCTCGAGACACGGTGCACGCCGGCCTCGACGACCTCGCCGTAAAGGGCGGCAATGCGCTCCAGCGTCTCCGGGCTGTCTCCTGATACGACTTTGACGACGTTGGCGAGACCGTGTTCGCGATCGCCGGGATTGATGCGCTCGGGCGAATAGCCGACATGGAAAACACCCCCCTCACCCCAGCCCTCTCCCCGCGGGGGAGAGGGGGGCTGGGTAAGCCGACCCTCTCCCCGCGGGGGAGAGGGGGGCTGGGTAAGCCTCCCCTCTCCCGCGAGCGTGAGAGGGGAGGCGGCCCAGCGCATGCCGGAATGCTTTTCCAGCACGGGGATACAGACTTCCTCGGTGGCGCCGGGATAGACGGTCGATTCGAAGACCACGGTGGCGCCGCGCTTGAGATTGGCGCCCACGGTTTCGGCGGCGCCGATCAGCATTCCCAGATCGGGCCTGCGTGCGGCATCGACCGGCGTCGGCACGGCGCCGATGACAAAGTCAGCCTCTGCGAGACGGCGCGGATCGGCGGTGCAGTCGAGTCCGCCGGCGGCGCGCAGATCGTCGCTGCTCACCTCGCCGGTCGGGTCGACGTGGCGGCGGTAGTCGGCGATCTTCTTTTCGGAGAGGTCGTAGCCGAGAGTGCGGAATTTCTTGCCGAATGCCACGGCGAGCGGCAGGCCGACATAGCCGAGGCCGACGACGGCAACGGTTGCGGTATCGATGCTCATTGGATCTGCTGTCGGGCTGAAGCCCGACCTACGATGGGTGTTCGCCGTAGGTCGGGCTTCAGCCCGACAACCGAAGGAAGTGCAAAGCTGCCCCGCAGGAAATACCCTTGGGGTGCCCGTGGGACAAAGAGGGTGGCGATGTCGGGTTTCATTTTGGGGGGGTGTCTTTGGGGAATCGCATTGGGCTGGTCATTCCGCAGGCAGCAGTCCCAAGCGCTGCGCGTTGCTGCGGATACGCCCTTCGGCTTCGAGCAGTTCGGCCGACGCCCTGCCCGCTTCATTGAGGGCTTGCGCAAATTGGGCGGGATCCTGCATGTACTCATGGGCGAGCCTGTTGCGCAGCTTGCGCCACTCCAGCCAGCGATCGGCACTCTCGATCCATCCGAGCTTTTCGGCGGCGGCCAAAAGCTCGATCAGCGCCGAGGGTCGTCGTCCCGCCAGGACCGACATGCGCGGAAGCAGCTTTTCCCCGAGCGTGTCCTGCAAACGGCCAAAGCGCGATGCGAACGCCTCGACGCGCTCGGCGAGTGCGTCGTCGTTCTGCAGCGCTTTGACCCAATCGGCATCGATTTCGGCGACAAACAGGCGACGCATGGTTCTTTCGAGCAGGCGCGCCTCCTTCGCAACGATCTCCGCCTTTAGCCTGAAGGCTTCAAGTTGCGCTTCCGGATACTGGATGTTCACAAACGCACCCCCCGTTCGCCTGGCAATATCGTGGATGGGTTGCGGCGCGGTTTGCGGGTCGCGCAAGACCACGTCGACCGGCAACCCTTCAAAACGCCGTTCGAGACGCGCGGCAAGGCGGACAGCATCGGCAACCGGATTCGTCAGCACGCGATCCACTTCGACATATAGATCGACGTCGCCGCCTTTCTGCAGGTCGTCGGCGCGCGATCCGAACAGCCACAGGCGCGCATCGGCGCCGAGCAACTCAGCTGCGGTCTCGCGAATGGCGAGCAGTTGCTGTTCGGTCAGGCGCATGGTCGTCCGTTCGGCATCATGAAATGCGCTCATCGACTGCCGTGCCGAGTTCCCGGCGCAACCGCACAATTTCCTCACGCGCCGCCTGATACTCGTCTTCCTTCAACCGCAGGAAGGCGCGCGTCAAGTCCAGCATGGCAACCAGAATGGCCATTGTCATTTCCGGGGCGTGTCCTTGGGCACAACAAAGCCGATTGGACGATGCTTGTCCTGGATCGGCGGCGCCATTAGTTGGCGGATCGCATCGATCAGGCCGGCGATAGCTTGATCGTGGCTGCCGACTTTTCGTTCCAGGGCTTCGAGCTTGACGGCGAGTTCTTTGTGTGTGGATAGCATCGCCCGGAGCTGGACGAAAGTACGCACAACCAGCAGGCTGATTTCTACTGCACGATCAGACTTGAGGACATTTCCCAACATCAGCGCACCATGCTCGGTAAATGCATAGGGCATCGCCGGGGAATATTTCAGCCTGGAAAGGTGGTCACAGTTTGTGACCACCTCTTGTTTCTCCGCCTTCGCAAGCTTGAACATGAAGTCAGCCGGGAATCGCTCCGCATTCCTTCGCACTGCCTGGTTGAGCGCTTTGGTCGGCACACCGTAAAGCTCCGCCAAATCGGCGTCGAGCATCACTTTGGCGCCGCGTATGAGGAGGATCCGCTGCGCAACGATTTCGATCGGCTTGGTTGTCTTGCGCTCTGTCGTCATAGGAGAAGCTCCTGGCGCAGCCTCTCGATCTCCTCCTGCGCCGCCCGGTATTCGTCTTCCTTGAGCCTCAGGAAGGCGCGCGTCAGTTCCAGCTTGGCGGCAATGCCGCTCGGCGTGAGCAGGTACGCATAGGCCAGCTTGTTGTCGCTGCGGCGGAAGTTGTCGGCTTTGACCAGGCCCTTGTCGAGCAAGGCCTTGAGCAGATAGTGGGTCTTGCCGAGGCTTACCCCCAGGCCGCGCGCAAGCTCGCGCTGGCTGATCGCAGGTTGTTCCTCGATCAGGCGGAGTACTTGGTAGTGGGCGGCTTCCCGAGGGGTCACGGTCATCCGTTCATTTGTTGAACGGATGGGAATCTAGCATGGCAGCATAGGGTTGGGCAAGGGCCGATGTCGGCCTGAAGGCCGACCTACGGACAACCAAAAGCGCCTCTGCAGGTCGGCTGGCGAACACCGGGACGGCATTTCGTGGCGTCATTCGCCTCTCTCGAGCATCCAGCCGACAGCGCGATGCAGCGCGATGCCGGACGGAACATCGAGCGCCGCCGGGATGTCGAGCGCAATCAGGGTGCGGACGGCCTTTGGATAGTCCAGGCCCGCTTCGGTCAGCGCCCGTATTTCCCGCTCGCGCGTGGCCGGATCGTCGAGACTGGCGCACACCTGGATCAGTTCTTCCCTGCCCGAGGGGTGGCGGGCAAGGAAATCGACTTCGCGTCCCCCGGCGGCGCGCACATAGGCCACCTGCGCTCCGCGCCGATCCAGTTCCAGCAGCACGCAGGTTTCCAGCGCATGGCCGAGATTGGCCTTGCCCGAGCGGTCGAAAAGCGGAATCAGGCCGGGGTCGATCGGATAGACCTTGCGCGGGTTGACCATGCGGCGGCGCTCGGAATCGGTGGCGATCGGGACCACGCGCACCAGGAAGGCGTCTTCCAGATGCGCCAGATAGCCATGAAGGGTGTCCTTGGCGACCGCAATGCCCTGGGATTTGAGATCGCCGTAAAACTTGTTCACGCTGAAGGAACCGGCGGGATTGCCGAGCAGCTGGCGCACCATCCAGCGCAAGGCGAGCGGATGGGAAACCGCGTGGCGCTCGATGACGTCGCGCAGCAGCACGACATCGACATAGCCTTTCAGCAGTTCCTGCCGATCGCGCGAATCCAGACCCTGCGCCTCGGGAAACCCGCCTGTCCCAAGGTAGTTCAGCAGATCCCTTTCCAGGGAGGAACGCTCCGCCTTGGTCAGCCGCCCGAGCGGTTTTTTCGGCTCGCGTCCATGATGGCGAAGATATTCGCGAAAGCTGAAGGGGTAGATGACGGCCTCGACGGCCCGCCCGCGCATGCTTGTCGCGACTTCGCGGGAAAGCAGCTTGGCCGAGGAGCCGGAAAGAAACAGGTCGATCTGCTCGCTGTCGAGCAGGCGGCGCGCGAATTTTTCCCAGCCGGGGACGACCTGAATCTCGTCGAGGAAAAACGTCGCGCGGCGACGGTCCCGCCAGTCCGGCTTGAGGCGGTAGTATTCCTCGACCACGAGATTGAGGTCGCGCGCGGACATGCCTGCAAGGCGCTCGTCCTCGAAGCTGAAGTACAGCAGCCCCTCCCTCTCCGTGCCCGCCGCATGGCGATCCGCCAGCACCTGCCAGAGAAAGGTGGTCTTGCCGGCACGCCGCATGCCGATGACGGTGACCGCCTTGCCCGAAATGCCCGGCAGACGAATGTCCCGCCGAGTCAGCGCCGGTTGCGGCGCAGCCAGGCCGTCGACGATCTTCTGCCGGACAACATCTCTAAGTTGGCTTTCCATGGAGGACATTATAGCCATTTATCGTCCTTATTAAAAGGACAATAGCAAAGTCAGCCTCTGCGAGACGGCGCGGATCGGCCGTGCAGTCCAGTCCGCCGGCGGCGCGCAGATCGTCGCTGCTCACCTCGCCGGTCGGATCGACATGGCGGCGGTAATCGGCAATCTTCTTTTCGGAGAGGTCGCAGCCGAGGGTGCGGAATTTCTTGCCGAATGCCACGGCGAGCGGCAGGCCGACATAGCCGAGGCCGACGACGGCAACGGTTGCGGTATCGGCGCTCATTGGATCTGCTGTCGGGCTGAAGCCCGACCTACGGCGAACACCCATCGTAGCCCGACCT
>CAMTUN010000005.1:0-63795 GCA_947084915.1 uncultured beta proteobacterium | reverse complement strand
GCTTCCGGTTGCTCTCCACCCCGCTTCGCAGCGACGCAGTTACCTTCAGCTTCGGGGTCTTGGCTTGCCCCGGCACGGACTTCCACCATGCGGTTATCGCGCCTTCACAGGCGCACTCATTCCCGCAAAAGCGGGAAGCCATGGACTCCCGCCTCCGCGGGAGTGACGCAGGCGAAAAAAAACCCCGGCAGGCCGGGGTTTTTCATGGGTGCTGCGGGTCAGAGGGGCTTGATGTTCGCCGCCTGCTTGCCCTTGGGGCCGGTGGCCTCGTCATAGGAGACTTTCTGGCCTTCCTTGAGAGACTTGAAACCGTTCGACTGGATCGCGGAGAAGTGCGCGAAGAGATCTTCGCCGCCATTGTCCGGGGTGATGAAGCCGAAGCCTTTAGCATCGTTGAACCACTTGACTGTACCTGTTGCCATATTTCCTATCCTAAAAAAATGAAGGGCGACTGCCCGACGGTTCGTTCGAGTACCCAGAACCGAATATGGCAGTAGCGTACCGCATCATTCTGTAGCTTGAGTTCGAGCGAATCGGCATTGAACCTGTAACTCGGCAATAAATCAAGCATTTTTTGCAGGCATCGGCCCGGGCCGGCTCAGTGTGTCATCAGGCTCTGGCGCATGGCATCGAGCAGCGCCTCAGGCGGTTGCGCGCCGCCGATACCGTAGCGGCCATTGAAAATGAAGAACGGCACGCCGGTGATGCCCATGCGCTGGCCGCGTTCGGCCTGGGCGCGCACCTCCGCCGCATCCTCCTCCGAACGCAAATAGGCCAACATGGCCGGCTCGTCCTCGCCGCATTCGCCGGCGAGACGCGCCAGCACTGCCACATCCCCGATGTTCTCGCCGTTGAGGAAGTGCGCGGCGAAGAGCCGCTCGACCAGCGTATTGGCATCGCCCGTCTTTTGCGTGTGGTGGATGAGCCGGTGGGCGCACAACGTATTCGCCCGCAGTTCGATGCGCTCGAAGGCGAAGTCGATGCCGGCCGTGCGACCCGCATCAGCGACATGAGTCTGCATCTGCGCCAGTTTTTCCGGCCCGCCGAATTTCTTCTCGAGAAAGGGCTGGTAGGGTTCGCCTTCCTCCGGCGTGTCCGGGTTGAGGAAATACGGCAGCCAGCGGATGCGCGGCGTGATATCCGGGCGCTCATGGCGCAGTTGCGCCAGCGCGGCCTCGATCCGGTGCTTGCCGATGAAGCACCATGGGCAAACCACGTCGGAAACGATGTCGATCAGCAGTTCACTCATGGTTTCACCTGCAGCACGATTTTGCCCATATGGGCGCTGCTTTCCATCAGTCGGTGCGCATCGCCTGCCTGCATCAGCGGAAAGGTGGCAAAGACATGAGTGCGCAGGCGCCTGGACGCCAGTTCCGGCCAGATGTTGCTGAGCAACGCATCGCGAATGGCCGTCTTCTCGGCCACCGTGCGCGGACGCATGGTGGAGCCGGTGATGGTGAGACGCCTGAGCATCACCGGCATGAAGTCGAACTCCGCCTTGCTGCCTTCGAGGAAGGCGATCAGCACCATGCGGCCATCGCGTCGCAACAGGCTCGCGTTTTTCTGCAGGTAGCTGCCGCCGACCATGTCGAGCACGACATCGACGCCCTCTCCGGCGGTGATCTCCCGGACCTTTTGCACGAAATCGTCCTGCCGGTAATTGATGACATGGTCGGCGCCGAAGTCGCGACAGAACTGTGCTTTCTCTTCGTTGCCGACGGTGACGATGGAGGTTGCGCCGAAATGGCGTGCAAGCTGGATGGCGGTCAGCCCGATGCCGCTCGACCCGCCATGCACCAGCAGCCGCTCACCGGCCTTGAGCCGGCCGAGGTCGATGAGATTGGCCCAGACGGTGAACCAGGTTTCCGGCAATGCCGCCGCCTCAGCCATGTCCAGGCCGGCAGGAATCGGCAAGGCATGCGATGCCGGCGCCACGCAGTATTCCGCGTAGCCGCCGCCCGGCGCCAGCGCCGTCACACGGTCACTGACTTTCCACTCGGTGACGCCCGGACCGAGCGCGGCAACGGTACCGGCCACTTCCAGCCCGAGAATCGGCGACGCGCCCGGCGGCGGCGGGTAGCGGCCGCAGCGCTGCAGCACGTCGGGACGGTTGATGCCGGCGCAATGCACCTCGATAAGGATTTCACCGGGACCGGGCTGCGGCACTGCACCCTCCACCATCTGCATGGATTCCGGCGTACCGTCTGCGCCATAGATGATCTGCTTCACTTCAGAACGCCTCCGAGGGTAAAAATGCCTGCCGCCAGTCTAGCGCGATTGCACCCTGTCGCAGTGTGCGGCAATGGCATCGACCAGCCTCGGCAGCAGGCCCATCGGAAGATCGTGCCCCATGCCGTCGATCACCACCAGCTGCGCACCCTTGATGTGCTTTGCGGTATCGCGGCCGGCGGCGACCGGCACCAGCGGATCGTCGGCGCCGTGGATGACCAGCGTCGGCGCGGTGATTTTCGCCAGCAGCTTGCGTCGGTCGCCGGAAGCGATACTCGTTTGAGCTTCCTTGAAGCCGCGGAGTCCGGCAACGTGCGCAACTTCAACTCTTCGTATGCCTCCAGCAGCGCCTGCGCCAGCTTGCGCGCGTCGGGTACGGCCTTGCGGGCGACAACAATGCCGAAATCGAGCGAGCCGTATCTCGGTGTAGAAGTCGTGCTTGTAGGCAGGCGTAAGATCGAACAGATGCAGGGAGCCGACATGCATCGGCGTCTCCGGCGTTTCGAGATGCAGGAAGGTGCCGTCCAAACCGCTCAAGGCTTTCACGGCTGCACTCAGTCCTCGGTGGCCAACATCCAGACGAACATCGATCTGCCTTGCGCCCTGGCCACACCCGCCAGGTCGGCCAATTCGGCGACGATGTGCATGACCGCGTCGGCAGGCCAGCCTTCCTGCTCGAATTCCTCCGTCGCGGCCAGTTCCTCGCCAATCCGATCGAGTGCATCTTCCTCGAGCAGGGCAAGCTGGAGGACCGTCTCGTCCGGCAGCTTCATGAGCCACGGGCCTTCCTCCGAAGCCGCATGAACCGGCCCGCAATCACTCAAAGCCTCGTCGAACAACTCGCCAGTCAGCAAGGCGTGGAGCATGGCGAATTTCGCCTGGCCGAACCCCCTTGTCTCGAAGCCGCTCCATTCCTCGACCGGCTTTGACGACTCGATGATCGCTCCGGCATCCCCCGGGTCGGCCACAACCACGTTCACCAGCATACGCATCTGCACACTCCTGTCGGTCAATCAATGACCCTGCCGCGCAGGGCCTTGATCTCCCCCCGCTTGCTCTTGCTGTCGAGACGTTTCCTCTGCGAGCTGCGCGTCGGCCTGGTCGGCTTGCGTAGCCGGGGGGATGCGGCGACACCCGCGATGAGTTCCTGCAGCCGCTTCAATGCCTCCTCCCGGTTTCTTTCCTGACTGCGAAACTGTTGCGACTTGATGACGATCACGCCCTCGCGGCTGATGCGCTGATCGCGCAACTTGAGAAGCCTTTCCTTGTAGAAATCCGGCAGCGAGGATGCGCCGACATCGAAGCGCAGATGAATGGCACTGGCAACCTTGTTGACGTTCTGCCCCCCCGCCCCCTGGGCGCGAATGGCATTCAGTTCGATCTCGCTCAACGGAATGGATACCCTGGCCGAGATCTTCAGCACGGTTCCGGGAGCACGCTCGGAGGATGACAGGCCGACGACGAACTCGCGCTTGGCATCGGCTGACAGGCATTTGACTTCGTACTCGGCTTTCAGAGCAGACGAGCGGTCCGGGTACTCGACACTCGCCAGCAGGCGCTTCGGCGGATGCGAACGGGTATAGCGTGCGCCCTTGCCGCTGGCGTGGGTGGCATAGCGCGCAGCGACATCAACGGTGATGCCGGTATAGATGCTGCCGTCCTGGCATTCGATCAGGTAGAGAAACCAGGAACTCATTCCTCGCCGACCGCCTCGAATCCGAACTTGCGCCTTACCATCCGGCAGTCCGCCGAGCCGGCCTGGAACTCCCGGCACACCAAGGGGCGATCCAGGTAGACGCTGCAATCCACCCGGCAACCGAGTTCGCCTTCCAGCGCCGCACAACGGTGGCCCCAGGATTGCATGCGCTGGTTGTCGAAATCGATCAACTCGTCCGGGATACCTTCGCCATCGCGTGCGCCCAGCAGCACCGGCCAGGTTTCCGACCAGGCACAGCAGCCACCGCAGACAAGGCAATCGGGAGCGTTGTCACTCACAACATCGCTCACACCCTCGCTCACGCCGCCTCCTTCTTCATCACTCCATGCCTCTTTGCGTACCCGTCGCCTCCAATTTCGCTATGCGAACGGTAATTTCGTTTTGTCCGCCTTCATGATATCTTCTTCGTAATTCAATTGGAACACACCCATGCGCGAATTCAAGGACCGGACAGCAGTCATCACGGGAGCGGCCAGCGGCATCGGCCTGGCACTCGCGCAGCGGGCAGCGCGAGAAGGCATGCGCCTCGTGCTGGCGGACATCGATGAAATGAAACTCGCCGAGGCAGCGAAGACGCTGTCGGTACCGGCCGACAGGCTATGCACCCTCCGCGTAGACGTCAGCCGCGAGGAAGATATTGCCGCGCTAGCAGAGGAGGCTTTCAGCCGGTTCAGCGCAGTGCATCTTCTGTGCAACAACGCCGGCGTCGGTCTGACGCGGCTCGCCTGGGAACACACCACCGCCGACTGGGAATGGATCCTCGGCGTCAACCTGTGGAGCGTGGTGCATGCCATCCATCACTTCGTGCCGCGCATGCTGTCGCAGGACAGCGAGAGCCATGTGGTGAACACTGCGTCCGTCGCCGGCCTGCTGTCCACCCCGGGCATGGCAGCCTACAACGTGAGCAAGCACGCTGTCGTCACGCTGTCGGAAACGCTCTACACGGAACTCGTCGCCCAGAATGCCAAGGTCGGCGTCTCGGTGCTCTGCCCTGCTTGGGTGCCGACCGCCATCCACACCTCGGAGCGCAACCGGCCGGAGCGTTTCGGCACGGCCGCGCCCGCCTCGGCGGCATCCGCCGCGTACCATGAACGCGTGAGCCAGGCGGTAAAGTCCGGCCGCCTGACGGCCGACGACATGGCCAATGCCGTTTTCGATGCGCTCTCCTCGAACCGCTTCTACGTCATCCCCCATAGCCGCATCAAGCAGGCCGTTCGCCTGAGGATGGAAGACATCCTCGAGGACCGCAATCCCACCCCGATCTGAAAGACAATTATGAGAGCCTTGCTGTGTTCAGAATACGGCCCACCGCAAAAGTTGGCTATACAGAATGCCCCTTCGCCAATAGCCGGGCCGGGGCAGGTGGTGGTCGACGTCAAGGCCAGCGCGCTCAACTTCCCCGATGCGCTGATGGTGCAGGGGCTCTACCAGGTGAAGCCGCCCCTGCCTTTCTCGCCCGGCGCGGAGCTGGCCGGCCTGATCAAGGAGGTCGGCGAAGGCGTGCAGGGGCTGAAGGCCGGCGACCGCGTCATCGCCTTCCCGGGTTTCGGCGGCTTCGCCGAGGAATGCGCCGTGGCGGCGGAACGAATCATGCCCCTGCCCGAGGGCATGGATTTCGCCACCGGCGCAGCGCTGGTGCTGACCTACGGCACATCGTTGCATGCATTGCAGGACTGCGGCCGGCTGCAGGCGGGCGAGACCCTGCTGGTGCTGGGCGCCGCGGGGGGTGTGGGCGCGGCGGCCGTCGAGATAGGCAAGGCGATGGGGGCGCGTGTCATCGCCGCCGCCTCGAGCGAGGACAAACTGGCGCTGTGCCGGCAATTGGGTGCCGACGAGACCATCCAATACACCACCGCAGATCTGCGCAAGCGCACGCTTGAACTGACGGACGGCAAGGGCGTGGACGTGGTGTATGACCCGGTCGGCGGCGACTATACGGAGGCGGCGCTGCGCGCCACCGCCTGGCACGGCCGCCTGCTCATCGTCGGCTTCGCCGCCGGCGAGATCCCGAAGATCCCGCTCAATCTCGCGCTCCTCAAAGAACGATCGCTGGTGGGCGTGTACTGGGGGGATTCGGTCCGTCACGACCCGCGCGGCCATGCCAGGAACATGAAGCAGCTGATGACCTGGTTCGCGGAACGCCGGATCAATCCAGTCGTCAGCGAGCAGGTTTCACTGGCCCATGCGCCGCAAGCCATCCAACGACTGATGGACCGCAAGGTAAAGGGCAAGGTGGTCATCCTGCCGGAAGTCTGAAGCAGGGTGCGAGAAGGCAACTGAGGAAAACCGAGCAACATGGCCAAGACAACACGCAAGACATTGAATGAGCAGCCCCGCGCCAGCAAGCCCGTCAAGGACCGTCAATTCGTCACGGCGCTGGCGCGCGGCCTGGATATCCTGCGTGCCTTCACGCCGCGCCACCCGGTGTTGGGCAACAACGAGATCGCGCAGCGCGCGCACCTGCCGAAACCGACCGTCACACGCCTGACCTACACGCTGACCCAGCTCGGCTACCTGAATTATTCCCCGGAATCGGGCAAGTATTCTCTGTCGGTGGGCGTTCTCGCGCTCGGCTACTCCTATCTTGCCAGCCAGGATATACGCGCCATTGCGCGGCCGCTGATGCAGGAGTTCGCCGACTACGCTCGCGCCACGGTCTGCCTGGCGGCACGCGATCAGCCGCACATGGTCTTCCTGGAAGTCTGCCAGGGCAATCCGACCTTTCAGATGCGCCTGGAAGTCGGCGCGCGCGTGCCCTACGGCATGACGGCACTGGGGCGCGCCTACCACTGCGGGCTACCCGATGAGGCGCGCACGGCGATGCTTGAGGAGCACCGCAAAACGGGACGCAAGGAGGACTGGGAGGGCTTTCACGCCAGTTTCGAAAAAGCGGTGCGCGAATACCAGAAACACGGCTTCTGCGTGTCGCTCGGCGAGTGGAACAAGGACGTGTACTCCGTCGCCGTTCCGCTGGTCTCCCGCGACCACTCGAAAATCCTCGCTCTGACCTGCGCCGGCCCACCCTTTGAGATGCCGCGCCAACGCCTTTTCGATGAACTCGGTCCAAGACTGATCCAGCTACGCGACCGGCTTTCTGCGGCGACCGGGGGCAGCTTCTGATTCTGCTCAGGACTCCGCCGGGCCGCCCCAAGGAGGCCTGAAGTCAATAACACGGAAGCTGCGCAGCAGCAGAACCGGCGTCACCCCTTCCCTCGGGGAAAGGGCCGGGGGATGGGCTGTCATATCCTGTAATCCAGTTTCAACTTGTCCTGCAGCTTGCGCGCCTGCTTGAAGGCTTCCTTGAGAATGTGCCGGTCCAGTTCATTCAGCTTGTCGGGGTCGATGCGGTTCGCACCGGCCTCATTCCCCTGCAGGTTGTGCTGGTGGCGCAGGCGCAGCAACTGAATAAAATAGAAGCCGTCGATCATCGCTTCCAGGTCTGCCCCGAAGTTAGTCGCCCCGGCCGCGCCGCGCAGGCGCTGTGCCGTGCCGGTGAGCGCCACATTGTTGGCCAGGGAGAAGATGCGGGCGGCGTCTACGTAGGGCCGCGAACCGTACATCTTGAGATCGAGGGTGTGCGGAAAGTCCTTGTTGTTGTCGTACACAAAATCGCGGATCAGACCGAGCGGCGGCTGGCATTGCAAGGCGTTCTCGCTCATCAGGCGCTGGAACAGCGTAGCGTTGCGGGCCGCCCCCAGCAGCCAGTCGCGCAACATGTGGGACAGATCCTCGTCGCCGTAGAGCGGCCGGAAATCGAAGAAGATCGAAGCGTTCAGCAGCGCCTTGGGTTCGGGCGTCTGAATCCACTTGGCAAATTTCGCCCGCCACTCTTCCAGAGACATGCACCACTCACGGTTGCCCGCCATGATGCCACCTTTGCACAGTGGAAAGCCGCATGCATCCAGCTTGCGGTTCACCGCATCGGCGAACGGCAGCAGGCTGCCGCGCACGGCTTCCACATCTTTTCCATCGACTTCGAAAATAATGCCGTTATCCTGGTCCGTGGACAGCGTCTGCTCGTAGCGACCCTCCGAACCGAGGGCGACCCAGCACCATTTCACCTGGGGCAGTTCGAATTCGTCATGCGTCAGTTCGATGATGCGCAGGGTAAGCAGATCATTCAACGTTGAGATCAAGTGGGTCAACTGCTCGGCGGAGACGCCCTGCCCCAGCAGGGTATTGGCCATGCTGCGGATGTCCCTGGAGCAGGCCTGCAGCGCAGGCAAATCCTTTGCCTCGCGAATGCTGCTTGTGACATCGTTGAGTCCGGTACGCTGGAGCGCAAACAGGTCGTTTTGCGAAACAATGCCAATCAGGCTGCCGTCGTCGTCGACCACCAGCAGGTGGCGCAGGCCGCGCCGTCCCATGATGAGGGCAGCCTGATAGGCTGTGGTCTGCGGCTTGACGGTAATCACGCCCGCGGTCATCACCGCGGCAATCGGCAGATCGAGGGTGCAGCCGGGCAGCGCCACCCGGTGCAGCAGGTCGCGCAGGGTGAAAATCCCCAGCGGCAGTTTGCCTTCCGCATCGGCAATAATGATCGAGCCGATGCGCTTTTCATCCATCACCCCGATTGCCTGCCGCACCGAGGCGTCCAGCGGTACCGTCACCGGCTGGCGCCGGATGAGACTGCCGAGCGGGCTGTACATCGCGTTCAGATCGGCCCCGGGGGACTGGTGTAGCTGTTCTTCCATTATTTTGCCTCGATCGTTTCAGTATTTGACCCGTGCGTAGTAAGTGCGCTCCGCCGCTTCGCGCGCCTCGCGCAGCGTACGGATGCCCATCTCCGCCAGCAGGGGGATCATCTTCAGGAAAACTTCCCCGGTCACGATGGCGTCGCCCAGCGCCGTATGCCGCCCAATGACGTTGATGCCGAGCCGCCCGCAGATCGCCTCCAACTTGTGCGACTCCTGATGGGGATGGATCACTGCCGAGAGCAGGAGGGTATCCAGCACCGGCTGACGGAAACGGATGCCCGTCGACTCCTCCTTGAGTTGCAGGAAACGCATGTCGAAAGCCGCGTTGTGCGCCACCAGCACGGTGTCCCCGCAGAAGGCATGAAAAACCGGCAGCACCTGATCGATAGTCGGCTGGCCGTCCAGCATATCCTCGGTGATACCGTGGATCGGAATGCCCTCTGGACGCAGCGGACGGCGCGGGTCCACAATCTGATCGATGTTTTCGCCTTTGAGCAGGCGCCCATTCACGATCCGGGTCGCCCCGATCTGGATGATCTCGTCCCCGGCAGACGGTTCGAGCCCCGTCGTTTCGGTATCGAAGACGGAATACGTCAAATCGGCCAGGAGCCGGTCATCCAGGGCCTGGCTTTCCTCGGTCTTCTGGAAAAGATCGAAGTCGTAGAATTCGGGCCGGCTCTCCGCGCGCAGCAGCGTTGCGGTCTCGACGGCCTCCTTGGGCGCTGCCGCGGGAACAAGCAGGCGGATGAAGGACTTGTGGGACGCCTTCTCGCGCTCGAACCAGATCTCCCCGCCATGGCGCTCGATCACTTCACGCAAAGTCAGCGGACTGTTCACGCCGGCCACATTCATGGGATCGATTTCCCAGGACAGCAGCGTCTGGCTGCCCATCACCGCGCCCGACCAGACCAGATCGATGTGCGCCAGACGGCCGGCAGGCTCCAGGCGGAAGCGGATTTCCCGGATGTCGTACTCGTCCTGCAGGCGTGAAGCCAGATAGGTCAGCCCCTGCAACAGGGAAAAGCTATCCACCCTGATCCACAGACCTTCTGCGACATCCTCGATCTTGGTGCTGAGTGTCAGCTTCTGCTCGATACGCCGCCGTGCCGCCTCAATCAGATCCTCGCCGAGCATGTCCTCCAGCGGCCAACGTGCCTTGAGGGCGTCAGAGAACTCAGTGGCCGTATGGTCCAGCCTGTGGCTCATCGTACCCACCTCGTCGCGGATGATGCCGACGAAACGGTCGCGCTGTGCCGCTTCCATATCCGGATAGTCGCGCAGATTTTCCACGGCGGCACGCACGATGCCAAGCGAGGCGCGGCTGCCTTCGGTCAGCGACTGCAATAGATCATCGCGCCGACTCTCCCTCTCGATGTTGCGAGTGATGTTATCCAGCATCAGGATATAGCCGGCGATGGCACGCCCTCCTTCCTCTGTGGCCTCGCCCCCGCGAGCTGCACCCAGCACCGCCGCCATCTGCACCCGGATCAGTTGTCCGGCGCGACTGGTGGTAACGAAATTGGCCACCGCCTGCTGGCTGCCGCGTGCCAGCCGTTGCTGGATGTTTTCCAATGCGTGGGTGATCAGGTTGCGCTCCAGAATGGCGAAGATCGAGCGCCCCAATCCAATCAGCCCGGCGTCGGCCGGGTCGCCCTCGGACAGTGCCCGGAACTGCAGCCGGGCACGGTTGTTGTAGAGCAGGATGCGACCTTCGATATTGCACACCACTACGCTTTGCGTCAGTTCCGACATGAGCGCAGCCAGGCGATTCCTTTCTTCCTCGATCGACGACCTCGCCTCGCGGATTTTGTCCTCGACATCGCGCTGCAGGGATTCGCGCTGCTCGGCCAGAGCGTTGACCACCTGCGCCAGGGTGCGGATCTCCGGAGCGCCGAGTTCCTGCAGGCGCAGGCCCGGATTGGCAGTGACCATGACCAGCGCCTGCTCGCGCAATGTCAGCGGCGCCAGAACATAGGCCCGATAGATGGCATGCACAATCATGCCCAGCACGGCCCAGGCCATGAGGATGATGAGAACGGAAAGCTCGATGCGCGGCAACATGATGGCGAGGAAGGCCTGGCGCTCGGCGGCTTTCATGTCCGCCCAAAGAACCGCGCCAAGAGCGCCGAACAGCACAGCCAGCAGGATGTAGATGCCCGCCAGCACCAGGGCCAGCTTGAGCCGGCCGGAACGACCTGCCATCAGGAAAGCTCCAGCAGCTGCCGCACCTGCGCAATCAGATCCTTGGTCGAGAACGGCTTGGTCATGTAGGCATCCGCGCCCAGAGCCGTGCCCTTGGCGACCTCCGTATCGCGCCCCTTGGCCGTCAGCATGACGATCTTCATAGACTGCCAATTCGGATTGGCGCGAATCGTCTGGCAGACCTCGAAGCCGTTCTTTTTCGGCAGCATGATGTCCAGCAGCACCAGGTCGGGCTTCTTCTCCTCGACCGCGCGCAGGGCGGCCTCGCCGTCGCCAGCCACGGCCACCTCGAAGCCCTCGCGTTTCATGAGGAACTCGAGGGAAACCACGATGTTAGGTTCGTCGTCGACGATCAATATCCGCTTGGTCATTTTTCCGTTATCTCCTCCCGGCGTTCGGCGCCGTTTCCGTTCAAGGGCAGGGTAAAGGAAAATGTCGCCCCCTTGCCCGATTCGCTGTTCACCCACAGCCTGCCGCCGAAATGCTCAATGATCTGCCGGCTGATCGGCAGGCCCAGGCCGGTACCCTGCGGTTTGGCAGTCATAGTATCCCCGACTTGGCGGAACTTCTCGAATATGGTGTGCTGATCCGCCTCGCCAATACCGGAGCCGTTGTCCTGAACGTCAACGCGCACCACATCACCCTCGACAGACAGGGTCACCGTCACCCGGCCACGCTCCACTTCGCAGAATTTGACCGCATTCGACAGCAGATTCAGCATGACCTGAATCAAGCGATCGCGATCCGCCCGCACCTTCGGCACATTCCCGGCCAGCACCATGTTCAATCCGATGTGCTTGTCGCTGAACAGGGATGAGGTGGCCGCAGCGGACTCCTCGATAACCTCGTGCAGATCGATTTCAGCAGTATGCCACTCGGCGTTGCCCGACTCGATCTTGGCCAGGTCGAGGACCTGGTTGATCAGACGCGTCAGCCGCTCGGTTTCCTTGACGATGATGGCGAGGAATTTCGTGCGCTCCTCAAGATCGGTTTTTGGATCCTCCAGCAGTATCTCAGAGAAGGCGCGAATCGATGTAAGCGGCGTGCGCAGCTCGTGCGTCACCGTGGACATGAAGTCGTCCTTCATGCGGTCGAGCTCTTTCAGTCGTTCGTTTGCTGCACGCAGTTCGGCTGTAGCCGCTTCCAGTTCTTGCGATTTCTGTTCGAGCTGGCGTGAATAGGCGCGCACCTGCGAGGCTTCATCGAGGATGTTCATCACCTCGTCGATACCGAGCGGTTCCTCCTTCACCACCGAGGCCACCATCACCCGAGCCGAGGCGCCGCCGATCGCGCCGGCCAGCAGGTTCTCGGCGAAATGAACCAGATCCGGATTGGCCTCGAGCGCATCGATCGAAGCCAGACCACGTCGGCGCGCGTAGGCGAGGAAGGAGGCGCGCGCGCGTTCCGGACCGAGGAAGCGGCCGATCAACGGGAGCAGTTCCTGCACCTGGGCGCTGCCGCGCCAAAACCGCGAGCCTTCTGTCCCGGCGGAGCGTTTGAATACGTCCACGAACAAGGTTCCCTGCCCGGTCTCAACCACGCTGGGCCGCGCCCGAAGCGATCCCGCGACATAGCAACCGATATTGGCCAGCATGCTCCAGAACAGGCAGTGTGATATTTCGTCCAGCCCAGCCAGGCCAAAGAGCTGCTGCGGTTTGAGCAGGGCCATGCCGAACAAACCTTCCTTGATGAAATCGATCGACAGCCAGCCCGATTTCGCGAAGGACGGCAGCAGCAGGGTGTAACTCCACACGGCAAAGCCGGCCAGCAGTCCGGCGATGGCGCCCTGGCGGGTGCCACCCTTCCAGTAGATGCCGCCGATGATCGCCGGCGCGAACTGGGCGACGGCAGAAAAAGAAATCAATCCGATGCCGACCAGGGCATAAGCATCGCCGGCCGCGCGGAAATAGATGTAGCCGAGCAGCAGGATGGTTACGATGGCCAAGCGGCGAATGGTCAGCAGCAACCCCGAGAGGTCCTGCTCTTCGTGCAGCCGCAGCGACTTCCAGCGCAACAACGCGGGCATCACCAGATCGTTGCAGACCATGGTCGACAGTGCGATGGTCTCGACGATCACCATGCCGGTAGCGGCCGACAATCCGCCGATGAAAACGAACAGGGCGAGCGCCTCCTGCCGCTCTGCCATCGGCAGGGTCAGCACGAAGGTGTCGGCATCGACGTTGCCATCGGGAAAATGCATCAGGCCACCGACGGCGATGGGCAGGACGAAAATATTGATGATCAGCAGATACAGCGGGAACATCCAGATTGCCCGTGCCAGGTGCTTTTCGTTTACGTTTTCCACCACTGCGATCTGGAACTGGCGTGGCAGAAACATGATCGAGAGCATGGACAGGAAGGTCAGCGACAACCAGCTGCCGTAGCTCGCGCCCGTGTCCGCCACCGTCATCAGGCTCTTCAATTTGGGTATGGATTCGACACGCGAGAAAATATCACCGAAGCCGCTGAAAATGCCGTAGGTAACGAAGATGCCCACTGCGAGGAAGGCCAGCAGTTTGACCACCGACTCAAAGGCGATGGCCGCCACCATGCCCTCGTGACGTTCGGTGGCGTCCAGATGCCGTGTGCCGAAAAGAATAGTGAAGGCGGCCAGAATCATGGCGATGTAGAGGGCGCTATCCTGAAGCAGCGGCTGGGCAGCAGCCTTTGCAGGCATGACAATGTCCGGGTAATGCAGCAGGATGGTGAAACTGTTCGAAACCGCTTTCAGCTGTAGTGAGATGTAGGGGATGATGCCTATGACGGCGATCACGGTAACCAGGCCGCCAAGCAGTTGGCTCTTGCCGTAGCGCGATGACACGAAGTCGGCAATGGAAGTAATGCGGTTGGCCTTGCTGATCCGGATGATCTTCAGCATGACGTACCACCACAACCCGGCCATCAGTGTCGGGCCGAGATAAATGGGCAGAAAGCCGATGCCGGTCGAAGCGGCGCGGCCGACGCTGCCGTAGAACGTCCAGGTGGTGCAATACACCGCCAGCGACAGTGCATAGATGGTCGGATTGTCGATCAGCGAGCGCCCGGCGTCGGCGCGCTTGTCGCCATAGTAGGCAATGGCGAACAGCACGCCGAGGTAAGCGAAGGAAACGCTGGCGATGACCCAGCCCTGAAGCATTCAGTCCTTCCTGCTCTCGATAATCCAAGCCATCAGCCCGATCAGCAACGCCCAGGCGCCAAACAGGTAGAAATAGAGCAATGGAATCCCGAATACCTCGCCGGGCTTGTTGAAGAGGGCGATGAGCGGATAGTTGAACAGTACGCAGCCCAGCAGGAATACCGCCACCAGGCGCTGGGCTGTGATGTTGGAGCGAATCATGACTTTCTCTCCCTCGACGCTTTGGAACGCCAATGCCGTTTTGATTATAGCGTGCGCCCCTTCGATCCATTCGGCAAGGCGAAAAAAGGGGCGCCGAAGCGCCCCCTCTTTGCTCACTGAAAGGCTATATCAGGCAGCCGGTTCCTTCAATTGCTGCAGAATGGCCGGGTTTTCCAGCGTGGTAACGTCCTGCGTGATCTCCTCGCCCTTGGCGATGGAGCGCAACAACCGGCGCATGATCTTGCCGGAACGGGTCTTCGGCAGATTGTCGCCGAAACGGATGTCCTTCGGCTTGGCGATGGCGCCGATCTCCTTGGTGACATGGGCGCGCAAGGCATCGGCAATCTTCTTTGCATCAGCGCCTGAGGGACGAGCCTGCTTGAGTACCACGAAGGCGGACACCGCCTCGCCGGTCAGATCGTCGGGCCGGCCCACCACTGCGGCTTCCGCCACCAGCGGATGGGCAACCAGCGCCGATTCGATTTCCATCGTGCCAAGACGGTGTCCGGACACGTTGAGCACGTCGTCGATGCGCCCCATGATCCAGAAGTATCCGTCCATGTCCCGGTTGGCGCCGTCGCCGGCCAGGTAATACTTTCCGCCGAAGTCGGATGGGAAATAGGTCGTCTTGAAGCGGTCCGGATCGCCCCAGATGGTGCGAATCATGGAAGGCCATGGCTTCTTGATAACAAGGAAACCGCCCTTGCCAAGTTCCACATCCGCACCCGTCTCGTCCACGATGGCGGCCATGATGCCCGGCAGGGGGAGCGTGCAGGAACCCGGCTTGAGCGGAGTGGCACCGGGCAGCGGAGAAATCATGTGGCCGCCGGTTTCAGTCTGCCACCAGGTATCGACGATCGGGCAGCGGCCCTGGCCGACGGTGTTGTAGTACCACATCCAGGCTTCCGGGTTGATCGGCTCACCTACTGAGCCAAGGATGCGCAAGCTGGAAAGGTTGTAGTTCTTTGGCAGGTCGCCGCCGGCCTTGATGAGCGAGCGGATTGCCGTGGGCGCCGTATAGAAAATGCTGATTTTGTGGTCCTGGATCATGCGCCAGAAGCGGCCTGCATCAGGATAGGTTGGTACGCCCTCGAAAATGATTTCGGTCGCACCCATCGCCAGCGGGCCATAGGTGACGTAGGTGTGGCCAGTGACCCAGCCCACATCCGCAGTGCACCAGAAGACATCGTTCGACTTGATGTCGAACACCCACTTCATGCTCATGATCGCGCCAAGCAGATAGCCGCCGCTGGAATGCTGCACGCCCTTCGGCTTGCCAGTCGAACCCGAGGTGTACAGGATGAACAGCGGATGCTCTGCACCGACCGGGGTGGGCGGACACTCGTCGGGCAGGCCCTCCTCCAGATCATGCCACCAGATATCGTGGTTGGTGTTCCAGGTCACCTCGCCGCCGGTGCGCTTGTAGACAACGACCTTTTCGATGGAACCGCAACCGCCCAAGCCGAGCGCCTCGTCGACAGCCGGCTTGAGCGCCATTTCCTTGCCGCCACGGTATTGCCCATCCGCTGTGATGACCAACTTGGCCTTGGCGTCGATGATGCGTTCCTGCACGCTCTTCGCCGAGAAACCGCCGAAAACCACCGAGTGAATTGCCCCGATGCGGGCGCAGGCCTGCATGGCCACCACCGCTTCGATGGACATCGGCAGATAGATCAGGACGCGATCGCCTTTGGTCACACCCAGCCGCTTCAGGCCGTTGGCGAAGCGGCAAACGCGGTGATACAACTCCTTGTAGGTGACCTTGGTCACCTGGCCGTTGTCGGCCTCGAAGATCAGCGCCGTCTTGTGGGGCTTGGATTCGAGATGGCGGTCGAGACAATTGTAGGAAACATTGATCTCGCCGTCTTCAAACCACGTATAGAAGGGGGCATTGGACTCATCCAGCACCTTGGTGAACTGCTTGTGCCAGATCATGTTGTCGCGAGCTATCTTGCCCCAGAACCCTTCATAATCCTTCTCGCTCTTCGCGTAAAGCTCCCGGTAGGCTTCCATCCCGGACACGTTCGCCTGGGCAACGCACTCGGGAGGCGGCGGGAAAACGCGGGTTTCGTTCAAGACTGATTCAATCGCGGACATCTGAATCTCTCCTCTGGCAAATACTTGTAAATGGAAGCAATTCCCTCTGCTATGCACCGCCGGCTGCGGAAACCGCTTGGGCCGTGGATCAATAATATTTTTGAATCAGGCCATTCCATTCTAGCGAAAGATTGAATTTATAGACAAAAGCTTACGTCCCACTTACATAGCCAATCCTTAAAGAGACATTCTGTCGCATTGCAGCATGAATGATAGAATTTCTTCCCTGCTTCAATACCCTGAAAACCATGCAAAAAATCACCCAACGCTCCATCAAGGCTCTGGAAGGCTTCATTTTCTGGAGCCGCTGGCTGCAAGCCCCGCTCTACCTGGGCCTTATCGTCGCCCAGGGCGTCTATGTATATCAGTTCATGATCGAACTGAGCCATCTCGTCGGCAAGGCAGGCAGCCTGACAGATACAGACGTCATGCTGATCGTGTTGGGACTGATCGACGTGGTCATGATCGCCAACCTTCTGATCATGGTCATCATCGGCGGCTACGAGACATTCGTGTCGCGCCTGGATCTGGAAGGCCATCCCGACCAGCCGGAATGGCTCTCGCACGTCAATGCCGGCGTGCTGAAAATCAAGCTGTCTACGGCCATCATCAGCATCTCGTCGATCCATCTGCTGAAGACATTCATCAACGCAGCCAATCTGCCCGACAAGGCGATTCTCTGGCAGGTGGTGATTCACCTCACCTTCCTCGTCTCGGCTCTGGTCATTGCCTGGACCGACAAGATCATGACCAGTTCGCTGATCATGGCGAAAAAGCATTGAGAGGTCATGTATGAGCGCCATACGCCAGGAGGATTTCATCCAGAGCATCGCTGACGCCTTCCAGTACATCAGCTACTACCATCCGGCCGATTACATCAAGGCGCTCACCGCCGCCCACGAGCGCGAACAGAGTCCGGCTGCCAAAGACGCCATCGCCCAAATACTCATCAACTCACGCATGTGCGCCGAGGGCCACCGGCCGATCTGCCAGGACACGGGCATTGCGGTGGTGTTCCTCAAGGTCGGCATGAATGCCCGATGGGAGGCCACGATGAGCGTGCAGGAGATGGTCGACGAGGGTGTGCGCCGCGCATATAACGATCCGGACAACAAGCTGCGCGCTTCCGTTCTCCTCGATCCTGCAGGGGCGCGCACGAACTCCAGGGACAACACTCCTGCTGTGGTTCACACCGAAATCATTCCGGGCGACCATGTCGAGGTAATTTGCGCGGCCAAGGGCGGCGGATCGGAGAACAAATCGAAGTTCCATGCGCTCAATCCCTCCGATTCGATCGTCGAATGGGTGCTGAAAACCGTGCCGACCATGGGCGCCGGCTGGTGTCCGCCCGGCATCCTCGGCATCGGCATTGGCGGCACGCCGGAAAAGGCCATGCTGCTGGCCAAGGAGTCTCTGATGGCACCGGTGGACATTCACGAACTCATCGCGCGCGGGCCAAAGAACCGCACGGAGGAACTCCGCGTCGAACTATATGAGAAGGTCAATGCCCTGGGCATTGGCGCCCAGGGTCTGGGCGGCCTGACCACCGTGCTGGATGTGAAGGTGCTCGACTACCCTACGCACGCCGCCAGCCTGCCGGTTGCGATGATCCCCAATTGCGCCGCCACGCGTCACGCGCATTTCCATCTTGACGGTTCCGGTCCGGCCAGGCTGGAGCCACCCAACCTGGATGATTGGCCCAAACTCGCCTACGATACCGGCAAGGGCAAGCGCGTCAATCTCGACGCTGTCACGCGCAAGGAAGTAGCCAGCTGGCAGCCTGGTGACGTTCTGCTTCTGAACGGCAAGCTGCTCACGGGCCGCGACGCCGCACACAAGCGCATGGTCGACATGTTGAACAAGGGCGAGAAACTGCCGGTGGACTTCACCGACCGCTTCATCTACTACGTCGGTCCGGTAGATCCGGTGCGCGACGAGGTGGTCGGCCCGGCCGGCCCGACCACGGCCACCCGCATGGATAAATTCACCCGTCAGATGCTGGAACAGACCGGGCTTCTCGGCATGGTCGGCAAGGCCGAACGCGGCCCGGCCGCCATCGAGGCAATCCGAGACAACAAGGCGGTCTACCTGATGGCCGTCGGCGGCGCTGCTTATCTGGTGTCGAAAGCCATTCGCGCTGCGCGCGTAGCGGCATTCGCGGATCTCGGCATGGAAGCGATCTATGAATTCGAAGTGAAGGACATGCCGGTCACCGTCGCGGTGGATTCGCAGGGCATCTCGGTGCACCAGACCGGCCCGCAGGAGTGGCAGGCCAGAATCGGCAAGATCCCGGTGATTACGGCTTAAACGAACTTCTTCAGCTTCGTCTCGGCGTTTTCCGCGTTCAAGCCCAGTTTGAGCTCGGTATCGATAAGTTTGAGCAAGGGCATGAGCTGGGCAGCGAGGGCCGCCAGATGCGCCTGGAGCCCCTCGACATTGCCTGCGTGCAGCAAGGCCAGGGCTTCCTCGATACCCAGACTGGGCAGCGCCTCGGCGGACTCCTCCGGCCCGACTGGCCCGGGGACCATTGTCTCCTCCTGCACTGCACGATCTTCGGCAAGCTGCAGGAGATGGGTCATGGTCTGCCATTCGTCATCCTTGCTGTTGGCCAGGCCGAACTTCAGGCCAACCTCGACCCGCTCGCCGCGATAACTGATCGTGGCATTGCGGATGATCTGGTCCAACCGGTTGGCGAAAGCATGCGCATCTTCCAGACCGATACCGGGACAAACCACAGTGAACTGTGCCGACCCGGTCTGCGAGACTGTATCTTCCAGCCTGACTCGCTTCGACAGCACGGTACGAAACTGCTGGATGAGTTGATCGCCGATGGGCCGGCCCAGCTTTTCGACCAAGGCGTCGAAGCTGTCGATCTCCACCACAATGACGCTGATTTCGCTGCCATGGCGCTGCGCCAATGCCAATGCCTGCCGACCCTGCTGTTTGAGGTACTCCTCGCTGGAGAGGCCCGATTCCGGATCGACCATGACCTGCTTGGCCATGGCCTCGAGTTCGCTGCGCGTCTTTGCCAGCTTGACCAGTGCGTCGAGACGGGCAAGCAGTTCTGCCGTGCCGATTCCCTTGGTAATGAAATCCGTCGCGCCGCATTCCTTGGCGCGGTTGCGCGCCGATTCATCCTCGTCGCCGGAAATCATGATGACCGGCATCTCGCAAATACGCGCAATATTGGATTCACGCACACGCTGGAGCAGGCCGTAGCCATCCAGCTTGGGCATGGAGAGATCGGAGATCAGCACCTGGATGCTCGGATCGACCATCAACGTTTGCCAGCCGGCCTCGCCATCCCCCTCCTCGCGAACCTCAAAACGGCTCTTTATGAGCTTGACGATGGTCGCACGTACCATGCGCGAATCATCGACGATGAGGACGCGCGGCAAGGCGGGAACGGCGGTTTCGCTCATGGGCGTGGCATTCAGCCGGCGCAATCGACCACGACGCGTCCGTGCGCCTGGCCCTTGATGAACTGGTCGAACACGGTCGGCAGATCGGCGAGCTTGACTGTACGTGTCATGCCGGCCAGGTGAGCGGGACGCATGTCGCCGGCAAGGCGCTCCCAAACCTTGCGTCGCAGCGGCATGGCGGTATAGCCGGAATCGATGCCGAGCAGGCTGGCCCCGCGCAGAATGAAAGGGGCCACAGTGGTATTGAGGCTCATGCTCGCCGCCATTCCGATGCTGGCGATTACGCCGTTCTGCAGCATGGTACTGGCTATCCATGCAAGGACTTCGCCGCCGAGATTGTCCACGGCGCCCGCCCACAGCGCCTTGTCCAGCGGCTTGATCTTGCTGAGATCAAGGCTGGAGCGCAATATCACTTCCTTGACGCCCAATCCCTTCAGGTAATCCGTCTGGCTTTCCTTTCCGGTGAGCGCCACGACGTCGTAACCCAGGCGGGACAGGATATCGATGGCAATGCTGCCGACACCGCCAGTGGCGCCGCTGACGATAATCTTGCCGTTGGCCGGATTCAGGCCGTTCTCCTCCATGCGGACCACGCCCAGCGCGGCCGTGTAGCCGGCGGTGCCCAGTGCCATCGCATCATGCAGCGACATGCCCTTGGGCAGTGGCACCACCCAGTCGGCCGGTACGCGGCCGTATTCGGCATAACCGCCATGATGCGCCACGCCAATATCGTAGCTGGTAGCGATGACTGCGTCGCCCTCCTTGAAACGGGCATCCGTACTTCTCGTTACGGTGCCGGCCATATCGATACCACCGACACATGGATAGCGGCGGATGATACGGCCGGCCCCAGTGGCGGCCAGGGCGTCTTTGTAGTTAACGCTGGAATGGGCGATCTTGATTGTCACCTCGCCCTTATCGAGTTGATCTTCGTTTAGCTGGGTGAAAGCAGCAACGACCTTACCGTCCTTCTGCTCGATCAGATAGGCCTTGAATGGACTCATGGAAATTCCTCCAGTTTTCGTGTTACATGCCGGCGCTCCGGCCGGTGAGGGATGAATCGATTATACTCAATCGTGTCGATTTTTTCCGTTATTTGTCATAAACCTGCACCAGCTTCTTCAAGTCAATACACATATTCGTCTTTACAAACCAAGATCAAGCAACTATAGTCAAATCCATGAATTTTCGACACATTGCCTTTGGCCTGTGTTTTCTGGTTGCAGCCTCTATCTCGTGGGCATTGGAGGAACCTCCCGCCGAGAAGGTGCAATCCTTCTTCGACCGCTATGCTGCGAGCGCACAGGAATTGGCGGTTCGCGCCCTGTCCTTCGTTGGCGTAAGTTATCGACGCGGAGGCGAATCCCCGGAAACCGGCTTTGACTGCAGCGGGCTGGTACGTCATGTCTTTCGCGAAGGCTTGGGCTTGATACTGCCGCGCACCTCGCACGACATAAGCCGTGTGGGCGAAAACATACATCGCGACGCACTGCAGCCGGGCGACCTCGTATTCTTCAATACCCTGCGACGCGGCTTCTCACACGTTGGCATCTATCTGGGCGAACACCGCTTTGTACATGCCCCCGCCTCAGGCGGTGAGGTGCGGGTAGAGGACATGCGGCAAAATTATTGGACCAAGCGCTTTAACGGCGCCCGTCGCATTGCCGCTGCCGAGATCAGCAGTCCCAACCAACTTCCCTGAGTCGTACCAGACTGGCGCGTAGTTCAACAGCGGTCCCACTGCATTTGGGCCGCACTCCCCCTTCTCATTGCTAATACGAATGATTTGCATTTAGTAAGTATTCTTGCTAGGATTCTCGCATCGTTATTTGCATAGGAAAGCCGCCATGCCTTCAATCAGCTCTTATGTGTTCCTGTTAGCAGCTACTCTCGCCTTGCCTGCTTTGGCCCAGGTGAAAGAGCTCAATCTTTACTCCGCACGCCACTATCAGACGGACGAGGCAATGTACTCCAACTTCACTCGTCTCACCGGCATCAAAATCAACCGTATCGAGGGCAAGGAAGACGAACTGCTTGAGCGCATCAAGAACGAAGGCGCCAACAGTCCGGCGGATGTTTTCATCACGGTGGACGCTGCCCGCCTGGCCCAGGCCGATGCCCTCGGTCTGTTTGCCCAGGTGAAATCGAAGGTTCTGGACGACCGCATCCCCGGCAATCTGCGCTCACCGGACTGGTTTGCCTTCTCGACCCGCGCCCGGGTCATCATCTACAACAAGACCTCGGTCAATCCTGCAGACGTGCAGAACTACGAGGATCTGGCTGGCGCCAAACTGAAGGGCAAGGTCTGCGTGCGCTCCGGTGCGCACCCCTACAACCTCTCGCTAGGTTCCGCGCTGATCCATCACCTGGGCGAACAGGAGACGGAGGAATGGGCGAAAGGCCTGGTGGCAAACTTCGCCCGCACGCCCAAGGGAGGCGATACCGACCAGATCCGCGCAGTCGCCGCCGGGGAGTGCGGCGTGTCCATCTCCAACACCTATTACGTCGCAAGGTTGCTGCGCTCCGAGAAGCCCGAGGACAAGAAGGCCATGGAGAAAATCGGCGTCGTCTGGCCCAACCAGAAAACCTTCGGCACGCACATCAATATCTCTGGCGGCGGCATGCTGAAAACCGCACCGCACAAGGAAGCCGCGGTAAGGTTTCTTGAATACCTGGCGAGCGACGAAGCCCAAGCCTACTTTGCCAATGGCAACAACGAATGGCCGGTGGTGAAGAGCACAAACACCAACAACCCGGCACTCGAGTCGCTCGGCACCTTCAAGCCTGACAACCTGAACGTCGGCATCTTGTCGAAAAATACTGCGCTGGCGCAAAAAGTCTTCGACCGAGCAGGCTGGAGGTAGAAATTTCTCCTACAAACGCGCCGGGCGCCTCAAGCGTCCGGCGTTTTCTTTTTTCCGAAACGACTTGAAGCTAATTCAGCAACATCCTGTTTATATGGAGGTGTAAGTACAACCCGCTGATGTGATTGAAATATTTTAGGGGGAAAGCCTAGAACTCACTAATGAGAATCGTCGTCTGAGTCGTTAAGACAACTACATGGACAACTCGGAGACTGACCATGATCGCTACGGCTCACGGCAAGGTCATGAAAGTGACGGCCCCGAATTTCCACGACGAGGCCTTGTGGCGCAAGCGGGGCGCGAAATGGACCTGTATCAGCGCCGGCCCGATTCTGCACTGGATGATCGGCAAGCCCTATCACGAGGTGTCCCGCTACATCGAACGCAAGGGATGGCGGGTCATCTGGGGCTAGCATCCCTGCGCGGATTTGCCCTTGGCGATCTGGCGTGACACCGCGATAAGCGGAAGAATACCGACGGCGACAATCGCCAGCGCGGCCGTCGAGGCTTCCGCCAGTCTCTCATCCGATGCCAGCGTATAGGCCTGCGTCGCCAGCGTATCGAAATTGAACGGGCGCATGACCAGCGTGGCCGGCAGTTCCTTCATCACATCCACGAACACCAGCAGTCCCGCCGTCAGCAGACTGCCGCGCAACAGCGGCAAGTGCACACGGCGGAGCGTCGCCCCCTGCCCCAGGCCGAGCGAACGCGCCGCATCATCCATGCTGGGGGTGATCTTGCCAAGGCTCGCCTCCACCACTTGAAGTGCGATGGCCAGAAAGCGCACAAGGTAGGCGTACACCAGCGCGGCAATGCCGCCGGTCAGCAACAGCCCGGGATTGACGCCAGACCAGGAAGCGATCCATCCGGCCAGCCAGTTGTCCAGGCGCGTCACCGGAATCAGCACCCCGACGGCGATCACCGAGCCGGGCACGGAATAGCCCAGTCCGACGATGCGATTCATCCATTGCGGCCAGTGCGAGCGGGACATCCGCGCGGCGTAGGCGAGCAGCACGGCAAACCCCACTGCCAGCAGTGCGGTCAGTGCCGCCAGGACAAAGCTGTTGCCGGCCAATTGCACGAAGCGCGCACCGAACTGGGCATCGCCTTCGGTCAGCGCCATCTTCAGGAGGATGCCCGCGGGCACGAGAAAACCCAGTAGCAGTGGCACGATGCAGACCAGCATCGCCCCGAACGCCCTATACCCCGAAAGACGGTGTCCTGACTGAGGCCTGTTGCGCCCGGTGGTATTGTGAAAGCGCGCCCGCCCGCGGCTGGCACGTTCGAGCAGCAGCACCAGCACGACGAAACAGAGCAGCGCGGCGGATAGCTGCGCGGCAGCGGCCCGATCGCCCAGAGAGAACCATGCGTGGTAGATGCCGGTTGTGAACGTCTGCACCGCAAAGTAGGCCACCGTGCCGTAATCGGCCAGCGTCTCCATCAGGGCCAGCGCCGTACCCGCCGCCACAGCCGGCCGCGCCAGGGGCAGCGAGACGCGGAAGAAACTACCCCAGACGCCCAGACCGAGCGACCGGCCGACTTCCAGCATGCCGCTCGCCCGTTCCAGAAAGGCAGTGCGGGCGAGCAGGTAAACGTAGGGATACAGGACGAAGATGAACATGGTTATTGCGCCGCCGAGCGTACGCACGTCGGGAAACCAGTAATCCCCCTTCTGCCAGCCGAAGCTCTCGCGCAAGCTGCTCTGCACCGGGCCGACATACTGCAACAGGTCGGTGTAGGTATAGGCCATGACATAGGCCGGCACCGCGAGCGGCAGCACCAGCGCCCACTCGAAGACACGCCGGCCCGGGAAGTCATGCATGGTGACCAGCCATGCTGTCGATACGCCAACCAGGATCACCCCGCTGCCTACGCCCAGGCACAGCCACAGGGTATTGGCGATGTATTCGGGCAGCACGGTGGCTGCCAGATGCGACCAGGTATCGCCAGTGCCGCCGGCAAAAAGATTGGCCCATACGCTGGCTATGGGCGCAACCGCCAAGGCAGCAATGACGAGCGCCACGAGGGCGAGCGCGCTCAAGCCGCGGAAACCGGGCCGGTAAAACAATGAAGTGGTCGTGGTGGCCTGCATCTTGTTCGTGCGCCAGACTGCTGCCTGAAGCATAATGAGAATTGTAATTGATTGTGATTGCTTGGCGATGCCCCTGCTCGAACTCAAGAACATATCCCACGCCTACGGCAGCCATGTGGTTGTGAGCGATCTTTCCTGCACCCTTCAAGAGGGTGCAATCGGTTGCCTGCTCGGCCCTTCCGGCTGCGGCAAGACGACAGTACTACGCGCTATTGCCGGATTCGAGCCCATCCACAGCGGCGAAATCCATCTCAACGGCAGGGTGGTCAGCAGCGCCGACCTGCACATGCCGCCGGAACAACGCCACATCGGCATGGTATTCCAGGACTATGCGCTGTTCCCCCACCTGAACGTCAGTGACAATATCGCTTTCGGCCTGCGCAATGCTGCAGAATCCGAACGCCGCGCCCGTGTCGTGGAACTGCTGGTCACGGTGGGACTCTCCGGGGCCGGCGGAAAGTATCCGCACGAGTTGTCAGGCGGCCAGCAGCAACGCGTCGCGCTGGCGCGCGCCCTGGCGCCGAAGCCGCATCTGCTGCTGCTCGACGAGCCTTTTTCGAATCTCGACGTCGATCTGCGCGAACGCCTTTCGCTGGAAGTGAGGGACATTCTCAAGCAGTCCGGCATCACTGCCATTCTGGTCACGCACGACCAGCACGAGGCATTCGCCGTGGCCGACGAGATCGGCATCATGCACGAAGGCCGCATCCAGCAGTGGGACACGCCGTACAACCTTTACCATCGCCCGACCAACCGCTTCGTCGCGGATTTCGTCGGCCAAGGCGTTTTCATGATGGGGAATGTGCTCAACCCACAGGAAGTCGAAATCGAACTGGGCACACTCACCGGCACAATACCGTCTGAATGCACGATAGGCTGCGATGCCTGTGGCAAGGAATGTCGCGTCTCAGTGCTGTTGCGGCCGGACGACGTGGTGCACGACGATGCGGCCACCACCCAGGCGGAAGTCGTGGCGAAGGCCTTCCGCGGCGCGGAATTCCTGTACACCCTGAAGTTGTCCAGTGGTGTGCGTGTGCTCTCGCTGGTGCCCAGCCACCACAATCACGACATCGGCGAGAAAATCGGCATTCGTCTCGACGTTGACCACGTGGTGGTGTTCCGGAATCTAACCGAAACAACGTGATCCCCTGGCTGGAACAAGATGACCCCTTCCCCGCTGTGGGCAAGGCGCTCTCCCGTCCCAACGGTCTGCTGTGCGCCGGCGCGGATCTTTCGGTGGAGCGTCTGCTGGACGCCTACCGCCACGGCATCTTTCCCTGGTTTTCCGAAGGCGAGTCCATCCTCTGGTGGAGTCCGGACCCGCGCATGGTGCTGTTTCCGGAGGAACTGAAAGTCTCCCGCTCGCTCGCCAAAACGCTGCGGCGCGAACACTACGAAGTTCGCCTCGACACGGCCTTTGCAGCGGTGATCCACGAATGCAGCCTGCCGCGGCCAGCCCAGGACGGCACCTGGATCACCCCGCAGATGCAACAGGCTTATTGCCGCCTGCACGAGCTCGGCTACGCCCATTCCGTCGAGACCTGGATTGATGGAAAACTATCGGGCGGGCTGTACGGCGTGGCGATCGGCCGCGCCTTCTACGGCGAATCGATGTTCTCGCGCGTCACCGACACCTCGAAAATCGCCCTGGCCCACCTGGCGCGTTATCTTGAACGCCAAGGTTTCGCCGTGATAGATTGCCAGATGAAGACGGCGCATCTTGCCTCGTTGGGCGCAAGGGAAATCCGGCGACGCGAACTGGCGCACAGCCTGGAAACCTGGACAAGCGAAGGTCAGGGGCCAGACAAGTGGCCGCAAGGCGGCGCGAAGAATTTATTTGGCGCGGACAACACATGAGCCTGCTCAAGGATCTGCCCTTTCCATTACTGCAGTTCTACGCCACCGCGCCCTATGCCTGCTCGTACCTGCCTGGCCGCATCGCGCGCTCCCAGGTCGCCACGCCCAGCCATCTTATCGACGCACACATCTACAGCGAACTGGTGCAATCGGGCTTTCGCCGCAGCGGCATTTTCACCTATCGCCCGTATTGCGACGCCTGCCGCGCCTGCGTCCCGGTGCGCATCCCTGTCGAGCGCTTCGCGCCGAGCCGCGCGCAGCGCCGTTCGACGGCGCGCCACGGCAGCCTGGTCGCACGTGAACTGCCGCTTGCCTTCCACGAAGAACATTACGCCCTTTACCAGCGCTACCAGGCCTCGCGGCACTCTGGCGGCGGCATGGACCAGGACAGCCGCGAGCAGTACGCCCATTTCCTGCTGCAAAGCCATGTCGACAGCTGCCTGATCGAGTTCCGCGAGGCAGGCACGTTGCGCATGGTGTGCATTGTGGATCTGCTGACCGACGGACTGTCCTCGGTCTATACTTTTTTCGACCCGGACGTGCCCGGCGCCAGCTATGGCACCTGGTGCATCCTCTGGCAGGTGGCCCAATGCCGGTCGCTGGGCCTGCCCAATCTCTATCTCGGCTACTGGATCCGCGAAAGCGGCAAGATGGCCTACAAGGCCAGGTTCCGCTCCATCGAGGGCCGCATCGGCGGCCTCTGGCGCGAACTCGACGACGAAGATCTGTTGCTGCGTTGAGTCACGCTGCCGCTGGGCATTCGGCTAGAATTGCCCGATGCTCTACGAATTCGCCCGCCCCTTCCTCTTCGCGCTCGACGCGGAAACCGCCCACGACCTGACCCTCGCCAGCCTGCGCACGGCGCATGCGCTGCACCTGCCCGTGGCCTGCGCAGCACCTGCCACCAAGCCGGTGCAGGTCATGGGACTGGCGTTTCCCAACCGCGTGGGCCTGGCCGCCGGCCTCGACAAGAACGGCGAGTGCATCGAAGGCCTCGCCGCGCTGGGCTTCGGTCACATCGAGATCGGCACAGTGACGCCACGCCCGCAGCCGGGCAATCCGAAACCGCGCCTGTTCCGCCTGCCGCTGCAGCAGGCCATCATCAACCGCATGGGCTTCAACAACCACGGCGTCGACGCCCTCGTCGCCAATGTACGGCGCTCGTCCTACAAGGGCATTCTCGGCATCAACATCGGCAAGAACTTCGACACGCCGATCGATCGGGCCGTCGACGACTACCTCGCCTGCCTGCGAAAAGTGTATGCCCATGCCAGCTACGTAACGGTGAACATCTCCTCGCCCAACACCAGCAACCTGCGCCAGTTGCAGGGCGCGTCCGAACTCGACGGCCTGCTCGGCCCCGTCAAGCGCGAACAGGAAGCCCTCGTCCAGCAGCACGGCCGCCATGTCCCGCTGGCGCTGAAGATCGCGCCGGATCTCGACGAGGCGCAGATCCAGGTCATCGCCGACGCCCTGCGACGCCACCGCATCGACGCGGCAATCGCTACCAACACAACGATCTCACGCGAGGGCGTTGAGCACCTCGCCTGCGCCAACGAGGCGGGCGGCCTGTCAGGCGCACCGGTCTTCGAGAAATCCACTACCGTGCTCGGCACGCTGTGCCGTTGTCTCGGCAACGAAATTCCCCTGATCGGCGTCGGCGGCGTGATGAATGGGAAAACGGCGCTCGCCAAGCTGGAAGCCGGTGCGCAACTGGTGCAGCTCTACACGGGGCTCATCTACCGCGGACCGGCGCTGGTGAAGGAAGCCATCAAGGCAACGCGCGATTTCTCGTAGGTCGGGCTTCAGCCCGACAGCGGCGTCGGCCTGAAGGCCGACCTACATGGAGGCAACACGATGCTCGTCGGCGTACCGAAGGAGGTCAAGAACCACGAATACCGCGTCGGCCTGACGCCCGCCGTGGCGCAGACGCTGACTTTTGCCGGCCATGGAGTCCTGATCGAAACAAGCGCAGGCGGACGCGTCGGCTTCGCCGATGCCGACTATGTCGCCGTCGGCGCGCGCATCGTGGCTAACGCGGCCGAGGTCTACGCTCAGGCCGACATGATCGTCAAGGTGAAGGAATTGCAGGCGGCGGAGTTTTCCCTCACACGGCCCGGCCAGATCCTCTTCGCCTACCAGCACTTCGCGCCCGACCCCGATCTCCTGCAGCATGTCATCGACTGCGGCCTCACCTGCGTCGCCTACGAAACGGTGACGGACGCGCAGGGCGGCCTGCCTCTGCTGGCGCCCATGTCGCGCGTGGCCGGGCGGCTGGCCCCCCAGGTCGGCGCCTGGGCACTGCAGATGGCCAATGGCGGCTCGGGCGTACTGCTCGGCGGCGTGGCCGGCGTACCGCCGGGCAAGGTGGTCATCGTCGGCGCCGGCAACGTCGGCACCAATGCCCTGCAGATCGCTGTCGGCATGGGTGCGCAGGTGACCGTATTCGACCGCGGCGTGACCAAGCTTGCCGCCCTCGACCAGATTTACCAGGGCCGCATTGCCACCTGCGTCGCCGATCCACTCAATCTCGACCGGGCCATCGCCGACGCCGATCTCGTCATCGGCGCCGTGCTGATCCCCGGCAAGCTCTCGCCGAAGTGCATTTCACGGGCATTGCTCAAGCGCATGCGTCCCGGTTCGGTCATCGTGGATGTCGGCATCGACCAGGGCGGTATTGCCGAGACCTCGCGCCTCACCTCGCATTCCGACCCGATCTACGTCGAAGAAGGCATCGTGCACTACTGCGTGCCCAACATGCCTTCGGCGGTGGCGCGCACCGCCACCCTGGCGCTGACGCAAGCCACCCTGCCCTACGCCCTCAAGCTGGCCAATCTCGGCCTGCATCGGGCGCTCCAGGAGGACGCCGGCCTCAGGCAGGGTCTGCAGGTCCACGCCGGCAAGGTGACGCACGCCGGACTCGCAGAGGATACCCGGCGCCTCTGCGCCCCTCCGGAAATATCGTTGGAGAGCTAACAATCCCGCTTCAATTATCCAGAAAAGTCATAAGGCTATAACTAGAGGATGGTTGTTTGGTGCGGCGCATAAAGGGATAATTCACGGCTCACATAAAGCAACTCGGAATGACCGGATACCTCTTCATCGTCATCGGCGCCGTTCTCGTCAATAACGTCGTCTTCGGCCGCATCCTTGGCCTGTGCCCCTTCATGGGCGTTTCCAAGAAGCTGGAGACGGCCATCGGCATGAGTGCGGCGACCACCTTCGTGCTGACCATCGCCTCCGGCTCGGCCTACCTGATCGACCATTACCTGCTGGTGCCGAACGGCCTCGAATACCTGCGCACGCTGTCCTTCATCATCGTCATCGCCAGTCTCGTGCAACTCACCGAGATGATCATCCAGAAGACCAGCCCACTGCTGCATCAGGTGCTCGGCATTTACCTCCCGCTCATCACGACCAATTGCGCCGTGCTCGGCGTGCCATTGCTCAACGTCGCCTTCAAGTACAACCTGCTCGAATCGCTCCTGTTCGGCTTCGGCAGCGCCGTCGGCTTCTCGCTGGCGTTGGTGCTCTTCGGCAGCCTGCGCGAACGGCTCGACGGAGCGGATGTTCCGCTGCCCTTCCGCGGCACCGCCATCGCCATGATCACCGCCGGCCTGATGAGCATCGCCTTCATGGGCTTTGCCGGCCTGGACAAGTACAACTGATGGTATCCGCGCTCCTCGTCATGGCCGGCATCGCCCTGGTGCTCGGCGCGATGCTCGGCTTCGCCTCGATCCGCTTCAAGGTAAAGGGCGATCCGCTGGTGGACAAGATCGACGCCATCCTGCCGCAGACGCAGTGCGGCCAGTGCGGCTTCCCCGGTTGCAAGCCCTATGCGCAGGCCATCGCCAAGGGCGAGGTCGAGATCAACCAATGCCCGCCCGGCGGAGAGGAAGGCATCCGCAAGCTGGCCGATCTGCTCGGCAAGGAATTCAAGCCGCTCTCCGCCGAACATGGCGTGGAAAAGCCAAAGCAGGTGGCCATCATCCACGAGGACGTCTGCATCGGTTGCACGCTGTGCATACAGGCCTGTCCGGTCGACGCGATCGTCGGCGCGGCCAAGCAGATGCACACCATCGTGGCGCCGCTGTGCACCGGCTGCGAGCTGTGCGTGCCACCCTGCCCGGTCGATTGCATCGACATGGTGACCGTGCCGGAAACCGTGGAAACCTGGAAGTGGCGCTACCCGGTCATCCGTCTCAAGGAACAGGCGGCATGATTGCAGCGCTCTTTTCATTCAAGGGCGGCGTCAAGCCGGCCTCGCACAAGGACGAATCGACGCATGCGCCGATCATTCGCGCGCCGCTGCCGCCCCGGCTGATCGTGCCGCTGCGCCAGAGCGCGGGGGGCGCGCCCCGGGCGCTGGTCGCCGCCGGACAGAACGTCCTCAAAGGGGAGTGCATCGGGTCGCCTGAAGGCGACTTCTCTTCCGCCATTCATGCGCCCACCTCGGGCCGCGTGCTGTCGGTCGAGCCGCGCATGCTGCCGCATCCTTCAGGCTTGTCCGCCCTGTGCGTGGAGATCGAGCCGGACGGGGAAGACCGCTGGGGCGACCGCACCCCGGTGAATTACACCGCGGCGTCGCCTGACGCGCTGCGGGACATCCTGCGCGACGCCGGCATCGTCGGCCTGGGCGGGGCGACCTTTCCCAGCCATCTCAAGCTCAAGCCAGGCGCCGCCGGCCGCATCGGAACACTGATCATCAACGGCGCCGAATGCGAGCCCTGGATCACCTGCGACGACCTGCTGATGCGCGAACGGGCCACGGAGATCGCGCGTGGCATCGCCATCCTGCGCCACATCGTATCCGCCGAGCGCGTGCTGGTCGGCATCGAGGACAACAAGCCTCAGGCCATCGCAGCCATGCGTACGGCGACGGCCCGTTCGGAGGACGTCGCGGTCGTGCCGGTGCCGACGCGCTACCCGGCCGGGGGCGAGAAGCAACTGATCCATGCCCTCACCGGAATCGAAATTCCCTACGGCCGTTTTGGCACCGATTTCGACGTGCAGTGTTTCAATGTCGCCACCGCCTACAGCGTGCAGCGCGCCATTGAACTGGGCGAGCCGCTGGTTTCGCGCATCGTGACGCTCAGCGGCAATGTCGAGCGGCCGTGCAATATCGAGGCGCTCATCGGCACGCCGATCGACGAACTGCTCAAGCTCGCTGCGCCGAAAGCCGACACCGACCGCTACATCATGGGCGGCCCGATGATGGGCTTCACCCTGCCCGCGACCGGCCTGCCGGTGACCAAGGCCGCCAACTGCATCATCGCTGCCAGCCCGACGCTTTTCCCGCCGCAGGGCGCGGAAATGCCCTGCATCCGCTGCGGCGCCTGCACCCGCGCCTGCCCGGCCGAATTGCAGCCCCACGAGCTGTACTGGTTCTCCCGCGCGAAGAATTTCGGCAAGGCCCAGGAGTACGGCATTTTCGATTGCATCGAATGCGGCTGCTGCGCCTACGTCTGCCCCTCGAACATCCGCCTGGTGGATTACTACCGCTTCGCCAAGTCCTCGATGCGGACGCTGGAACGGGAAAAAGCCGTGGCCGATGCGGCGCGCGAGCGCTTCGAGTTCCGCACCCTGCGCGACGAGCGCGAGAAAGCCGAGAAGGCGGCGCGCCTTGCCGCCAAGACCGCCGCCGGACGGCAGGCGGCTGAGGGCGCCGGCGCGACGAAACCCGCCACCCCTGCTGCGGCAACCCAGGCGCAATCTCCGGCCGATAAGCCACTGGCGCCACTGGACGACCAGAAAAAGGCGCTCATCGCCGCCGCCATCCAGCGCGTCCAGGCCCAGAAGTCCGGCGTGCAGCCGAAGAACACGGACAACCTGACGCCGGAGAAACAGGCCGAGATTCGCGAGATCGAGTCGCGCCGCGACAAGGTGCGCGAACTCGCCAAGACGCCGCCGGAAGAACCGGTATGAACGCCACCCGCCGGGCCGCGCCCAGAAGGGCAGGCGAAGCCGCCCTGAAGAAGTACCATTCGGGTGCCCCAAGGGAGGCGCAGTCACAAACATGGAGCCGCGTAGCGGCGAACAACCGTCACCCCCTTCCCCGGGAAGGGGGATGGGGGAAAGGCTTATGAACAGTTCACCCCACGTCCATCTTCCGATCAGCGTCAGCGTCATCATGCTCAAGGTGCTGGTCGCCCTGCTGCCGGGCATCGCGGTCTATGTCTGGTACTTCGGCGCGGCGATCCTGGTGCAGATCGCGCTCGCCTCCGCCGCCGCGCTGGCCGGCGAGGCGATCATGCTCAAGCTGCGCGACAAACCGGTGAAACTGTTCCTGTCCGATGGCAGCGCACTGGTGACGGCATGGCTGATCGCGCTGACCTTCCCGCCTATCGCGCCCTGGTGGCTAACCGTGTCGGCCACCCTCTTTGCCATCATCGTCGCCAAGCACCTCTACGGCGGCCTCGGCCAGAACCCGTTCAATCCGGCCATGGTCGCCTTCTGCGTCTCCATCATCGCCTTCCCGGCCCTGATGTCGCAGTGGCCGGCGGTCGGTTTTACCGATTTTGTGTCGCAGATGCGCGTCATTTTCGAAAGTCAGTCCGCGCAGGACGCCGTCACCATGGCCACGCCCCTCGATGCCCTGCGCACCCAGCTCCACACGCCGGAGGCGCGCGCCACCGTGGCCGGCATCCTCGGCTCGCACGCCACTTTCGGCAACATCGGCGGCAAGGGCTGGGAATGGATCGCCCTGGCCTACCTCGCGGGCGGCCTGTGGCTGCTGCAGCAGCGCGTCATCACCTGGCACGTGCCGGTCGCCTTCCTTGGCGTGCTGGCAGCGATCGCCGCCGCGTTCAGCCTCGCCAACCCCGACATTTACGCCGGGCCGACTTTCCATGTCATCACCGGCGGCGCCATGCTGGGCGCCTTCTTCATCGCCACTGATCCCGTCTCCGGCGCCACCACGGCGCGCGGCAAGCTGATCTTCGCTGCCGGCGTCGCCCTGCTGACCTGGATCATCCGCACCTTCGGCGCCTACCCGGACGGCATGGCCTTCGGCGTGCTGCTCATGAACCTCTGCGTACCCCTCATCGACATGGGCACCCAGCCGCCGGTGTTCGGACACAAGGACGGCAACAAGGAAGGCAAGCCATGAGCGCCGTCCGCCGGGCCGCGCCCGGAAGGGCAGGCGAAGCCGGGGTTTCGCAGAGCAGTGCTCTGCGCCGGCATAGCCGGCTGGCTGTGCAAAGCCAGCCGTGGGGCAGGGGATGGGGGGAAGGTCCATGAACGAGCCGACGGCCATTCGTGTCTCCCTGCGCACCGCCGCCATTCTGACGGTGTTCACCGTGATATTCACCACGCTCATGGCGGCCACCTACCAGGCCACCAAGCCCGCTATCGAGGCGAGCGCCGAGGCGGAAAAGATGAGGCTGGTCGGCGAAGTCCTGCCGTCTCACCTCTACGACAATGCCCTGCTGACCGATTATGTCCTGGTGGCGCCGCGCACCGAACTCGGGCTGGAGGCGCGGGACGATCCCTTGCGCCTGTTCCGCGCCCGCAAGGCCGACGCGCCGGCAGCCCTGGTGTTCGAGGCCGTGGCGCCGGACGGCTACGGCGGAAAAATCCGGCTGCTGCTCGCCATCGGGGCCAACAACCGGGTCATCGGGGTGCGCGTGGTCAGCCACAAGGAGACGCCCGGCCTGGGCGACTACATCGACCCGAAAAAGGACCGCAACAAGGCCGCCCCCTGGATCCGCCAGTTCGACGCAACAGGCTTCGAGCAGGTCCCCGTGGCCAAATGGAAGGTGAAGAAGGACGGCGGCCATTTCGACGCCCGCGCCGGCGCCACCATCAGCGCGCGCGCCGTCACGAACGCAGTGCGCAGCGCCCTTCAGTTCGCCGCCGAACACCGCGACAAACTCTACACACTTCCGGCACAATCCATCCTGGAGAAGGAACCCACGCCATGAGTGCATTCAGAGAAATCGCCCATAACGGAGTCTGGAAGCAGAACACCGGCCTGGTGCAACTGCTCGGTCTTTGCCCCATCCTGGCCGTCAGCACCACTTTCGTGAACGGGGTCAGCCTCGCCCTCGCCACCATCATGGTCATGGCCCTGGCCAGCGGGATGGTGGCCAGCGTGCGCAGCTTCATTCCCCGCGAGGTCCGCATCCCGGTGTTCATCCTCATCATCGCCTCCCTGGTGACGATGGTCGATCTGATCATGAACGCCTGGCTGCATGAGCTGTATCTGGTGCTCGGCATCTTCATTCCGCTCATCGTGGTGAACTGCATCGTCCTGGCGCGCGTCGAGGCCTTTGCCGCCAAGAACACGCCCCTCATCGCCGCCTGGGACGGCGCCATGATGGGCGTCGGCATGGTGGTGGCCATCGCCGTGCTGGGAGGGCTGCGCGAGCTCATCGGCACCGGCATGCTGTTCTCCGGCATCGAGATGGTGATCCCGGGCGCGCAGGCCCTGCAGCTGTTGCCCGAGCGCTACCCGGGCTTTCTCGTCGCCATTCTGCCGCCCGGCGCCTTCCTGGTGCTCGGCTTCATGATCGCCGGACGCAACTGGCTGGATGCCCGCGCCGCTGAACGCGTGCCGCCGGCACAACCCGTCCAGGCCCACGCCTGAGCCGCAGCGGTCCATGTCGCCGAAGAAAATCCGTGCGATCTTCGAGCGCTTCGCGCAGGCCAATCCCGCCCCGACCACCGAACTCGAATACAAGACACCCTATCAGTTGCTGGTGGCAGTAATCCTCTCCGCACAGGCCACCGACAAGAGCGTGAATCTGGCCACGCGCGAACTGTTCAAGGCCGCCGGTACGCCGCAAAAAATGGCGCGCCTGGGCGAGGCAGGATTGATGCCGTTCATTAACCGAATCGGCCTCTACAAGACGAAAGCCAGGAACGTCGCCGCCATGTCGAGCATCCTCCTGGAGCAACATGGCGGCAAAGTACCCAATGATCGTGAGGCGCTGGAAGCACTGCCCGGCGTCGGCCGCAAGACCGCCAACGTCGTGCTGAACACCCTCTTCGGCGAGCCGACGATTGCCGTGGACACCCACGTCTTCCGGCTGGCCAACCGCTGCCGCCTCGCGTCCGGCAAGGATGTGCGCGCAGTGGAGGACAAACTGCTCAAGGCCATCCCCGCCGAATACATGCCGAATGCCCACCACTGGCTCATCCTGCACGGCCGCTACGTGTGCAAGGCGGCAAAGCCTGACTGTCCGCATTGCCTCATCAACGACCTGTGCGAATGGCCGGAGAAATCGGCAGGATGAACCCCACTGCCACGGCATTGCTCAGCGCCGACAAGGCCGATCCGGAACTGGCGGCCGATGTCGTGCGCATGGCGCTCGAGCGCGCCGGCGTCGGCATCGCCCATAGCGTCCTGCTCTTCCTCAGCACGGATTTCGCGCACATGGCCCACGCCGCCGTGGTGGCCGCTTCGCGAACTGCCAACTGCCTGCAGGTCACCGGCTGCACGGCGCCAGGCGTCTTCACCGAAGAGGACTGGGTGCTCGACCGGCCCGCCGTCTGCGCCATGGTCTTCGGCGGCGACTGCGGACTGGCAGCCCATCCTGCCGCAGACGCGCCACTCCTGACCCTGGCCGCCCCGAACGCCGTCGCCGGCGGCTGGCTGCAGAAAGGCGGGCAGCGCTACGGCTTGCTGTCGACCGACAACAGTGCGCACGGCGCCGGCCGCATCTGGTGTCACGGCAAGATGGCGATCGAAGGGCGGGGCGAGACGGCAATCCACGGGGCGCATTCCGCCATCGGCGTCTCGCGCGGCATGCGCATCCTCGGTGAGCCGCGTCCCGCGACCGGCAACGGCCGCGACGTGTTGAAGACGGGCGAGCATCCCGCGCTGAATACGCTGCTGCGCGAGTTGCCGCCGGAAATGCGCGAAATGGAAAAACTGCCATTCCACCTGCTGGCCGCCGGCATCGTTTCAGGCAGTGCTGAACACGCTGTCGAGGAGGGACGCTACACCCTGGTGCCGATCATCTCGGCCAGCCATGATGAGCGTTCGGTCACGCTGGCCATGCCTCTGGAACCCGGCGCACGCATTTTCTGGGCCATGCGGCAGGGTCTCGCGGCAGAAGAAGACATGTGCCGGCTCGTCGATGCGTTGGCCGTCCAGCTCGGCGCGGCAGCGGACTTCGGCCTGCTCTTTTCCTGTCTCGGCCGCGGCCCCTACTTCTTCGACGGCGTAGACCGCGACCTGGAGGTGGTCAAATCCCGCTTTCCAGGCATGCCGCTGATCGGCGCCTATGGCGGCGGCCAGATCGCGCCCTTGTGCGACGGCAATCGCCAGATTCACAACGCTGCGGTGCTGGCGTTGTTCAGCAGCAATGTTTAACCCTTCCCGCGATCAGGTCCGCCAGTTCTTCATCGATGCCTGGCGCAAGCACCGCGCACGGGAAGTGGTCTCGCCGCTCGAGGATGCGGCCATTCGTCTCGTCATGCTGCATCCCGAATACCACGGCCTGCTGGAAGAGAGCGAAACGGCGCTGGCGCGCGAATGGACGCCGGAATCCGGCGAAGCCAACCCGTTCCTGCATCTTTCGCTGCATCTGGCCGTGGAGGAGCAACTCGGCATCGACCAACCGGCCGGCCTGCGCGCCGCCTTCGAGGCACGGCTCGCGCGGCATGGCGAACGCCACGCCGCCTTGCACGACGTGCTGGAATGCCTGGGCGAGACAATGTGGCGCGCCCAGAAAAGTCAGTCCCCGCCGGACGGCGAAGCGTACATCGAGTGCGTCAGGCGAAAATAGGCAGTGGGTTTGTGGGAGCAGCGTCCACGGGATAGTCAGCCTGCGCGATACGCCTGGATCTCGCGCAGATCCACCGACAGGCCGCGCGCCAGGTCGTCGATGTCGTCCTCGAACCAGCCCAGGTGGGCCAGCGCAGCTTCCTTGTTGCATTCCCACTCTGCATCGTCGGGATAATTGAGGAAGCGCGCAACGATGTGCTCGGAAATCAGGCGGATCGCCACCAGCAGGCAGACATCGGGCGTCGCATGTCTGCGCGGTGTGGTGAAGACGGCCGGTTCGTGGTGGTAGCGCACAGCCCAGACCACCTGCTCTGGCAGGTACCAGTTGCGGGCCAGCAGGGCGCCGACGATGACATGATTGGTATGGTGGCGCTCGTCCTCGATCGCGGTCACCGCCAGCGGCATGGCATTGGCCTGTATCAGCGTCTGCTTGTAGTCGGGGAATTTCTGCATCAGGATGGAGATGCCGGCATCGTGGAAGAGGCCGAACGTATAGGCATCGTCGGAGGAAATGCCCGGCAGGCGGCCGGCCAGATAGGCTGAAACCACGGCGTTGTAATTGGATCGGTCCCAAAAGCGTGCCAGCTGCGGCGCGGCCGCGCCGCCCAGGCTCTGCTTGAGTACGACGCCATAGACTATCTTCAGCAGGTTGCGCAATCCCAGCACCGCCACCGCCTGCTGCACCGACTGCACCTTGCGGCGCAGGGCGAAGAAGGGTGAATTGGCGGACTTCATGACGGCCGCCGCCAGCGCCACATCGCCGGTGATGAGCCGCGAAATGCGGATGAAATCGATATCCTCGCGCCGGGATTCCCGGAGCAACTCGACAATGATCTCCGGGCAGGGCGGCACGGAAATATTCTTCAGCGTCTCGATCGCCGCTGCGTCGGATAAATCGGCATCGAAAAAATCCGTCACATCCATCCTCTCTCCCGATGTTGGCTTTCACCCACCGCCAGGTTCTGCTCTTGGCGTATGTCATTGTATCGAAAAATGCCGCCGGCACTCCGCGCGGAATAGCCCTCTCATCAGCAATGGATATAACGCACCGCCAACAACTATAATTGGCCATCCACTCTTAATGGACATCCCCCATGCGATTCGAAGGCTCCACCGATTATGTCGCCACGCCGGACCTGATGCTGGCGGTCAACGCCGCCATCACCCTGCAGCGCCCCCTCCTCGTCAAGGGCGAGCCGGGCACGGGCAAGACCATGCTGGCGGAAACGGTCGCCGCCGCCCTCGGCCTGCCCTTGCTGCAATGGCACATCAAGTCGACCACCAAGGCGCAACAAGGTCTCTATGAGTACGACGCCGTCTCGCGCCTGCGCGACTCCCAACTCGGCGGCGAACATGGCAGCCGCGTCCATGACATCTCCAACTACATCGTCAAGGGCGTGCTGTGGCAGGCTTTCAGCGCCGAGGCCCCGACGGTGATCCTCATCGACGAGGTGGACAAGGCCGACATCGAATTCCCCAACGACTTGCTGCGCGAACTCGACCGCATGGAATTCTACGTCTACGAGACGCAGGAACTGGTGCGCGCCCGCCACCGCCCGATCGTCTTCATCACCAGCAACAACGAGAAGGAACTGCCCGACGCCTTCCTGCGCCGCTGTTTCTTCCATTACATCAAGTTTCCCGACAAGGAGACAATGCAGAGCATCATCGACGTACACTTTCCCGGCCTGAAGAAGACGCTGATCCGCGAGGCGCTGGAGGTGTTCTTCGAACTGCGCGAGATTCCCGGCCTGAAGAAGAAGCCCTCCACCTCGGAACTGCTCGACTGGCTGAAGCTGCTCGTCGCCGAGGATATTCCGCCCGAAGCCTTGCGCACCAAGGACCAGAAGGCGGCCATCCCGCCCCTGCACGGCGCGCTGCTGAAGAACGAACAGGACGTGCATCTCTTCGAACGCCTGGTCTTCATGGCCCGACAGAGCCGCTGATGCGTTTCTTCCTTCTCCTCGTCGCCCTGCTGCCCCTGCCTGCCGGCGCACTGGAGAAGGTCGTCCTGCAACTGAAATGGCAGCACCAGTTTCAGTTCGCCGGCTATTACGCGGCAGCGGCTAAAGGCTACTACCGCAACGCAGGACTGGATGTGGCATTCGTCGAGGCGGGTCCGGACACCGATCCGGTTGCCGAGGTCATATCGGGGCGCGCCCAGTATGGCGTGAGCAATTCAGCGCTGATCCTCGCGCGCGCCAAGGGCAAGCCGGTGGTGGCGCTGGCCGTGATTTTCCAGCATTCGCCCTTCATCCTTGTCGCCCGGGCCGACGCAGGCATCAACTCGCTGCGCGATCTGACGGGCAAGCGCCTGATGATCGAACCGCATGCCGATGATATCTATGCCTTCCTGCGCAAGGAAGGACTGAATGAGAGTCGTCTCGTCATCAAGCCGCACAGTTTCAATCATCAGGATCTGATCGACGGCCACGCCGACGTCATGACGGCCTACAGTACCGACCAGCCCTTTTTCTTCGAGCAACAAGGTTTTCGCCATCTTGAATTCACCCCGCGCACGGCAGGAATCGATTTCTACGGCGACAACCTGTTCACTTCGGAAAAGGAAATTGACGACCATTCCGACCGCGTACACGCCTTTCGCGAAGCCAGCCTGCAGGGCTGGCGCTATGCCATGGCCCACCCGGAGGAGGTTGCCGACCTGATCCTGGCGCAGTACAGCCAGCGCCACTCCCGCGCCCACTTGCTCTACGAGGCGAACAAGATGGTGCCGTTGCTGCAATCGGACCTCATCGAATTGGGTTATATGAGCGCTGTCCGCTGGCGTGCAATTGCCGGCACTTACGCAGAACTCGGCATGCTGCCACGCAAATTCGCAATCGATGACTTCCTCTACCAGCCTGCATCCGCGTCCGCATCGCGAATGACCCGGGCTTTGGCCGCCAGCACTGGGATTGCACTGATTCTGTCTGCGGCCCTCATTGGCCTGTATGGCCTGACGCGCAGGCTGCGACACGAGATTGCCGGCCGCAGAGAAGTCGAAGCCGCGTTGCGGGAAAGCGATACCAAGTTCCGCACCATCGCCGACACCACCCCCGTGGCACTGCTCATCACCCGACCCGAGGACGGCAAGGTCATTTATGCCAACCAGCCTGCAGCCGATCTCGGCGCCCTCCCCCTTGACGAGTTGATCGGCAGCGACGTTACACGCTTCTACCCGGACCCGGCCGCGCGCCAAAGCTTTCTCGACGAACTGCGCAAGAGCGGTTCAGTTCGAAACCAGGTCATCGAATTCGTGCGACGCGACGGCACGCCGCTGCTGACGCACCGCTCCGCCACCCTGGGCACCTTGAATGGCCAGGCAGTCCTGTTCGTCGCCATCGCCGATCTGCGGGAGCGCCAGCGCATGGAAGCGGCGCTGCTGGCGCGCGGCGCGGCCATCGAGTCAGCCGCCGAAGGCATCGCCATTACCGATCCGGGCGGCATCATCGAATACACCAACCCTGCCCTGACCGGCATGACCGGCTACAGCGCCGAGGAACTGACCGGCCAGAGCATGAGCGTATTCAGCAGCGGCGAACATGGCAAGGCCTTCTATGACGACCTCTGGAACACCATCCGCGCCGGCCGGGTCTGGCGCGGCGAGATCACCAATCAGCGCAAGGATGGCAATCTCTACACCGAACTGATGGCCATCGCGCCAGTCCGCAACGAGAAGGGTCAGACGGTCCACTTCGTCGCCATCATGCATGACATTTCCGAGAGAAAACGGATGGAAACCGACCTCAAGGAAACCAACACCATGCTGCAGCACCAGCTTGAAGAAATTCACCGGCTGCAGGAGGAACTGCGCGAACTGGCGGTACGTGACGGCCTGACCAATCTTTTCAACCGGCGCTATCTGGACGAAACCCTGGAACGCGAACTGGCGCGCGCCAAGCGGGAAGGTTATCCCCTCTCACTGGTCATGATCGACATCGACCACTTCAAGAAACTGAACGACACCTACGGTCACCAGGCCGGCGACAAGGTGCTGCGCGAACTGGCCGCCCTGCTCTGGGGCGGCATCCGGGCCGAGGACGTTCCCTGCCGCTATGGCGGAGAGGAATTTCTCGTCCTGCTGCCGCGCATGCCGCTGGAGATTGCGCTCGAACGAGCCGAGGACTGGCGCAAGTCCTTTGAGGCCGCCCGGGTGTCGTTTGGGGATTTTCAGCTCGAAGCGACCATCTCCTGCGGCTTGTCCGCCTATCCGGACCATGCCCGCACACCAGACGACCTGGTGCGCTGCTGCGACGAAGCCCTGTACAAGGCCAAGCACCACGGCCGCAATTGCAGCGAGACCTTCCATGCCGACCACCCTGACTCCAAGTAGGCGCGCATGCTGATCGATTTCTTTCACCATCTGAAGGCCAGCAAGCTGCCGGTGTCGACCAAGGAGTTCCTCATCCTGCTGGAGGCGCTGCAGAAGCATGTCGCCGGGCACAGCATCGACGAGTTCTATTATCTCTCGCGTACCTGCATGGTGAAGGACGAGTCGAATTACGACAAGTTCGACAAGGCCTTCGGAGAGTATTTCAAGGGCGTCGAGCGCATTCCCGGCCTGGAGGCGGAAATCCCCGAAGACTGGCTGCGCCTGATGGCCAAAAAACATCTGACGCCGGAGGAGAAGGCCAAGCTGCAGGCGCTCGGCTGGGACAAGCTGATGGAGGAGTTCAAGAAGCGCCTGCAGGAACAGAAGGCGCGCCACGCTGGCGGCAGCAAATGGATCGGCACCGGCGGCTCGAGCCCCTTCGGCGCGCACGGCTACCATCCGGAAGGCATCCGCATCGGCGGCCAAGATAACGATGGGGCCGGCAATCGCACGGCGATCAAGGTGTGGGAGAACCGCGAATATCGCAACCTCGACGACAGGGTGGAACTCGGCACGCGCAACATCAAGGTGGCCCTGCGCCGGCTGCGCCGCTTCGCCCGCGACGGCGCGGCAGAGGAACTCGATCTGGACGGCACCATCTCGGCCACGGCGAAGAACGCCGGCTGGCTGGATCTCCTGATGCGCCCGGAGCGGCACAACAAGGTGAAAGTGCTGCTGTTCCTCGACATCGGCGGCTCGATGGACGACCACATCCGCGTCTGCGAGGAGATGTTCTCGGCAGCCAAGACCGAATTCAAGCACCTCGAGTATTTCTACTTCCACAACTGCGTCTACGACCATGTCTGGCGCGACAACCGGCGGCGCCATTCGGAACGTTTCCCGTTGTGGGATGTCATGCACAAGTACGGCCCGGACTACAAACTGATCCTGGTCGGCGACGCCACCATGAGTCCCTACGAGATCCTGCAGCCGGGCGGTTCGGTGGAGTACATGAACGAGGAATCCGGCGCCACCTGGATGCGGCGCCTGCTCGACACCTATCCCCACGCCGTCTGGCTGAATCCGGAACCGGAGCATCTGTGGCCATATCGCCATTCCATCACGGTCATGCACAGCCTGATGGGCAACAGGATGTTCCCGTTGACGCTGGAAGGCCTCGAACGCGCCATGCGGCTGCTCAGCAAATAGTGGAGAATAGCGGCCTTCGACTGGAGAAAACAATGAATCAAACTGAAATCGAACGCCTGGCCCGCCGGGAAACGCTGCTCAAGCTGGCCGCTGCCGGCGCACTGGGCGCAGGCGGCATTCTTGGCCTGGTGCGCGATGCGCTCGCCGCCGGCTCGCTGCCGGCCACGCCTGGATTCCGTCATATCAGGGGCCCGGTGGGCGTTGACGCGACGCGCGCCTCGATCGGCCTCAATATCAAGCCGGGCCAAACGGTGATGACCGGCGTGAGCGGCGAGGCCGTCTACATCGTCGGCCCCGACGCCTTTCTGCAACGTGAAAAGACCAAGATCACCTTTGAGGAGAGCGGGGGCGCGCAGTTCCTGCGTGTCATCACGGGCAGTGTTCTCAGTGTCATCGGCAAGGGACGCGACCGACCGCGCAACCTGCAGATCGTCACCCCCACCGCTACCATCGGCATCCGCGGCACCGGCTGCTATATCGAGGCCGAGGAAGCGCGCACCTATTTCTGCCTGTGCTACGGCGAGGCCGAGGTGACGCCGAAGGGAGATCCGAAGCAGAAGGAAACCATCAAGACCAAGCACCACGACCACCCGATCATCATCCATGCCTCGGGCGACCGGATGATGGCGCCGGCCACAGTGATCAATCATACCGACGCCGAATTGATCATGCTGGAGAACTCGCTGGGCCGCTGGCCGCCCTTCTACGGCCAGGGCGGCAATCGGTATTGAGGCTTCCCGGAATCCGTAGGTCGGGCTTCAGCCCGACTTGGGCGGTCGATCAACCGTTGCTGTCCCGCGGGCACCCCAAGGGTATTTCCTGCGGGGCAGATTTCCTTCGGTCATCGGGCTGAAGCCCGACCTACTCGTTCTGCGCCGGCGGCGCGGACTGGAGAATTTCCTCGAGCGTGGTGACGCCGGCTGCGACCTTCATCGCGCCGGAAATGCGCAGCGGTTTCATGCCCTCGCGGTAGGCCTGTTCGCGCACCCTGGCAAGATCGGTGGTCGGCGTGATCAGCTTGCGCAACTCGGGCGACATGAGCATGAGTTCGTAGAGTCCGACGCGGCCCATGTAACCCGTCATGCGGCAATCGAGGCAGCCGACCGGATGATGGATCTGCTGCGGCTTGGCAGCCTTCCAGGGCGCAACCAGCGCCTGCCAGATATCCTCCTCCTCCGGGGTCATGGGCAGCGCCTTCTTGCAATGCGGACACAGCGTTCGCACCAGGCGCTGCGCCATAACGCCCAGCACCGTGGCGTTGAGCAAATAGGACGGCGTGCCCAGGTCGAGCATGCGGGTGACCGCCGTCGGCGCATCGTTGGTATGCAGGGTCGACAGCACCAGGTGACCGGTCAGCGCCGCCTGCACCGCCATGTCGGCCGTCTCCAGGTCGCGGATCTCCCCCACCATGACGATATCCGGATCCTGCCGCATGAGGGCGCGCACGCCGGCGGCGAACGTCATGTCGATATTCTGCTGCACCTGCACCTGGTTGAAGGCGGCCTCGATCATCTCGATCGGGTCCTCGATGGTGCACACATTGACTTCCGGCGTGGCGAGCTGTTTCAGCGTCGAATACAGCGTGGTGGTCTTGCCCGAGCCGGTCGGCCCCGTCACCAGGATGATGCCGTTCGGCTTGTCGGTCATCTGCGTCCAGCGCGCCTTGTCGTCGTCGCTGAAGCCCAGCTCGGCGAAATCGCGCACCAGCACTTCCGGGTCGAAGATGCGCATGACCAGCTTCTCGCCGAAGGCGGTCGGCAGTGTCGACAGACGCAGCTCGATCTCCTGGCCGTCGGCCGTGCGCGTCTTGATGCGGCCGTCCTGCGGGCGGCGCTTCTCCACCACGTCCATGCGGCCGAGGATCTTGATGCGGCTGGTCATGGCGGTGAGCACCGTCATCGGAATCTGGTAGACCTGATGCAGCACGCCGTCGATGCGAAAGCGCACGATGCCCAGTTCGCGCCGCGGCTCGATGTGGATGTCGCTGGCGCGCTGCTCGAAGGCGTATTGCCAGAGCCAATCGACAATGCTGACAATGTGCTGGTCGTTGGCGTCGAACTGGCGGTTGGTCTTGCCCAACTCGACCAATTGCTCGAAATTGGACACGCCGCCGCGCACCTCGCCTTGCTGCTCGGCCTTTTTCACCGAACGCGCCAGATTGTAGAACTCGACCAGGTAGCGGTCGATATCCTGCGGGTTGGCGACGACACGGCGGATATCCTTGCGCAGGATGGGCTTGAGTTCGGCCTCCCACTCGCGCAGGTACGGCTCGGCGGTGGCGATCACCACCTCGCGCGTATTCACCTCGATGGGCAGAATCCGGAAGCGCGTGGCGTAAGCATTGGACACCACGTCCGTGACCGCCTGGAAGTTGATCTTGAGCGGATCGATATGCAGGTAGCTGAGACCGGTGCGGCGCGCCAGCCACTCTGCGAGAAATTCGAGCGTGAGCGGCTTGTGCGGCTCGACGAGTGCCTTCCATTTCTGGTCGGCAACGACGATCAGCGGATGAATGTCCCCTTTGAAGTAGCGCCGTTCCTTCTTGAACGCCTCGCCGACGCCCTTGGGGATGAGACCGTCTCCGACCAGGGCGTCGACCACTTCGGGCAAGGTCAGGCGATGTTCGTGTACCGCAATGTTTTCGCCGGCTGTCTGCATGGCACCCAGGATGTCAATGGAGTGGCTGCACTATAGCCGACCTGCCCATCCCGCTCAATGGCCAGGGAAAGTCAGTCGCCGCGATACGGCGGCGGCTGGATCTACTTGCCGCCCATGTCGAGCATCAGGGCATTCACCCGCTTGACGAAGGCCGCCGGGTCTTCCAGTTGTCCGCCCTCGGCCAGCAGCGCCTGGTCGAAGAGGACGGCGCTCCAATCATCGAAGCGCTTATCTTCATACTTCAGCCGTTGCACGACAGGATGATCGGGATTTATCTCAAGGATCGGCTTTGAAACCGGCGCCTTCTGTCCCGCCGCCTTGAGCAGGCGCGCCAGGTTGCCGCCCATGTCATGCTCGTCGGCAACCAGGCAGGCCGGGCTGTCGGTGAGGCGGTGGGTGACGCGCACTTCCTTCACCCGCTCGCCCAGTGAGGCCTGCATCTTTTCGACCAGCGCCTTGAATTCGCCGGCCTGCGCTTCCTGGACCTGTTTCTCCGCCGCGTCTTCCAGCTTGCCCAGATCGAGGCCGCCCTTTGCCACCGACTGCAGCGGCTTGCCCTCGAATTCGGTGAGGTGGCCCAGCACCCATTCGTCCACGCGCTCGGAGAGCAGCAGTACTTCGATGCCCTTCTTGCGGAAAATTTCCAGGTGCGGGCTGTGCTTCGCCGCGGTGAAGCTGTCCGCCGCGACGGTGTAGATCTTCTCCTGCCCTTCCTTCATTCGGCCGATATAGTCGGCCAGCGAGACGCTTTCCTCCTCCGTGTCGGCGTGCGTGGATGCGAAGCGCAACAGCCCGGCGATCTTGTCTCGGTTGGCAGGGTCCTCGCCGATGCCTTCCTTCAGGACGCGGCCGAATTCCTTCCACAAGGTGACGTATTTGTCTTTCTGGTTTTCGGCCAGGTCTTCCAGCAGGCCAAGCAATTTCTTCGTACAGCCGGCGCGCAGGGCCTCGATATCCTTCGACTCTTGCAAAATCTCGCGCGAAACATTGAGCGGCAGGTCGTTGGAGTCGACGATGCCGCGCACGAAGCGCAGGTAGACCGGCAGCAACTGCTCCGCATCGTCCATGATGAAGACGCGCCGCACGTAGAGTTTGACGCCATGGCGCTGTTGACGATCCCACAGGTCGAAGGGCGCGTGCGCCGGGATATACAGCAGTTGGGTGTAGTCCTGCCGCCCCTCGACACGGGCATGCAGCCAGGCCAGCGGCTCCTCGAAGTCGTGGCCGACGTGCTTGTAGAACTCCTTGTACTGATCTTCGCTGATCTCGGACTTGGGCCGCGCCCACAGGGCGCTGGCCTGGTTGACTGTTTCGTCCTCATCGGTGACGACCTGCTCGCCCTCCTTCCACTCTTCCTTCAGCATGACGATGGGCTGGACGATATGGTCGGAGTACTTGCGGATGATCTGCCGCAGCTTCCAGCCGGAAAGCAGGTCGTCCTGTCCTTCCTTCAGGTGCAGCGTGATCTCGGTGCCGCGAGCGGGTTTTTCAATCATCTCGATGGAAAACTCGCCTGCGCCCTCCGATTCCCAGCGCACACCCTGGTCGGCGGCGAGGCCGGCGCGCCGGGTCACCACGGTGACACGGTCGGCAGCGATGAACGAGGAATAGAAGCCGACGCCGAACTGGCCGATGAGATGGGCGTCCTTCTGTTGATCGCCGGTGAGGGCCTGGAAAAACTCCTGCGTGCCGGACTTGGCGATGGTGCCGAGGTTGTTCACCACCTCCTCGCGGCTCATGCCGATGCCGTTGTCCGACACCGTCAGGGTGCGCGCGGCCTGATCGAAGGCGATGCGGATCTTCAGGTCGGGGTCGGACTCGAACAGGCTGCCGTTGGCGAGCGCCTCGAAGCGCAGCTTGTCGCAGGCGTCCGAGGCGTTGGAAATCAGCTCGCGCAGAAAGATTTCACGGTTGCTGTAGAGGGAGTGGATCATCAGCTGCAGCAGCTGCTTGACCTCGGTCTGGAAGCCGAGGGTTTCTTTCGTAGCGGTGGCGGTGGAGGTCATGGCGGGTGCGCTGTGGATGAAGATGGGAGATGAAATGGGGGTGGAACAAGGACTTTCAAGGCCCTCGGGACTTCAGGGGTTCTACTTGTAGCAAATCTCGACGATCTCCAGTTCGCGCAGCCCATCGGGGATCTGAAAACGCACCGTGTCGCCCTCGCGCGCCTTGAGCAGCGCCCGCGCCAACGGCGATATCCAACTGATCATCCCCTGACCGGCATCCGCCTCGTCGATGCCGACAATCTGGTAGGTGCGCTCGCAGCCCGCCGCATCGCAGACCGTGACGGTAGCGCCGAAAAACACCTGTTCCGTATTCTCCTGGCTGGCCGGGTCGACGATCATGGCGCTTTCCAGGCGCTTCATGAGAAAACGGATGCGCCGGTCGATCTCGCGCAGGCGCTTCTTGCCGTAGATATAGTCGCCGTTTTCCGAGCGGTCGCCGTTCTTGGCGGCCCATGACACGACCTGTACCACCGCCGGCCGTTCGGTCTTCACCAACTGCTCCAACTCGGCCTTGAGCAGGGCGTAGCCGCAACGGGTCACGTAGTTCTTCGTGCCGTAAGGCAACTCGGCAGCGGCAGGGCCCTCCTCATCGTCCTGATTGTCTTCCTTGACGAATGCCTTGTTCATCAGCGCGATTCCCGAATTGACGCGATAATTATATCGCTCCGGCAAAACCAACAAGCGACGTGACCACCCCCGATAGAGACTCCAGTATCGCCCGGAATCAGGCCTTTCTTGCCGGCGCACGTGCCTGCCTGCCGCTCTCCCCGGGCGTCCTGCTCTTCGGCATGGTATGCGGCGCCGCCGCGGCCGGCGCCGGCCTCACGCCGGGGCAGTCCTTCGCCCTCTCCTGGATGGTGTTCGCCGGCTCCTCGCAAATCGTCGCCACACAACTCTTCAGCGTCGGCGCACCGGCCTGGGTCATCGTCCTCACCGGCTGGATCGTCAACCTGCGTTTCATGATGTACAGCGCCACCCTGGCGCAGCAATTCCGCGGCGAATCGGCCCGAGTGCGCTGGCTGGCGGGCTACCTCCTCACCGACCAGGCCTTTGCCGTGACGCTGGCACGCGTGCTCGACAGTCGCCGGGACATTCCGTGGTTCTACCTGGGCATCGCCGCCACGCTCTGGCTGCTCTGGCAGGTCGCCAGCCTGGGCGGGATTTACCTCGGCGCACGGGTGCCGGCCAATTGGTCGATGGACTTCGTCATCGCCCTCACCTTCATCGGCGTGCTGGCCCCGCTGCTGCGCGATCGGGCCATGGCGGCGGCCGCCGTATCGGGCGGACTGACTTCTGTTTTTCTTGTTTTGCCCCTGAAACTCAACCTGATGGCCGCGGCCTGCATCGGCGCCGCGGTCGGCATCGGAATGGAAACACTATGGCCGAAATCGCGACCTGGGGCGTGATCGCCGCGCTCGGGGTGGCGACTTTCGCCACCCGGCTGTCTTTCCTGGCCCTGCTGGGGGAAGGAGAGTTGCCGCGCTGGCTGCGGCGCATCCTGCATTACGTGCCGCCGGCCATCCTCGCCGCCATCATCGCGCCGCAGCTCCTGGCCGGAGCACCGGGACTAGGCGCCTCATTCGACGGGCCGCGCTGCGCGGCCGCCCTGGCCGGATTCGCCGTCGCCTATTTCACGCGCAGCACCTTCGCCAGCATCGCGGTCGGCATGGCCGTGTTGTGGGGACTGACTTTGCTGTAGGTCGGGCTTCAGCCCGACAATGGCGCTTGAGCGACCGCGTGAGTCGGCCTGAAGGCCGACCTGCAAATCAGTGATACACGGCCGGCTGGTTGATGAGCGAGCCGTATTCTTCGAGCAGGTCGTCGAAGGCCTCGATATCGGGATCGCCCGCAACCAGCGCCTTCAACTCGGCGCGGAAACGCACCGCCGCGCCATCCCGCATCAGGACGCCCTTGTTGACACGCTTGTCGATCACCTCGACGGCATCCTGCGCCGGGTAATCGACGACATGCAGTACCGGATTATCGAAGACGATCATCATGGCTGTTACCTCCGTATCCAGTATGTGGGCGCACCCCGCCGCATTTCAACCCTGCGACTCATGTTGTTTTTCCCTCTGCCGCCGCATACCATACCGGGATGAAAGAAGCCGAAGACATCGCCGACCTCCGACTCAGACTCCATGAAGTGCAGGTCGAGCACCGCGATCTGGACGAAATCATCGCGCGCCTGCTGCAAACCCCGCCGCATGACGACCTGCTGCTGCGGCGCCTGAAAAAGCGCAAATTGCTGCTGAAGGACCGCATTTCCATCCTCGAACGCATGATCGAACCCGACGATCTGGCCTGAATTCAATGACGAAAACCGCAGTCTATAACTTCGACACGCTGAGCCTGCACGCAGGCCAGGCTCCCGATACCCAGTACGGCGCCCGCGCCGCGCCGATCTACCTGACCACCAGTTTCGTCTTCAAGGATGCCGACCAGGCCGCCGCGCTCTTCAACATGGAACGCGCCGGCCATGTCTATTCACGCATCTCCAATCCGACCAATGCCGTGCTGGAGGAGCGCATCGCCGCGCTGGAAGGCGGGGTCGGCGCCATCGCTGCGGCCTCCGGCCAGGCGGCCCTGCACCTCGCCATCGCCACGCTGATGGGCGCGGGCGGCCACATCGTCGCCTCGCGCTCGCTCTACGGCGGCTCGCACAACCTGCTCGAATACACCCTGCCGCGCTTCGGCATCGAGACGACTTTCGTCGATCCGCGCGATCTCGGCGCCTGGCGCGCTGCGATCCGCCCGAGCACCCGTCTCCTCTTCGGCGAAACCCTGGGCAACCCGGGGCTGGACGTGCTCGACGTACCGCGCGTGGCCGAGATCGCCCACGTCGCCGGCCTGCCGCTGATGGTGGATGCCACCTTCACCACGCCCTACCTCATGCGCCCCTTCGATCTCGGCGCAGACCTGCTCTTCCACTCGGCGACCAAGTTCCTCGGCGGCCACGGCGTGGCCATCGGCGGTCTGCTGGTGGACAGCGGCAGGTTCGACTGGGAAAAGTCGGGGAAATTCCCCACGCTGACAGAACCGTACGCGGGTTTTCACGGCATGGACTTCGCCGAGGAATCCACCGTCGCCGCCTTTCTGCTGCGGGCGCGGCGCGAAGGCCTGCGCGACTTCGGCGCCTGCATGAGCCCGATGACCGCCTTTCAGATCCTGCAGGGCATGGAAACGCTGCCGCTGCGCATGCAGCGCCATGTCGACAACACGCGCAAGATCGTCGCCCACCTCGCCGCACACGCGGCGGTGGAATCAGTGTCCTATCCGGAACTGGAAAGCCACCCCGACCATGCCCTGGCGAAACAACTGCTGCCGAAGGGCTGCGGCGCGGTGTTCAGTTTCGTCCTCAAGGGCGGACCCCATGGTGGAAAACTCGCCGGCCGCAAGTTCATCGAAAACCTGCGCGTCTTCTCGCACCTGGCCAATGTCGGCGACGCCAAGTCGCTGGTGATCCACCCGGCCAGCACCACCCACTTCCGCATGTCCGACGAGGCGCTGCGCGCCTCCGGCATCCATGAGGGCACGGTGCGCCTGTCAGTCGGCCTGGAAGACGCGGGCGATCTCATCGCGGATCTCGACAACGGCCTGCGCGCCTCGCAGAAATGACACCTTGGGGCTCTTCCCCTCTCCCTGCCGGGGAGAGGGCAGGGAGAGGGGCAAGCGGCCTGCCCACCCTCTCCCCCTACCCCTCTCCCGCCCGGGCGGGAGAGGGGAGAAAAACCTCGACCCATCACGAACATTCCTGACGCCATGGAACTCACTGTCAATAACGCCCAAACCTACGCCTACACCGGCGGCAAGCCCTTCAATCCGGAACTGCCAAGCGTCGTCTTCATCCACGGCGCGGAAAACGACCACAGCGTGTGGGCCCTGCAAAGCCGTTATTTCGCCCACCACGGCCGCTCGGTGCTGGCGGTGGATCTGCCCGGCCACGGCCGCTCTGCAGGCCCCCTGCTCGCCACGATCGAAGCGCAGGCCGACTGGATCGTCGCCCTGCTCGATGCGGCTGGCGTGCAGGAAGCCGCACTGGTCGGCCACAGCATGGGCGCACTGATCGCGCTCGAGGCTGCATCGCGCTATCCGGAACGTGTGTCGAACATCGTCCTCATCGGCGCCGCCGTGCCGATGCCGGTCTCGGAGGCCCTGCTCACCGCTGCACGTGATGCCCGGCCCAAGGCCGACGGGATGGTCAACGCCTGGTCGCACGGCGCACGCGGCGCCCTCGGCGGCAACACCGTGCCCGGCATGTGGATGATGGGCGCCAGCCTGCGCCTGATGGAGCGTGCCGCACCGGGCGTGCTGCATAACGACCTGAATGCCTGCAACGCCTATGCGCGCGGCCTTGAGGCGGCGGCTGCCGCACAGTGCCCGGCGCTGCTCGTCGTCGGCAGCCGCGACATGATGACCAGCCCGCGCGGCGCGCCCAAGCTGGCGGCGGCCATGCAGAACGCCCGCATCGCCCGCATCGAAGGCAGCGGCCACGCCCTCATGGCGGAGTATCCGGACGCCGTGCTCGACGCGTTGCGCGCTTTCCTGACAACTGCCTAGTCAGCAGTCACGCATTACCCAATCGATCGGTCCGACACGACCCTGATGTGACTGCGGGACGCCCTTGCCGGGTCCCGCTCAACACCCTCGGCCGCAAACGCCTCCACCCGGTTCCGCCCGCCTTCCTTGGCACGATAAAGCGCCTGGTCGGCCTTGGCGAAGAGTGTCTCCAGTCTGTCGCCCCTTTCGTATCCGGCCACGCCGAAACTTATCGTGAACGCGGGGGCGCCCTCGGCCTCAAATGACTCGAAAATCAGTCGCAGTTTTTCGGCAAGCTGGATGGCATCGTCGACGGCGGTTTCCGGCGTCAGAATGATGAACTCCTCGCCGCCCCAGCGGGCGAAGACATCCGCCCCGCGCAGATTCTCGCGAATCAGCCTGGACAATTCGCGCAGCACACGGTCGCCCACGGGATGGCCATATCTGTCGTTGATCTTCTTGAAGTGGTCGACATCCGCAATGATCAGGGCCAGGTCACGATGGTAGCGCTGCGCGCGCAGCAGTTCGCCGTTGGCGATGTCATTGAAGCCGTGACGGTTCAGGGCGCCGGTCAGGGCATCGGTCGAGGCCTTGACGTTGAGTCGGTCGACCAGATCCAGCAGTTCATTGAAGCCTTGCGTAATTTCCGCAGTCTCGTCGGGCCGTCCCGCCGAACGCTGCCCTTGCCCTTCTCCCTGCCTGCGCGTTGCGCGGCGCGCGCTCTGCAGGACGCTCTCGAGCGCCTTCAGAAGGAGCCTCAGTGAGGAAATGGCCAGCCAGGCCAGCAGAACGGAGAGGGCCAGGAGGCCGCTCTTTTGCAGGTATATCTTCCAGCGGGCGTCCTCATCCAGGGCTCTGGCCCTGCGGGTCAACTCGTTCAGGGAATAGCGTTCAACTTCGCGCAGCAGATTGACCCCCTCCGTCACTGTTTCATACCAGCGCTGCCGGGGTACCTCGATCTGGCCGAGGGGGCGCCCCTCCATGGCATCTCGTATCAGGCGCAGCGCGCGTTGCATGTCCGCCTCGTCAAGCGCCCCCCGCAAGGTTTGACGCATGGCCTGATTGGTCTCCCTGAGGGATGCCTCGATGCTGGCCTCGAACAGGCCGTATCGGCTGCCCAGCGCCGCATGCCAGGCGGGATCCCCCCTGCCGCTGACGGGCGCCGTCAGCAAGGTTGCGCGGACTTGGCCCAGAAACTCCTTGGCGCGGACCAGGTGGGCCAGTCCGATCAAGTCGTTCTGCAGGGGATGGCCGGCCGAATCCAGACTCAGGCGATCCATCAGTTCAACCATTTTGCCGATAGTGACGGTGTAGAAACCGAGGGCTTCGCGAACAGTCACCGATTTCTCGTCGATGCTCACTCGCATGGGCCCTATCCCCAACATAAAATTGGCTTCCTGAGCGCGTTCATACTCCGCCAGTTTGAAGTCCGTCGCCTTGCGCTGGGCAGTCAGGTCGGCATAAGCGGTATCGATATTCCCGGCGAGATAGGCATTCGATAGCCCCCGCTCCTTCTGGACTTCCTGAACGAGACGCGCCAGACGCTCGGCCTGCTCGAGCCGCGCCAGCATGGCGCCATGGCCCGCCAGTTTCTCGCTTGAGATCTGGTATTGGAGGGTAATCAACGACAGCAAACTGCCCAGCAACAACAGGCCAAGCAGCCATATCCTTGTTTTAATAGTGATTTTTAACAAAACCCAAGCACCGGAAAAGTCCCTCTCTGATTTACGGCTTCCGCAAGGATTTCTTTATAGAAAACAATCTACAAGACAATGAAATCTCGAAACAGGCATAATCTGACGGCATGAACTCCACAAGTAATGGCCCGCGCCGCCATGTCGGCCGCATTCTTCTGCTTGTTGCCGCCGTAGCGCTTGCCGCAGCCACCTTCTGGTGGGCCACCCGACCCAAGCCGATTGCCGTCATCGTCACCCCGGTGGAAATCGGCCGCGTCGAAACCACCGTGGCCAACACCCGAGCCGGCTCCGTCGCGGCCTGCCGCCGCGCCAAACTCGCGCCGCCACTGGGCGGCCGCATCGAAAAACTGCACGTGCGCGAAGGCGACCGCGTCAAAACCGGGCAACTGCTCGTCGAACTGTGGAACGACGACCTCGCCGCGCGCGAGCGCATCTCGCGCGAGCAGCGCGCCACCGCGCAGGCGCGTGTGCGCGAAGCCTGCCTGCTGGCCGACACGGCCACGCGCGAGGCGGCACGCAGCCGCGCCCTGCGCGACAAGGGATTCATTTCCGAAGGCCAGGTCGATCGCGCCGAGAGCGAAGCCAAGGCGAAACAGGCCGGTTGCGATTCCGCCCACGCCCAGGTGCAGGAGGCTAACGCACGCATCGGCGCCTCGCGCGCCGACACGGCGCGCTCCGTAGTGCGTGCACCCTTCGACGGCATCGTCGCCGAGGTCAACGGCGAGGTGGGCGAATACCTCACGCCCTCGCCGCCGGGCATCATGACCCTGCCGGCGGTAGACCTCATCGACGATTCCTGCCTCTACGTCACCGCGCCCATCGACGAGGTGGACGCCGCCCGGCTGAAAGTGGGCATGGGCGGCCGCATCACGCTGGACGCCTACCGCGACACGCATTTCAGCGGCAAGCTGCGCCGCATTGCCCCTTATGTTCTGGCGCTGGAAAAGCAGGCGCGCACGGTCGAAGTGGAAGTCGAATTCGACACACCGGGCGACACCCGCCACCTGCTGGTGGGCTACAGCGCCGACATCGAGGTGGTGGTGGACACGCGCGACAACGTCCTGCGCATCCCGACCACCGCGCTCATGCCCGGCAGCCGCGTGCTCGTGCTGACCGACGCGGGCATGCTCGAGGAAAGGAAAATCGAAACCGGCCTCACCAACTGGGAATTCACCGAGGCGAAGTCCGGCATCGAACGCGGCACCCGCGTCGTCACCTCGCTGGAGCGCGCCGGCGTCAAGGCGGGCATCCACGCCGTGGCCGAGGAAAAAACCGCCGCCAAGCCGAAATGATCTGCCTTCCTCCCTCTCCCCCGACCCCTCTCCCGCGAGCGGGAGAGGGGAGCAAACCAACCCCCTCTCCCCGCGTGCGGGGAGAGGGCTGGGGAGAGGGGAAAGGCCGCTCCGAATGATCCTGCTCAGCAGCATCGAGCGGGTCTTCCGCGTCGGCGATGAGGAAGTGCATGCCCTGCGCGGCGTCAGCCTGGACATCGAACAGGGCGAGTACCTCTCCATCATGGGTCCGTCCGGCTCCGGCAAGTCCACCCTGCTCAACATCCTCGGCCTGCTCGACCGCCCGAATGCCGGCCGCTACGAACTGAACGGCCACGACGTCACCGGCTTGCCCGACGACGAACTGGCGCGGGTGCGGCGCGAGGCCATCGGCTTCGTCTTCCAGTTCTTTCACCTCGTGCCGCGCCTGACAGCGAAGCAGAACATCGAGTTGCCGATGGTGCTGGCCGGCATCGACCCGGCAGAACGGCGCACGCGCCTGGACAAGCTGCTCGCGGCGTACGGACTGACAGAGCGCGCCGGCCACCGCCCCGACCAGCTTTCCGGCGGCCAGTGCCAGCGCGTCGCCATCGCCCGCGCCATGGCGATGGGGCCGACGCTGATCCTCGCCGACGAGCCGACCGGCAACCTCGACCGCCACACCGGCCAGGAGGTGATGGCCGTGCTCGAGCGCGTTCATCACGACGGCGGCACCGTCGCCGTCGTCACCCACGACCCGGAGATCGGCGCGCGCGCCCACCGCCGCATTCGCCTGGTCGACGGCGAAATCTCCAGCGATGAGAAAGCATGAACCGCCAACACCTACCCTCTTCCCCGGCCCCTCTCCCCAACCCTCTCCCCGCAAGCGGGGAGAGGGAGCCGGGTGTCTCCCCTCTCCCGCTCGCGGGAGAGGGGCCGGGGGAGAGGGTGAGGACGTAGCCGTGCGCTTCGCCGACCTGCTCCGCTTCGCCTGGCAGGTGCTCGGCGGCTACCGCGCGCGCACCGCGCTCATCCTGCTCGCCATGGGCATCGGCGTCGCCGCCGTGGTGGCGGTGAGTTCCATCGGCGAGGGCGCGCGACTCTACGTCGTCAACCAGTTCGGCGCGCTCGGCACCAACCTCATCATCGTCCTGCCGGGCCGCTCCGAAACGGCCGGCGCCACGCCCGGCGTGCTCATCGGCAAGACGCCTCGCGACCTGACCATCGACGACGCCCTGGCCCTCAAGCGCAGCAACGCGATCCTGCGCTTTGCCCCGCTCATCATCGGCGCCGGCGACGTGCGCGTCGGCAACCGCAGCCGCGAGACGCCGGTGCTCGGCACCACGGCGGAATTCATCCAGGTGCGCCAGATGGACATGGCCCACGGCCTCTTCCTGCCGCCCGGCGACCCCCATCACAGCCAGCCGGTGTGCGTCATCGGCGCCAAGGTGGCGAGCGAACTGTTCGGCCCGCGGCCGGTCCTCGGCGAGTGGCTGCGCATCGGCGACCGCCGTTTCCGCATCATCGGCGTTCTTGCCCGGCAGGGTGCGTCGCTCGGTTTCAACACCGACGAGATCGTCGTCGTGCCGCTCGCCTCGGCGCAGGCGCTGTTCAACACCGAAGCGCTGTTCCGCATCTTCGTCGAAGCGAAGAGCCGCGAGCAGATTCCCCTGGCCAAGGCGGATATCGAGGAGATCATCCGCCTGCGCCACGAAGGCGAGCGCGACATCACGGCGATCACCCAGGATGCCGTGCTCGCCACCTTCGACCGCATCCTGCGCGCCCTGACCCTCGCCGTCGGCGGCATCGCTGCCATCAGCCTCGCCGTGGCCGGCATCCTCGTCATGAACGTCATGCTCATCGCGGTGACGCAGCGCCGGCGCGAGGTCGGCCTGCTCAAGGCCCTCGGCGCCACCGGCGCGCAGATCCGCGCAGCGTTCTTCACAGAGGCAGTCATGCTGGCACTGGGCGGCGCAACGCTCGGCCTCGCCGTCGGCAAGCTCGGCCAGTTGGCCATCGGCCAGGCCTTCCCGGACATCCCCTTCACGGCGCCCTGGTGGGCCCTGATCGCCGCTCCACTCACCGCCATCGTCACCTCGGTGCTGTTTACCGTGATCCCCGCCCGGCGCGCGGCGCAACTCGACCCCATCCAGGCGCTCTCCAAGCGATGAAAGCGAACCGGCCCTCTCCCCCTTCCCCTCTCCCGCAAGCGGGAGAGGGGTGTTCGCCCCCTCGCCCCGCTTGCGGGGAGAGGGCTGGGGAGAGGGGCCTGCTCGAAAACGCCAGGCAACTCCGCTGCAAACAGACCGATGCCGAGCAAAAACTCTGGTACCACCTGCGCGCCCACCGCTTCATGGGATTGAAGTTCAAACGGCAGAAGCCGCTCGGCCGCTATATAGTCGATTTCGTCTGTCCCGAGAGAAAACTGGTCATCGAACTGGATGGTGGGCAGCATTCTGAACAAACAGCCTATGACGCGAAGCGGGACGACTGGCTGGGAAGCCAGGGTTACACGGTGCTGCGGTTCTGGAACAACGAGGTGATGCAGGAATTGGAGGCAGTGCTGGAGAAAATCCGGTTATCCCTCTCCCCCGGCCCCTCTCCCGCGAGCGGGAGAGGGGAGCAAGGCACCCCCCTCTCCCTGCTTGTGCCCGAAGGAAATCCCCGTGGGACGGGGAGAGGGGAATGATCACCTCCGACTTCATCGCCTTCACCCTCGCCTCGCTCAAGGCGCACCGCCTGCGCACGGCGCTCACGGCGCTGGGCATCGCCGTCGGCATCGCCTCGGTGATCCTGCTCACCTCCATCGGCGAGGGCCTGCACCGCTTCATCATCGCCGAGTTCACCCAGTTCGGCACCAACATCATCGGCATCAACCCCGGCCGCACCCAGACGCATGGCGGCGCCCTCGGCGCGGTGAACACCGTGCGCCCGCTCTCCATCGACGACGCGGTGGCTTTGCGCCGCGCGCCGTACGTACTTCTGTCCGTGCCCGTCGTGCAGGGCAACGCGGAAGTCGTGCATGCGGGCAAAAGCCGCCGCGTCACGCTCTACGGCGCCGGGCCGGATTTCGCCAAAGCGTTCACCATGCGCGTGGCCAGCGGCGAATTCCTGCCCCACGACGACTTGCATGCCGCGCGCGCCTTCGTCGTGCTCGGCTCGAAGGTCGCGCGCGAGCTGTTCGGCGACGACAACCCGCTCGGCAGCCGCATCCGCGTCGGCGGCGAGCGCTACCGCGTCGTCGGCGTCATGGAATCCAAGGGCCAGGTGCTCGGCTTCGACCTCGACGACACGGTGTACATCCCGGTGGCGCGCGCGCTCGACATGTTCAACCGCGAGAGCCTGATGGAGATCGACGTCATCTACGAACCGACGGCGCCATTGGCCGAAGTGGAGGAAGGCATCCGGAGCATCCTCGTCGCGCGCCACGGTGCAGAGGACTTCACCATCACGCCGCAGCAGAAAATGCTGGAGGTGTTCGGCACGGTGCTGGATGCCATCACCTTCGCCGTGGCCGCCATCGGCGGCATCTCGCTGGTGGTCGGTGGCGTCGGCATCCTCACCATCCTCACCATCGGCGTGGCCGAGCGCACTTCCGAGATCGGCCTGCTGCGCGCCATCGGCGCCACGCGCCGGAGCATCATGCTGCTCTTCCTCGGCGAGGCGGCGCTGCTCTCCGCCCTCGGCGGCGCGGCGGGTCTGCTGCTGGGCTGGAGCATCGCCGTCCTGCTGACGCTGACTTTCCCGGCGCTGCCGGTGCACACGCCCTGGCTGTATGCCGTGCTGGCCGAGTTGGTCGCCGTCGGCGTCGGGCTGGCCGCCGGCGTCGTGCCCGCCCGCCACGCCGCCCGCCTCGACCCGCTCGAAGCGTTGCGCAGCGAGTGACCCCCGGCAACCATGAGACATCCATGTAGGAGCGGCGTCCACGCCGCGATTTTGCCCCGCAGGAAACACCCTTGGGGTGCAGCCGCCAATATCGCGGCGTGGACGCCGCTCCCACGGGATCTGTCTTGAGCTCGACGATCCTCCCGCTCGATCCCCTGCGCGAACGCGCATTGCTGCTGACCCTGGCCGGCATCCAGTTCGCGCACATCCTCGACTTCATGATCATGATGCCGCTCGGGCCGATCCTGGTGCACGAATTCGGCATCGGCACGCATGAATTCGGACTGCTCGTCTCGGCGTACACCTTTAGCGGCGCCGCTACCGGCCTGCTGGCGGCCACCTTCGTCGACCGTTTCGAGCGCAAGCGCCTGCTGCTGGGCATGTTCGCCCTCTTTGCGCTGGCCACGTTGGCTTGCGGCCTGGCGCCGGGCTTCGGGCTCCTGATGCTGGCGCGCTGCGCCGCCGGCGCCTTCGGCGGCGTGCTCGGCTCGATGGTGCAGACCATGGTCGGCGACCTGATCCCCTTCGAGCGGCGCGGCCGCGCCAGCGGCACCATCATGTCGGCCTTCGCGCTGTCGACCGTCGCCGGCGTGCCGCTCTCGCTGGTTCTCGCCAGCCATTTCGGCTGGCGTGCGCCCTTCATCTTCATCGCCGCCCTCGCCACCGGCCTGCTCGTGCTCGGCTGGAAGATGCTGCCCACGCTGCGCGGCCACCTGCGCAGCGCCGTCATTGGCGAAGCGGAGCGCGCCCATCCCCTAGCCGCGATGGCGGAAGTGCTGCGCGATGCCAATCACCTGCGCGCGCTGGCCTTCATGGCGCTGATCATGTTCTCCGGCTTCACGGTGATCCCCTACATCACCCTTTATTCCGTGGCGAACGTAGGCATCCGCCAGGAGGATCTCTACCTGATCTATCTCGCCGGCGGCTGCGCCACTTTCTTCACTTCGCGACTGATCGGGCGGCTGGCTGACCGCCACGGCAAGGTACGCGTCTACCGGATCGTCGCACTCTGCTCCATGGCGCCGCTGCTCATCCAGACGCATCTCGTGCCGATTCCGCTGTGGCTGATGATCGTCGTCTCGACCCTCTTCTTCATTTTCGTGCCCGGCCGCATGGTGCCGGCCATGGCCATCGTCACCTCGGCGGTGCAGTCCCGACTGCGCGGCACTTTCCTCTCGATAAGCGGCGCCACCCAGCAACTGGCCTCCGGCGCGGCCTCCTTCGTCGGCGGCCTCATCATCGCGCAGGACGCGGCGGGGCACATCGTGCGCTACGACTGGGTGGGCTGGCTCGCCGTCGCCGCTACCCTGCTGGCGATGGCGCTCGCCGGGCAGATCAAGGTAAGGTCGTGACATGCCCCTCTCCCCAACCCTCTCCCCGCAAGCGGGGAGAGGGGCTAGTCTTCTCTGGCGGGTCTTCTCCCCTCTCCCGCAAGCGGGAGAGGGGCCGGGGGAGAGGGCTGAGGGAGTTGTCATGAGCGCCGCCCCCCGTTAGAATCGTTTCAGACATAAAGAATCGCGGCCCACCGCGATCCCCCACAGAGGAGGAGAAATGGCGTCACAGATGACCGAGGCCGAACCGCGCCGGGACTTCCCGAAAATCCGCGCTGTGCCGATGGAGCGGCCGCTGCAGTGGCTGAAGCTCGGCTGGAACGATCTCATGTCCTGCCCCACCGCCAGCCTCTTCTACGGCTTCTGCTTCGTCGCCGGCGGCGCGTTGATGGTGCTGGCCCTCGGCGGCGCCCCTGAATACATCGCCGCCGTCACCTCCGGCTTCCTCATCGGCGGCCCCTTCTTCGCCATCGGCCTCTACGAGATCAGCCGCCGGCACGAGAAGCAGCAGCCCTGCAGCCTGCTGCCCACCCTCATGGCGTGGAAGGGCAACGCCGGCAACCTGGGCATCTTCACCGCCATCCTGCTGGTCATCTTCCTGGTCTGGGCGCGCGCCTCGATGGTCGCCTTCGCCCTCTTCTACTCGGGCGAGATGCCGACCCTGAGCGGCTTTCTGCGCCATGTGATTTCCACCGACCATATCGGCTTCCTGCTGGCCTACTTCGCCATCGGCGGGCTCTTCGCCCTGATCGCCTTCGCCATCAGCCTGGTCACGATTCCGCTCATGCTCGACCGCAACCTCGACGCCATCACCGCCGCCATCACCAGCGTACGCGCCCTCTTCGCCAATCCGGCCGCCATGTTCGTCTGGGCCGGCCTCATCGCGCTGCTCGGCGGCCTCGGCCTCGTCACCTTCCTCGCCGGCATGCTCATCGCCGGCCCCATCCTCGGCCACGCCACCTGGCACGCCTATCGCGATCTCGTCGAATAGAATGGCGGGATGAATGCCGCCCATCGCGCCGTCGCCCTCCTGGCCGCCTGCCAGGCGCTGCTGCTCACCAACGGCGTCACCCTCGTCGCCATCAACGCCCTCGCCGGCTATGCGCTGGCGCCGGACAAGCGCCTGGCCACCCTGCCCGTCGTCGGCTACGTGCTCGGCTCGGCGGTGTCCACCCTGCCCGCCTCGCACTTCATGCGCCAGCACGGCCGCCGCGCCGGCTTCATCCTCGGCGCGTTCTGCGGCATGCTCGGCGGCGCCATCGGCGTGGCGGCAATTTTTCTGCAGAGCTTCTGGCTGTTGTGCGCCGCCACCTTCTGCTCGGGCATCTACCAGGCCTTCGGCCAGTACCTGCGCTTCGCCGCAGCGGAAGTCGCGCCGGTAGACTGGAAAAGCCGCGCCATCTCGCTCACCCTGGCCGGCGGCATCCTCGGCGGCTTCATCGGCCCGGCCGTCGGCAAATGGACGCTTGATCTGGCGCAGCCGCAGTTCCTCGCCTCCTACGCCTCGCTGATCGGCTTCGCCCTCGTCGCCATGGCCATCGCCGCCAGCCTGCGCTTCCCGCCGCAAAGTCAGGCCGAGCAGCACGGCGGCGGCCGGCCGCTTAAAGAGATAGCGCGCCAGCCCGTCTTCATCGTCGCCGCGCTGGCCGCCGCCGCCGGCTATGGCGTCATGAATTTGCTGATGAACGCCACACCGCTGGCGATGGACTTCTGCGGCCTCGGCTTCGGCGACACCGCCTTCGTGCTGCAGTGGCACGTCATCGGCATGTTCGCGCCGAGCTTCTTCACCGGCAACCTGATCGCCCGCTTCGGCGTGCTCAACATCCTCTTCGCCGGCGCCGTGCTGATGTTCGCCTGCATCGGCATCGCCGTCTCCGGCATCACGCTGATGCATTTCTGGTGGGCGCTGCTGCTGCTCGGCGTCGGCTGGAACTTCCTCTACATCGGCGGCACGACGCTGCTCACCGAAGCCTACACGCCGGCGGAGAAAGCCAAGACGCAGGGCCTCAACGACTTCCTCATGTTCTTCGCCATGGCCGGCTCCTCATTCGCCTCCGGCGTCGTTGTCACCAGCGCCGGCTGGAGCGTGCTCAACCAGATCGCCATCCCCTTCGTCGCCCTGACCGCGCTGGGCAGCGCGATTCTCTGGATGAAACGCCGCGCTAACTGACCCCCTCTCCCCCGGAATCGGGGGAGAGGGCCGGGGTGAGGGGCAGTCTTTCGCCCCTCTCCCGCACGCGGGAGAGGGGTAGGGGGAGAGGGCCGGGGAGCCGGGTATACTTCGCCCCATGAAACGCCTGCTCCCCCTCTTCGCCCTGCTCTGCCTGGCCCCCGCCCATGCCGACGAAGCCGCCGACCTCGACGCGCTGTGCGCCGCGTCCGGCGGCCAGGTGAAGCGCACCGACATCTCCAACGTCCGCCGCACCGACTGCACCGCACCGCAAGTCACCTGGTTCCACATCCGCGCCACCGGCGCCCAGGCCCGCACCATGGTCAGCTACACCGCCACCCGCCCCGGCGGCTGGCGCAGCGCCCTCGACGCCGCGGCGGCCGACCTCGCCAAGCTTTGCGGCGACCAGCCGCCGAACATCCAGCTGCAGGAAGAAAAGCTCAGCGCCAGTTGCGGCTCTGGGAAGTAAAAGTCAGTCCCGGCAGCACGGCGAACCCGACGCCTGCCATGCTCCACACCAGCTACATGCGCCCCATCGGGCCCTCGCAGTACCCGCAATACAACCCGCCGCCTTATGCCATTCAATTGACTTCGGCCCTCGCCGTCTTACAATCACCATAGCCACCGCCCGCACGGCGGTCCAGTCCAACAAGGTTTATCCGCCGATATGACGCCTCGCCTTACCCTCACGCAGCCGCGTCGGCGGATAAACGCTATTCGTTAGGCCTACATTCAATGACTCCTCCGCTCCTGTTTATGGTGATTGTTGGTGGATTCGTCGCATTACTCAAAGGGGGTACGGAAGTTCCATCCGTTTCTGGTACAACGTGGAGCGCCCATGAGAATGGAAAGCGGTTCATTGAATACAGCTTCAACTCAGATGGGACAGTCAGTTACTGGAACTATAGGTACTGGCGAAATGGGACGTGGAAGCAGGATGGGAAGATGATATTCATGGAAACCAACCGTGGATATGCCATGTATGTCGGAGAAATCGAACACAACGTCATGACTGTCTCAGCCAAGAACGTTGAAGGGAAAGAATGGAGTTGGTTAATGCAGAAGAGCGAGCGCGTCTGCGGGCCAACAGGAGATTCCGTTCTTCAATCGCACATTGGGAAGAAAATCGACGAATTGAAAGCGCGCATTCAAACCAAACCTCTCGATATCACTTGGGGCGAAGAGCGCTACTACGCATGGGACTCTCGTTCATTTCCCTCATTCGCAGATAAGCCGGCGTGTGTTGTTAAGGTGCAAGTTGATAAATCTGGCGCCGTAATTGGGAGCGACATCCAAGGCGACCCGTGCAGTTGTACTCCCTTCGCGGTAAATGGAGGGTAATGACAGTAGGCCTAATCGGGTAAGGGCCGGCTTCTAACCGGCCCTCCCCACACCACCCACCGTGCGGGTCCGCAGTGGGCGGTTCATCAAGAGGCTTACACGTCGCTCCCGTATGTCCGGGCTCAAACGCGAATGGCTGGCGACATGACGC
>CAMTUN010000004.1:0-85469 GCA_947084915.1 uncultured beta proteobacterium | reverse complement strand
GGTGCTGCCACGACAGACCGCGCCCCGTGGCTGGCGGCTTCAGTCGCGCTACGCGCTCCTTCCACCGCCAGCCACGAATCACCGCACCATCCGTCGAATTCTTTCATGGGAAAATAATACAAGGTCGGGCTTCAGCCCGACCTACAGGGCGAACGGATTTTTGGCTAATGGATTATTCGGGATCAGCGCAGAACCGGAAACCGGGGACCACGGTTTCGCAGGGCGAGCTACAAGCGCTACGACGCCAGAAATCGATGCAGCGAACTCAACACGCGCAGCCGGTCGGCCTCGGGCAGCGTGCCGATCCGTTTGCGGAGGGCGGATCGCTCGACCGTCGCGAGCTTGCTTGGCCGCACGCGCGAATCGACAGGCAGGCCCGCTGTCCCAATGTCAGTGATGCCGACATCCCCTTCGACCGGCGTATGTCCGGCGGAGGTGATCATTGCAAGAAAGTATTTTCCGGCACGTCCGTGCAGCGCCTCGGAGGACACCACCACGGCCGGGCGAACCTTGGCGGCATTCCGATCGGTAAAGGGGAAGGGCAGGATCACCACATCCCAGGACCGAATGCGCTCATCTTCCGAGCCGGTCATAAACCGAGTCCTCCTCGGATGCCCATTCGGCGAAGCCCCGGAAGGGGTCGTCGAGCGCTTCCTCTCCCTCACGGGGAAACACCAGCCTCGGCTGCGCCGGCCCGGTCGCGCGCATCGCGAAATAAGCCCGTACGGCCTCACGGAAAAACTCGGAGCGGCTGCGGCCTTCCTGCAGACAAACCTGCTCGATCTTTTCCGCCATTCCCGGCGGCATGCTGATAGCAAAGCGCTGATAGGTCTTATCCTTCATGGCATTCCCGGCAATATATGTAGTAATACGGAATATTACGCCATACCTATGGCGTGTCAAGGAAAAACCGGGGACAGACCGCGCTTTCCCCGGCATTCCGCACAGCCCAGCTTTCTTTATGCTATATTACATGTAATGTTACATTACTTCATTTAACAGAAGGATATGTAATGAGAAATTCACATAGCCAGGCACGGGAAAACGTCAGCCGATATCGCGAGAAAATGCGCGCCCAGGGATTCAGGCCGATCCAGATCTGGGTACCGGACACCCGTTCGGCAACATTCGCCGAGGAATGCCGGCGTCAGTCCCTTCTGGTCTCGAATGACGCGGCCGAGCAGGCCATCCTGGGCGAACTGGATGCCGCCCTGGAGGACATCGAAGGCTGGAAATGAGGCGCGGCGACTTGGTGACGGTTGCTCTACAGGGCGATCTCGGCAAGCCGCGCCCGGCGCTGGTGATTCAATCCGATCTTTTCAACGCAACCCACCCGAGCGTGACGCTGGCGCCACTGACGGGCGAGATCCGCAGCGCTCCGCTGTTCCGCATCACCGTCGAGCCTTCCGCAGCAAACGGCTTGCGCGAGGTGTCTCAGGTCATGGTGGACAAGATCGTGTCAGTCCGTCGTGACAAGCTCGGGCAGGCTTTCGGGCGGCTCGAGGATGAAAACCTCCTGCGCGTGAATCGGTCCCTTGCTGTCTGGGTGGGATTGGCGTAGTGGAAAACGGCGGTTGCGGTTTCCCCGGCCTATCGAGACGAAGCCTCGATCCGATCGATGAACTCGGCCACGCTTTCGACATAGTTCCGGTAGTCGTCAAGACATGGCCGGACGGAACCGCAGACGATGCGGCGGTCGGCGTCGTTGTAATCGTGCACCAGGATGTTCCTGAGCGAGGCGCTCCGGGCGATGCTCTCTGCAAATTCCCTCGGGTAGACGCCCAAGTCTGCCAGACGCAGGAAGGTGTCGCGGTAGGTCAGGCGGGCCGTTCGGTTCTCGGCCCCGCTGCAGAGTTCCGCGATCAGGTGTTCGTTGATATCGATGGCGCGCATGACGATTCGCTCGATCAGTCGCTCCAGAGCCGCGAGTTTCAGGAAATCGGCGGTAATCGATTCCCAGCTCTCGTCCTTGTATTGCAGCAAGCGGCCAAGATCCTCGGCAATAAGCTGCAACTTGCGCTGGACAAACTCAGGACGCAACATGCAATTGCTCCCTGATCCAGTCCATGCGCTTGCGAAACAGCACCGCTTCGAGGCGACGCAGGTCCGCCGAGTCGATGAAGTCCTTCCAGGCAAAAGCGCGGTATTCGAGGAATCGGATCGGGTCGCCGAAGAGGAGGTGTCCGTCGCGCATGATCTCCCAGCGAAACAGCGGGTCGGCTTCGCCAAGGACTACGGCATCGAGCGCGTAGCGGTTGAACACATCGCCGAGCACACCCAGGCAGGCCGACATGCGTTCCCACCCGCCCAGATCCGGCCCGAGCAGGGCCAGATCCAGATCGCTCTCCGGGCCCGGCTTCATGGAGGCCCCGCCCGCGCGCGACCCGTAGGCCACCAGCATGGTCAAGCCCAGTTGCTCGCAGACGGTTTCCAGTCGCTTCGCATCATAGGACAGAGCGGGCATCAGGATGATCCTTTCGCGCCGCAGTCTATCGCGATGGTCTTGCGGCGGCAACCGCGGCCGGCTCTTACAGGCCAAATAGCGCCCCCAGGGCGAGTCCCGGCTCGGGCGCGCGCATGCAGGCTTCGCCGACGAGGAAGGCATTCACACCTTGTTCGCGCATGCGGGCAACGTCGGCAGGCCCAAGGATGCCGCTCTCGGTGACAACGATGCGGCCGGGCGGGATGCGCGCCAGCAGATCGAGGGTAGTCTGCAGAGAGACTTCGAAAGTGCGCAGGTTGCGGTTGTTGATGCCGATGAGCGGGGTGTGCAGCTGCAGGGCGAGGTCGAGTTCGGCGGCGTCGTGCACCTCGACCAGCACGGCCATGCCCAATTCATGGGCGAGGGCTTCTAGCCGCTTCATCGCGGGCAAGCCCGCTCCTACGGGTGCATCGCCACAGAAGGCGGCGACGATGAGCAGGATGCAGTCGGCGCCCATGGCGCGGGCCTCGACCACCTGGTAGGCGTCGATGATGAAATCCTTGCGCAGCACCGGCAACGCACAGGCGGCGCGCGCTTCCACCAGGTATTCCGGCGCGCCCTGAAAGAACTGGCGGTCGGTCAGCACCGAGAGACAGGCGGCGCCGTGGACGGCGTAGGACGCGGCGATCTCGCCGGGGCGGAAATCCGCGCGGATGACACCCTTCGAGGGGCTGGCCTTCTTGATCTCGGCAATCACCGCCGTATCACGGAGACTGACTTTTGCGCCGATTTTTGCACGAATCGCGCCGACGAAGTCGCGCGGCGGCGGTTGCGCGGCGGCCTCGGCGCGCAGGGCGGCGAGCGGCTTTTGCGCCTGTGCGGCGACGACTTCCTCGCGCTTCACCGCGATAATTTTCTGCAGGATGTCGGACATAAAAACCCTTAACCACAGAGGCACAGAGACACAGAGAAAAACATGAACATGCTTTTTCTTCTCGTTCTTCTCTGTGCCTCTGTGTCTCTGTGGTGAATGGTTCTGCTTCAAGCCGCAAAGCGGCGCGTGAAGCCGACGAACTGATCGAGCTTGGCGCGCGCCGCGCCGCTGGCGATGGCCTCGCGCGCGCGGCCGATGCCGTCGGCGACCGAATCGGCGACATTGGCGGCGTAGAGCGCGGCGCCGGCATTCAGGGTGACGATCTCGCGCGGCGTGCCGGGCGTGTTGGCGAGCGCCTCCAGCACCATCTCCTTCGATTCGGCGGCGTCGGCGACGCGCAGGCCGCGGTTGGACACCATCTGCAGACCGTAGTCTTCGGGGTGAATCTCGTACTCGCTGATCTGGCCGTCCTTCAACTCGCCGACCAGGGTCGCCGCGCCGAGCGAAATCTCGTCCATGCCGTCCTTGCCCCACACCACCATGACATGATCGGCGCCCAGTTCGCGCATGACGCGCACCTGGATGCCGACGAGATCGGGATGGAACACGCCCATCAGGGTGTTGGGCGCACCGGCCGGATTGGTGAGCGGGCCGAGGATGTTGAAAATGGTGCGCACGCCCATCTCGCGGCGGATCGGCGCGACGTTCTTCATGGCCGGATGGTGATTGGGCGCGAACATGAAGCCGATGCCGGTGGCCTGGATGCACTCGGCCACCTGCGGCGCCGTCAGGTCGATGCGGGCGCCGAGCGCCTCCAGCACGTCGGCCGAGCCGGACCTGGAGGAGACGCCGCGGTTGCCATGCTTGGCCACGGTGGCCCCCGCCGCCGCGGCGACGAAGGCCGAGGCGGTGGAGATGTTGAAGGTGTGGGATGCATCGCCGCCCGTACCCACGACATCGACGAAATGCGGATTGTGCGGAGTCTCGACGCGGGTGCACAGGTCGCGCATCACCCGTGCGGCGGCGGAAATCTCGCCGATGGTCTCCTTCTTCACGCGCAGGCCGGTGAGGATGGCGGCGACCATCAGCGGCGTGATCTCGCCGCCCATGATCTGGCGCATGAGATGCAGCATCTCGTCGTGAAAGATCTCGCGGTGCTCGATGGTGCGCTGGAGGGCTTCCTGGGGGGTGATCATGGGGAATCCTTTAGTTTTCCGAAAACCAGTTCTGAAGCTTGAGGCCGGAAAAATGCCTGAAATCGGCCGTATTGCGTGTCACCAGCGTGAGGCCATTCATGTGGGCGATGGCGGCGATCTGCCCGTCGACAAAGGGTGCCGTCCGGCCTGCGGCCGCCAGTCGCGCACGTTCGCGGGCATGCCATTCCGCGGCTTCGGCTGCATAGGGAAGCACCGGCAGCTCGGCCTGAGCCAGCGACTCGATATAGGCTGCTATGGCGGTTTGCTTGCGCGAGGGCAGCATCAGCGCCAGGCCGTGGTGCAATTCATGCCAGGACACGGCCGATGTGGCGATCCGGTCGCCATGCCGCCGCAATTGCGACAGAACCCTTGCGTCGGGCGTGGCGCGTGTCGCTTCGGAGAGAATGTTGGTGTCCAGCAGATAGCGCAGACTCAGGGCCGCCATACGTTCCTGCCGGCCGAGGTGTCCCGCGCGGGAAGCCAATCAGCATCGTCAAGGCTGGCGCCGTGTTCCCGCCGGAAAGCATCGATCGCCGCGGCAACGGCACGGCGTTGCGGCGCCAGCCGGGCAAACTCGCTGACCGAGACGATGACGACAACCGGGCGGCCGCGGCGGGACAGCGTCACCGGCCTGCCGGCCTCCGCCTCGCGCACCACGCCCGAGAGATCGTCACGGGCCTCGGCAATCGAATAGGTTTTATCCACGGTTCCGCCCAAATGGCTATTTAGATAGCCATATTATCCGGCGTTCCTAGCGGCCCTGCAAGAAGTTCTTCAAGAGGCGGTGGCCGTGCTCGGTGCGGATGGATTCAGGGTGGAACTGGACGCCCTCTACACAACAATGCGCCGCAAATTCCTTGTGGCGCACTCCCATGATCTCGCCGTCCTCGGCCCACGCGGTCACCTCGAGACAATCCGGCAGCGAGTCGCGCTCGATGGCAAGCGAGTGGTAGCGAGTGGCGGTGAAAGGGTTGGGCAGGCCGCGGAAGACGCCCGCGCCGGCATGGCGTACCAACGAGGTCTTGCCGTGCATGAGCTGCCTGGCATGCACGATCCTGCCGCCGAAGGCCGCGCCGATGCTCTGGTGGCCGAGGCAGACGCCAAGCAGCGGAATTTTTCCGGCGAAGGCCTGGATGGCCGCCACCGAAATGCCGGCTTCGGCGGGCGAACACGGGCCGGGGGAGACGACGATGCGTTGCGGCTTGAGTGCCGCGATGTCGTCCACCGATAGTTCGTCGTTGCGGAACACGCGCACGTCCTCGCCCAGCTCGCCGAAGTACTGCACGAGGTTGTAGGTGAAGGAGTCGTAGTTGTCGATCATGAGCAGCATGGCTAGAACCCTTCACCACAGAGACACAGAGGCACAGAGAAAGGCTTCATAACTTCATTCTCCTGATGCCGTCCTTGAGCACGGGAACATTGAAATTCAATAGCAGTCCCGTTGCGATGCCGCTGAGGCGTAAATAGGTAAATAGGTTAGCAGTTGGGCTTCATGCACCGGCAGAAGGCGCTCTACTGCCTTGATCTCGACAATCACGGCATCTTCGATAACCAGATCGAGCCGGTAACCCGCGTCAGCACGATGTTCCTTGTAGTGAACGGGTAGTTCAACTTGGCATTTAAATCGGATATCCCGCAGTCCGAGTTCGATGCACAGGCACTCCTCATAAGCGGATTCCAGCAAACCGGGTCCAAGCGCACGATGAACCTCGATAGCTGCACCGATGATCTGCTCAGTCAGAGTATCTCTCTGTGTCTCTGTGTCTCTGTGGTTCATGGTTTTCAATCCAGGCGCGTGTCGAGGCCCGTCTCGGCCATCTCGGCGGCGCGCAGCTGGGCAAGCGCCTTGTTCTGCGTTTCCTGCCACTCCGAGTCCGCATCGGAATCGGCGACGATGCCGGCGCCGGCCTGGACGTGGATGCGGCCGTCCTTGACGACGGCGGTGCGGATGGCGATGGCCAGGTCCATGTCGCCATGGAAGCCGAGGTAACCCACCGCGCCGGCATAGATGCCGCGCTTGACGGGTTCCAGTTCGTCGATGATCTCCATCGCCCGCACCTTGGGCGCGCCGGACACCGTGCCGGCAGGAAAGGTGGCGCGCAGCACAGCCAGCGCGTCCAGCTCGGGCTTCAGTTTGCCCTCGACGCTGGAGACGATGTGCATCACGTGCGAGTAGCGCTCGATGACGAACTGCTCGGTTACGCGGACAGAGCCGGTCTGCGCCACACGGCCGACGTCGTTGCGGCCGAGGTCGAGCAGCATGAGGTGCTCGGCGCGCTCCTTCTCGTCGGCGAGCAGCTCGGCGGCGAGCGCTTCGTCCTCCTCGACGGTTCTGCCGCGCCGGCGCGTGCCGGCGATGGGCCGCAGGGTGACGTTGCCGTCTTCCAGCCGCACGAGGATCTCCGGCGAGGCGCCGACGACGTGGAAATCCTCGAAGTCGAAGTAGAACATGTAAGGTGAGGGGTTCAGGGTGCGCAGCGCGCGGTAGAGCGCCAGCGGCGTGGCGGCGAAGGGCTTCGACATGCGCTGCGAGAGCACCACCTGCATGATGTCGCCGTCGACGATGTACTGCTTGGCGCGCGCCACGGCCTGCTTGAACGGCTCTTCGCCGAAGGAGGAGGTGGCCACCTGCGGCGTCGCCGGCCGTTCGACGGGAATTCTGACCGGCTCGCGCAGCCGCGCCAGCAACTCCTTCAGACGGGCCTGGGCACGTTTGAAGGCGCCCGGCACGCCCGGCTCGGCATACACCACCAGAGTCAACTTGCCGGAGAGGTTGTCGACGACGGCGATTTCCTCTGAGAGCAGCAGCAGGATGTCGGGCGTGCCAAGGTCGTCAGGCTTCTGCGACTGCGCCAGCTTCGGCTCGATGTAGCGCACGGTGTCGTAGCCGAAGCTGCCGACGAGGCCCCCACAGAAGCGCGGCAGGCCGGCGCGTGGCGCCAGCTTGAAGCGCGCCATGAACTCGCCGACGAAGGCGAGCGGATCGCAGTCGTCGCGCCGCTCGGCGATACGGTTGCCGGTCAGCACCATGACGTTGCGGCCATAGGCGGCGATGCGCGTGGGCGCAGAGAGGCCGATGAAGGAATAGCGGCCGAAGCGTTCGCCGCCCTGCACGGATTCGAGCAGGTAGGTCCAGGCGCCACTGTTACCTTTGGCCAGCTTGAGGTAGATCGAGAGGGGGGTGTCGAGGTCGGCGAAGGTTTCCAGGGTCACCGGAATGCGGTTGTAGCCCTGGGCGGCCAACGCGTTGAATTCGGCTTCGGTCATCATGACTCCACAACTTGAAACTAGGGCCCTTCGACGGGCTCAGGATGCGGGCGCGAACAACACAAAAGCACCCGCCGCTTGCTTTGTTAATCAGGCAAGCGACGCCAGGGCCAGGCCTCCCCGCCGATGGCGTCCCCCAAGGGGATTTCCTTCGGGGCGAATTTCCTCACGCGTTTCAAGTTCATGTAGAGCACGATGTTCCGTTTCGTAACTGTAGGAGCGGGCTTGCCCGCGATAATCGCCAGCAAGCTGGCTCCTACATGGCGGTAATCAATCCCGCCGCCTCTTCGAGGGTGCCCACTATAGCATCGGCGCCCAGATCGCGCACATCCTCGCCCTCGCTGTAGCCGTAGGGCACGCAGACCACCGCGCAGCCGGCCGCGCGCGCGCCGGCGACATCGTTGCGCGAATCCCCGATGACGAGTGCCTCGGCGGGGGCGATGCCAAAGCTTTCGCAGAGATGCAGGAAAGGCAGCGGGTGCGGCTTCTTCTCCGCCAGGGTGTCGCCGCTCACGACCCTGTCGAGCAGCCCGGCCAAGCCGGTGGCCTCGAGCAGCGGTTCGGTGAAGGCGGCGGCCTTGTTGGTGACGCAGGCGGTCTTCAGTCCGGCGCGGCGCATGGCCTGCAGGCCTTCGATCACGCCGGGGTAGATGCGGGTGTTGCGGCCATTCACGGCGGCGTAATGGCGCTTGAACACGGCCAGGGCCGCGAGGGCTTCCGGCGCGGTCGATTCTCCCGGGTAGCCGAGGCAGCGGCCGACCAGATTGGGAATCCCCTTGCCAACGAAGTCGCGGATGGTGTCAGCCGGCAAAGTCAGCCGCCCCAGCTCGGCGAGCATGGCGTTGGCGGCGTCGGCGAGGTCGGGAACGGTGTCGAGCAGCGTGCCGTCGAGGTCGATGAGGATTGCGCGGATAGTCATGGAAAACAAAAACCTTTCACCACAGAGGCACAGAGACACAGAGATTTCACGGAGAGGGATTTTCTCTGTGTCTCCGTGTCTCTGTGGTTAATGGTTTAGACCTTGGCCAGCTCCGCGCGCAGGGCGGCGATGATGGTGTTGTAGCGCTGCGGGTCGCCGTCCTTGCCGGCGCCGAAGACGGCGGAGCCGGCGACGAAGGTGTCGACGCCGGCCTGCGCCACTTCGCGGATGTTGGCCGGGCCGACGCCGCCGTCGATCTCCAGGCTGACATCGAGGCCGCGTTCCTCGATCATGCGGCGCACCTTGCGCGCCTTGTCGAGGACGTAGGGAATGAACTTCTGGCCGCCGAAGCCGGGGTTCACCGACATCAGCAGCACCATGTCGAGCTTGTCGAGCGTCCACTCCAGCACGTCGAGCGGCGTGGCGGGGTTGAACACCAGGCCGGGCTTGCAGCCGGATTCGCGGATCAGGCCGATGGTGCGATCGATGTGCTCCGAGGCCTCCGGATGAAAGGTGATGTAGGTGGCGCCCGCCTTGGCGAAATCGGGAATGATGCGGTCCACCGGCTTCACCATCAGGTGCACGTCGATGGGCGCGGTGACGCCGTGCTTGCGCAGGGCCTCGCAGATCAGCGGGCCGATGGTCAGGTTCGGCACGTAATGGTTGTCCATCACGTCGAAGTGCACAATGTCGGCGCCGGACTTGAGGACGTTGTCCACCTCCTCGCCCAGCTTGGCGAAGTTGGCGGACAGGATGCTCGGTGCGATGCGGTAGGCCATGGCGGTTCCCCCTCTGTTGGGAAAGATTTTAAACGGATTCGGCAGGCGTGCCGGCTAAAAGAAATTATGGCGCCCATAAGCCGACTTCTCCTCCCCGCCCCTATAATGACCGCATGGCGGAAAGCAAGAAATACGAGATCAGCATCACGGCGGAAACACAGTATCTGGCCGACCAGTCCGATCCCCAGGACGGGCGCTATGTCTTTGCCTACAACATCACCCTCCGCAACACCGGCACCATCCCGGCCCAGCTGGTTTCCCGCCACTGGATCATCACGGATGCCGAGTCCCATGTGCAGGAAGTGCGCGGCCTCGGCGTGGTCGGCCACCAGCCGCTGCTCAAGCCGGACGAGAGCTTCGAATACACCAGCGGCTGCGTCCTCACCACGCCGGTCGGCACCATGCGCGGCAGCTATCAGATGACGGCAGAGGACGGCACGCAATTCGAGGCGACGGTCGCCGAGTTCACCCTCGCGATTCCGCGCGTGCTGCACTGATTTTGTAGGAGCGGGCTTGCCCGCGATTGGCGCCGGATCGCCAGCAAGCCGGCTCCTACAGAAAACCCGGCGCCTGATTTTGTAGGAGCGGGCTTGCCCGCGATCCGGCGGTTGCACCCCAAGGGTACTTCCTGCGGGGCGCATCGCCAGCAAGCTGGCTCCTGCAGGGATCGACCCGTTCAACTGCGGTAATCCGCGTTGATCTTCACGTAATCGTAGGACAAGTCGCAGGTCCACACCGTGGCCTGGGCGTCGCCGCGGGCGAGATCGACGCGCACCGTGATCTCCGCCTGCTGCATCACCCGTGCGCCGTCCTCCTCGCGGTAGCTGGCCGCCCGACCGCCGTTCTCCGACACCAGGACATCGTCGAGCCAGAGCTTCACGTGAGACACGTCGAGATCGGCAACGCCGGCGTTGCCGATGGCGGCGAGGATGCGGCCGAGGTTGGGGTCGGAGGCGAAGAAGGCAGTCTTCACCAGCGGCGAATGGCCGATGGCATAGCCGACGGCCTTGCACTCGGGTACGTCGCGGCCACCCCCGACGAGGATGCTGATGAACTTGGTGGCCCCCTCGCCGTCGCGCACGATGGCCTGCGCCAGTTCCACCGCCACGGCGGTGACGGCTTCTTTCAGCGTGGTGTAGTCGGCTGAAGCGGCGTCGGCAATCGGTGCATTGCCCGCCCGCCCGCTGGCAATCAGCATGAAGGAATCGTTGGTCGAGGTGTCGCCGTCCACCGTGATGCAATTGAAGGAGGCATCGGCCGCCTCGCGCACCAGGCGCTCGATCAGCGGCTGCGCCACCGCGGCATCGGTGGCGACGTAGCCAAGCATGGTGGCCATGTTCGGGCGGATCATGCCGGCGCCCTTGGCGATACCGGTGACGGTGATCGCCGTGCCACGGAGACTGACTTTTCTCGAAGACGCCTTGGGCAGGGTGTCGGTGGTCATGATGGCCTCGGCGGCGGCAGCCCAGTTGTCCTCGCGCAGGTCGGCGACGCAGGTCGGCAGCCCCGCCACGATGCGCTCGACGGGCAGCGATTCCATGATGACCCCGGTGGAGAACGGCAGCACCTGTGCTGGCTGGCAGCCGAGCAGCCGTGCGGCGGCGGCACAGGTGGCGCGCGCCGCCTGCATGCCGGGCTCGCCGGTGCCGGCATTGGCGATGCCGGTATTGACGACGAAGGCGCGAATGCCGCTGCCTTCCAGATGCTCGCGGCAAACGATGACGGGCGCTGCGCAAAAGCGGTTCTGCGTGAAAACGCCGGCGACGGCGGCGCCTGCGTCGAGGCGGATCAGCAGCAGGTCGCGGCGATTGGCCTTGCGGATGCCGGCCTGGGCGATGCCGAGGGCGACGCCCGAAACGGGAAAGAGTTGTGAAGCTACGGGCGACTTCAGGTTGACGGGCATGGTCTTGTCTCGGCGCTCAAACAGGTTCGTCGCGCATGATAGCCACAGCTATTGCGGAATGAAGCGTGCGGCTGCGCCGGCACCATAACACTCGGCGACGGCAGCGGCCACGATTGCGTTCTTCATGACCGCTTCGGCGATGTCCTCGACCGGCATCTGCAGGTAGTCTGCTGCTTCCTTGAGACGGGCGTGGGCGCGTTCGGTGTTCCAACCGCCTTCCGATCCTTCTGCCAGACGAAAGGCGAGCACCACGGCCTGCTCTCGCGAGCGCTTCGGGTAGCCGCCCTTGAGGACACTTTGCAGCAGCGGGCTGACGCGCCAGTCGCGCGTCAGGACGACGGTAAGTTGGTGCAGGCGAAAGGCGAGCAGGGACTGCTCGACATCGCCCGGGGATTTCGGGTTGTGGCGCAGCGCCTCGTCGAGATCATCGCCGACCTCGCCCGCAAAGCACCAGAACGCCGTCTCGCCGAAACGGTAAAGCAACGCGGCGATGAAAACTTCCTCGGGCTGACTGTCATGCCGCCTTGCGGCCAGCCAGCGCGCCTGCACGGCGGCATGGCAGGCGCGCGCCATCTCGCGCAGCACCCGCTCCCGCACCGGCCCGCGCAGCAGGGCGTCGACGAAGGCGACGGAGAGGGCGACCTGACGCACCATGTCGAAGCCGAGCATCACCACGGCCCGGCTGACGGTGGTGATCTGCACGCCGGAAGTGTTGAAAATGACGCTGTTGGCGATGCGCAGCAGCTTGGCCGTCATGCCGGGATCGTGCAGGATGGCGTCGGCCAGCTGCGACACGGCGGCCTTGTCGCTGTCGGTCAGCTCGCGGATCTGCTCGGCCGTGCGGCCGAAGATGGGCAACTCCTGGTCGCGGATGCGATCGAGCCAGTCGTTCAATCCGCCGGGGCGGTTGCTGTCATCGGTCATATACGGCCTGTGCAGGGGCGGAGCCCCGGGGTGATGCCTGCCTCTTCCTGTAGGAGCGGGCTTGCCCGCGATATCGGCCGCCGCACCCCAAGGGTACTTCCTGCCGGGCGCATCGCCAGCAAGCTGGCTCCTACAATAACCTGGCGGCCTGTGCCCTGTAGGAGCGGGCTTGCCCGCGATTCGGCCGCCGCACCCCAAGGGTACTTCCTGCCGGGCGCATCGCCAGCAAGCTGGCTCCTACATAACGCAGGCGGTCAGGAGAGTTTGCCGTGACAGTGCTTGTACTTCTTGCCCGAACCGCAGGGGCAGGCATCGTTGCGGCCGACCTTCTGCCCATGGCGCACCTGGGGCTGGGCCGGCCTTTCCGTTTCGTTCGACGTGCCGAGGGCCTCGTCGTAGTCGGAATGGTGGTACTGCACATTGCCCGCCGTCTGATGCGGTTCGCTTTCCTCGATCTGCTCCCGCGAGCGGATCTCGACGGTCATGAGCAGCTTGGTGACTTCGTTGCGCACCGTCTGCAGCAGGCCCTCGAACAGATCGAAGGCTTCGCGCTTGTATTCCTGCTTCGGGTTCTTCTGCGCGTAGCCGCGCAGGTGGATGCCCTGGCGCAGGTGGTCGAGTGCCGCCAGATGCTCGCGCCAGTGCGTGTCGAGGCTCTGCAGCATCATGTTGCGCTCGAAGTGGTGGAAGGATTCGGCGCCCACCAGTTCAACCTTGGCGGCGTAGCGCTGGTCGGCTTCCTTCAGAATGCGGCCGACGATGTCGTCGTCCGAAAGGCTGGACTCAGCCTTGAGCCACTCGCCAATCGGCAACGCCAGCTGGTATTCGGCGGCCAGCGCTGCTTCAGCGCCAGCGATGTCCCACTGCTCCTCGACACTGTCCGCCGGCACGTAGGTGCGAAAAACATCGTGCATCACGCCCTGACGCATGGCGGTAATGGTTTCGGCAATCTCATCCGATTCCAGCAGCTCGTTGCGCTGCTGGTAGATCACCTTGCGTTGGTCGTTGGAGACGTCATCGTACTCGAGCAGCTGCTTGCGAATGTCGAAGTTGCGCTGTTCCACCTTGCGTTGCGCCGATTCGAGCGAGCGCGTCACCAACGGGTGCTCGATGGCTTCGCCCTCGGGCATCTTCAGCCGCACCATGATGGCGTTGAGCCGCTCGCCGGCAAAAATACGCAGCAGCGGATCCTCCAGGGAGAGGTAGAAGCGGCTGGAACCCGGATCACCCTGGCGGCCGGAGCGGCCACGCAACTGGTTGTCGATGCGGCGCGACTCGTGCCGCTCGGAGCCGATGATATGCAGGCCGCCCGCCTTCACCACCTGCTCGTGCAGGGACTGCCATTCGCCGCGCAACTGGGCGATGCGGGCGTCCCTGTCGTTTTCTGCAAGCGCCCCCTCTGCGAGAAGGGCATCCACCTGCTTCTCGGCGTTGCCGCCGAGCACGATGTCAGTGCCGCGACCGGCCATATTGGTGGCGATGGTGATCATGCCGGGGCGGCCAGCCTGGGCGACGATGAGCGCCTCTTTCGCGTGTTGCTTGGCATTGAGCACCTGGTGCGGCAGCTTCTCCTGCTCCAGCATGCCGGAGAGCAGTTCGGAGTTCTCGATGGAGGTGGTGCCGACCAGCACCGGTTGGCCGCGCTGGTGGCAGTCGCGGATGTCGTCGATGATGGCGCGATGCTTCTCCGGCGCGGTGCGATAGACCTGGTCCATGCGGTCTTCGCGAATCATCGGCTGGTTGGTCGGTATGACCACCGTTTCCAGACCGTAGATCTGGTGGAATTCGTAGGCCTCGGTGTCGGCCGTGCCGGTCATGCCGGACAGTTTGCCGTACATGCGGAAGAAGTTCTGGAAGGTGATCGAGGGGAGCGTCTGGTTCTCGTTCTGGATCTGCACGCCCTCCTTCGCCTCGACCGCCTGGTGCAGGCCGTCGGACCAGCGCCGGCCCGGCATGAGGCGACCGGTGAATTCGTCGACGATGACGATCTCGCCATTCTGCGATACATAGTGCTGATCGCGGTGGAACAGGCTGTGCGCGCGCAGTGCGGCGTAGAGATGGTGCATGAGCAGGATGTTGCCCGGCTCGTAGAGACTGCTGCCTTCGGCAAGCATCCCCTGTTGCGTCAGGATCTCCTCCGCGTGCTCGTGGCCGATCTCCGAGAGCAGCACCGTATGCGCCTTTTCATCGACCCAGTAGTCGCCCTCGTCCTTCTCCTCCTTCTGGCGGGTGAGCAACGGCGCCACCTGGTTCATGCGCACGTAGAGATCGGTATGGTCCTCGGCCTGGCCGGAAATGATCAGCGGCGTGCGCGCCTCGTCGATAAGGATGGAATCGACTTCGTCGACGATGGCGTAGCTGAGCTTCTTCTGCACCCGTTCCTTCGCCGTGTACACCATGTTGTCGCGCAGGTAGTCGAAGCCGAATTCGTTATTGGTGCCGTAGGTGATATCGGCGGCGTAGGCAGCATGCTTCTCCTCGTGCGGCATCTGCGAGAGGTTGACGCCGACGCTCATGCCGAGGAATCGGTAGAGTTTGCCCATCCACTCCGCGTCGCGCGAAGCCAGGTAGTCGTTCACCGTGACGACGTGCACGCCCTTGCCGGAGAGGGCGTTCAGATAGGCCGGCAGGGTGGCGGCCAGGGTTTTGCCCTCGCCAGTGCGCATCTCGGCGATTCTGCCGTCATGCAGCACCATGCCGCCGATCAGCTGCACGTCGAAGTGGCGCATGCCGAGCGCACGCTTGCCCGCCTCGCGCACCACGGCGAAGGCTTCAGGCAGGAGATCGTCAACGGAGGCGTCGGCCGCCAGCTTCCGGCGAAACTCGTCGGTCTTGCCGCGCAATTGCTCGTCGGACAGGACGCTGATGGCCGGTTCGAACGCATTGATGGCGCGCACGGCTTGACCGTACTGACGGATCAGTCGGTCGTTGCGGCTGCCGAATATTTTCTTGAGGAGACCGGGAATCATGCGGAAACGCGATGGGCTGCGCAAAAAAGGATGGATTTTACCACGCCGCTTCCGCTCTGACGGCGCTGTCCTGCGGAAGTGTTATTTGCGGCGGGCGAATACCTGCTGTTGCTGCTGGGCGTTTTTCAGGAAGCGATTGGGATTCTGCGCGGCGCCCTTGAAGCGCACTTCAAAATGCAGATGCGGGCCGGTGGAACGGCCGGTCGAACCCACCTCGGCGATCTTTTGGCCGCGCTTGACCAGGGCGCCCTGCTTGACCAGCACCCTGGAAGCGTGGGCATAGCGGGTGATCAGGTCGTTGCCATGGTCGATCTCGACCAGATTGCCGTACTGCGGATGGCGTTCGGAGGTAACGACGATGCCGGCCGCGGCGGCGACAATCTGCGTGCCCGTCTCGGCAATAAAGTCGATGCCCTCATGCATGGCCTGTTCGCCGGTAAAGGGGTCGATGCGCCAACCGAAGCCGGAAGCATTCCAATTCGCCTCGACCGGCAGGGCCGTCGGCAACTGGTTCTTTTTTACCCGCTCGTCCATCAGTTCCAACTCGATCAGGCCCAGATAGTCGCTCTTCGATTCCAACTGCCGGGAAAGCTGATCGAGCTGGCGCTGAAGGTCGTCCGGCGTCAGCGACCTGGTTGGAACGATCAGGGGACCGCCCTGTCCGGACTTGTCGATCGTCTTGCTCTCCGGCGTCTTGATGCCGGAGAGTTGGCTCAGGCGCTCACCCAGGGTATCAAGGCGCATCAGTTGCGCCTGCAACTGGCCCAGGCGCACTGCCATCGCATTCAGGTTCTCGCGCAGGAAATCCTGCGTATTGCGGGTTTCCTGCTCGCGTATGCTCATCAGCAGGGTTTGCAGGAAAGGCAGACGCACTTCCGCCGCATGGCGGACGGTAACGTAGGAAAAAAGTGAGGATACCGCCAGCACCATCAGCACGAAGCCGACGGCGGCCAAAACCAGATGACGCGCGGTAATCGAAATGCTCCTGGCAGTTGCCAGGCGGTCGGAGACGAGAATAATATGCACGCCGTCCCTCCAAAAAAGAATCTCAAATGGCAGCGCGTTCTATAGACGCTTACCTGAACTCCGCCGGCGGTCTGGCGCGCTTCTCCGCGCATGCCGGGCGGCTGGTTAAACTACAGCGCGTTTTTGAGCAAATCGCGCCTGCGTATCTGGCCGCGTCGAGCCGCGTGGCCAATTTCAAGCTGGGGAGTGTCGTTATCCACGCCGATTCAGGCGCAGTCGCCGCTAAGCTGAGACAGATGCTGCCGAGTCTTCTTGGCGAGTTCTCTTTGAAGGGAGCAGAGGTTACCGAAATACTGGTAAAAGTGCAACCCAGCCATGCTGCGGCGCAATATAAGAAAACGGGGGACGTTGCCTCAGTCGGAACATCCGCCAAGACCAATCTGCAACGCCTGGCGGGCGAATTGCCGGCGGATTCGCCGTTGAAGGAAGCACTGGAGCGGCTGGTGAAACACTCGCGTTGATTGCTTCTCGTAGGTCGGCCTTCAGGCCGACAACGGCCGCCCAAGTCGGCCTGAAGGCCGACCTACAGCACGATCACCCGCTCAAGGAACATCAATGAGAGGACGACCAGCGCGAAAATAGCGGCGTACTTGGACACCTGCCAGGACAGGCGCAGATAGCGCCGGTCACGGGTAAACAAGAAGGCGACGATGCCGGCGCCGATGGTAATCGCCACCAGAACGCCGAGAATCCGCAGGAGCAGCATGGAGAATTCACCTTTCCCCCGCCCCCTTTCCCGAAGAAAGGGGTGACGGTAGTTTGCAGGCCTTGCCTGCTCCGGATTAAACGGCCCCACCTTGGCGCACCCCACACCCCTTCGGGTGGGCTTCGCGCAGGGTACAACCTCGGGGCACTTCCTGCGGGGCGCGGCCCGGCGGTGGGGCGCTACGCCGGCTGGGCGAACAGCCGTGCGACTGAAGCGGGGGCTTCCTCGATGCGCTCGAAACTCACCATCTCCCAGGCCGTCTTGTCAGCCATCAGCGCGCGCAGGAGTTTGTTGTTGAGGGCGTGGCCGGACTTGTGGGCGGAAAAAGCGCCCAACAGGGGATGGCCGAGCAGGTAGAGGTCGCCCACCGCATCCAGCACCTTGTGCTTGACGAACTCGTCGCTGTAGCGCAGGCCATCGGCATTCAGCACGCGGTACTCGTCCATCACGATGGCGTTTTCCAGGCTCCCCCCCAGGGCCAGACCCTGCGAGCGCATGTTCTCGACGTCCTGCATGAAACCGAAGGTGCGGGCGCGGGCCACTTCCCGGACGTAGGAGTGCTCGGCGAAGTCCACCGTCACGCTCGGATTCGATTTGTCGAATACGGGATGGCTGAAGACAATGGAGAAAGTCAGGCGGAAACCGTCATAGGGCGTGAGCTCCGCCCACTTGTCGCCGTCCTCGACGCGCACCGGCTTCTTGACGCGAATGAATTTCTTGGCGGCCTTCTGCTCCTCGACGCCGGCCGACTGGATGAGGAAAACAAAAGGCGCAGCGCTGCCGTCCATGATGGGAATTTCGGCTGCATCCACATCCACCCAGGCATTGTCGATGCCCAGGCCGGAGAGCGCGGACATGAGATGCTCCACCGTAGAAATCCTGGCGCCATCCCGCTCGAGGCAGGAGGCCAGACGGGTGTCGCCGACGGCGAAGGGATCGGCACGCAGCTCCACCGGCGGATCGAGGTCGACGCGGCGAAAGACGATGCCGGTGTCGGGCGCCGCGGGGCGCAAGGTCATGGTGACCTTGACTCCGGAATGGAGCCCGACGCCGGTGGCGCGGATCAGCGATTTCAGCGTGCGCTGCTGCAGCATGGCGGCAAGGGTCTGTTGGCTATGACAAAGTGGCGGATTTTATCATAGCGGGCTCTGTAGGAGCGGCCTTGGCCGCGATCCGGAGGCACGATTCGCGGGCAAGCCCGCTCCTACAGGACATGCGCATCAGTACCCCGGAAGCAGAGGCGGGCACTAGTCCGCCTGCTTGCGCAGGAAGGCGGGAATGTCGAGCTTGTCCACTCCGCTGGCGGTCATCGCTTCCACGGTGGCGTGGCGGCGGCCGCTGCGGATGACGGCCGGCACCTCCAGTTCACCGTAGTTGATGGTCTCGATGATCGTCGCGTTGTCCGTGCCGGTCTTCTGCGCCACCATTTCGATGCGCGGCCTGAACTGCTGCGCCCGCTCGGCGGCGCCCAGACCGGTGGCGACCACCGTGACGCGCAGGTTGTCCTCCATGGCGTCATCGAACACCGTGCCGAAGATGATATGGGCGTCCTCGGCGGCATAGGCGCGGATGGTGTTCATCACCTCGCGCACTTCCTTCATGCCGAGCGCGCAGTTGGCGGAGATGTTCACCAGCACGCCGCGCGCGCCCGACAGTTCGATGCCCTCGAGCAGCGGGCTCGCCACCGCCTGTTCGGCGGCAAGCCGCGCCCGGTCCATGCCGGAAGCCGCGGCCGAACCCATCATGGCCTTGCCCATCTCGCCCATCACTGTGCGCACGTCCTCGAAGTCGACGTTCACCAGGCCGGGCACGTTGATGATCTCGGCGATGCCGCCGACGGCATTGCGCAGCACATTGTCCGCCGTCTTGAAGGCCGCGATCATGCTGATGTCTTCGCCCAGTACATCGGTCAGGCGCTCGTTGAGGATGACGATGAGGGAGTCCACATGACGCGACAGTTCGGCCAGGCCCTGCTCGGCCACATGCATGCGCTTGGTGTTTTCGAACTCGAAGGGTTTGGTCACCACCGCGACGGTGAGGATACCCAGTTCGCGTGCCACCTCGGCGATGATCGGCGCGGCGCCGGTGCCGGTGCCACCGCCCATGCCGGCCGTGATGAAGGCCATGTGGGCGCCGCGCAAGGCGTCGGCGATGCGCTCGCGCTCCAGCTCTGCCAGGGCGCGGGCCTTCTCCGGCTTGCCGCCGGCGCCGAGACCCGGGCCGAACTGCAGCTTCTTATTCGTCAAGCTGCGGTTGAGCGACTGTGCATCGGTGTTGGCGATGATGAACTCCACACCCTGCACGCCTTCCCGGATCATGTGGTCGACGGCGTTGCCGCCGGCGCCACCGACCCCCACGACCTTGATCACCGTACCGTTCGGTTCCTTGTCTACGATTTCAAACATATTCGCCTCCTTGTATAAAACAACCGCACTACGAAAAACAACCTTAGTGCCCTGGACCCAAAAGCGGGCCCTAGTACCCCAGACCCAAAATCGGGCCCTAGAAATTCTTCTCGAACCACGACCGCATGTTGCCCAGCACCTGCTTGAACGTGCGCGTCCGATGGGCCTGGATGCCGCGTTTTTTCTGCGCCATGCCCTCCAGCAGCAGACCCATCGCGGTGGCGTAGCGCGGATGCCGCACCACCTCGGCCAGGCTGCCGGCGTACTTCGGCATGCCCAGCCGCACCGGCATGTGGAAAATCTCCTCGCCCAGTTCGACCATGCCGCGCATGACGGAACTGCCGCCGGTCAGGACGATCCCCGAGGAGAGCAGCTCCTGGTAACCGCTGCGCTTCAGCTCGGACTGGATCAGTTCAAAAAGCTCGGTCACACGCGGCTCGATGACGTCCGCCAGCGCCAGGCGCGACAGGCGGCGCGGCCCGCGCTCGCCGATGCCGGGCACCTCGAACATCTCGTTCGGGTCGGCCATCTGTTGCAGGGCGACGCCGTAGTGGATCTTGATTTCCTCCGCCTCCGGCGTCGGTGTGCGCAGCGCGTGGGCGATGTCGTTGGTGATCTGGTCGCCGGCGACCGGAATCACCGCCGTATGGCGGATGGCGCCCTGGGTGAATACGGCGATGTCGGTGGTGCCGCCGCCGATGTCGACCAGACAGACACCCAGTTCTTTCTCGTCCTCGGTCAGCACGGCGTAGCTGGACGCGAGCGGCTGCAGCACCAGGTCGATCACTTCCAGCCCGCAGCGGCGCACGCATTTGACGATGTTCTGCGCCGCCGACACGGCGCCGGTGACGATGTGCGTCCTCACCTCGAGGCGCACGCCGCTCATGCCGATCGGCTCGCGCACGCCGTCCTGGCCGTCGACGATGAATTCCTGCGTCAGGATGTGCAGGATCTGCTGGTCGGAGGGGATCGGCATGGCGCGGGCCGTTTCGATGACGCGATCGACATCCATCGACGTCACTTCCTTGTCCTTGATCGCCACCATGCCGTTCGAATTGAAGCTCTTGATGTGGCTGCCGGCGATGCCGGTGTAGACCTCCTTCACCTTGCAGTCGGCCATCAGCTCGACTTCCTGGATGACGCGGGAAATGGAATTCACCGTGGCCTCGATGTTGATCACCACGCCCTTCTTCAACCCGCGCGATTCCTGGTGGCTGCCCATGCCGAGGATTTCCAGCCGTCCCTCCGGCGTGAGTTCCGCGACGATGGCGACGATCTTCGAGGTGCCGATGTCGAGACCGACTATGAGATTCTTTACTTCCTTGCTCATTTCCTTCCTTCTCCCGCCCGTGCCACCCGCATGGCGAAGCCGTTCGGATAGCGCAAATCGATGACGTCGGCCCTCACCCTCAGACGCTCCGCCGCCTGGCGATACACGGCCGTGAAGCGCTGCAGCCGTTCGTTCACCCGCGACTTGGCCTGGTCCCGCCCCAGATCCAGCAGCACGCCGTCGTCCAGCCGCAGTTGCCATGCCTGGCGCGGACTGAGGGCAAGGCTCTGCGGCTGCCGGTCGATCGGCTCGAGCAGCGGCTGCATCTCTCGGTAGCGCTCAAGAATGAGCGGCGCCGTGCCCTCCGGTCCGACAAACAGCGGCAGGTCCGCGTTGCTGGCGGCGGCAAACACCTCGCCCTCGCGATTCACCAGCCGCGCCTCGGCGCCGTCATCATTTTTCCAGCGCGCGGCGGCGACATGCTCCTCGATGGCAAGGTCCAGGCCGTCGGGCCAGCGCCGACGCACCTCTGCCTTGCGCACCCAAGGCAGCTTCTCGAAGGCCGTCCGCACCGCTTCGAGATTCACCGTGAAGAAATTGCCGGCCACCGCGTTGCTCGCGGCGTACTCCACCTGTGTCGGCGTCACCTCCTGCAGCGATCCGGTCACGACAAGCTCGCGCAGCGGAAACACCGGCAGGCGCGCCACCGCCAGCGTGGCGGCATAGCCCAGCGCCAGAGACGCGGCAAAGAACAGCAGATCGGCGATCAGGTTCATCAGTTGCGGCCTGTCCCAGAAACCGGCTTGTTCATTTGATCGTTTCCTAGCCATGCGTCGCCTGCTCCAGAATCTTCAGGCACAGTTCCTCGAAACCGATGCCGACGGCGCGTGCCGCCATCGGCACCAGCGAATGCCCGGTCATGCCCGGCGAGGTATTCATCTCCAGCAGCCAGGGCTTGCCTGCCGCGTCGAGGATCAGGTCGGCGCGGCCCCAGCCGCGGCAGTCGAGCAACTGCGCCGCTTCCATCACCAGATCCTGAATGGTTTCCTCGGCGGACTCCGGCAGGCCGCTCGGGCAGAAATACTGTGTCTCGTCGCTGAAATACTTGTTCTGCCAGTCGTAGTTGCCGCCCGGCGCGACAATGCGCACCAAGGGCAGGGCCTGCGCGCCGAGAAAGGCCACGGTGAGTTCCTCACCCTCGACGAACTGCTCGGCCAGCACCAGCGGATCGTGCTGCAGCGCCGCTTCGAACGCCGCACGCAGGTCCTCGGCACGCGTCACCTTGGTGGCGCCGACGCTGGAGCCTTCGCGTGCCGGCTTGACGAAAATGGGCAGGCCGAGTTCCGCGGCCACCGCATCCCAGTCGGTGTCCGCCTTGAGGATGTGCCAGGCCGGCGTCGGCAGGTGATCGGCCTGCCAGATCATCTTGGTGCGCCACTTGTCCATGCACAGTGCCGAGGACATCACGCCGCTGCCGGTGTAGGGAATGCCCAGCAGTTCGAGCGCACCCTGCACCGTGCCGTCCTCGCCGCCACGGCCGTGCAGGGCAATGAAGACGCGGTCGAAGCCGTCCTGCCTGAGTGCCCACAGCGAGCGCTCGGCCGGATCGAAGGCATGCGCGTCGACACCGCGCTGTTGCAGCGCGGCCAGCACCGCATTGCCCGACATCAGCGAGATCTCCCGCTCGGCGGAGGAACCGCCCATGAGTACTGCCACTTTTCCGAAAGTGTCGCTAGTCACAAAACTCTCCTGAAAACCTCTCACCACAGAGACACAGAGGAATTCCTTTGTGATCTTCTCGGTGTCTCTGTGTCTCTGTGGTTCATGGTTTTTCCCCGACAATCCGAACTTCCCGCACCAGATCGATGCCGAATTTCTCGCGCACCGTCGCCTGCACCCGCTCGATCAGCGCCTCGATGTCGGCGGCACTCGCCTGCCGCTGCGGGTTGACGATGAAGTTGGCGTGCTGCTCAGACACCCGCGCCCCGCCGATCTGCGCCCCCTTCAGACCCGCCGCCTCGATCAGCCGCGCCGCGTGATCGCCTGGCGGGTTGCGAAACACCGAGCCGGCGTTGGGCAATTGCAGCGGCTGGCTGGCGATGCGCTTCTCCAGCAGAGCGCGGATGCGCCCGCGCGCGTCCGCGGCATCGCCCGCCGGCAGCCGGAACCAGGCGGCGGCAAAGCATTCGTCCACCGCATCGCGCAGGCCGACATGGCGATAGCCGATCTCGAAATCGGCGGCCGTGCGTTCGCGCAAGGCGCCGTGCCGGTCCAGCATCAGCACGCGCTCGACGATGCCCCAGGTCTCGCCGCCATAGCAGCCGGCGTTCATCGCCAGCGCGCCGCCCACGGTGCCCGGAATGCCGGCGAGGAATTCCGCACCGGCGAGCCCCTGGTTGGCGGTGAAGCGCGCCACCTTGGGGCTGGCGACGCCCGCTTCGGCATAGACCAGGCCCGGCGCCGGCAAAGTCAGTCTCCCCAGTACGGCGTGCAGGAACACCACGGTGCCGTCGAAGCCGCCGTCGCGCACCAGCAGGTTGCTGCCGAGGCCGACGAAGAGCAACGGCTCGTCGATGCGGGTGGCGCGCAGGAAGGCGGCGAGGTCGTCGAGGTCGGCCGGGACAAAGGCGCGCGCCGCCGCGCCGCCGGCGCGCCAGGTGACGTGCCGCCCCATCGGCTCGTTGAACCGAATTTCGCCGCGCAGACCGCTCTCCAATCGCCTCAGCTCCGACATGTCCATGCTTGCAAACCGTCAATAGACGCCAAACCTCTTCCAACACAGAGGGAACAGAGACACAGAGAGCACGGAGAAAAATCAAGGAATAGCATTCCTCTGTGTTCTCTGTACCCCTGTGTTCTCTGTGTCAGGAGCGGTTTAGTCATTTCTCCACCAGCTTCCCCGGCACGCCGCCGATGGAGCCCGCGCCCATGGTCAGCACCACGTCGCCGTCGCGCACGACGTTCATGATCTGCTGCGGCATCGCGGCGATGTCCTCGACAAAAATCGGCTCCAGCGCACCGGTGACGCGGATCGCCCGCACCAGGGCGCGGCCGTCGGCCGCCACGATGGGCGCCTCGCCGGCCGGGTACACCTCGGCCAGCAGCAGCACGTCGACCGTCGTCAGCACCTTGACGAAATCCTCGAAGCAGTCGCGCGTGCGCGTGTAGCGATGCGGCTGGAAGGCCAGCACCAGGCGCCGGCCCGGGAAGGCGCCGCGCGCGGCGGCCAGCGTCGCGGTCATTTCCGCCGGATGGTGGCCGTAGTCGTCGATCAGGGTGAAACTGCCGCCGCTTTCGAGCGAAATCTCGCCGCAGCGCTGGAAGCGCCGTCCCACCCCCTTGAACTCCGCCAGCGCCTTGACGATGGCCGCATCGGACACGCCCACCTCGTCGGCGACGGCGATCGCCGCCAGCGCGTTCAATACGTTGTGCACGCCGGGCAGGTTGAGCACGATGTCGAGCCGTGGCGCCTGACCGGGCCGCAACACGGAGAATTTCATCTGCGCGTTTTCGTGCCGGATATCCACCGCCCGCACGTGCGCCGATTCCGCCAGGCCGTAGCGGATGATCGGCTTGGCGATGGCCGGCATGATCTCGCGCACGTTGGCATCGTCCTCGCAGAGGATCGCCGCGCCGTAGAACGGCAGGTGCTGCAGGAAATCGACGAAGGCCTGCTTGAGGCGGGCGAAGTCGTGGCCGTAGGTCTCCATGTGGTCGGCGTCGATGTTGGTCACCACCGCGATCACCGGCTGCAGGTGCAGGAAGGAGGCGTCGGATTCGTCGGCCTCGGCGACGAGGAACTCGCCGGAGCCGAGGCCGGCATGGGCGTCGGCGCTGTTGAGGCGCCCGCCGATGACGAAGGTCGGATCGAAGCCGCCCTCGGCCAGGATGCTCGCCACCAGGCTGGTGGTAGTGGTCTTGCCGTGCGTGCCGGCCACGGCGATGCCCTGCTTCAGGCGCATCAGCTCGGCCAGCATCAGGGCGCGCGGCACGACGGGAATCTGGCGCGCGCGCGCCTCGATCACCTCCGGGTTGTCTTCCTTCACCGCCGTAGACACCACCACCGCGTCGGCGGCGGCGATGTTCTCGCTGCGATGTCCGATCACCACGCGCGCACCGAGGCCGATCAAGCGCCGTGTTGCAACGTTGTCGGCCAGGTCCGAGCCGCTCACCTCGTAGCCGAGGTTGAGCATCACCTCGGCAATGCCGCTCATGCCGGAGCCGCCGATGCCGACGAAATGGATGCGCCTGACTTTGTGTTTCATACTCGAAAACCCTTAACCACAGAGACACAGAGGCACAGAGGGCGCACGGAGAACTCCCGTCGGAATTCTCTGTGTCTCTGTGCCTCTGTGGTGAAAGAGGTCTTGGAATTCATTTCGCCACTTCCATACAAATCTCGGCAACGGCGCGCGTCGCTTCGGGCTTGGCCAGCGTGCGCGCCTTTTCCGCCATCGCCGCCAGTTTCTCGCGCGTCAGATCGCGCAGCAGACCGGCGAGTTTTTCCGGCGTGAGTTCCGCCTGCGGCAGCAGGACGGCCGCACCGGCTTCCGACAGGAATCGCGCATTGCCGGTCTGATGGTCATCGACCGCATGCGGGAAAGGCACCAGCACGCCGGCCACGCCGGCCGCCGCCAGTTCGGCGATGGTGAGCGCGCCGGCGCGGCAGATCACCAGGTCCGCCGCGGCATAGCGTGCCGCCATGTCGTCGATGAAATCGATCAGTTCCGCTTCCAGGCCGGCAATGGCATAGGCGGCGCGCAGCGCATCGATCTGGGCGGCGCCGGACTGGTGCGTCACGCGCGGGCGCGCTTCCGGCGCCAGCAAAGTCAGCGCCCGTGGCACGGCGTCGTTGAGCGCCTGTGCGCCCAGGCTGCCGCCCACCACCAGCACGTTCAGGCGCCCCTCACGCGCGGCATAGCGCTGCGACGGCGCCGGCAGCGCGGCAATCTCCGCGCGCACCGGATTGCCGGCCCATTCGCCTTTTTTCAGCACACCCGGAAATCCGCTGAGGACGCGGTCGGCGACGCCGGCCAGCACGCGATTGGCCAACCCTGCCACGGAATTCTGCTCATGCACCACCAGCGGCCGCCCGGTCAGTGCCGCCATCATGCCGCCGGGGAAAGTCACGTAGCCGCCCATGCCCAGCACGACGTTCGGTTTCACGCGCGCCAGTGCGCGCAACGCCTGCCAGAAGGCGCGCAGCAGGTTCACCGGCAGCAGGAGCATGCGCAGCAGCCCCTTGCCGCGCAGCGCGGCGAAATGCACCCAGGCCATTTCATACCCGCGCTTGGGCACCAGCCGCGCTTCCATGCCCTCCGGATTGCCCATCCAGACGATGCGCCAGCCTTGGGCGTGCAGATGGTCGGCCACGGCCAGTCCCGGGAAGACATGACCGCCCGTGCCGCCTGCCATGATCAGAATGCAGCGTGACATTGCAAACCTTTTTCACCACAGAGATGCCCCGAAGGAAATCCCCTTGGGGGACACAGAGGCACAGAGAACAACACAGAGCAATCTCTGTGTCTCTGTGTCTCTGTGGTTAATGGTGTTCTCATACCGGCTGCCCCCGCATCAAGGCCCGATTCTCCCAATCCACCCGCAGAAGAATTGCCAGCGCCACGCAATTGGCGAGGATGCCCGAGCCGCCGAAGCTCATCAGCGGCAGGGTCAGGCCCTTGGTCGGCAGCAGGCCCATGTTCACGCCCATGTTGATGAAGGCCTGCACACCGATCCAGATGCCGATGCCCTGTGCCACCAGCCCGGCATACACGCGCTCCAGCAGCAGCGCCTGGCGACCGATGGCGAAGGCGCGCTGAACGATCAGAGTGAAGAGCACGATGACGGCCAGCACGCCGACCAGGCCGAGTTCCTCGGCGATCACCGCCAGCAGGAAGTCGGTATGCGCTTCCGGCAGGTAGAAGAGCTTCTCGACGCTGCCGCCGAGGCCGACGCCGAACCACTCGCCGCGGCCGAAGGCGATCAGCGCGTGCGAGAGCTGGTAGCCCTTGCCGTAGGCGTCCGACCACGGATCCATGAAGCCGAAGATTCTTTCCCGGCGATAGGGCGATATCCAGATCATGGCGACGAAGGCCAGGCCGAGAAAGAGGAACAGCACGGCAAACAGCCGCGCGTTGATGCCGCCGAGGAAGAGGATGCCCATGGCGATGCAGATGACGACGACGAAGGCGCCGAAATCCGGCTCGCGCAGGAGGAGGCCGCAAATCAGTGCCATGACCAGGGCCATCGGCACGAAGCCGCGGCGGAAGCTGCCCATGTCGGCCAGCTTGCGCACCGTGTAGTCGGCGGCATACAGCACGGCGAAGAGCTTCATCAGTTCGGAGGGCTGCAGGTTGACCAGTCCGAGCGGCAGCCAGCGGCGCGCACCGTTCACCTCGCGGCCGACCTGCGGGATCAGCACCAGCACCAGCAGCGCCACGCCGAGGAGGAACAGCCATGGCGCGCCCTTCTGCCAGACGCGCAGCGGCACCTGGAACACCACTATCGCGGCGATCAGCCCGATGGTGAGGAAGACGCCATGGCGGATGAGGAAGTAGGCCGGCTGGTGGCCGGTGAAGCGGCTGCCCTCGGCCGTGGCGATGGAGGCCGAATACACCATCACCATGCCCAATAGCAACAGTGCCAGCGCCGGCCACAGCAGCATGGCATCCAGTTCCTGCGGCCGGCCTGGATTGTCGGCGCGAAAATGGCGCAGTGTGGCAGCGCTGCTCATGACGTTTCCTTCTGGCGGGCCTCAGCCTGCTCACGCACCGCCTGCGCGAACACCTCCGCGCGGTGCTCGTAATTGCGGAACATGTCGAAGCTGGCGCAGGCCGGCGAGAGCAGCACGGCGTCCCCGGCGCGGGCGGCCACGGCCGCCTTGCGCACGGCCTGATCCATGTCCTGGGCATGGATGATCGAGACGCCGCAATCGGCCACGGCAGCTTCGATATTTTTCGCGTCGCGTCCGATCAGCACCAGGGCGCGGGCATGCCCGGCAAGGGCGGGTCCGAGCGGCGAGAAGTCCTGTCCTTTCCCATCCCCACCCGCAATCAGGACAATCTTGCGATTGTTCTGATTGCGGGTATCCGCCAAGTGTGCGTCCTCCCTCCCGTCCTCCCTCCCCGCGGAAGGGAGGTGACCCGTTTGGGCGGCCATCTGGCCGCCGAGACCTTCCAGCGCAGCGACAGTGGCGCCGACGTTGGTGCCCTTGGAGTCGTCGTACCAGGCGACATTTTCGAACTCGGCAATACGCTCGACGCGGTGCGGCAGGCCCTTGAATTCGCGCAACATCGGCAAGAGCGGCAGCAGCGGCAGGCCAATGGCGCGGCACAGGGCCAGCGCAGCGAGGGCGTTGGCGGCATTGTGCAGGCCGCTCACCGCCAGTTCATCGACGCGCATCAGGCGCGCCCTGCCCTGCATCAGCCAGCCCTCGGCCAGGCCGAAATCGTCGGCGCCGACAGGCGCGTCCAGCCCGAAAGTCAGTCTGCGCCGATCGGTGCGCGCCATCGCCATGACGCGGGCGTCCTGGCGGTTCAGCACCTGGGCGCCGGAACCATCGAAGATGCGCGCCTTGGCCGCAGCGTAATCGTCCATCCCGGCATAGCGATCGAGATGATCGTCCGAGACATTGAGCACCGCCGCCGCCTCGGGCTCCAGGCTCACCGTCGTCTCCAACTGGAAGCTCGACAGTTCCAGCACCCAGATTTCCGGCAGCTTGCCCGAATCGAGGCAGGTCATCAGGGCGGACAGCGCGGCCGGGCCGATGTTTCCGGCCACCGCCGTCACCTTGCCGGCGGCGCGACAGAGCGTCCCCGCCATCGCCGTCGTGGTGGTCTTGCCGTTGGTGCCGGTGATGGCGATCACCCGGCAACTGTCGCGCTTGCCGAGTTCGCGCAGGGCGCCGGCGAACAGTTCGATCTCGCCGACGACGGGTATACCGCGTCGGGCGGCCGCCACCACCACCGGCTCGTTGAGAGACAGGCCCGGGGAGAGACCAATCAGATCGGCGCCATCGAGCAGTTCGTCGTTGAAAGAGCCCGTTAGCAGCACCGCATCGGGGGCGCTGCGCTTCAGTTCGGCGGCATGCGGCGGCGCGTTGCGCGAATCGGCCACGCGCACGCGGGCGCCAAGGCGTGTCAGCCACTGCGCCATGGCCAGGCCCGACTCACCGAGCCCCAGCACCAATACGTTTTTTCCGGTCAGCTTCATAAACCCTTAACCACAGAGGCACAGAGACGCAGAGAATTTCTCTGTGTTTTCCTCTGTGCCTCTGTGTCTCTGTGGTTCATGGTTATCGCAGTTTCAGCGTCGACAGCCCGAACAGCACCAGCATGATGGTGATGATCCAGAATCGGACGACGACCTGGGTCTCCTTCCAGCCCTTCAGTTCGTTGTGGTGGTGCAACGGCGCCATGAGGAAGATGCGCTTGCCGCCGGTGGCCTTGAAGTAGGCCACCTGGATGATCACCGACAGGGTCTCGACGACGAACACGCCGCCCATGATGAAGAGCACGATTTCCTGGCGCACCACCACCGCCACCGTGCCCAGCGCGGCGCCCAGCGCCAGCGCGCCGACGTCGCCCATGAACACTTCCGCCGGGTAGGCGTTGAACCAGAGGAAGCCGAGCCCCGCCCCGCACAGCGCACCGAGGACTACCGCCAGTTCGCCGGCGCCGGGGATGTAGGGCATGCCGAGGTATTTGGAGAAGCCGGCATGGCCGGCGACGTAGGCGAAAACGGCGAGCGCACCGGCCACCATCACCGTCGGCATGATGGCCAGGCCGTCGAGTCCGTCGGTCAGGTTGACGGCGTTGCTGGTGCCCACAATGACGAAATAGCTGAGGACGACGAAGCCGACGATGCCCAGCGGATACGCCACGGTCTTGAAGAAGGGCACGATCAGCTCGGTATGCGCCGGCAGCGTCGCCGTCAAGGCCAGGAAGACGGCCGCCCCCGCGCCAATGAGCGACTGCCAGAAGAACTTCGCCCGCGCCGACAGCCCCTTCGGGTTGCGATGCACCACCTTGCGCCAGTCGTCCACCCAGCCCACGGCGCCGAAACCCAGCGTCACCAGCAGCACGATCCAGACATAGCGGTTGGACAGATCGCCCCACAGCAGTGTCGTGACGCCGATGGCGATGAGGATCAGCGCGCCGCCCATGGTCGGCGTGCCGGTCTTGACAAGATGGGATTGCGGCCCGTCGTCGCGCACCGCCTGGCCGATCTTCTTTTCCGCCAGCCAGCGGATCACCGTCGGGCCGAAGAGGAAGGAGATCACCAGCGCCGTCATCGCCGCCAGCACGGTGCGCAGCGTGATGTAGCCGAAGACGTTGAAGACGCGGAAGTCCTTCGACAGCCATTGCGCCAGTTCAAGCAGCATAAGGACGCTCTCCTTGCGCGGGTACAGCGATGGGGAAACCGGAGGGCACGGCAGTCGGTGTCAATGGAGTCTCCAAGCAGCCCCTCTGGGTCGCAGCATCAATGCTGGCTCGTCCGCCCATCCCCGTCACCATGCCCTCCGCATTCCCCATCAATTCGCTCCGTTTCCCGGCTTCTCGTCCGCCGCGATTGCATCCGCCACCCGTTCCATGCGCATGAAGCGCGAGCCCTTCACCAGTACCACCGTGTCGCCGTCGAGTTGCGTCGCCAGCGCTTTCAGCAGCGCCTCGATGCTGGTGAAATGCTGCCCGCCGGCGCCGAAATTGCGCGCGGCCAGTTCGCTGTGTTCGCCGAGGGCGAGGAGTTGATCCAGCCCCTGGCTCTTCGCGTAGCCGCCGATCTCGTCGTGGAACTGTCCTGTCTGGCCGCCGATTTCGCCCATGTCGCCCAGCACCAGGATCTTGCGGCCCGGCGTCGCCGCCAGCACGTCGATGGCGGCGCGCACCGAGTCCGGATTCGCGTTATAGGTGTCGTCGATCAGGATCGCGCCCGCCGCGGCAGGACGCACCTGCAAGCGGCCCTTGACCCCGCCGAAGGAAGTCAGTCCCTGCGACACGGCGGCCAGCGAGGCGCCCGCCGCCAGCGCCGCCGTCGCGGCGGCCAGCGCATTGCGCGCGTTGTGCACACCGGGCACGCGCAGCGCCACGTCGACGACACCTTGCGGGGCCATGACGGTGAGTGTGCTGCCGAGCGCCTTCGGTTCGACCCGCCCCTGCACGTCGGCGGGCTGGTCGAGGCCGAAGCTCGTCATGCGACGGCCGGCATTGCATTCGCGCCAGAGGCCGCTGAAGGGATCGTCGGCATTGATCACGGCCACGCCGCCCTCGCGCAGGCCGTCGAAGATCTCGCCCTTGGCGCGCGCCACCTCGGCCACACTGCCCAGTCCTTCCAGATGCGCGCGCTGGGCGTTGTTCACCAGGGCCACGGTCGGCTGCGCCAGACGCGTCAGGTAGGCAATCTCGCCCGGGTGGTTCATGCCCATCTCGAACACTGCAGCGCGGTGGCTGGCATGCAGGCGCAACAGCATCAGCGGCAGGCCGATGGCGTTGTTCAGGTTGCCCGTGGTGGCCAGCACGGCCAGTTCCGGGTCATAGCCGTCGGCCACGGCCTGGGCGCGCAGGATTGAAGCGATCATCTCCTTCACCGTGGTCTTGCCGTTGCTGCCGGTGACGCCGATGAGCGGGATGTCGAAACGTGCGCGCCACCACGCGGCAAGGTAGCCGAGCGCCAGACGCGTGTCGGCGACCACCAGTGCCGGCAACTCGAGCGCCCGGCCTTCGGCCCACGCCTGGCTGACCATCACCGCGGCAGCGCCGCGCTCGGCGGCCGCTCCGACGAATTCGTGGCCGTCGAAGCGCTCTCCTTTCAGAGCGATGAACAGCACGCCGCTGCCAAGCGTGCGTGTGTCGGTCGACACGCCCTCGATGTGCGGATTGCCGTGCAGTGCCGTGCCACCCGTCGCGAGCGCCGCTTCCATCAGGCTCATCATGATCGAAGTAAATCCGCCCCGCAGGAAATACCCTGGGGGTACCTGTGGGATCGCGGCGGCCTTCCGGGCTTTGCACCGCAGGCGCACACAACGCGCCCCTCGCCCTTCGAGGGAGAGGGGTTGCGGGAGAGGGTGCGGCGGCCAATCACGAACCGGCCTCCTGATTCCGCGCCGCCAACGCGGCGACGGCGCACTCGACGTCGGAGAACGGCAGGCGCCGGCCGGCGATTTCCTGGTAGGCCTCGTGCCCCTTGCCGGCGATCAGCACGACATCGCGCGCATCGGCCTCGGCGAGGGCGGCCTTGATCGCCACGGCGCGGTCGGCGATCAAACGTACATTCGGTGCGCCGGGCGCACCCCGGGCGATATCGTCAAGGATGGCCTGCGGGTCTTCGTCGCGCGGATTGTCGCTGGTCAGGATCACGGCGTCGGCCTGGCGTGCCGCCACTTCGCCCATCAACGGCCGCTTGCCCGGATCGCGGTTGCCGCCGCAGCCGAAGACGCAGACCAGGCGTCCGCCGCGCACCGCGGCAGTATCGCGCAAGGCCAACAAGGCTTTCTCCAGCGCATCCGGCGTATGCGCGTAGTCGACCACGGCCAGAGGAAGTCCTGCGCCGCCCAGGGACTGCATGCGGCCGGGCGGAGAAGTCAGTCGCGCCAGCACGGCGGCCGCCTTGTCGAGCGGCGCCTCCGACGCCAGCAACGTGCCCAGTACGGCGAGCAGATTGGAAACGTTGAACTCGCCCACCATCGGCGCCTGGATCTCGGCGCGCCCGCTGGTGCGTCCATGGTGCGATACGACCGTAAAGCACACCCCGCGCGGCGTCGCCGCGATGCCCTCGGCGGCAAGCAGGGCATCAACGCCGCAAGCGGCCTCTCCCCGCAGGGTAAAGCCGATCACCTGCACGCCGCTGCCGGCGAGGTCATGGGCGATCTTGCGTCCGAGCGCATCGTCGAGATTGAGCACGGCCGTCTTCAGTCCGGGCATAGCGAAGAGCTGCTCCTTCGCCGCGCCGTAGGCCTGCATGCTGCCGTGATACTCGAGGTGGTCGCGCGTCAGATTGGTGAACACCGCCACGTCGAAGCGCAGGCCGTTCACGCGACCCTGATGCAGACCGATCGAGGAGACTTCCATCGCCGCCGCCTGCGCACCCTGCTTGCGGTAGCCGGCCAGCAGCCGGTGCAGCGTGATCGCATCCGGCGTGGTGTTGAGACTTTCTTTCAGTTCCCCCGGAAAGCCACAGCCGAGCGTGCCAATCACGGCGCAGGGCTGCTCCAGCATCGCGAAGGCCTGGGCGATCCACTGGCTCACCGAGGTCTTGCCGTTGGTGCCGGTCACGCCCACCGCCCTCAGTTGCTCCGAGGGTCGGCCATACACCAGATGGGCAATCCAGCCGGACAACGCCTGCAGGTCGTCCACCGCCACATTCGGCACGGCGAGGGTCGCCTCGCCAGCAGGATTCCGCTGCTCCCACAGAACGGCGGAAGCGCCGCGCGCCATGGCATCAGCGATGAAGCGACGGCCATCGGCACGCTCGCCCGGATAGGCGACGAACACGTCTCCGGGCGCCACCGCGCGGGAATCCGCGCACAGGCTGGTCGCCATCACGCCTTGCCTTTGCAGTTCATCGAGCACGCTCTGTGCATTGTCGAGTTCACGCTTCACAGTTTTTCCGGCGCCGGCGTCGCTTCCCGCGCCACCTGGACGGGCTTCAGCGGCGCATCCGGCGCCACGCCCAGCGAACGCAAGCTGCCCGCCATCACATGCGCGAAGACGGGCGCCGCCACTTCGCCGCCGAAATACTTGCCGGCGGAGGGCTCGTCGATCATCACCGCCACCACCAGTTTCGGGTCCGACACCGGCGCGAAACCGACGAAGGCCGCCACGTAGCGGTCGGCATACTGGCCGCCTTCGAGCTTGTGCGCGGTGCCGGTCTTGCCGGCGACGCGGTAGCCCGGGATCTGCGCCTTGGGCGCGGTGCCGCCGGGCTGCACGGCCATCTCGAGCATGGCGCGGACCTCCCGCGCCGTTTGTGCGGAAAAAATGGATTTGCCCGCGAGCGGCGGAGATTCCAGCCGGGTCAGAGACAACGGGATCAGATCGCCGTCGCGGGCAAATACCAGATAAGCGCGGGCCAGTTGCATCAGCGTCACCGAGATGCCGTGGCCGTAGGACATGGTGGCCTGCTCGATCGGCCGCCAGGTTTTGAAAGGACGCAGGCGGCCGCCGACCTCGCCCGGGAAGCCGAGCCGGAGCGGCTGGCCGAAGCCGAGCGCGTCGAACATCTGCCACATTTCCTCGGGCGCGAACACGCTGGCGATTTTCGCCGTGCCGACGTTGCTCGACTTCTGCACGACCTGCGCTACCGTCAGCAGGCCGTGGGGATGGGCGTCGGAAATCGTCGCGTTGCCGATGGTGAGCCGGCCGGGCGCCGTCTGGATCTGCGAATCGAAGCGGAAGCGGCCCTTCTCCAGCGCCAGCGCGGCGGTGAAGGGCTTCATCGTCGAGCCCGGCTCGAAGACGTCGGTGAGCGCGCGGTTGCGCAACTGCGCCCCGGTCAGCTTGAGACGGTTGTTCGGGTTGTAGGCGGGCAGGTTCGCCAGCGCCAGCACTTCACCATTCCTGGCGTCGAGCACCACGACGCCGCCCGCCTTGGCCTTGTGCTCAAGCAGCGTCTGTTTCAGATGGGTGAAGGCGAGGTACTGGATCTTCGCGTCGAGGGCCAGGGCGATGTCCCGGCCCTCCTGCGGCGACTTGATGCTCTCGACGTCCTCGACGATGCGCCCGAGGCGGTCCTTGATGACGCGGCGGCTGCCCGGCCTGCCGGCCAGTTGCGCATCGAAGGCCAGCTCGATGCCTTCCTGGCCCTTGTCCTCGACGCCGGTGAAGCCGAGCATGTGCGCGGTCACCTCGCCGGCCGGATAGTAGCGGCGGTACTCGCGCTGCTGGTGGATGCCGGGCAGGTTGAGCGCGGCGATCTTCTCCGCCGTATCGGGCGGGATCTGCCGCTTGATGAAGACGAAATCCTTTTCCGCGGCGAGCCGGCGGTTGAGTTCGCGCACGTCCATTTCAAGCAGGGCGGCGAGTTCGCGTGCCTGCGCCGGCGCCAGTCTGGCATCCTCCGGGATCGCCCACACCGACTTCACCGGGGTAGACACCGCCAGCACATCGCCGTTGCGATCGACGATGCGCCCGCGCGTGGCCGACAGATCGATCACGCGTGAATAGCGCGACTCGCCCTTCTGCTGCAGGAAATCGTTGCGTACCACCTGTAGATAGACAGAGCGTGCCGCCAGAATGCCGAAGGCGAACAGGATCAGCGCGGCGACAAAACGCGCGCGCCAGGCCGGCAGCAATTGCGACAGCAGCGGACTGTTGGTGAACTTCATCGCTGCACCTCCACCGCCAGCACCTGCCCCGCCGCCGGCGGCTTCATGTGCAGGCGCTCGCGGGCGACTTTCTCGATCCGCGCATGCGCCGCCCAGGTGCTCTGCTCGAGCTGCAGCTGGCCCCACTCCACGTCGAGACTCCGCATACGCTCCTGCTCGCGTTCCATTTCGGTGAACGACTTTCTTGCCTTGTGCTGCGAGGCCACCGCCCCCAGCGCGCTGGCCAGGACAATCGCGATGAGGGCGAGGTTCAGCCGAAGCACGGGATCAGATCCTTTCCGCCACGCGCAGGACGGCGCTGCGTGCGCGGGGATTGGCGGCGACCTCCGCCGCGGAGGCATTGATCGGCTTGCCGATCAGCTTCAGGCGAGGTGGCGGCAAGTCGGCGGCGCGCACCGGCAGCCGCGCCGGCAGTTGTGGCGGACGCGCCTCATCGCGCAGGAAGCGCTTGACGATGCGGTCCTCGAGGGAGTGAAAGCTGATGACGGCGATGCGGCCGCCGGAATTGAGCGCTTCCACTGCTTGCGGCAGCACTAGCGACAATTCCTCAAGCTCCTGATTGACGTGAATCCGTATAGCCTGAAAGCTGCGCGTCGCCGGATGCTGGCCTTGCTCGCGCGTGCGGACGGCCGATGCCACGATCTCGGCAAGTTGTCGTGTGGTTGCGATAGCCCCCCCTGCCCGAGCAGCAACAATCGCCTTTGCAACCGCATTAGCAAACCGTTCTTCGCCATAATTTTTTATCACCTCCGCGAGTTGCCGCTGGCTCGCCTGCGCCAGCCATTCCGCGGCCGTTTGGCCGCTACTTGTATCCATGCGCATGTCGAGCGGCGCATCCAGCCGGAAACTGAAGCCGCGCTCCGCCTCGTCCAGCTGAGGGGAAGACACGCCCAGATCCAGCAGCACGCCATCCACCCGTTCGACTGCCGCCGCCTCCAGCGCCGCCCTCAAGCCGCTGAAGGCGGCATGGATCAGTTTCAGGCGCGGATCGGCGAACGCCCTGCCCGCCTCGACCGCCGCCGGATCCCGGTCCAGCGCGATCAACCGCCCCTTCTCGTTCAGCTGCCGGAGGATCAGCCGGCTATGCCCGCCCCGACCGAAGGTCGCATCCACGTATACCCCGCCCGGCTTGATCGCCAGGGCGTCGACCGCTTCCTCCAGCAGCACTGTCCTGTGCTGCGCTGTTTCACTCACAGCGTGAGCGTCTCCAGTCCCGGCGGCAGCAGCTTGTCGCCCAGGGCAAAAATGGCATCCTGTTGCTGCTTCCAGCCCGCATCCGACCAGAGCTCGAAATGGTTACCCTGGCCGACCAGCCAGACTTCCTTTTCCAGCCCTGCGTACTGACGCAGTTCTGGCGCAATCAGCACGCGACCGGACGCGTCCATCGATTCTTCGCGGGCGAAGCCGACGAGCAGGCGCTTCAGCAGGGCGGATTGATGTTCGAGACTGGGGGCCTGGAGCAACTTGTCGCGAATAGGCTCCCAGGCAGGCAGGGGATAGATCAGAAGGCAGCGGTGGGGGTGCGCAGTAAGCACTAACGTTCCATCGGCGATGGCCGCCAGGCTCTCGCGATGCCGCGACGGCACCGCCAGGCGCCCTTTCGCGTCGAGATTCAGCGCTGCAGCCCCCTGGAACATTCAACCCCCTCTTTGAGGGGAAACCAAAAAACACTGGTTTCCCACTTTTTTCCACTATTTCCCACTTTAGATGAACTTAAATGCAGGGTCAAGCGGAGAATTGCGGTTTTTTCCAGACGCAACAAAGACTTAAGGGGTCGACTTAAGACAAAATCTTGAAAATATAATCCTTAAAAAACAAAGCAGATAGGATGTAAAGTGAAAGTTAAATATGAAGAGTCATGGCATTGCGCCATGCTTGGGGAGTTGGAAGTCCGCCGATAAGCCGGGTTCTGTAAGGCAGCCGAAGCTGCCCGGCAACCATTCCTCTGGGCGACGCGTTACCGCGGCGCTCTAGCAGCCTACCCGGAAGCGGCGCGAGCAGCGCCATAGCTTCCCTATTTGGCCTTGCCCCGGATGGGGTTTAGCGTGCCAGCCGTGTTGCCACGGACTGCGGTGAGCTCTTACCTCGCCGTTTCACCCTTGCCTGATCCCGTCCCGACCAATCCCGAACGAAGTCTCGGTAGTTACCCACCTGCTCTTCAAAAGGGACTTTGTCGCCTGAGGCGACAAGTCGGGGCGGGCCATCGGCGGTCTATTCTCTGTGCCACTTTCCATCGCCTCACGACGCCCGGCCGTTAGCCGGCATCCTGCTCTATGGGGCCCGGACTTTCCTCCATGCACACGTAGCGCACAGCGGCTGCCTGGCGGACTTCCAAAGCAATTATATCGTGGCAACATCCTTGTTTTTCAATATGTTGCTAAATAATTCGAGTCTGAGCTTGATCTGCCAGCGGGCTAGTCGGAGAATATGGAGGGAACGGAATGAGGCTTTCTTAGCAGTGGCCATCTCAAACCTCCGCTTCCATTGCAGGCCCCGCTTCGGCGGGGCCTCTTTTTTCTGCTCGCTCACGCATGACCATCGGCTCGAACAGGGGACGCGCGGCCAGCGGCTCAAGAGAAGTATCGGACATGCATTGCCGGGCGCGGCGGCGCCTTGCATAATGGGTCAGTTCCATTCTACGCGACCGCCATGACCGCAACCCGAAACGTCCGTGCGCTGACTGCAGATGCGAAACCCCGCGAAGTCTGGGCCTGGGCGATGTACGACTTCGCCAACTCGGGCTACACGACGGTGGTGATCACGGCCGTTTTCAGCGCCTACTTCGTGGCCGTGGTGGCCCAGCGCGCGCCCTGGGCGACCCTGGCGTGGACGGCGACACTCGCGGTTTCCTACGCCCTCATCGTGCTCACCGCCCCGCTCGTCGGCGCCTGGGCGGACGCCCGTGCGGCCAAGAAGCGCCTGCTCGCCATCACCACCGTCGGCTGCGTGATCTTCACGGCAGCGCTGTACTTCACCGGTCCGGGCACGCTGGCCATTGCCGTGATCTGCATCATCGCCTCCAACTTTTTTTTCGGCACGGGTGAAAACCTGATCGCCGCCTTCCTGCCCGAACTGGCGAGCAGCCGCGCCATGGGCCGCGTCTCCGGCTGGGGCTGGAGCCTGGGCTACCTCGGCGGCCTGCTCTCGCTCGGCGCCTGCCTGTTCTGGCTGACCCAGGCCACAGCGGCCGGGCGCGACACGGCGCAAGCGGTGCCGGAGACCATGCTCATCACCGCGGCGCTGTTCATCATCGCCAGCCTGCCGACCTTCCTCTTCCTGCGCGAGCGCGCGGTACCGCAGGCGCCGGCCGACGGCATCGCCCACACCGCCTGGTCGCGCCTGGCGGAGACGCTGCACCACGCCCGGCGCTTCCGCGACCTGTGGCGCTTTCTCATCTGCACGCTGTTCTACCAGGCCGGCATCGCGACCGTCATCACCCTGGCGGCGATCTACGCACAGGAGGCGATGAAGTTCAGCACCGAGGACACGCTGGTGCTGATTCTCGTGGTGAACCTGACGGCGGCCTGCGGCGCCTTCGGCTTCGGCTACCTGCAGGACCGCATCGGCCACGTGCGCGCCATCGCGCTGACCTTGTGCGGCTGGATCCTCATGGTGACGCTGGCCTGGCTGGCCGAGGGCGCCGCGCTGTTCTGGGTGGCGGCCAACATCGCCGGACTGTGCATGGGCGCGTCGCAGTCGGCCGGACGCGCCATGGTCGGCTACCTGGCGCCGCCGTCGCGACTGGCGGAGTTTTTCGGCCTGTGGGGATTCGCCGTAAAGCTTGCCTCGATTTTCGGGCCGCTCACCTACGGCATGGTGAATTGGCTCTCCGGCGGCAACCACCGCCAGGCCATTCTCTTCACGGGGGCCTACTTCGTGATCGGCCTGCTGCTGCTCTCCGGGATCAACATGGGCCGCGGCCGCCGCTCCGCCCTGCGCTCGGACCGCGCCGAGCGGCAAGGCATGGGCGCTACTGCTGCGGCGCTGCCGGCGGCGGGCTGACGGGTGCTGCCGGCGCCGGCGGCGTGTTCGCCGGCGCGGCGACAAACTTCAACTTCTCCCCTTCCAGGCGGAAGGCGCCCAAGCGCGTGCCGGGTTTCTCCGGCGTCGCCTTGAAACGCTGCATCTCGCAGTTCTTCGTGCTGACGGCGTAGAACCGGGCGCCCTGCTTGAGGATCAGGATCGGCTCGGCGAACTCGCCTGCGTCGGGCCGCAGCACGTCCACGCTGGCTTCCGCCAGCGCAACGCTATCGAGCCGGCTGCGACGGTGGCAGTCCGGCTGGCGCGACATCACCACCTCCAACGCCACCGTTTCATCCCAGAACCAGGTCTGGCGCATTTGCAAAGTCAGGGCGTTGTCCGGCCCGCTGAACTGCAGCGAGGCCGTCTCGTTCTTGCAGCCGGCGAGCAATGGCAAGGCAATCAGCAGCGGCCAGACACGCATGGTCACTCCTCCAGTTTCCAGTTCAGGGTTTCACCGGCACGCAGCGGCACCAGCACGTCGTCGCCGAAAGGCAGGCTGTCCGGCACGCGCCAGGCTGCCCTCTTCAGCGTAATCGTCGCAGTATTGCGCGGCAGGCCGTAGAAGTCGGCGCCATGAAAACTGGCGAAGGCTTCGAAGCGGTCGAGCGCGCCGGCCGCCTCGAAGGCCTCGGCGTACAGCTCAAGAGCGTTGAGCGCTGTATAGCAGCCGGCGCAGCCGCAGGCCGCCTCCTTGGTGTTGCGCGAATGTGGCGCCGAGTCGGTGCCGAGAAAGAATTTCGGATTGCCAGAGGTCGCCGCGCGCACCAGCGCCTGGCGGTGCGTCTCGCGCTTGAGCACCGGCAGGCAGTAATGGTGCGGCCGGATGCCGCCGGCCAGCAGGGCATTGCGGTTCATCAGCAGATGATGGGCAGTGATGGTTGCGGCGACATTCGGCCCGGACGCCGCAACAAAGGTTGCCGCCTCTGCCGTGGTGATGTGTTCGAGCACGACGCGCAGCGCGGGAAAGCGCTGCACCACCGGCGCCAGCACGCGCTCGATGAAGACACGCTCACGGTCGAAGATATCCACTTCTGCATCGGTCACCTCGCCGTGCACCAGCAAAGGCAGGCCGATCGCTTCCATGCGCGCCAGCGTAGCGAAGCACTTCTCAATGTCAGTGACGCCGGAATCCGAATTGGTGGTGGCGCCGGACGGGTAGTACTTCACGGCATGCACGAAACCGGACGATTTGGCGCGGTCGATTTCCTCCGGCGGCGTGTTGTCCGTCAGGTACAACGTCATCAGCGGATCAAAAGTCAGTCCCCGCGACACGGCGGCTCGCACCCGTTCGCGGTAGGCGCCCGCCTGCGCGGTCGTCACCACCGGCGGTTTCAGGTTGGGCATGACGATGGCGCGGGCGAACTGCCGCGCCGTATGCGGTACCACGACGGATAACGCCGCACCATCGCGCAGGTGGAGATGCCAGTCGTCGGGACGGGTCAGGGTGAGCGTCTGCATGGCGCAGAATTATACCTGCATCATTGTTCGCCCCTGCGCGCGAGGGCCAGGTCGTAGAGGGCGTTCTTCGATGCGCCGCTGATCTGCGCGGCCAGTTTCACCGCCTGCTTGAGGGGCAGTTCGGCGAGCAGCAGACCGAGCACCCGTTCGGCCTCGGCGGACAGGCCTTCGACGGGCGGCGGCGCTGCGACGGCCAGCACGAATTCGCCGCGACGGTGATTCTCGTCCGCCGCCAGCCAGGCCGGCGCCTCCGCCAGCGGCAAGCTGACGATCGACTCGAAGAGTTTGGTCAGTTCGCGCGCGATAACCAGGGTGCGCTGAGGCTCCAGCACCGCCGCCAGGTCGGCGACCGCTTCCTCGATGCGGTGCGGCGCCTCGTAGAAGACGAGGGCGCAAGGCAGCGCCTTCAACGCGGCAATGGCCTTGCGCCGCGCCGTCTCTTTCGCCGGCAGGAAGCCGTAGAAGAGGAAATGCGGATCGGTCAGGCCAGAGGCGGACAGCGCGGCAATGGCGGCATTGGGCCCGGGTACGGGAATCACCTCGAAACCGGCCGCGCGCACCGATGCCACCGCGCGCGCGCCGGGGTCGGAAACCGCCGGCGTGCCGGCGTCCGATACCAGCGCCAGGGTGCGGCCTTCGCGCAGCATCCTCAACAACCGCGCCGCGGCGGCGGCCTCATTGTGCTCGTGCAAGGGAAAGGTTTCAGCGCGGATATCGAAGTGGTCGAGCAGCCGGCGCGAGTGCCGCGTATCCTCGCAGGCGATAGCGTCGACGCCGCGCAGCACCTCGAGCGCGCGCGCGCCGATGTCGCCCAGGTTCCCCAGCGGCGTGGCCACCACATATAATGCCGCTGTCTTGAGCCCCGCTCCCGTTACCTGATGCTTCATCGCGCCGCCATGAGTAATTCGACTGACCGCATTGTCGGGCGGCCCGCGCCGGGGCGCAAGCCATGAACAGCACTGGCAGCGAAGCGGAGGAACAGGCGGCTCAGCACCTGCTGCGTCACGGCCTGAAAATCCTGGCACGCAACTACCGCTGCCGCGGCGGCGAAATCGATCTCGTCTGCCGCGACGGCGCCACCCTGGTCTTCGTCGAAGTGCGCCTGCGCACGAATCACGGCTACGGCGGCGCCGCGGCAAGCATCACGCCGGCCAAGCAGCGGCGCCTGGTGCTTGCCGCCAATCACTACCTCGCCGGCAAATCCCTGCCCGCCTGCCGTTTCGATGCGGTGCTGCTCGACGGCGCGAACATCGATTGGATCAAGAATGCCTTCCAGACCAGTTAGCTGCGCAGCGGCTCACGACCTTCCCCTCTCCCCGCGGGGAGAGGGGTTGGGGGAGAGGGTAATCCGGCGTTGCCTTCCGCTGGCGCTTGCTTTGTTTCTCGCCTTGCCGGTACAGGCAGAATCGATCAAGGTGCTGGTGCAGAGTTCGCCCCTGGCCGGCTTCCAGTTCTATGCCGGCAAGGCGCTGTGGGATGAAATGCGGGAAGGCGATCCGCTGGTGCTCACGCGCGAGCCGGAAAATGCGCACGATGGCAACGCCGTCAGCGTGACGTGGCGCGATCGCAAGCTGGGTTATCTGCCGCGCGCGGAGAACCGCGCCGTGGCGGCGGAGATGGATCGCGGCGGCAAGGTGGAAGCGCGCATCGCGAAGCTGCATCGACATCGCGACCCCTGGAAGCGCATCGTCATCGAAGTGTTTGTCGTGCTGTAGCGACGCCAGGGAACCTTTCCCGCCATGCTAGAATCAGATGCAAAATCGACATGAACCTCCTCGCGCGCATCTCCCGGCAGTTCACCGACAGCGCCCAGACCAAACTGGACGCCATGGAAGCCCTTGCCGCCCCGATCGCCCAGGCGGTCGAGACAATGGTGGCCAGCCTGCTCGCCAACGGCAAGATCATGGCCTGCGGCAATGGCGGCTCGGCAGCCGACTCGCAACACTTCGCCGCCGAACTGCTCAACCGTTTCGAAAAGGAGCGCCCGCCACTCGCCGCCCTGGCGCTCACCACCGACACCTCGACGCTCACCTCGATCGCCAACGACTACGCCTTCGACCAGGTATTCGCCAAGCAGGTGCGCGCGCTGGGTCAGCCGAACGATGTGCTGCTGGCGATCTCGACCAGCGGCAATTCGCCGAACGTCGTCGAGGCCATCCACGCCGCACACGAGCGCGAAGTGCGCGTCGTCGCCCTCACCGGACGGGATGGCGGCGCCATCGGCCCGCTACTGAAGACTGCGGACGTGCACATTTGCGTGCCGTCCGACCGCACGTCGCGCATCCAGGAAGTGCATCTGCTCACCCTGCACTGCCTGTGCGACGGAATCGATTGCATGTTGCTAGGAGAGGATGCATGAAGAAACTGATTCTTGCCACCACCCTGATTTCCCTTTCGCTGCCGCTCCTGCAGGGCTGCGTCCCTGCGGTCGCCACCGGCATCGGCGCCGGCGCCCTGATGATCGTCGACCGGCGCAACGCGGAAACCTATCTCGCCGACGAGGCCATCGAAATCCGCTCCTTCAACCGCATCAACGAGAAGTTCAGCGACAGGGTTCACGTCAACGTCACCAGCTACAACATGAAGGTGCTGCTCACCGGCGAGGTGCCGGATGCCGGCATCAAGGACGATCTCGAGAAGGCCATCGCCGGCGTGACCAACGTCAAGGGCGTCACCAACGAGGTTCAGGTCGGCGGCATCAGCACCTTCAGCGCCCGCAGCAACGACACCTACATCACATCGAAGGTCAAGGCGCGTTTCATCGATGCCAACAAATTCCAGGCCAACCACGTCAAGGTGGTGACCGAGGCCGGCACGGTATACCTGCTCGGCCTGGTCACGCGCAAGGAAGGCGACGATGCGGCCGAGATCACCCGCACCACGGCCGGCGTGAAGAAGGTCGTGCGCGTCTTCGAATACATCGAATTCAGGGACGCACAGCGACTCGACAACCGCCCGCCGGAAGACACCAAGGCCAAACCGGCGGAAGGGAAATAGTCAGCCCATGCAGCACGCCGCACCCGGCTTCGAGGCCAAGCTCTGCCTCCCTGGCGAGCTGGCGGCGCGGCTGGCGCGGCTGGCCCGTCCCCTGGTGTTCACCAACGGCTGCTTCGACATCCTGCATCGCGGCCATGTCACCTATCTCGCGCAAGCGCGGGCGCTCGGCGCCAGTCTCGTCGTCGGCGTGAATTCGGATGCTTCGGTGAGGCGCCTCGGCAAGGGCGATGGCCGGCCTGTCAATTGCCTTGAAGACCGCATGGCGGTGCTGGCGGCATTGGAAAGCGTATCGCTGGTGATCTGGTTCGACGAGGACACGCCGCTGGAACTCATCCGCACCGTGCAGCCCGACGTACTGGTGAAAGGCGGCGACTGGGCGCCGCAGAACATTGTCGGCGCCGATCTTGTGCTGGCGCGCGGCGGACAAGTGCACGCCATCCCCTTCCGCCACGAGCGTTCCACCACCGCCACGCTGGCAAGAATCCGCGGCGCCTAATCCCTCCCCGGCGCCACATCCTTCGGCGCACGCCGCATGATGGTTTCACGCACCAGTCCCGTGTGCAGTCGAAGCGTGTAGAGCATGTCGGTAAACGCCAGCGGCGTCGTGACATGCTGCAGACTCTCCTCGATCCGGTCCAGGTGCTCCAGCCATTCCGCCCGGCTGTGCCGGCCGGGATCGGTTTCCACCTCGGCCTCGAGAAACTTCAGCTCGCCGTAGCGCCGGTAGATGCGCGAACGGATGCGCCAGGCATAAATGCCGGGCGCGAAGCGCATGATCGGGATCAGCAGGGTCAGCACCGGCACCAGCATGACGAACAAGCGGTCGAAAAGATTGGCCGCCGAGAAGGGCAGATAGCGCTGAAGGAAGGGCTTGCCCGATTTGTAGAATCGCTCGGCCTCAGGCGCCAGCGGAAAGTCGATCCGGCTGGCCTTGGGGAATTCGCCCGGGCGCTGAAAGACACCCGCTTCGCCATGCACTTCCTGCACCACCTGCATGAGGAGCTGGATGAGGGCCGGATGCGTCGACTCGTGCGCCACCAGCATCGCCACGGGCGACACCAGGGTCACGTCACGCGCCGGGATGTTGCGCGTCATATCGATCGCCCCCTGCGGCAGGACCAGCCGTGCAAGCTGGGGAAAGCGCCGCACATAGGCCTCGGCGTGGGCAAGGCTCATGAGACGGACGCCCTCGGCGTAGAGCAGCGACCAGACCGCGGCCGACTGGTCGGCGCCGACGACGAAAACCGCATCGACCTTGCGCTGTTGCAACGCTTCCACGGCCTGCAGGCCACCAAGCGGCAGCAATCCGTTGCTTTTAGCATCAAATCCATTGGTTTCGAGCAGATCGAGCGCCAGCTTGCGCGTGCCGCTGCCCACGGCGCCAATGGCGATGCGCTTGCCCTTGAGCTGGGTCAGCCGATCGAGTTCCCTGTCGCTGCGGTAGAACACCCAGAGCGGCTCGTAATAGAGACTGCCGAGCGAGAGAAGCCGGTCGGTATTGATGCCGTTGGCCGTACCGCTCTGCACGAGGGCGACTTCCGTATCGTCGTCCTCGTCGAGCAGGCGCTTGATGTTTTCGATGGAGCCGGCGGAAGGGCGTTCGCGCAGTTCGATGCCGTTCTTCGCCAGCACCTGGCGATAGCGCTCCGCATACACCTGGTAGGAACCGCCCTCCCCGCCCGACGCCATGACAAGAAAATCCGGCAGTGCGGGCTTGATGAATTGCGCAGCCAGCCAGAAACCTCCGATCAGCAGCACCAGTGACGGCAGGCCGACGACCAGCAGGTCGCGCAGGGAAATCTCGCGCAGACGTTTCAGCTGCATTATGAGAGGCATCGCCACAACAAACCGTCGTTCATGCCGTACCCCCGACTTTGTCCTAGAACGGGATATCGTCGTCCATGTCGCCGAAATTGGACGCCGCCGGAGCCTTCTTGCCGCCGGAGGACGGTGCCGGGGCCGCTTCGCGCTCGCGCGGCGGCGCCTCGCCCGCACCCTGGCGGCTGCCCAGCATCTTCATCTCGTCGGCACGGATTTCCGTGGTGTAGCGATCCTGGCCATCCTTGTCCTGCCACTTGCGCGTGCGCAGGCTGCCTTCGATGTAGACCTGGCTGCCTTTCTTCAGGTACTGGCCGGCGATTTCAGCCAGCCGGCCGAAGAAAGCGACACGATGCCATTCAGTGGCTTCCTTCTTCTCGCCAGTAGCCTTGTCCTTCCAGGTGTCCGTGGTGGCGATGCGGATATTGCAGATCGCATCGCCGCTCGGCGCGTAGCGGGTTTCCGGATCCGCGCCCAGGTTTCCGACCAGAATCACTTTGTTCACCGATGCCATTTATGCCTCTCCTCCGATTAACCGGCGCACACGCCGTTCGTCCCAACGTTCCAGATTGACCTTCAAGTAGGCCATGCGTTTTTCGGGCTCCACTACAGCTTCCCGCACGCCGGGCAGTCCGGCGAGCTGCTCGCGCAGCTTCTCGATATCGACATGCGGCTGAATGAAGAACTCGCGCAGCGCCACCACCTGCGGCGCCTGCATCGTAACTGCGATCAGCAGCCAGATCAATGCCAGCGCAATACCGACGCCGAACACGCCCGTGGCGCCGTAATGATGGGCCAGCACGCCGCCCGCGGCGCCGCCGAAAAAGAGGCCGAGCGACTGCGTCGTGTTGTAGATGCCCAGCGCGGCGCCCTTGGCTCGCGGCGGGGCGATGCGCGACACCAGCGAAGGCAGGCTCGCTTCGAGAATGTTGAAGACGACGAAGAACACCACCAGGTTCGCCACCAGCGCATTGAACTTGCCGCTGCCGAAAAGGAAGCCGCCCTGTGCGAGCAGCAGCACCAGGACGGAGCCGACGAAGACCGGCTTGATGCGCGCACGCCGCTCGGCATAGAAGATCGGCGGCAGCATGAGCACGAAGCTGGCGAGCACCACCGGCAGATAGACCTTCCAGTGCTCGCTCACCGGCAAGCCGCTGGTGGCCACGATGGCGCCCGGCACCACGACGAACATCGCCATCTGGATGAAATGCAGCGTCATGATGCCGAAATTCAAGCGCAACAACTGCGGATTCAACAGCACGTCCATGAAACCGACCGGATCGTGGCCGTGAAGCTCGGCCGACGGCGGATCGGGCACGACCTTGACCACCACCAGGATGGCCGCCAGCGCCAGGAGGCCAGTCAGGGCGAAAATGCCGTGCAGGCCGACCAGCGCATTGAGCGCCGGCGCCGCCACCATCGACAGGGCGAACATCAGGCCGATGCTGGAGCCGATCAGGGCCATTACCTTGGTGCGGTGCTGCTCGCGCGTCAGATCTGCCGCCAGCGCGGTCACCGCCGCGGAAATGGCGCCGGCGCCCTGCAGGGCGCGGCCGAAAATGGTCCACCAGATGTCCGTCGCGGCGGCGGCGAGAAAGCTGCCCGCGGCAAACAGCAGCAGGCCGACGATGATCACCCGCTTGCGGCCATAGCGGTCGGAGGCCATGCCGAAGGGGATCTGCAGCACCGCCTGCGTCAGGCCGTAGACCCCCAGCGCAATGCCGATCAGGATCAGGTTGTTCCCGCCCGGCAGATCGCGCGCGGCAACGGCGAACACCGGCAGGATAAGGAACAGCCCCAGCATGCGCAGGGCGAAAATCGACGCCAGCGACAGGCCGGCGCGAAGTTCCTGCCGGGTCATGCGGTCAGGCGTGTTTGGGGCAACTTCGGGCGACATGAAATGAGGCTTGGCTTGAGACTGCGGAATTGCGTATATTAGCAGATTGCCCTTCTTGCCTTGCCCTTCCATGGACGAAATCCGCATCCGCGGCGCGCGGACGCACAACCTCAAGAACCTGAACCTCGACCTGCCGCGCAACCGGCTGACGGTAATCACCGGATTGTCCGGCTCAGGCAAATCCTCTCTGGCCTTCGACACGCTCTACGCCGAGGGCCAGCGCCGCTACGTGGAATCCCTCTCGGCCTACGCGCGGCAGTTCCTGCAACTGATGGAAAAGCCGGATGTCGACCTCATCGAGGGCCTCTCGCCGGCCATCGCCATCGAGCAGAAGGCCACCAGCCACAACCCGCGCTCGACGGTCGGCACCGTCACCGAGATCCACGACTATCTGCGCCTGCTCTTCGCCCGCGCCGGCACGCCGCACTGCCCGGAGCACGGCCAGCCGCTCGCGGCGCAAAGCGTCTCGCAGATGGTGGACCATGTGCTGGAACTGCCCGAAGACACCAAGCTGATGATCCTCGCTCCGGTGGTGGCCGGCCGCAAGGGCGAACAGCTGGACCTCTTCACCGAATTGCGTGCGCAGGGCTTCGTTCGCCTGCGCGTGGACGGCAAGGTGCACGACATCGACGCCCTGCCCAAGCTGGCAAAGAACGGCAAGCACACCATCGACGTGGTGGTCGATCGGCTCAAGGTACGTGCCGACGCGCGCCAGCGCCTGGCCGAATCCTTCGAGACGGCGCTGCTCCACGCCGACGGCCGCGCCATGGCGGTGGAGATGGACTCCGGCATGGAGCATCTCTTCTCGGCGCGCTTCGCCTGTCCGGTGTGCAGTTACTCGCTGCAGGAACTGGAGCCACGACTGTTCTCCTTCAACAATCCGATGGGCGCCTGCCCGAAGTGCGACGGACTCGGCCAGATCAGTTTCTTCGATCCGGCGCGCGTCGTCGCCTACCCGCATCTGTCGCTGGCTTCCGGCGCCATCCGCGGCTGGGACCGGCGCAACCAGTTCTATTTCCAGTTGCTGACGAGCCTTGCCGGGCATTTCGGCTTCGACATCGATAAGCCCTTCGAGGCACTGCCCGAAGACATGCACCAGATCGTCCTCTTCGGCTCCGGCCGGGAGAAGATTCCCTTCCGCTATCTGTCCGAAAGCGGCCGCAGCAGCATCAAGGAGCATGCCTTCGAAGGCATCATCAACAATCTCGAACGCCGTTACAAGGAGACTGACTCTGTCGCCGTGCGCGAGGAACTGGCGAAATATCTCAACACGCGTTCCTGCCCGGAATGCGAGGGCACGCGGCTGCGCAGCGAGGCGCGCCATGTCCTCATCGGCGGCCGCAACCTGCCGCAGATCAGCGCGCTGCCCCTGATCGCCGCGCGCGACTTCTTCAACCTGCTTGACCTGGCGGGCCAGCGCGCCCAGGTGGCGGAGAAGATCGTGCGGGAAGTCACCGCACGGCTGACCTTTCTCATCAACGTCGGCCTCGACTATCTCTCGCTCGACCGCTCCGCCGAATCACTCTCCGGTGGCGAGGCGCAGCGCATCCGGCTGGCCAGTCAGATCGGCTCAGGACTCACCGGCGTCATGTATGTTCTGGACGAACCCTCGATCGGCCTGCACCAGCGCGACAACGCGCGCCTGCTCGCCACCCTGGCCGAGTTGCGCGACCTCGGCAACACCGTAATCGTCGTCGAGCACGACGAGGAAGCCATCCACGCCGCCGACCATGTGGTGGACATGGGCCCGGGCGCCGGCGAGCACGGTGGCCGTATCGTCGCCGAGGGCACGCCGCAGCAGATCGCTGCCCACCCGGATTCGCTCACCGGCGCCTACCTGTCAGGCCGCCGCGCCATTCCCTTGCCGAAAAGGCACTTGGCGCCGAACCCGGCGCGCCTGCTGAGAATTCTCGGCGCGCGCGGCAACAACCTGAAGCAGGTCGCTTGCGACCTGCCGGTCGGGCTGCTCACTTGCGTCACCGGCGTTTCCGGCTCCGGTAAATCGACACTCATCAACGACACCCTCTACGCGGCGGCCGCGCGACACCTCTACGGCAGCACCGCCGCACCGGCGCCATTCGATGCGATCGAAGGGCTGGAGTTCTTCGACAAGGTGATCAGCGTGGACCAGTCGCCGATCGGCCGCACGCCGCGCTCCAACCCGGCCACCTACACCGGACTGCTGACGCCGATCCGCGAGTTATTCACCGGCGTGCCGGAATCGCGCACCCGCGGCTACGGGCCCGGGCGCTTCTCCTTCAACGTCAAGGGCGGCCGCTGCGAAGCCTGCCAGGGCGATGGCCTGATCAAGGTGGAAATGCACTTCCTGCCGGACATCTTTGTGCCCTGCGACGTCTGCCACGGCAAGCGCTACAACCGCGAAACGCTGGAAATCCGCTACAAGGGCAAGACCATCCACGACGTGCTGCGCATGACGGTCGAGCAGGCGCACGAATTCTTTGCGGCGGTGCCGGTGGTGGCGCGCAAGCTGGACACCCTGCTCGACGTCGGCCTCGGCTACATCGAGCTCGGCCAGTCGGCGGTCACGCTCTCCGGCGGCGAAGCGCAGCGCGTCAAGCTGGCGCTGGAATTATCCAAGCGCGACACCGGCCGCACGCTCTACATTCTCGACGAGCCGACCACCGGCCTGCACTTCCAGGACATCGAAATGCTGCTCAAGGTGCTCGCCCGGCTGCGCGACAACGGCAACACCATCGTCGTCATCGAGCACAACCTCGACGTCATCAAGACCGCCGACTGGATCGTCGACCTCGGACCCGAGGGCGGCGAAGGCGGCGGACGCATTGTTGCCATCGGCGCCCCCGAAACGGTCGCCCTGCAGGCCGGCAGCCACACCGGGCGCTACCTGAAACCGTTGCTGGAGTTGCAATCCAAACGCAACCAACCCGCCCGCGCCACGGCGCGCCCCCGAGCGCCGGCCTAGCGAAAGGCATCCCGAATGAACGAACCCAGTCCCGCGCGCAATGAACTGGAGGCCCTGCTGCTGGATTTCCACGCCGGCACTATCGCGCCCGAGGAATTTGCCGGGCGCCTGCTGGATGTACAGGTTTTCATGCCGGTGAAGGACGAGAAGCACCGCATCGCCGGCTTCCAGGCCTCGACCCAGGCCGAGCCCCTGCTGGTCGAGGACGACGCCGGCAGCCGCATCCTCGTACTGTTCTCCGCACCGGATCGCGCCCAGGCCTTTCTCGCCGCCTATCCCGGCCACGGCGGCGGCATGCTCGCCGAGTTTTCCTGGATCCTGCGCCGCATGGGCGCCGGCATCGCCATCGCCATCGCCATCAATCCCGACCAAACGCCGGGCTTCGACCTCGATCCGGAAATGGTGGCGATGGTCGCCGCCCTGTTGCCCGAGGAAGCACAGTAGATCCCGTCCAAAGTCAGTCCCCACAACACGGCGGAGAAGACGTGAACCCCTGGCGTATGCATGTTCTCGTCTGCCTGCTGGCGCTGCTTGCCGCCTGCTCGTCGAAAAAGGCCGAACCGCTGCCGCCCGGCAGCGTGGTGCTGGCGCTGGGCGACAGCATCACCGCCGGCTACGGACTCGTCCCCGAACAGGCATGGCCAACTCTGCTCGCCGGCAAGACCGGCTGGAAGATCGTCAACGGCGGCGTCAGCGGAGACAAGTCGGGCGACGCGCTGGCGCGCCTGCCGGCGCTGATGGAGGAACATGCGCCGACACTGGTGCTGGTGACACTGGGCGGCAATGACATGCTGCGCAAGACACCGGAGGAAGAAACCCGCGGCAATCTGGCGCGCATTCTCGAACTGGTACGCAGCCGGGATGCCCTGCCCGTCCTGTTGGCCACGCCACGGCCGAGCGTGGCGGGCGCCCTCTTCCAGAATCTCTCCCCGCCGCCTTTCTACGCCGAAATCGCCAAGGAAAGGAAGGTTCCGCTGATAGCCGACGCGGTGCCGGCAGTGCTGTCAGATCCCGATCTCAAGCTCGACCCGCTGCACCCGAACGCCGAAGGGCACGAAGCGCTGGCCGGCAAGACGTTTGACGCCTTGCGCAAGCTGGGGTACGTTCGTTAAAACACATCGATGGAAAACAGCATGACGTCGCAACAAGACACACTGATAGAGATTTCCAATCTCAAGTTCTCCTACCCCAACCTCGATGTCCTCAAGGGACTCGACCTCGCCGTGCCGCGCGGCAAGGTGATTGCCATCCTCGGCGCCAGCGGTTGCGGCAAGACCACCCTGCTGCGGCTCATCGGCGGACAGTTGCGGCCGGCGGCCGGACACGTCAAGGTGGACGGCAAAGTCATCCATGAGCTGGACACCAATGCCCTCTACGAAATGCGCCGCAAGATGGGCATGATGTTTCAGCAGGGCGGGCTGTTCACCGACATCTCGACCTTCGAGAACATCGCCTTTCCGATGCGCGAGCGCACCAATCTGCCCGAGGAACTGATCCACGACATGGTGCTGATGAAACTGCACTCGGTCGGCCTGCGCGGCGCGCACGGCCTGATGCCGAGCGAACTCTCCGGCGGCATGTCGCGCCGCGTGGCGCTGGCGCGCGCCATCGTGCTCGACCCCATGCTGATCATGTACGACGAGCCGTTCTCCGGCCTCGACCCCATCTCGCTCAACCAGATCGGCAACCTCATCCGCAAGCTGAACGATGCGCTCGGCGTCACCTCCATCGTCGTCACCTACGACGTGGCCGAATCGCTCAAGGTGGTGGACTACGTCTATTTCATCGCCGACGGCAGGATCGTCGCCGAAGGCACGCCCGACGAAGTGCGCGCCTCGACCGACCCCTTTGTGCGGCAGTTCGTGGACGGCCAAGCCGACGGGCCGGTGGCCTTTCACATGCCGGGCCGGCCGCTGGTCGACGAACTCGCGCTATCGGATTAATTAATTCAGAGGCAAACAAAAAGGCCAACCGCGATGGGTTGGCCTTTTAGCATTTGGTGGAGAAGAGGAGGATCGAACTCCCGACCTTCGCATTGCGAACGCGACGCTCTCCCAGCTGAGCTACTTCCCCAAAGAAGGCGCGGATTATAGCGGTTTCTGGGGGGGCTTGCCAGACGCCGACCAGCTCACCCTCACCCCGGCCCTCTCCCTTCGGGGAGAGGGGGAAATGCATCAAGTTTCGTCGTCCTCACCCGAACCCGCGGCGGCGCGGCGCAGGCGGTCGTTGACGGCCAGCCAGGCTTCGCCGGCAGGCGGCTTCTGCACGAGGATGCGGACGCAGCCGAGCGCATCCAGATCACGCAGGCTGGCATAGAGGTCGTGGGCGCAGCCGGCCGGATCGGCCGGCGCCTGCCGCCAGGTCACGAGGTCGTGGCTGATGGCCTGCGGCGTGGGCGCCAGCACAGCAACGCGTTCGCCCTGGACAAGGGCGCTGCGCAGGGCGAAGAGCAGGCCGTCGGAGGACACCAGTTCGAGCGGCGTGCGCGGCGCGTAGTGGGCTTCGAGCGAGCCCGAGACGCGTGGCGTCATGCTCCCGCCGCTGTCCGTCGCGTCGACTATGGGCACCTGGCCGATAACCCGTGCGATGTCGGCGGCGCCGATGGCGCCCGGCCGCAACAGCACGGGCCTGCCGCGCGACAGGTCGAGGATGGTCGACTCGATGCCGACCGGACAGGGTCCGCCGTCGAGAATCAGCGGCACACGCGCGCCGATTTCCTCGCGTACATGGGCAGCGGTGGTCGGGCTGATGCGACCAAAACGGTTGGCCGAAGGCGCGGCAATGCCGCCATCGAAGGCGGCGAGCAGTTCCAGCGCCAGCGGATGATTCGGCACGCGCAGGCCCACCGTATCCTGGCCGCCGGTGACGGCATCCGGCACATGCGGCTGGCGCTTGAGGATCAGGGTGAGCGGGCCGGGCCAGAAGGCGGCGACGAGTTTTTCGGCCTCGGCCGGCACGCCGCGCGCCCAGCGCGCCATATGGCTTGCATCCGGCAGGTGGACGATGAGGGGATGGTCGACCGGCCGGCCCTTGGCGGCGAAGATTTTCGCCACGGCGGCCGGGTTGGCCGCATCCGCGCCGAGACCGTAAACGGTTTCGGTCGGGAAGGCGACAATGTCGCCTGTGCGAAGGAGCGCGACGGCGCGGGGGATGTCAGGATGCATGGAGTCTCTATGTAGGAGCGGGCTTGCCCGCGAAGTCAGCACCGGATCGCGGGCAAGCCCGCTCCTACAAGGGAAATCAGACGGCCGGCAGCGTCTTTGCCAGCACCTTCTCGGTCTGGCGGACACGGAAATCTGAGAGTTTCTTCGCCAGTTCGGGGTCGGAGAGCGCCAGGATGGCGACAGCGAACAGCGCGGCATTGGTGGCGCCGGCCTCGCCGATGGCAAAGGTGGCGACGGGGATGCCGCCGGGCATCTGTACCATCGACAGCAGCGAATCGAGTCCCTGCAGGTGCTTGGATGGCATCGGCACGGCGAGCACCGGCAGTTCGGTTTTCGCGGCCAGCATGCCGGCCAGATGCGCCGCACCGCCGGAAGAGGCGATCAGTACCTTGATGCCGCGATCATCTGCCATGCTGGCGTAGTCGAGCGTCGCATCCGGCGTGCGATGCGCGGAGAGCACCTTGGCTTCGTGCGGAATACCGAAGCTCTTCAGCGTTTCTGCGCAAATTTTCATGACAGGCCAGTCACTGTCCGAACCCATGACGATGCCTACCAATGGATGTTTGACCATAATCCCTCCCCTATTTCGCGGCGGCGCGATCGGCGCTCTCGATGGTATTGGCGAGCAGCATGGTGATGGTCATCGGGCCGACGCCGCCGGGCACCGGGGTGATGAGCGAGGCCACTTCCTTCGCCGATTCGAAATCCACGTCGCCGCAGAGCTTGCCGTCCGGCAGGCGATTGATGCCGACATCGATGACCACTGCGCCGGGCTTGATCATGTCGCCGGTGATCATCTTCGCCTTGCCCACCGCCGCCACCAGGATGTCGGCGCGCCGGGTGTGGAAGGCGAGGTCCTTGGTTTGCGAGTGGCACACGGTGACGGTGGCGCTGGCGCCGATGAGCAGCAGCGTCATCGGCTTGCCGACGATGTTGCTGCGGCCGACCACCACGGCTTCCTTGCCTTTGAGCGAAACGCCCTCGGCCTTCAGCATTTCCATCACGCCGTAGGGCGTGCAGGAGATGAAGCGCGGATTGCCCTGCGCGAGCAGGCCGACGTTCTCGGCGTGGAAGCCATCGACGTCCTTCTCCACCGAGACGGCCTCCAGCACTTCGTCCTCGTCGAACTGCGGCGGCAGAGGCAACTGCACCAGGATGCCGTGGATGGCCGGGTCGGCATTCAGCGCGGCGATCTTGTCGAGCACCTGCTGCTGCGGTGTATCGGCGGGAAATTCGTATCGCTCGGAATGTACGCCGACCGCTTCGCAGGCCTTGATCTTGTTGCGCACATACACCTGGGAGGCCGGATTCTCGCCGACCAGAATCACGGCGAGTCCGGGGCGGCAGCCCTGGGCGGTCAGCTCGGCCGCGCGATGGCGCAGGGATTCGCGGAGTTTCGCGGAAAGGGCGTTGCCGTCGAGTATTTTTGCAGTCATGGCAGTCAGAAATGGATGCGGAGCCCGGAGGCTCCGCGGAATGACGGTATTTTAACCGCCTCGTCATTCCCGCGGAAGAGGGAATCCACAAACGCATGGGTTCCCGCTTCCGCGGGAACGACAAGCCTAGGCCGGCGCGGTGGCTTGCGACGCGGCGGCGCGACCCGCGGCGAATGCCTTGCGGTTCATCTCCACCACCTGTTCGCCCTTGCTCTCGAAGCGCTTGACGACGCAGGCGAGCAGCACATCGGCGGCAAACGGCAACTGGTCGGCAATGGCGCCGAGCATCACGGTGTTGCCCAGGCGCAGATCGCCCAGGTCGCTGGCAATCGTGGCCGCATCGAACGACACCGTCGTGATGCCGGCAGCGCGCATCATGCCGATCGGGTCCTCCGGGTATTCGAACAGGCCGATCTCGACCACCGGCGGCACCAGCCGGGCATCGTTTACCAGCGCCAGCCCGCCGGGCCGCAGATAGCCCGACCAGCGCAGCGCCTCGGCCGCCTCGAAGCCGAGCAGGACCTGCACCGTGCCGGGCGCGATCTGCGGGCTGAGCACGCGCTTGCCGAAGCGCAGATGGGAGGTGACGACGCCGCCGCGCTGGGCCATGCCGGCGACCTCGGTCTTCTTGACGTCGTGGCCTTCGGCGATGGCCGCCTCGGCGAGGATTTCCGTGGCGGTCATGACGCCCTGGCCACCGATGCCGCAAACGAGAATATTGGTGATGTCCGTGTCCATAGTTCGCCTCAAACGGGTTTCAGCATGGTCAGCCCGCGCGGTGCTTCCGGCTGCAGGATGGCATCCGGCGCGCAGGGCTTGAGGCACATGGCGCAGCCGGTGCAGGCAATCGGGTCGATGCGCACGAAGGCCAGTTCGACTTCCTTGCCAGAGGGCTTCACGACCTTTTCGCGGCGCGTGACGTGTATGGCCGGGCAGCCGACCTCGACGCAGTTGCCGCAGCCGGTGCACTTGTCATCGTCGACATAGTAGGAGCGCGCCGGCTTGAAATCCTCGGTGAGCACGCAGGGACGGTAGCCGATGATGACGGAGACTTCCTCGATCCTGGTTTCCTCGCGGATGACCTTGAAGAGCGTCGGCATCTCGTAGGGATCGACTTCGCGGATGCGCTCCGGCTTGACGCCAAGCGCCTCGACCAGCTTGCGGAAATCGATGCGCGGCGCCGGATTGCCGCGGATGTCACGTCCATTGGCCGGCGTGTTCTGGCCGCCGGTCATGCCCACCGTGCCGTTGTCGAGCAGCAGCAAAGTGACGTTGCCGCGGTTGTAGGTCATGTCGAGCAGGCCCTGCATGCCCATGTGCATGAAGGTCGAATCGCCGATGACGGCGAGGATCTTCTTGTCCTTGTCGGCTTCGCCGCGGCCCTTGTCCATGCCGTGCGCCACGGTTACGGCCGCCCCCATGCAGATGGTGGAATCGAGGGCGTTCCACGGATGGCCGGCGCCCAGCGTATAGCAGCCGATGTCGCCGGCAACGATGATGTTCTTCAGTTGCGACAGGGTGTAATAGACGCCCATGTGCGGGCAGGAGGCGCACAGCGTCGGTGGCCGCGGGAACACCGCCGGAGCGGGCGCGGCCGGGGCCGGCGGCGGCTCGTTGTTGAGCAGCCGGTTGACCGCCGGCAACAGCACCTCCGGCGCCAGTTCGCCGATTCTCGGCAGGATGTCCTTGCCATGTACGGCAAAGCCGGCAGCCTTGAATTCGGTTTCGAGGATCGGATCGACTTCCTCGACCACCACCAGCGTGTCGGCCATGCGCGCCAGCGCGCGCATTTTTTCCAGCGGCCAGGGGTGGCTCATGCCGAGCTTGAGCAGCGGCGCGTCGGGGAAAGCTTCGCGCACGTGCATGTAGGTCGGGCCGCTGGTGATGAAGCCGACTCGGCGATCTTCGCCCGGCTCCAGCACGTTGAGCGGCGACTGCTCGCTCACCTGGCGCAGGGCTTCGTCGCGCTCGAACATCATGGGGATGCGGCGCCGGGCATGCGCCGGCACCATCACCCAGCGCGCCGCATCCTTGACATAGCCGGTCGGCTCGTGGGCGACGCGCTCGCCGACCTGGACAACGCCCTTGACGTGGCAGATGCGCGCCGTCAGGCGCAGGATCACCGGCACCTGGTGCTGTTCCGAAAGTTCGAAGCCGTAACGCGTCATCTCGTAGGCTTCCTGCGAATCGGATGGTTCGAGCACCGGCAGATGGGCGAAACGGGCGTAGTTGCGCGAATCCTGTTCGTTCTGCGAGGACGCCATGCCGACGTCGTCGGCCACGGCGATGACCATGCCGCCGATGACACCGGTCAGGGTCAGGGTCATCATGGCGTCAGCGGCGACGTTGAGGCCGACGTGCTTCATGGCGCAGAAGGCGCGCGCACCCATCATGGAGGCGCCGATGGCGACCTCCATGGAAACCTTCTCGTTGACCGACCATTCGCAGTGCAGGTCGGGATAGGTCGACAGGGCTTCGAGGATCTCCGTCGACGGCGTGCCGGGATAGGCGGCCGCGACCCGCGTGCCCATTTCCCACACCGCCCGGGCAACCGCTTCGTTGCCCGACATCAAATGCCGGCTCGCCGCCGGCGCTGGCATGACTGCCGCCATCTGCGCCACCCTGTTGATTATCATGAAGAAGGAAGGTCAGAAACTACCGTGCTAACGGCAGCCGGCCATTGATACAGGTCAATGGGAATCCAGTCTGGCGAATGAATCACGAAAAGTCGCTGCGGCTGGGTCAGGCCTGCGGCAAGGTGACGCGCCAGGCGGGAAATTCCGCGCTGAAAGTGCTGCCGGCGCCCGGCTCCGAGCGAATCTGCAGGTCTGCCTGGTGCCGCAACAGCACGTGCCTGACGATGGACAGTCCGAGCCCGGTGCCGCCCGACTCGCGCGAGCGGCCGCGGTCGACCCGGTAGAAGCGCTCTGTCAGGCGGGGTACGTGCTCCTCGGCGATGCCGATGCCGCTGTCCTCGACGCTGAAGCTGCCCTTGCCGTCCCGCACCGCCCAGCGCAGCACAATGCGGCCGCCTTCCGGCGTGTAGCGCACGGCGTTGCTGACCAGGTTGGAGAAGGCGCTGTGCAGTTCGTCGCGGCTGCCCTTCAGCATGGCCGGCATGACCTCGCAGGTGATGGTGTGGCGGCCGCCGCTCAGGCGGCGCGCATCGCTGGAAATTTCATTGATCAGTTCCCGCACGTCGAGCGTCTCTTCGCGCAGCGTCTGCGTTTCGCCCTCCAGCCGCGACAGGATGAGCAGGTCGTCGACCAGGCGCAGCATCCTGCCCGCCTGGTCGTTTACGATGCCGAGCTGTCGCCGCAGCTCGTCCGCCTCCGGCGCGGCTTCGCCGAGCATATGCTCGGCGAAGCCGGAAATCACCGTCAGCGGCGTACGCAGCTCGTGCGAGACGTTGGCGACGAAGTCCTTGCGGATGGTGTCCGCCCGCTCGATCTGCGAAACGTCGAAGCTGATGAGCAGCTTGCGGTCCCGGCCGAAGCGGATCACCTCCAGCGAAAGCGTCATCCCCTTGCGGTTCGCCGGCCGGTAGAGCACCGCTTCGCCCATCCGGGCGCCGGCGAGGAGTTCGGCGAAGCGCGGAGCGCGGACCAGGTTCGTCACCAGCAAATCCCGGTCGCGCTCGCCGTCCAGCCCGAGCTGACTTTCGGCGACGCGGTTGCACCAGCGGATGCGATCGTTCGCATCGAGGAATACCAGGCCGTCGGGCGAAGCTTCCGCCGCCTGGCTGAAGACCTCCAGGTCGGCGGCAATGCTTTCGCGCCGCTTTTCCTCGTTGCGCAGATGCCGGTACAGCACCATGAAGACATTGCCCCAGGCGCCCCAGGCATCCGGAATGGCCTGGCTCTCTGGCCGCTTCAGCCAGCGCTGCAGGCTGGCCAGATAGGCGGTGTGCGCCACCAGCAGGAACAGCAGTCCTGCGCTTACGATTACCCAGCCGGCCAGGCTGCCCAGCCAGACGCCGGCGAGCACGGCCAGCACGGCGATCAGGGCCAGGCGCAGCAGCAGCGAGAGCCAGGCGGAGGGCATACTCAGTCAGCAGCAAGCCGGTAGCCGGCGCCGCGCACGGTTTCGATGAGAGATTCGCCCGATGCGCCGAGCGCCTGGCGCAGGCGGCGCACGTGGACGTCGACCGTGCGCTCCTCGATGAACACGTGGTCGCCCCAGACCTTGTCGAGCAGCTGGGCGCGGGTGAAGACGCGTCCGGGATTGGCCATGAGAAAGCGCAGCAGCCTGAACTCGGTCGGCGCCATTTCCAGGCGGCGGCCAGCCAGCGTGACCTGGTGGGTCGAGGGATCGAGGTGGAGGGAACCGACGCTGAGTGCTGTCTCGGCGGCATGGGGGGCGCGGCGGCGCAGCACTGCCTGGATGCGCGCCACCAGTTCGCGCGGACTGAAGGGCTTGACGAGGTAATCGTCGGCGCCACTCTCCAGGCCCTCGACGCGATCGCCCTCCTCGCCACGCGCGGTGACCATGATGATGGGCAGTCCCGCGCTGCGCGTGTCCCTGCGCAGTTGCCGGGCAAAGGCGATGCCGGACATCTTCGGCAACATCCAGTCGATCAGAACGATGTCGGGCAGAGCATCTCGCAGGGCCTCTGCGCCCGCCTCCGCCGAAGCCACGATGGTCGCCTCGAAACCGGCCTTCTTCAGGGTGAAGTCGAGCAGCGCCTGGATGGCCGCATCGTCCTCCACGACCAGTACCCGGCTACCCATCGGGTCAGCGCTCCTCGTCCGTTGCGCCGCGCTTGCGTTCCTTGCCGGTATGTCGCACATCGGTGCCGCGCACGATGTAAATCACCTGTTCCGCGATGTTCTTGGCGTGGTCGCCGATGCGCTCGATGGCCTTGGCGATCCAGACGATCTCCAGCGCCGTGGAAATGGTGCGCGGGTCTTCCATCATGAAGGTGATGAGCTGGCGCAGGATGCCGCGGAACTCGTCGTCGAGGTGCGCATCCTCGCTGATGATCTTCTCCGCCGCGTCCGAATCCAGCCGCGCCAGGGCATCCAGGGCATGGCGCAGTTGCGCCACGGCCAACTCGCCCGAGCGGCGCACCTCGGCGTGGCGCGGGATGCGCAAGTCGCTGCGTTCGTGGATCTGCTTCGCCATGCGCGCGATCTTCTCCGCCTCGTCGCCCATGCGCTCGAGGTCGGTGACGGCCTTGCTCACGCCCATGATGAGGCGCAGGTCGCGCGCCGCCGGCTGCCGCCGTGCCACGACGTGCACGCAGAGGTCGTCGATCTCGACCTCGTAGGCGTTGACGCGGAACTCGTTCTCCACCACCTCGGCCATCTTGTCGTGGTCGCCGCTGGCGAAGCATTCGATGGCGGCGAGGATCTGCGCCTCGACGGCGCCGCCCATCTGCAGGACGCGCGCCCGGATGTCCTCGAGGTCGGAATCGTATTGCTTGGAAAAATGCTCGCTTTGGGACATGGCGTTCCTCTTCTCGGTTTCTAGCCGAAACGGCCAGTAATATAAGCCTCGGTCTGCGGGTTCTTCGGTTTGATGAATATATCATCGGTCCAGCCGAATTCGACCAGTTCGCCCAGATACATGTAGGCGGTGAAATCGGAGACGCGCGCCGCCTGCTGCATGTTGTGCGTGACGATGAGGATGGTCACGCGTTGCTTCAGCTCGGTGATCAGTTCCTCGATACTGGCGGTGGCGATGGGGTCCAGGGCCGAAGTCGGTTCGTCGAACAGCAGGATTTCCGGTTCGGTGGCGAGCGCCCGCGCGATGCACAGGCGCTGCTGCTGGCCGCCCGAGAGGTTGAAGGCCATTTCGTCCAGGCGATCCTTCACCTCGTTCCACAGGGCGGCATTGCGCAGGGCCTCCTCGACTTTTTCCTCGAGGACGGCCCGCTTGCCCAGGCCGCGCACGCGCAGGCCGTAGGCCACGTTCTCGAAGATGGTCTTGGGGAAGGGGTTGGGCTTCTGGAAGACCATCGACAGGCGCATGCGCACCTCGATCGGATCGACCGACTTGTCGAGCAGATTGACGTTGTCGGGGTGCAGGCTGATCTCGCCGACGTAGCGGTTGCCGGGATAGAGATCGTGCATGCGGTTGAAGCAGCGCAGGAAGGTCGACTTGCCGCAGCCCGAGGGGCCGATCAGCGCGGTGACGCGCTTCTCGTAGATCGGCATGTCGATCTTCTTCAGCGCCTGGAAGTCGCCGTAGTAGAAGTCCAGCGCGCTGGCGCGAGCCTTGAGCGGCAGGGTATCGAGTTCAGGTTTCGGTTCGCTCATTCGGATAGGGCTTGCTAAGGGTTAGGTTATCCATGCGGCCGGGCGTATTCGGGTGCAGGGCTAGGCGCAGACGATGACCGAAGGAAATCCCCGTGGGACGCGATGTGGTTATTCCACATAAGGAGGATGCAACGACGCCATGCGCCCGAATACGCCCGGCCCCGGAGGGTTATCCCCCAGAAAGCCCGCATGCGGCGTTGCGACTCGTCAGCGTGGAATGACCACGCTATCCTCGTCGCGCCTTGTCTGCGAGCTTTCTGGGGGTAACGCATGGATAACATATCCCTTAGCAAGCCCTTTACCACTTGATATTCCGGCGGACGCGATAGCGCAGCCAGATCGCCAGGCCGTTCATGGTCAGCGTCATCAGCACCAGGATGAAACCGGCGGCGGCGGCGTTGGCGTGGAAGTTCGGGTCGGGGCGCGAGGTCCAGTTGAAGATCTGGATCGGCATCACGGTAAAGGGCGACTGCAGCCACTCGAAGGAGAGGAAGGGGAACGTCCCCGTCAGCGGAGAGGCCGGCAGGAAGGCGATGAAGGTCAGCGCACCGATGGTGATGATGGGCGCCGTTTCGCCGATGGCGCGCGCCATGCCGATGATCACCCCGGTCATGATGCCGCCCATCGAGTAGGGCAGGACGTGATGCTGCACCACCTGCCATTTCGTCGCGCCCAGCGCGTAGGCGCCCTCGCGGATCTGCGAGGGAATCGAGCGGATCGCCTCGCGCGTCGCCACGATCACCACGGGCAGGATGAGCAGGGCCAGCGTCAGGCCCGCGGTCAGGATGCTCTGGCCCAGGCTGAACTCATAGACGAAGAGGCCGAGCGCCAGCAGGCCGTAGATGATGGACGGCACGCCCGCCAGGTTGGCGATGTTGATCTCGATGATGTCGGTGACCCAGTTGCGCGGGGCGTACTCCTCGAGATAGATGCCGGCGGCCACGCCGAGCGGCACGGCGACGCAGGCCGTCACCAGCATCACCAGCGTGGTGCCCACCAGGGCGGAGAGGATCCCCGCCCGCTCGGCGCGCCGCGACGGAAACTCGGTGAAGAAATCCGGCGTCAGGCGCGTGTAGCCGTCGAGCGCCATGTCGATGAACAGCGTGGCGAAGGTCAGCAATCCGAGGCCCAGCGCAAGCAGGCCGACCACGCCGAAGATCACGTCGAGGCGCTTGTGGCGGACGATGATGTTGCGGATTTCGCCGATGTCTTTGCGGGCCATATTCGTATCGCTCTAATATCGTTCGCTGAAGCGGCGCCGCATCCAGTGGCCGAGGACGTTGAAGACGAGCGTCAGCAGCATCAGGGTCAGACCGGCGGCAAAAATGGTCTGGTAGCCGACGCTGCCGTGCGGCAGGTCGCCCAGCGCCACCTGGACGATGAAGGCGGTGATGGTCGCCGCCGATTCCGTCGGGTTCCAGGTGAGGTTCGGCTGCATGCCGGCCGCGACAGCGAGGATCATGGTCTCGCCGACTGCCCGCGAGATGCCGAGGATATAGGCCGCGGCGACGCCGGACAGGGCGGCGGGGAACACGACCTTCAGCGCCGTCTGCAGGCGCGTGGCGCCCATGGCGTAGGAGCCCTCGCGCAGGCTCATCGGCACCGCCCGCATGGCGTCCTCGCTGATCGAGGCGACGTAGGGCACGATCATGATGCCCATGACGAGGCCGGCCGAGAGCAGGTTGAAGCCGGGCAGGCCCGGGATCAGCTTCTGCAGCAGCGGCGTAATGAAGAGCAGGGCGAAATAGCCGTAGATGATGGTCGGCACGCCCGAGAGCAGTTCCAGCACCGGCTTGGCGAACTCGCGCGCGCGCGCCGAGGCGAACTCGGACAGGTAGATGGCGATGATGGTGCCGAGCGGGATCGCCACCGACAGCGCCACCGCCGAGCTGACCAGCGTGCCGGAGAGCAGGACGATGATGCCGAAATGCGCGTCGTCGAACAGCGGCGTCCATTGCGTGTCGGTGAGGAAGTCCCACAGCGGCACATGGTTGAAGAAGACCACCGATTCCTTCACCAGGATGTAGACGATGCCCAGCGTCGTCGCCACCGACACCAGGGCGGCGAGGAACAGGATGCTCTCGATGATCCGTTCCTTGACGTGGCGCGACGTGCGGTGCGACAGGCGGCTGATGGCGGTCATGGGCTGGGCGATCGAAAGTCAGTCTCTGCGATACGGCGGCCTGATATTAAAGCTTGGCCTCGCGCTTCATCAACTCCTCGACGGTGATGCCGACCTCGGGCGTGCCGCCGAACACCGTGCCCAGCTTGCCCTGCTTCAGGTGCTCCAGGTTCAACGTGTAGGCCTTCGCCGGCAGCGGCACGTACTTCACTTCCTTGGCCAGCTTGGCGCCGTGCTGCATGTAGAAGGCGATGAACTCCTTCACCTCCGGGCGCTGCCAGGCCTTCTCGCTGAGGTAGATGAAGATGGGGCGCGACAGCGGCTGATACTTGCCGCTGATGACGGATTCCATCGAGGGCGCCACCGCCGGCTTGCCGGCCTTGGCGACGATCGGCACCGCCTTCACGCGCGCCGTGTTCTCCGCGTAGTAGGCATAGCCGAAATAGGCCAGTCCGCCCTTGTCCCGGGAGACGCCCTGCACCAGTACGTTGTCGTCCTCGGAGGCGGTGAAGTCGCCGCGGCTGGACTTCGACTTGCCGACGATGGCCTCGGTGAAATAATCGAAGGTGCCCGAATCGGCGCCCGGCCCGAACAGGCGGAGCGGCAGATCCGGCCAGGCCGGGTTGATGTCCTTCCACTTCGCCACCTTGCCCTGGGCCGTCGGCTCCCACATCTTCTTCAGTTCATCGACGCTGATCTGCTTGAGGAAGGCGTTCTTCGGATTGACCACGACGGTGATCGCGTCGAAGGCCACCGGCAGTTCGAAATACTTGATGCCGGCCTTGGCGCAGGCCTCCATCTCGCCCTTGAGAATGGGGCGCGAGGCGCCGGTGATGTCGACCTCGCCGCGGCAGAACTTCTTGAAGCCGCCGCCGGTGCCGGAAATGCCGACCGTGACGCGGATCGCGCCGCGCTTGGAAATCTGGAATTCCTCGGCCACCGCCTCGGTGACCGGATAGACAGTGCTGGAGCCGTCGATGGTGACCAGCGTGGCGCCGGCCTGGGCGGCGCCAGCGGCCAGCAAGCCGAACATCAGGGCGAACAGTGCGCGCCCGGCAATCGTTGCTTTCATGTTTTCTCTCCTTGTCTCTCAATGTGTGGAGAGCATGCTAATGCGCCAATGTGACGGGATTGTTACGGACCTGCCGTCTCGCGCCCCCCCGTGAGCGGGCTCGCCACAAACCTGCTTACCGTCATCCCGAACCTGGAACGCCACCCGCGCATGGGCCGGCCGTTCCCCGACCGGCCCGTGCAGTCCGTCGAAGGACAAGAACGAATCGACAGCCTGAAAAAACTGGTCGCCGGCGGCGAACTCCGCGAATACCTCACCGATGACTACCTGATCCTCTATGCCCTGATGCGGGACGCGGTCTATCTCCTCTCGATCAGGCACCACCGCCAGTTGTCCTTCGACCTGGAGCGGCAACGGCCCTAGCCGCAGCTCGGCGCGTTAGGTGTTGGCAATCTCCGAAAAAACCGCCAGGCCAAGGAATGCTTGCGACGACATTCCGCAGGAGCGCAATGCATTCGCCTCGCCGTTCTGTGGAGGCTGACTTTCGTGGGAATCTCGCTGAATGGTCCGTTTCGGCCAAATGCAGCCGATCGAGATTGCCATTCCATTTGCTTGACATGAACGACATAGTGTTGCATGATACGCAACACTTGTACGCTATATAGCAACGTTACATGAGCCTTGCCGACGCCCTTTTTCCTCGCACAAAACAGCGCATTCTGGGGGTATTGTTCGCCCAGCCGGATCGCGCAATACATCTACGAGAACTCGCCAGGATTGCCGGCGTAAATCCCTCATCGATTCAGCGGGAAATCCAAACGCTTGTCGGTGCCGGGATTGTCACCAAGGTTGCGCGAGGCAATCTCCAGGAATTCCAGGCCAATAGGGAGTGTCCGATTTTCGAAGAGCTATGCGGCTTCGCGCGGAAAACTTTTGGCATAGCCGACGTCATCAAGTCTGCGCTCGAAGGACTGCCAATCGACGTAGCGCTTATCTTCGGATCGATAGCCAAAGGATCAGAATCTGCGCATAGCGATGTCGATGTGCTGATCATTTCGAATACAGGCTATCGCGAAGCCCTTGACCGAGTGATGGCTATCGAGAAGCAGATAGGTCGACCCATCAACGTCAAGCATTTTCGAGCTAAAGAGTTTCAGGATCTTGCAAGATCCGAAAATGCATTTGCGATGAATATCATCAACGGCCCCAAAATATTCTTGAAAGGTAACGCTTATGGTCTCGAAGCCATCGAATCTGCCCAACCTGCTCACCGCCAAGGTCCTTCAGCAGCACCGGCCGAGCCTCGCAGAACTCGAAACTCACATAAGCCAGGCTCGTGATGCGCTGCACGACGCGGGACTAAAGGGAACGTCTGCCTCAGGACGATTCACCGGCCTATATAACGCCGGACACCAATTTACGCTGGCGGCATTCAAGATCCTGGGTTATCGATCTGGTGCTGGCGCCGGGCACCGGCAAAGCCTGTTTGAGTCGCTGGAGCATGCCGTCCCAGCAACAGAAAAAGACAAACGAATTTTCGAAAAGGCGCATCGCGATCGCAACAACGTTGAATATCACGGCACGCCAGTCATATACTCGGGCAGCGAAACTGAAGCGCTTACCAATGCCATCAAAAACCTTCAGGAGGAAGTTGAACTTATGTTCAAGACTTGGAAGAAGCAACATACTCCAGGCATGAAATGACAGCGAATCGGCACGCCAGGTTAATTGCATCTACGCCGCTATCGGCCACAACCGGTCAAGCAAGAAATCGCTCAATAGCAGCCACTGGCGCTGTCCGTATGATTGCTGATTGATAACGACACCCGGATGGGATAATCTCGGTGTCATTCAATAGCTTAGTAACAACTCTATTGTGTCCGTATTATTTGCAATACAAGCCGACCAAGAAGATTCCGCAATTCGCCAACGAAGCCGAGGAACGCGCTTTTTGGGAATCGCATGATTCGGCGGACTATCTCGACTGGTCGAAGGCACAACGAGTCGTTCTAGCGAACCTGAAACCGACGACCAGGACGATTTCGCTGCGTCTGCCGCAGCATCTGCTCGACTCGATCAAGGCCGCTGCCAATGCCCGCGATGTCCCCTATCAGTCCTTGATCAAGGTCTGGTTGCAGGAGAAGTTGCACACTCGTTAAGCTCTGTTAGGCGCACCAAACACACGTCCACAGGGTGACCCGATGGAATCACGACAAGTACATCGACGAGAGCCAGTCCTGAGAGGAAATACGACACCGCCGATGAGCCTGACTCCTCACCACGCCAAGTACTTCGCCCACGACCTGACCCGGCGGGCCGCGAGCGGCATGGACCGGCTGTCGATGGCGCTGTTCGACGCGGCCGTCGACCTGAATCCGCACCAGATCGAGGCGGCACTCTTTGCCCTGCAGTCACCGCTCTCCAAGGGCGTGATCCTTGCCGACGAAGTGGGCCTCGGCAAGACGATCGAGGCGGGCATCGTGCTGTGCCAGTTCTGGGCGGAGCGCAAACGCCGGTTGCTGGTGATCTGCCCGGCATCGCTGCGCAAGCAGTGGGCGATAGAGTTGGAGGAGAAGTTCAACCTGCCGACGCGGGTGCTCGACGCCAAGGCCTGGCGCGAGGCGCAACGCAGCGGGCGCGCGCCTTTGAACGAGAAGGCCGTGCTCATCATGTCCTTCAACTATGCGAATGCGTTGCGCGAGGAATTGAAAAGCATCGCCTGGGATCTGGTCGTCATCGACGAAGCCCACAAGCTGCGCAATGCATATCGGCCGAGCAACAAGGTTGGCCAGGGCATCCGCTGGGCGACCGAGGACTGCCGCAAGCTCCTGCTCACAGCCACGCCGCTGCAGAACTCGCTGCTCGAACTGTATGGTCTTTCAACCCTGATCGACGAGCACCTGTTCGGGGATATCAACTCCTTCCGCTCGCCGCGAAGCGTTCCGCCGCGACGTCGAGGGCGTGATCCCAGGAAGTCGGCGCTGGCAGGACGGTGCGGCTCTCGCGCAGCAGCGGCACGGTGGCGCGGCCGGTCTGCACGGCGGCCATGTGCAGGGTATTTCCCTTCGAGCAGAGCCTGCCGAAGTTCGCCGGATGGTCGGGGTCGCCCCTGACCCCGACGATGCGCTCGCCGGCCGACTGGATGATGACGCCGCAACCGACGCCGCAGTAGCAGCAGACGCTCTTCGTCTCGGCAAGCTCCCTGTTCATTACAGTGAAATCCAGACCGTCTCGCCTTCCAGCTTGACGGCGAAGCTATGCGCACAGCCGACGTCGGGCGCGATGGCCTCACCGCTTTCGAGCTGAATCTTCCACGAGTGCATCGGGCAGGTGACGACCTTGCCGGCGACCATGCCCTGCGACAGCGGCCCGCCCTTGTGCGGACATTTGTCATGCAGGGCGAAGATGTCGTCCTCGGCGGTGCGGAAGACCGCGATGTCGCCCTTGGGTGATTTGACGACGCGGCTGCCGAGGCGGGGAATGTCGTCCAGTGCGCAGAGTTGTTTCCAGTCGTTCATGATCAGGCCACCTCCAATGTGGTGAATTCGCGGCGCGCCGCCGGCTGGGCGACAGCCGCCGCCCAGGGGTCTTCGTAGTCCTGCAACGAGTACAGCAGGCGCTCGTAAAGCTCGGTGCGCCGCGTCGCGTCCTCGACGACAATTTTCTTCACATAATCGAGTCCGACCCGGGCGACGTAGTGGCAGGTGCGTTCGAGGTAGTAGGCTTCCTCGCGATATAGCTGTAGAAAAGCTCCTGAATATTCAAGAACTTCTGAATCATTGCTAACCTTACACATGAACATGGCGATCTCGGTCTTGATGCCCCCGTTGCCAGCGATGTAGAGCTCATAACCCGAGTCGACACCGATCACGCCGATGTCCTTGATGCCGGCTTCGGCGCAGTTCCGTGGACAACCCGAGACCGCGAGTTTCACCTTGTGCGGCGCCCACATACCGAAGAGCATTTTCTCCAGCTTGACGCCCATGCTCATCGAGAGCTGGGTGCCGAAGCGGCAGTGCTCGGCGCCGACGCAGGTCTTTACGGTGCGGATCGACTTGCCGTAGGCGTGGCCGGAAACCAGCCCGGCCTTGCCGAGGTCTTCCCAGACATTCGGCAGGTCGCCCTTCCTGATGCCCAGCAGGTCGATGCGTGCGCCGCCGGTCATCTTGACGGTCGGCACCTGGTATTTCTCGGCGACGTCGGCGATCACGCGCAGTTCGTTCGGCGTGGTCAGGCCGCCCCACATGCGCGGCACGACAGAGAAGGTGCCGTCCTTCTGGATGTTGGCGTGGGCGCGCTCGTTGATGAAGCGCGACTGCGGGTCGTCCTCGGCTTCTTTCGGCCAGGACGAGATCAGGTAGTAGTTGAGGGCCGGGCGGCAGGTGGCGCAGCCGTTCGGCGTTTTCCAGCCCAGCGCACGCAGGGTGTCCGGAATGTTCAGCAGGTGCTGGTCGCGGATGGCGGCGCGCACCTCGCCATGCGTGTGATCCGTGCAGCCGCACACCGGCTTGTTCTTGCTGTCCGACGGCTGGTAGGCGCCACCGACGGTCGATGCGAGCAGTTGTTCGACGAGGCCGGTGCAGGAACCGCAACTGGAAGACGCCTTGGTGTGCTTGCGCACATCCTCCACCGTAAACAGGCCATGCGTCTTGATCGCGCGGACGATATCGCCCTTGCAGACGCCATTACAGCCGCAAACTTCGGCGCTGTCGGGCATCGTCGCCGCCTTGACCTGGCCGGCGTGGCCGACGTCACCGACATGGTTCGAGCCGAACATCAGGTGATCGCGGATTTCGGCAATGCTCTGCTGGTTCTTCAACAACTGGAAATACCAGGCGCCGTCGGCGGTGTCGCCGTAGAGCACGGCGCCGGCCAGATGATCACCCTGGATGACGAGTTTCTTGTAGACGCCGCCGGACGGATCGGACAACACGATGTCTTCCATTCCCTCGCCGCCCATGAAGTTGCCGGCCGAGAACACATCGATGCCGGTGACCTTGAGCTTGGTCGAAGTGACAGAGCCGCTGTAACGGCCGATGCCCATCTGCGCGAGGTGGTTGGCGCAGACCTTGGCTTGTTCAAACAACGGCGCGACCAGGCCATAGGCGATGCCTCGATGCACGACGCATTCGCCGACGGCGTAGATTTTCGGGTCGTAGGTTTGCAGTGTGTCGTCGACGACGATGCCCCTCATTTTGCCAACCCCGCAATGGATGCCGGCGCTTTCCGCCAGCGCGGTGTTCGGGAGGATGCCGACGGCCATCACGACGAGATCGGCCGGGATGCCGCCACCGTCCTTGAAGCGGATGGCGGCGACGCGGCCGCTTTCACCGGCGACCAGTTCCGCCGTCTGCTTGCCAAGCAGGAACTTCAGCCCCTTGCTCTCCAGGGACTTTTGCAGCAGGTCGGCGGCGGTCTTGTCGAGCTGGCGTTCCATGATCCAGCCGGCCAGATGCACGACGGTGACATCCATGCCCCGGAGCTTGAGTCCATTGGCGGCTTCGAGGCCGAGCAGGCCGGCGCCGATCACGACGGCGTGGCTGTGATGCTGGGCCGCCTCGATCATCGCCTCGGTGTCGGCGATGTCGCGATAGGCGATCACGCCCGGCAGGTCCTTGCCTGGCACGGGCAAAATGAAGGGCGAGGAGCCGGTGGCCAGCAAGAGCCTGTCGTAACTGGCTTCGGTGTCATCGGCGGCGATGACCTTGCGTGCCTTGCGGTCGATCTTCACGACCTGCTTGCCGGCATGCAGGGTGATGCCGTTGTCGCGGTACCAGGCGAGGTCGTTGAGAATGATGTCCTCGAACTTCGTTTCGCCCGCCAGCACCGGAGAGAGCATGATGCGGTTGTAGTTCGGGTGCGGCTCGGCGCCGAACACGGTGATCTCGTAGAGGTCGGGCGCGAGCTTGAGCAGTTCTTCGAGGGTGCGGCAGCCGGCCATGCCGTTACCGACCATGACCAATTTCTGTTTTTTCATGGTCTTGTCCTCAGGCGGCGAGCGGGTGGGACTGCTTGGCGTAGAGGAACTCGATCACGGCCGAGCGGTAGTCCATGTACTTCGCGTCGTGGGCGAGACTCAGGCGTTCGCGCGGGCGCGGCAGGTCCACCGTCAGGATTTCGCCGATGGTCGCCGCCGGGCCGTTGGTCATCATGACAATGCGGTCGGAGAGCAGCACCGCCTCATCGACATCGTGCGTGACCATCACCGTCGTCGCCTTGGTCGCCTCGCAGATCTTCATCAGCTCATCTTGCAGGCGGGCGCGGGTGAGGGCGTCGAGCGCGCCGAAAGGCTCGTCCATCAGCAGCACCTTCGGTTCCATCGCCAGTGCGCGGGCGATGCCGACGCGCTGCTTCATGCCGCCGGAAATCTCGCCAGGATATTTGTGCATGGCGTGGGCCAGGCCGACCATCTCAAGGACCCGCGTGGTGCGCTCCTTCAACTGCGGCTTGCTTTCGGTCTTGCCAAACACCCGCTCGACCGCCAGATGGACATTGTCGAAGCAGGTGAGCCAGGGCAGTAGCGAGTGGTTCTGAAACACGACGCCGCGTTCCGGGCCGGGGCCGGGAATTTCGCGGCCGGCGCAGAGCAAGAATCCGGCGGTCGGCAGGGTCAGCCCGGCAATCAGGTTGAGCAGGGTGGACTTGCCGCAGCCCGAGTGCCCGATCAGCGAGACGAATTCGCCCTGGCGGATGGTCAGGTGGATGTCGGTGAGGGCGACGAACTTGCCCTTCTTGGTGTCGAAGGTCATGCCGACGTTTTCAATCTGGACAAACTTTTCCAGGTGCTTTTTCATGGCTCAACCCTCCGTGTGCAGTTGCCTGGCGAGGAAGATCAGCGTCTGTTCGAGAACCAGGCCGACGATGCCGATGACGAAGATGGCGATGATGATGTGCTCGACCTTGAGGTTGTTCCACTCGTCCCACACCCAGAAGCCGATGCCGACGCCGCCGGTGAGCATCTCCGCCGCGACGATCACCAGCCAGGCCGTGCCGATCGACAAGCGGATGCCGGTGAGCATGTAGGGCAGCACGCTGGGGAAGAGGATCTTGGTGAGAATCTTCCACTCGGAGAGGTTGAGCACGCGCGCGACGTTGAGATAATCCTGCGGCACGCGCATCACGCCCTGGGCGGTGTTCATGATCATCGGCCAGATGGAACAGATGAAGATCGTCCAGATGGCGGCCGGATCGGCCCGTTGGAACACCAGCAGGCCAATGGGCAGCCAAGCCAGTGGCGAAACCGGACGCAGCAGGCTGATGATCGGGTTGATCATGCCGGCGATTGTGGCGAAGCGACCGAGAATGAAGCCGGCCGGAATGCCGATCAGTGCCGCGAAGCCGAAGCCGATGGCGACCCGTTCTAGCGAGGCGAGAATATTCCAGCCGATGCCCTGGTCGTTCGGCCCGTTGCGGTAGAACGGATCGGCGAAGAGAATGGCCGCTGCGTCCCAGGTCTTGCCCGGCGTCGGAATGTTGCCGCCGTTCATCGTCGCCAGGTGCCAGATGCCGATCAGCAGCACCAGCCCCATGAGCGGCGGCAGAACGACGCCGAGGCGGGCGCGCATCGCAGCGGCATCTGCCTCGGTGCTGCTCGGTCCGGAAACTTGTGTGGAAACTGAGTTTACCCCTTGATCTTGAAGCCGTCGGCGTACTTCTTCGGATCCTTGCCGTCCCAGACCACGCCGTCGACCAGCTTCGAACTGCGCATGTCGCTCTTCGGCAACGGCGCCTTGGCAGCGGTCGCGGCTTCCTTGTAGATGTCGATGCGATTCACCTTCTTCGCCACGCCGAGGTAATCGGGGTGATCCTTGAGCAGGCCCCAACGCTTGTGCTGGGTCATGAACCACATCGCATCCGACAGATAGGGAAAATTCACCGCACCCTCGTTGTAGAACTTCATGGCGTTCTTGTCGTCCCAGCTCTTGCCGAGGCCATTGGAATAACGGCCGAGCATTCGGGCAACAATGACATCGCTGTCGGTATTCACGTAAGCCTTGCTGGCGATGGTGTCGGCCGTCTTCTGCTTGTTGCCGAGCGAAGCATCGATCCACTGGCTGGCTTCGAGGATCGCCGCCGTCACGGCGCGCGCCGTGTTCGGGTACTTGGCGACCCAGTCCGCCGTGGTGCCGAGCACCTTTTCCGGATGATCGACCCAGATGTCCTGCGTGGTCGTCGCGGTGAATCCGATGTTGTCGACGATGGCGCGGTTGTTCCAGGGTTCGCCGACACAGAAGCCATCCATGTTGCCGATGCGCATGTTGGCGACCATCTGCGGGGGCGGCACGACGATGTTCTTCACGTCCTTGAAGGGATTGATGTCGTGCGCGGCCAGCCAGTAATACAGCCACATTGCGTGGGTGCCCGTCGGGAAGGTCTGGGCGAAGGTGTATTCACGCTCCTTTTTCGCCACCAGCTTGGCGAGCGAGGCGCCATCGGTGGCGCCCTTGTCCTTCAACTGGTTGGAAAGCGTGATCGCCTGGCCGTTGTTGTTGAGCGTCATCAGGACGTTCATCTCCTTCTTCGGCCCGCCGATACCGAGTTGCACGCCGTAGATCAGACCGTAGAGCACGTGAGCGGCGTCGAGTTCGCCATTCACCAGCTTGTCGCGCACGCCGGCCCAGCTTGCCTCCTTGGTCGGCACGATCTTGATGCCGTATTTCTTGTCGAAACCCATCACCGAGGCCATGACGACGGAGGCACAGTCGGTGAGCGGGATGAAGCCGATGCGGACTTCTTCCTTCTCGGGCTTGTCCGAGCCGGCCGCCCAGACGGCGGAGCTGAAGGGCAGGGCACTCATGAGCGTGGCGCCGGCGGCAAGGCGCAGGAAATCGCGCCGGGACGATTCAACAGGAGCAGCATGGGCAGCATGGGCAGCAGGGCAGGTGGTCTCATTTTTCATCTCGATCTCCGAAAGGCAAGAAAAAACGGCGTCGATCTCGGCTGGTGCTGGAGGGCAAAGATCAGACGCCGTTGTCTGTTGGTCGAACCGCCGTTGGCTCAACGCTTACGAACTATTTAGCAATCGCCGTGCCAGCAGTGCGAAAAAACGCCTTTCTTCCATGGTGACAGTAAGTTATCTTGAAAAGTCGGCGCTGGCGAGACGGCGATACGGAGGGTCGATGTCGCACTGCCCAAGTACGATAATGCTCATGTATGCACAGAGTTGGTGCGCCGCTCATAGCAACAAAGCGGCCATATCGACCAGATTGGCCGCCACCTTCGCAAGCGGCTGCGAGCGCTCCATCGCCAGTTTGCGCAAGGCGGCGTAAGCAGCGTCCTCGTCGAGGCCGCGGCTTTTCATCAGGATGCCCTTGGCCTTGTCGATTATTTTTCGCTCCGACAATGCCCCTCTCCTGTTTGACACCGCGAATGTACGTGTCAATAGCTACTCACCAGACGAGAGTCCAGAGGATGCCAAACGCCAAGTTACCAAATGCATTCTCTCTGCGCTCAAGGAAGTGGATCTTCGACGCCATTTAGCCGTCCAGGCGGTCGCGAACTCTCTTGATGTCCCGTCATTTGAAGTGCTTGCTGAGTGCCAGGCGAACGGAGGCTTTGAGCACCCACCACGCCAGACAATGGGGCAGGCGCTTGGTGCTGTTTCAAAAGCGTTCGCCGTACAAAGACTATAGTCAGCCCCTGCAACACGGCGAGACGCCGTTAGGGAGATGCTGAATTTGTCTGAAATCGTCATTCACGCGCCTGAGGGGCGCGGGGATGACTTATTCAGCGCTGCCTTGGATCTGCGCATCTGAACGGCGCGCGGAGAGCCATCAACCTGCTTGTGGGTTCCCGCTTGCGCACACCGGGAGTATTTCCTCTGGGCGCGGGAATGACGGGCTACGCGCCGACGAGAATGATGTGCACCCGATACGGCCCGTGCGCACCCAGGGTGACGGTCTGCTCGATGTCGGCGGTGCGCGAGGGGCCGGAGACGAAGTTCACCGCCCGCGGCAGGCGGCCCTGCTCGGTGCGCAGTAGCGCCCAGGCGTCTTCCATGAAGGGCACGATGCGTGCCGTCTCGACGATGGCGATGTGGGTTTCCGGCAGCAGGCTGGCGGCGGCCGGCGTGTCGGCGCCGGAGAGCAGCATCAGCGTGCCGGTGTCGGCGATGGCGCAGAAGCAGCCGGTGACGCCGACCAGGTCGTCGCCGCGCGCCGGGCGGTCTTCCATGCCGAGGCCGGCGCCGATCCAGTCGAGCTTGCGCAGGCTGGGCCAGACGATGCCGCCGGTGGGCAGGTTGTGCGCGACCAGGTAGCGCGCCACGGCGGCGGGCACCGCCTGCAGGCTGCCGAGCTTCTCCACCGTGCTGGTGAGCGCCTCGGCGCGGGCGCGGAAGCGCGCGACAGGTTCCCAATCGCGCTGCGGCTGCATGCCGACGGGGTGCGCGGCGATATGCGCATCGATGTCCGCCGTGCTCTGGGGACTGACTTTTGGCTCCGGCGTAACGCTGAAGCGTTTTCTTTCCAGCGCCGCGCGCACGCGGTCAAGGATGTTTTCGCGGGCGCTCATTTGCGTTGCGCCTTGTACAGCTCGCGGAACGTCTTTCCCGCCGGCGCCGGAAAATCACGCCCATCGGTCCAGCCCGAGACGAACGGCAGGCGGTGGATCAGCTTTTCGCTGCCGCCCATCCATTTCATCACCCGCACGGCGATGCGCGTGCCGAGCGCGTAGAGCGCCGGCTGCTGCGCGGCCCAGCCCCACAGGGCGAGGCCCATGCGTTCCTTCCACGGCTTGAGGCCGCGCACCATCTGCTCCTCGCGCAGCTTGCGCATCAGGTCGGGCAGCGGAATCTTCACCGGGCAGACGACGCCGCACTGGTTGCACAGCGTCGCCGCATTGGGCAGGGCGATGGCGTTCTCCAGGCCAACGTAGGACGGCGTCAGGATGTTGCCCATCGGGCCGGGATAGACCCAGCCGTAGGCGTGCCCGCCCACGGCCTGGTACACCGGGCAGTGGTTCATGCAGGCGCCGCAGCGGATGCAGCGCAGCATCTCGCGCATCTCGCCGGCGAGCAGTTTCGCGCGGCCGTTGTCCACCAGCACGATATGGAACTGCTGCGGGCCGTCGGACTCCTCGATGCGCTTCGGCCCAGTGTGCACCGAGACGTAGTTGGTGATGGCCTGTCCCGTTGCTGAGCGCGGCAGCAGGCGCAGCAGGGTCGAGACGTCTTCCAGCGTCGGCACCACCTTCTCGATGCCGGTGAGGGCGACGTGGATGCGCGGCAGCGTGGTGCACAGGCGGCCGTTGCCTTCGTTGGTGACGATGAGGGTCGAACCGGTCTCGGCGACGATGAAGTTGGCGCCGGAGATGCCCATGTCCGCCGAGAGGAAGTGCGGCCGCAGGATCTCGCGCGCCTCGCGCGTGAGCGCCGCCGGGTCGGTCTTGCGCGGCGTGCCGTGCTTTTCGTGGAAGAGGTCGGCGACGTCCTCGACGGTCTTGTGGATCACCGGCATGACGATATGCGAGGGCGGCTCGTTGTCGTTGATCTGCAGGATGTACTCGCCGAGGTCGGTCTCGATCACTTCGACGCCGGCCTCGTGCAGGGCATCGTTGAGGCCGATCTCCTCGCTCACCATGGATTTCGACTTGGCCGCCTTCTTCACGCCATTCTCGCGTGCGATATCGACGATGATGCGGCAGGCTTCCGAGGCGTTCTCCGCCCAGTGCACCACGGCGCCGCGCGCCGTGGCTTCGCGCTCGAAGCGCTCGAGATACACGTCGAGATCGGCCAGGGCACGGTCGCGGATGTCCTTGCCTGCCTCGCGCAGCGATTCGAAATCGCCGAATTCGGCCACGGCATTGGCGCGGTTGACCACCGCCTTCACCTTGATCAGGCCGAGGCCGCGCTGCAACTTCGCGTCGAGCAGGTTGGCGGCGGCGCGGGGCTTGAATTCGTTGGAGCGCAGTTCCATCACTCGCCCCGCCCCGCCAGCACCTCGGCGATGTGCAGCACCTGCGTCTTGCGGTCGCCGCGCCGGCGCAGGCGCCCTTCGATGTTGAGCAGGCAGCCGAGGTCGCCGCCGACGATGGCATCCGCCCCGGTGGCGCAGGCATTGCCGCACTTGTCGTCGGCCATGCGAGTGGACACTTCGCCGAACTTCAGCGAGAAGGCGCCACCGAAACCGCAGCAGGTTTCGGCTTCGTTCATCTCGGTCAGCTTCACGCCGGGCAGCTTCGCCAGCAAGGCACGCGGCTGTTCCTTGACGCCCAACTCGCGCAGGCCCGAACAGGAGTCGTGGTAGGTCACCGTGCCGGAGAATTTGCCGGGCACGTTGTCGAGCTTCAGCGCGTTGACGAGGAAGTCGGTCAGTTCCCAGGTGCGTTCGGCCAGCGCCTCGGCGCGCTTCTGCAGCGCCGGATCGTCGCGGAACAGCTCAGGGTAGTGGGTGCGGATCATGCCGGCGCAGGAGCCGGAGGGCGCGACGATGTGATCGAAGCCGGCGAATTCGTCGAGCACCTTGCGCGCCAATGCGATGGCGGTGGCGCGGTCGCCGGAGTTGTAGGCCGGCTGACCGCAGCAGGTCTGCGTCTGCGGAACCTCGACCGTACAGCCGCCGTGCTCGAGCAGGCGGATCGCCGCAAAGGCGACGCCGGGCCGCATCAGGTCGGCGAGGCAGGTGACAAAGAGGGCGACGCGCACTCGAAACTCCTAAAAATTACTCCCTCTCCCGCTGGCGGGAGAGGGCTGGGGAGAGGGTGAACCGGCGGCTTGCCCCTCTCCCTAACCCTCTCCCCGCGAGCGGGGAGAGGGGATAAATCGCGAAATTACCGCTTGCTCGACAATGAGGCCATTGGGGTTTACCGCGCCGTCCAGCCCAGGTCCATGGTCAGCGCCGAACCGGTGATGACGCCGCCGGCAGGCGAGCACAGGTAGGCGACGAAATCCGCCACCTCGGCAGGTTCGATCAGCCGCTTGATGGCGGCCGGCTCGAGCATGATCTTCTCGATCACCTCGGCTTCGGGCAGGCCGCGCGTCTTGGCTTGCGCGGCGATCTGGTTGTCCACCAGCGGCGTGCGCACGTAGGCCGGGCAGATGGCGTTGGCGGTGATGCCGAACGCCCCGCCTTCCAGCGCGGCGGTTTTCGTCAGGCCGACCAGGCCGTGCTTGGCGGCGATGTAGCCGACCTTGTGCGGCGAGGCGATGAGGCCATGAATGGAAGAGATGTTGACCACCCGCCCCCACTGCTGCGTCTTCATCGCCGGCCAGCAGTAGCGCGTCAGCAGGAAAGGGGCTGTCAGCATCACCGCCTGCATCTTCTCCCACATGTCCTCGGGGAAATCCTCGATGGGCGAATCATTGCCTGCCGCGCATCACCGCCTGCACCAGTTCGGCCACGGCACGCACTTCCATCTTGTCCATGATCCTCGAACGGTGCACTTCCACCGTCTTGATGCTGATGTTGAGAATGTCGGCAACCTGCTTGTTCAGTTTTCCGGCGAGGATGAGATCCATCACTTCGACCTCGCGCTCCGTCAGGCTTGCCAGCCGGCGCGCCACCGCCTCGGTCTGCTGCCGCTTCTCGCGATTGGCGCGGTCGAGTTCCAGGCACTGGCCGATCAGCCGCAGCATCTCCTTGTCGCTGAACGGCTTCTCGATGAAGTCCACGGCGCCCTTCTTGAGTGCGGAGACGGCCATCGGCACGTCGCCATGGCCGGTGATGAAGATCACCGGCAGCGTGCATTGCCTTGAATTCAGCTTCTCGTACAGTTCCAGCCCGCTCATGCCGGGCATGCGTACGTCGAGCACGATGCAGCCGGCCATGCCGTCGCGGCAGGCGGCAAGGAAGTCCTCCGCCGAGGCGTAGGCCGTCACGGCGAAGCCCTGCGACTCGAGCAGCCACTGCAGCGAGTCGCGCATGGCGTCGTCGTCGTCGACGATGTAGACGAGTTGGTTTGTCACGATTCAGTTCCTATTGCCCTCTCCCCCGGCCCCTCTCCCGCAAGCGTGAGAGGGGAGTGGGTGGGCAGTGTAAACCGAAACACGCTGCCACCCTGCGCATTGGGCTGCGCCCACAGGCGGCCGCCGTGGTATTCGATGATCGAGCGGCAGATGTTCAACCCCATGCCCATGCCCTCGGCCTTGGAGGTGAAGAAGGGGTCGAAGATCCGCTCCGCCTGCGCTTCCGTCATGCCGCAGCCGCGATCCGTCACCGCCACTTCGACCATGTCCCCGCCATCGAGGCGGGCCGTCACACTCAGTTCGCGCTCGTCCGCAGGCGTCTGCTGCATGGCCTCGATGCCGTTCTTCACCAGGTTCAGCACCACCTGCTCGATCATGATGCGATCGGCGAACACCGGCGGCAGTTCGGGCGGAATGTCCACGCGGAGGGCCGCGGCCGCCTTGCGCGCCTCGATGTCGGCGAAGCCGATGGCCTCTTCGACGATGTCGGCCAGCGCCACCGGGGCGCGGACGGGGGCGCTCTTCTTCACGAACTCTCGCGTGCGGCGGATGATCTTGCCGGCGCGCTCCGCCTGCGCGCTGGCCTTCTCCATGGCGGCGAGAATGTCCTCGCGCCGGTAGTCGCCCGACTTGAGGCGATTGACGCTGCCCATGCAGTAGTTGGCGATGGCGGAGAGAGGCTGGTTCAGTTCGTGGGCCAGCGAGGAGGCCATTTCGCCCATGGTGATGAGGCGCGAGGTTTGTTCCAGGCGATCCTGATGCTGCAGGGCGGCCTCCTCCATCTGCCTGCGCTCGGTGATGTCGGCGGCGATCTCCATGCGCACGACGCGGCCGTCCACCCAGCGGATGGCGCGGTCGCGCAGATGAAACCAGCGGCCGGAAAGCTGATGCCGGATTTCCCCGTCGAACAACTCGCTTGGCACAGCGTCGAGACCGAGACGCTGTGGGTCGGACTGGAAATCGCTGCGCTCGGGATGGCAGGCGGTGGTCACCTGCCAGCAATTCCTGCCGACGGCGTCGAAGCCGTAGAGGTTCTTGAAGGCGTGGTTGGCATAGAGGATTTCGTCATTCTCCACGTCCGCCACATAGACCGCCGTGTCGAGTCCGTCGAGCACGGCGACGAAGCGCTCGTGCGACGCCTCGAGTTCTGCGCGCACGCGCTTCGGCTCGGTGATGTCGTTCATCGAAGCCATCCAGCCGAGCTGACTTCCCTCGCTGTCGATGAGCGGAGAGAGGTACATGCGCACGTCGAAGCGATGGCCGTCGCGCCGCATGATGCGCATTTCGTAGCCGCCTTGCGGCGCCTGGCCGGCCAGCGTCTGCTCGAGGTCGCGCCGCAACTGCTCGGCCTCTTCGGGGGGCCAGTAGGGAAAAGGTGGTCGCAGGCCGAGCAGTTCCTGTTCGCTCCAGCCGAGCATGCGGCAGAAGGCCGGGTTGACGAAAATGATGCGGCCCTCGAGATCGATGGCGCGCAAACCGGTCACCAGCGACTCGCCCATCGCCTTGCGGAAGGCAAAGGCGCTCTTCAGTTTTTCCTCGTCCTCGCGCCGGTCGGTAATGTCGTGGGCAACGGCATACAGCAGCCGCTCCTCCGGCACCGGATTGATGGCCCACAGCAGCCAGCGGTAGCGGCCGTCGGCTGCGCGCCAGCGCTTCTCGAAGCTGACCGGCTGCCCCGCCGCAAGCTGCCGCAGGGCATCCACCACGGCAGCAAGATCGTCGGGGTGGACGTAATCGAGCAGCGGCTTCCCCGTTATCTCCTCTGCCGAATAACCGAGCACGCGGCCAAACGCCGGGTTCACGCGGCGGAAGCTGCCGTCCATGCCGGCGATGCACAGCATGTCGAGCGAAAGGTTGAACAACCGGTCGCGCTCCTTCTCCACCTTGACGCGGCGCTGGAAATGGCTGCGCAGGGCCCACAAGCTCCACACCACCACCAGCGTCAAGCCGACAACCAGAAAGAGGGGCACCACGCGCGCCACGCCCGAGTCGGTGCGGAAGGCCTTGGCGCGCAATGCCAGTCCGTTGCCGGGCGGGTCAAAGTCGATGGCATAGCTGAGTGCATCGTCGGCCGGCGTCACGGTCGTGTTGGAGGCCAGCACCTGGCCGGCGGCATCGACGATACTCAGGCTGTATTTCTCGCCGAACCAGCCCGGCACCAGGTGCCGCACCATCGCCTCGATGGTGTATACCCCGACAAGGGCGCCCAGGTAGGTGCGACCGTACTGCACGGGGACATACACTTCCAGCAGGGCGGCGCCGCGGTGGTTGACATACGACTCGCCGTAGGTGGGCTGCCCCGAAGTCAGGGCGCGCGCGAAGCTTGCCGGCTGCGCGCCGGCCAGTCGCTCACCCGCGATCCAGTCAGTGGTCTCGAAGGGCGCCGTCCAGCGGATGATCTGCCCGGAGTCCACCCAGACGATGTTGGCAAGTTCCGGCGTGTTGGCGAGGTACTGGGTGGCGCGCACCTGGAAAGCGCCGCGATCGAGCTTGCCCTCGGCCAATTCCCGCGCCATCTGTGCAAGGTAGTCTTGCGCGCCCTGCATGTGCAGGCGCATGGTCTGCTCGGCCCACTGCACATCCCGGCCAAGCGCATCGTATTGCAGGTCGGTTTCGCGCTTTTGCAGCCCCCAGACGAGCGCCAGCATGGCCAGGGCAAAAATGCCGATGGCGACATAGGGGATGCTCCAGACCCAATTGCGCTGGCTTGCGGTGGATTCGGTATTCATGCGCATGGCAGGATGGCAGCTAGGATTTTCTCATGCTCTTGGGGTTAACCCTGATATGTCCAGCGCCACCTCGACGATAACCTGAACTCGCATCCTCGGGAGAACCAGATGAAGCTGTTGCGCCTGATCGCTATCGTGGGCTGGGCGGGCTGGACACTCGGCACAACCGCACAGGCGGCTGAACCGATCCGCATCGGCGTCTCCGGCCCGTTCACCGGCGGTTCCAGCCCGATGGGTCTTTCCATGCGCAATGGCATTCGCGTCGCCGTAGCGGAGATCAATGCCGCGGGGGGGCTGCTGGGCCGGCAGATCCTGCTCGTCGAGCGCGACGACCAGGCGCGCAACGAACGCGGCGCGAAAATCGCGCAGGAACTCATCGGCAAGGAAAAGATCGTCGCCGGCGTCGGCATCGTCAATACCGGCGTGGCCTTGGCCAGCCAGCGCTACTATCAGGAGGCGCGCATCCCGATGATCACGGCAGTGGCGACCGGCTCGATCGTCACGCGCCAGTTCCTGCCGCCGCAATATCCCGAGAACTTCATTTTCCGCGTCTCGGCCAGCGACACCATCCAGGCCGCCATGATCGTCGAGGAAGCCGTGGTGCGGCGCAAGTTCAGGAAGGTGGCGATTCTCGCCGACTCGACCAACTACGGACAACTCGGTCGGGAAGACCTCGAGCGCGCGCTGGAGAAGATGGGCATTCGACCTGTCTCGGTTGGCAAATTCAACATCCGCGACGTCGACATGACGCGCCAGCTCCTCGCCGCCCGCGCGGCGGGCGCCGAAGTTCTGCTCACCTATGGCATCGGGCCGGAACTGGCGCAGATCGCCAACGGCGCCGCCCGGCTCGGCTGGCAAGTGCCGATCATCGGCAGCTGGCCGTTGTCCATGTCCAATTTCATCGACAGCGCGGGGCCCAATGGCGAGGGCGCGCGCATGCCGCAGACTTTCATCCAGGAAGCGACCACGCCGAAACGCCGCACCTTCATCGAGGCTTACCAGAAACATGCCCGCGCCGAGCGCATGCCCTCGCCCTCGGCCGCCGCGCAGGGATACGATGCCATGATGATCCTGGCTGCTGCGATCCGCCAGGCCAATACCACGTTCGGTTCGCGCGTACGCGAAGCGCTGGAAAATCTGCAGGAAAAAGTCGAGGGTGTCATCACGACCTATGACCGCCCTTTTTCCCGTAGCGACCACGAAGCCTTCGATAATCCCAGCCAGGTAACCATGGGCGAAGTGCGCGGCGGCCGCATCAGGCACGCCTACGAAGACAACAGGCAGAAGGTGCTCAAGTAAGCAGGCCCGGCTGCATGCCCCTGCAAAGCATCACCGGAACTTCTGGGCATCGCGAGATTATTGATGGTTGCCGGTCTTGTCGCACTCGCAGTAACTGCCTGCGGGAAACAGGAGGCGCCCAAACCACCACCTGCTCCCGCTGCCGCGCCGACCCCGGCCCCTGCGCCGGCACCTGCCCAGGCTGGCATGGAAGGCATGTCCGGCATGTCGGGCGGACCCGTGATGTCGGGCATGCCGTCGGACAAGGGTATGGAGGGCATGTCGGGCGGACCGGTCGTGAATGGCAAGAAGGAAGAGCCGAAGAAGTAAGCTCTCCGGTTTTATTCATTGCGAAGGGCCAGCCTGCGGGCTGGCCCTTCTTTTTTCGTCATCCGAAACGGCTTGCCGGATTATTGCGGTTTTCCACTATTGCGTAATCCGGTATGCTCTTTTATCATACGAAACACTTCCCCCGGCATACCCTGCCGTACTAGAGTGGAAGCAAAGGCTCGCCCATATCTGCATGTGGCGGGAAAGCGGGCACGAACAACGCGCCCGGAGCGGCTCATCAGGAGATATGACCATGTCACCCATGCCGAACAACCTCGTCCCGTCCGACCCGGACGCCCAGGAAACCCAGGAGTGGCTCGATGCGCTCGAAGCCGTCATCGAACAGGAGGGGCCGGAGCGCGCTCACTACCTGATCGAGCGCCTCGTCGAACTGGCCCGCCGCACCGGCATCAACCTGCCCTACAAGGCCACCACCGCCTACATCAACACCATCCCGCCCGGCGCGCAGATCGCCTCGCCCGGCGACCACGCCATCGAACACCGCATCCGCTCCTATGTGCGCTGGAATGCGCTGGCGATGGTGCTGCGCGCCAACAAGGACGAGTCGAACCTGGGCGGCCACATCGCCAGCTTCGCCTCCGCCGCCACGCTCTACGACGTCGGCTACAACCATTTCTGGCACGCGCCCTCCGAGGGCCACGGCGGCGACATGGTGTTCGTGCAGGGGCACTCGGCCACCGGCGTCTATGCGCGCGCCTTCATGCTGGGCCGGCTCAGCGAAGCGCAGATGAACAATTTCCGCCGCGAGGTGGACGGCAAGGGCCTCTCCTCCTATCCGCACCCCTGGCTGATGCCCGACTTCTGGCAGTTCCCCACGGTATCGATGGGCCTGGGGCCCCTGCAGGCCATCTACCAGGCCCGCTTCATGAAGTACATGAACGCGCGCGGCATCGCCAAGACCGACAACCGCAAGGTATGGGCCTTCATGGGCGACGGCGAGATGGACGAGCCGGAGTCGATGGGCGCCATCGGGCTGGGCGGACGCGAGCGCCTCGACAACCTGATCTTCGTCATCAACTGCAACCTGCAACGCCTCGACGGCCCGGTGCGCGGCAACGGCAAGATCATCCAGGAACTCGAAGCGGACTTCCGCGGCGCCGGCTGGAACGTCATCAAGGTGATCTGGGGCGCCTACTGGGACGCGCTGCTGGCGCAGGACACGCAGGGCCTGCTGCGCCAGCGCATGGAGGAATGCGTCGACGGCGACTATCAGACCTTCAAGTCGAAGGACGGCGCCTATGTGCGCGAGCATTTCTTCAATACGCCGGAACTCAAGGCGATGGTCGCCAACTGGTCCGACGACGACATCTGGCGACTCAACCGCGGTGGCCACGATCCGCACAAGGTGTATGCGGCCTATGCCGCGGCGGTCGCGCACACCGGCCAGCCGACGGTGATCCTGGCCAAAACCATCAAGGGCTACGGCATGGGCGAATCGGGCGAGGCGCAGAACATCACCCACCAGCAGAAGAAGATGGGCACCACGTCGCTGAAGGCCTTCCGCAACCGCTTCAAGCTGCCGCTCACCGACGAGCAGGTGGACAACCTGGACTACATCAACCCCGGCAAGGACTCGCCGGAGATCAAGTACATGCGCGAGCGGCGCAACGCGCTGGGCGGCTACCTGCCCAACCGGCGCCAGAAAGCCGAGCCGCTGGAGGTGCCGGCATTGTCCGCCTTCGACGCGCAGTTGAAGGCGTCCGGCGAAGGCCGCGAGTTCTCCACCACCATGGCCTTCGTGCGCATCCTCAACACCCTGGTGAAGGACAAGAAGCTCGGCAAGCATGTCGTGCCGATCGTCGCCGACGAGTCGCGCACTTTCGGCATGGAGGGCATGTTCCGCCAGCTCGGCATCTGGTCCTCGGTGGGACAGAACTACACGCCGCAGGACGCCGACCAGCTGATGTTCTACAAGGAATCGAAGGACGGGCAGATCCTGCAGGAGGGCATCACCGAGTCCGGCGCCATGGCTTCCTGGATCGCCGCGGCAACCGCCTACAGTACGCACGGCGTGCAGATGATCCCCTTCTTCATCTACTACTCGATGTTCGGCTTCCAGCGCTTCGGCGACCTGGCCTGGGCCGCCGGCGACCAGCGCGCGCGCGGCTTCCTGCTCGGCGGCACTTCGGGCCGCACGACGCTCAACGGCGAAGGCCTGCAGCACGAGGACGGCCACTCGCACATCCAGTCGGCGCTGATCCCCAACTGCATCTCCTACGACCCGACCTACGGCTACGAGGTGGCGGTGATCGTGCAGGACGGCCTGCGCCGCATGGTGCGCGAGCAGGAGGACGTCTTCTACTACATCACGCTGCTCAACGAGAACTACGCCCACCCGGCCATGCCGGATGGCGTCGAGCAGGACATCCTCAAGGGCATGTACCTCCTCAGGAAGGGGCCGGCCGGCAACGGCCCGCGCGTGCAGCTGCTCGGCTCCGGCGCGATCTTGCGCGAATCGATCGCCGCCGCGGAATTGCTGAAGCAGGACTGGGGCGTGGACAGCGACATCTGGAGCTGCCCGAGCTTCACCGAACTGGCGCGCGACGGCATCGCCGTGGCACGCCTGAACCTGCTGCACCCGGCCGACAAGCCCAAACTCTCGCATGTCGAGCAGTGCCTGAAGGACACGCGCGGCCCCATCATCGCCTCGACCGACTACGTGCGCGCCTTCGCCGAGCAGATCCGGCCCTACATTTGCCACAATGGGCGCCGCTACACGGTGCTCGGCACCGACGGTTACGGCCGCTCCGACACGCGCGAGCAACTGCGCCAGTTCTTCGAAGTCGATCGGCATTTCGTGACGGTGGCGGCACTGAAGGCGCTGGCCGACGAAGGTCAGCTCGACAAGGCCAAGGTGAAGGAGGCCATCAAGAAGTACGGCCTCGACACGAACAAGCCGAACCCGATGACCGTTTAAGGAGCCGACATGACACAACTGATCGAAGTCAAGGTTCCCGACATCGGCGACTTCAAGGACGTGCCGGTGATCGGCATAGAAGTCAGCCCCGGCGACACGGTGAAGGCGGAAGACCCGCTCGTCACGCTGGAGTCCGACAAGGCCACCATGGAAGTGCCTTCCCCCGCCGCCGGCACGGTG
>CAMTUN010000003.1:0-40929 GCA_947084915.1 uncultured beta proteobacterium | reverse complement strand
CGGAAGGTCACCACCCCCGATCCGGAGGGCACCTTCCAGGCGCTGGAGAAGTACGCCGTCGACCTCACCGAGCGCGCCCGCGAGGGCAGGATCGACCCGGTCATCGGCCGGGACACCGAGATCCGGCGCGTGGTGCAGGTGCTCTCGCGTCGCACCACGAACAACCCGGGGCTCATCGGCGAGCCCGGCGTCGGCAAGACCACCGTCGTCGAGGGTCTGGCCCAGGACATCGTCCGCGGCGACGTGCCCGAGACCCTCAAGGACAAGCAGATCTACACGCTCGACCTCGGCGCCCTCGTCGCCGGGTCGCGCTACCGCGGCGACTTCGAGGAGCGCCTGAAGAAGGTCCTCAAGGAGATCCGTACCCGCGGCGACATCATCCTGTTCATCGACGAGATCCACACCCTGGTGGGTGCGGGTGCCGCCGAGGGCGCGATCGATGCCGCCAGCATCCTCAAGCCGATGCTGGCCCGCGGCGAGCTTCAGACCATCGGTGCCACGACGCTCGACGAGTTCCGCAAGCACTTCGAGAAGGACGCCGCGCTCGAGCGTCGGTTCCAGCCCATCCAGGTGCCGGAGCCCTCGGTCGCGCACACGATCGAGATGCTCAAGGGCCTGCGCGACCGCTACGAGGCGCACCACCGCGTCACGATCACCGACGAGGCGCTCGTCGCGGCAGCCAATCTGGCCGACCGCTACGTCACCGACCGGTTCCTGCCGGACAAGGCGATCGACCTCATCGACGAGGCGGCGGCGCGCATCAAGATGGAAATCGATTCCAAGCCGGAGTCGATGGACAAGCTCGACCGGCGCCTGATCCAGCTGAAGATCGAGCGCGAGGCGGTGAAGAAGGAAAAGGACGAGGCTTCCATCAAGCGCCTCGGCCTGATCGAGAGCGAGATCGGGCGGCTGGAAAAGGAATACTCCGACCTCGAGGAAATCTGGAAGGCGGAGAAGGCCCAGGTGCAGGGCACGGCCCACATCAAGGAAGAGATCGACCACATCCGCGCCGAGATCACCCGGCTGCAACGCGAGGGCAAACTCGACAAGGTGGCCGAGCTGCAGTACGGCAAGCTGCCGCTGCTCGAGACCCAGTTGAAGGCGGCGGAAAAAGTCAGTCCCCAGGACACGGCGAAGAAACTCCTGCGCACCCAGGTCGGGGCCGAGGAGATCGCCGAGGTCGTCTCGCGCGCCACCGGCATTCCCGTCAGCAAGATGATGCAGGGCGAGCGCGACAAGCTGCTGAAGATGGAAGCGCGCCTGCATGGCCGCGTCGTCGGCCAGGACGAAGCCGTGCGCATGGTGTCGGATGCCATCCGCCGCTCGCGCGCCGGCTTGTCGGACGAGAATCGGCCCTACGGCTCCTTCCTCTTTCTCGGCCCGACGGGTGTGGGCAAGACCGAGCTGTGCAAGGCGCTGGCGGAGTTCATGTTCGATTCGGAGGATCACCTCATCCGCATCGACATGAGCGAGTTCATGGAGAAGCACTCCGTCGCGCGCCTCATTGGCGCCCCGCCCGGCTATGTCGGCTACGAGGAGGGCGGCTACCTGACGGAAGCGGTGAGGCGCAAGCCCTACAGCGTGATCCTGCTGGATGAGGTCGAGAAGGCGCACCCGGACGTCTTCAACGTGCTGCTGCAGGTGCTCGACGACGGGCGCATGACCGACGGCCAGGGCCGCACGGTGGATTTCAAGAACACCGTGATCGTCATGACGTCCAACCTCGGCTCGCAGATGATCCAGCAGATGTCGGGCGACGACTATCAGGTGATCAAGCTGGCGGTGATGGCCGAGGTGAAGAATTATTTCCGGCCGGAATTCATCAACCGTATCGACGAGCTGGTGGTGTTCCACGCGCTGGACGAGAAGCACATCGCTTCCATCGCGAAAATCCAGCTCGGCTATCTGGAGAAGCGCCTGGCGAAGCTGGAGATCAAGATCGACGTGAGCGAGGCTGCGCTGGCGGAACTGGCCAAGGCCGGCTTCGATCCGGTGTTCGGCGCGCGGCCCTTGAAGCGCGCCATCCAGCACTACATCGAGAACCCGCTGGCGAAGCAGATTCTCGAGGGCAAGTTCGCCGCGAATGACGTCATTCGCGTCGATGCCAGGAAGGGCGTGATCGGCTTCGAGAAGGCATGATTGCTTGTGAAAATTCCCCCCTCTCCCCTGAGTAGGGGAGAGGGGAATATTTCACAACCTCTGACGCGAGCAGGGGCATTGCAACGGCGGGCGCGGCCCGCCGTTTCTTTTCGGCAGCGGCGATAATGCGGGCATAACAACGAACGATGCAAACCCCGACATGAACGGCACCGCCACAACCGCCCCCATTCGTAGCGACATCCGCGTCATCAGCCTGATCGGCTTCGCCCACGGCACCTCGCATTTCTTCCATCTGCTGCTGCCGCCGCTGTTTCCCTGGCTGATGCCGGAGTTCGGCCTGAGCTTCACGCAGGCCGGATTGATCATGACTTTTTTCTTTGTGGTTTCCGGGGTGGGGCAGGCGCTGTCCGGCTTCATTGTCGACCGCGTCGGGCCGCGCCGCGTGCTGCTGGCCGGCATCGCCTGCTTTGTGCTGGCCGCGCTGCTGCTCAGCGTGGCGAACGGCTATGCCGCGCTGTTGGCCGTCGGCGCGCTCGCCGGCCTGGGCAATTGTGTGTTCCATCCGGCCGATTTCACGGTGCTCAACCGCAAGGTGAGCCACGCCCGCCTGGGCCATGCCTTTTCGGTGCACGGCCTGTCGGGCAACATCGGCTGGGCGATCGCGCCGATATTCCTCACCGGCATTGCCGCAGCGGCGGGCTGGCGCGCGGCGGCACTGGGGGCGGCGGCACTGGGGGCCCTGGCCTGGGCGGTGATCTGGCTCAGCCGTGATGCCACGGAACTGGAAGCGGTTGACGCAAATACCATGAATACAGAGGCTGGCACCAGAGTCAGTCCCGGCGGGACGGCGTCGACCTTCGGCTTTCTCGGTACCGGCGCGGTGTGGATGTGCTTCCTCTTCTTCCTGCTGGTCACCACTGCTTTCGGCGCGCTGCAGAACTACGCCACGCCGCTCATGCAGAACGTGTATGGCCTGCCGGTGGCAGCGGCCGCGGCGACGCTGTCGTTCTTCCTGCTCGGCGGGGCGGCCGGCATCGCGCTGGGCGGCGTGCTGGTCAGCCGCGGCGCCGCGCACGACCGGCTGATTGCAGCATCACTGAGCGCAGCGGCGTTGGTCGCCGTGCTGATCGCCAGCGGCGTTCTGCCGGCCTGGAGTGTCTCGATGGCGATGGGCGTGATGGGTTTCTGCGGCGGCATTGCCGGACCCTCGCGCGACCTGCTGGTGCGCCGCGCCGCGACGGCGAACTTCGGCCAGAAGGCCTACGGCCGTGTCTATGGTTTTGTCTATTCGGGGCTGGACACCGGGCTGGCAGTGTCGCCACTGCTGTTTGGCCCGCTCATGGATGCCGGCCGTTTTGGGACAGTGCTGGCCGGTGTGGCGCTGTTGCAGGCGCTGGCGATCCTGACGGCGCTGAACGTCGGCCGGCAGAGCCGTTCGTCTCAGGCCGTCTGAGCGGCAGGGGCGGTTACGTTGCCGGCCAGGACCACGCGGTTGCGCCCCCCGTCCTTGGCGCGGTAGAGGGCCGCATCGGCGGCGGCGACGAGTCCGGCCGCCATGCCGTCGTTGCCCACGTGCAGGCTTGCCACGCCGACGCTGACGGTGACGTGATCGGCGACTGTCGAACCGCTGTGCGGCAGGTGCAAGGCCTCGACCGCGGCGCGGATGCGCTCGGCGACGATGAGCGCGCCCTCCGGTTCGGTGGCCGGCATCAGGATGGAGAATTCCTCGCCGCCGTAGCGGGCGACGCAATCGCCGGCGCGCTTGACCACGCCGGACATGGCGGCGGCCACCTGGCGCAGGCATTCGTCGCCGCCCTGGTGGCCGTAGGTGTCGTTGTAGGGTTTGAAGAAATCGACGTCGATCATGAGCAGCGAGAGCGCGCGCGACTCGCGCGAGGCGCGCCGCCACTCCATGTTCAGGGTTTCGTCGAAACTGCGCCGGTTGGCCACGCTGGTGAGGCCGTCGCGCGTGGCCAGGCGCTCGAGCTCGGCCTGGGCCTCCTTCTGCACGGTCATGTCGCGCAGGGTTTCCACCACCGCGACCAGCTTGCCGGATTCGTCGAAGATCGGGCCGGCATCGATGGCGAGATACAGCCGCGTGCCGGCCTGCGGCATGACGCACCAGTTTTCCACCTTGCGCCCATGCGCCGCGATGGCATCTTCGCCGGCATGGTCGTGCTCGGCGTACAGCGCGTCGATTTCCGCCGTGCGGCCTTGCGCGATCAGATCGGCCAGGCAGGGGCGGGGGGTGTCGTAGAAGCCGCGCCAGTGCTCGCGGGTGCCGATGACTTCGCCGGCCTGGATGCCGGTGAGCCGCTCGCAGGCCTTGTTCCAGATGATGACGCGGCACTCGGGGTCGATGACGAAGGTCGGTACGACCAGGTGCTCCATCAGCCGGACGGAGAAATCCAGTTCGCCAACATGCTGATTCTGATCAGTAATGACTTGTCGTGCTGACATGTCGCCCCCCCGCTTCCTTGACTGCCTATACGACTTGTTACGGCCTGGCTGGATACAGTGGTTTTCGTAGGTCGGGCTGTAGGTCGGGCTTCAGCCCGACAACGGCGGTCGAACCAGCGCCAAAGTCGGCCTGAAGGCCGACCTACACGGCATGGTCAGCAAGTCAGTTTCCGCACTTCCGCGTGCCTGAAGCAGTCGGCGACATGGTCGTTCACCATGCCGGTGGCCTGCATGTGTGCGTAGCAGATGGTGGGGCCGACGAACTTGAAGCCGCGCGCCTTGAGGTCGCGGCTCAGCGCGTCCGATTCCGTGGTGGTGGCGGGAATGTCCTTGAGTGTCTTGCGTCGGTTCTGCAGCGGCCGGCCGCCGACGAAGCGCCAGATGTAATCGTCGAAACTGCCGAAGGCCGCCTGCACGTCGAGAAAGCGTTGCGCATTGTTGATGGCCGCCTCGATCTTCAGGCGGTTGCGCACGATGCCGGCATCGGCCAGCAGGCGCTCGACCTGGCGTTTGCCGAAGCGCGCGACCTTTGCCGCATCGAAGCCGGCGAAGGCGCGGCGGTAGGCCTCGCGTTTCTTCAGAATGGTTATCCACGACAGCCCGGCCTGCGCGCCTTCGAGGATGAGGAATTCGAAGAGCAGGCGGTCGTCATGCACCGGCACACCCCATTCGCTGTCGTGGTAGGCGATGTAGAGCGGATCCGTGCCGCACCAGCCGCAACGCAGTGGGGCGCGGGGGGCGGCGCGCGATGTCATGGCAGCGTGAAATAAAAGGTGGCGCCCTGGCCGGGCTGACTTTCGGCCCAGACGCGCCCGCCGTGGCGTTCGACGATGCGCTTGGCGGTGGCCAACCCGATGCCGGTGCCAGCGAACTCGTCCGGATGGTGCAGGCGCTGGAATGGCTGGAACAGCTTGCCGGCGTAGGTCGGGTCGAAGCCGGCGCCGTTGTCGCGCACAAAAAAGGCCCGCTCGCCATCGATAACCTCTCTGCCGAACTCGATGCGGGCATTGGCCTGACGGGCAGTGAACTTCCAGGCATTGCCGAGCAGGTTGTCCAGCAGGGTCGAGATCAGGGACGGATCGGCCCAGGCTGTGAGGTCGGATTCGATGGTGAAGTGGACGGCGCGGTCCAACCCGGCCTGCAGGTCGTGCGCAATGGCATGCGCCAGGGCGGACAGATCGACGTCGCGCCGGTGCATGTCGGCACGCGTGATGCGCGCCAGTTCCAGCAGATCGTCGATCAGTTGCGCCATGCGCTTGGCGGCCTGCTGGATGCGGGCAAGGTGGGTGCGCCCCACATCGCCCAGACAATGGTCGTAGTCTTCGGCGATGACGTGGGCGAAACCTTCGATGCCGCGCAGGGGCCCGCGCAGATCGTGCGAGACGGAGTAGGAAAACGCCGTCAGTTCGCGGTTGGACGCTTCCAGTTCGGCGGTGCGCTCGTGCACGCGCCGCTCGAGATCGGCATTCGCCCCGCGCACCGCTTCCTCGGCCCGCTTGATGTCCGTGATGTCGGTAAAGATGCCGATGTAGTGCAGAAGATGGCCACGCTCGTCGCGGATGGCCGTGATGCTGAGGATTTCCGGATAGATCTCGCCGTTCTTGCGCCGGTTCCAGACTTCGCCGCTCCAGAAGCCGTTCTGCTCGATGGCCAGCCACATCGCGGCGTAGAAGCTCGCGTCCTGCCGGCCCGATTTCAGCAGGCGCGGATTGCGGCCGATCACCTCGTCCGCCGTGTAGCCGGTAATGCGCGTGAATGCGCGGTTGACGGAAATGCTCTTGCGTTCGGCGTCGGTGATCATGACGCCCTCCTGGCTGTTCTCGAATACCGAGGCGGCCAGGCGCAATTGCAGTTCGCTCTCCTTGCGTTCGGTGATGTCCTGCACCGTGCCGATGCCTTCACTCGGGCGGCCTTCGTTGTCGCGCACGATTTCAGCGCGCTCGCGCACCCAGCGGGTGGCGCCATCGACGAGGATGCGGTGCTCGATGTCGTAGGGCGCGCCTTCCAGCGCCGCCGCCCAGGCGGCATCCACCGCGGCGCGGTCGTCGGGATGCAGGCATTCAATGAAGCGCTCGTAGGTCATGGGCGTGCCGGACGCGAGGCCGAAGATGCGGAAGGCTTCCTCCGACCAGGTCAGCTTGTCGGCTGGGATGTCGAGCTCCCAACTGCCCGTTTGGGCCACTTCCTGTGCCTTGACGAGCCGCCCCTCGCTCTGCTGCAGCGCCGCCTCGGAGCGGGCGGCATGCGTGATGTCGTGGCTGACGCCGCGGTAGCCGATGAACCTGCCGTCGGCATCGAAGCGCGGGCGGCCGCTGATCGAGAAGGTGCGCAACGTGCCGTCCGCGACCCGGATGTCGTAGCGGAAATCGCTGAAGGGTTCATGACGCGCGAGCAGGGCGCGGTGATCCGCCCATTCCGCTTCGCTCACGCCCTCGATCGGCAGTTCCCAGCGTGTCCTGCCCAGGGTGGCATCGACACGGAAGCCGCCCTTGTTGACCACGCCGCCCGACATGACGGTGAAGCGAAAGTGCTCGTCCTGCTCCCAGTACCAGTCAGTGGAGAGGTCCACCAGTTCGCGGAAGCGCTCGCTGGCTTCCCGGCTTTCCGCCAGTGCGGTTTCGGCGCGTGCGGTTTCCCTTGCGGCCAGGCGCAACACCCACGCCAGCAGCGCCGTCATGACCGGCGTCATGGCGCCGAGCAGGATAAAGACGCCCAATCCGGCTTGATGGCCCGTCGCCGATGTGGCGTACCAGCCGACCAGGGCGGAGACGCCCAGCCCGGCCAGCAGGACGGCCGGGATGACCCAGGCGGGAAGGCGATTGAGGAATGCGGCGCTTGGCATGGTGCAATGTCTACGCTATCACTTTAGCGATAACGGCCGCCAGAGGCGGAAACTTGTTTTTTCAGGGCAGGGTGAAGCGGAAGGCGGCGCCCTGGCCTTCGGCGCCCTCCGCCCAGATACGTCCCCCATGGCGCTGGATGATGCGGCTCACCGTGGCGAGGCCGATGCCGGTGCCCTCGAAGCGGTCGCTCTTGTGCAGGCGCTGGAAGGGCTTGAACAGCATGTAGGCCTGGGCAGGATTGAATCCCGCGCCGTTGTCCCGGATGCAGAAGACATTTTCGCTGTCTTCGACCCGCAGCGAGAAGGTGATGTCCGCTTCGGCCCGCTCGGCGGTGTATTTCCAGGCATTGCGCAGCAGATTGTCGAGCACGACCCGGATCAGCACCGGATCGGCGCGCGCCGCAAGCCCGGGCTGGATGTGCCAGACGACCGTCCGCCCGGGTTGCGCCTCGGCCAGATCGGTGCGGATGACCTCGGCGATGTCGGTGAGGTCGACTTCGGCGCGTTTGAGCTCCTGCCTGCCCAGGGAAGCCAGATTGAGCAGATCCTCGATGAGCCGGTCCATCCTCAGGCTGGCGGCCTGGATGCGCTGCAGGAGGTGTTGGCCGTGGGCGCTGAGGGCCGGGCCTTCCTCATCCACGAGAATTTTGCTGAAGCCGTTCAGCGTGCGCAGCGGCGCGCGCAAGTCGTGCGACACGGAATAGCTGAAGGCCTCGAGTTCCCGGTTGGCGGCTTCCAGTTCGGCAGTGCGTTCCCGCACGCGCTGTTCGAGTTCCTGGTTCATGCGCCGGATCTCGTCCTGCGCCTGCTTGCGCTCGGTGAAATCGCGGCCGACGCAGATCACGCCGGCGCGCTGGCCTGCGTCGTCCACCAGGGGGGTGAGGCCGAGGGCGATGTCGAGCACGCGTCCATGCCGGGCGCGAAAGCGCGTTTCGTGGCGTTCTCCCGGGCGGGTTTCCCGGATCAGGCGTAACAAGCGCTCGCTTTCATCCGGCTGAACGCCCGGCAGCAGGAAGCCGATGCCCTGTCCGATGGCCTCAGGCGCGGTGTAGCCGAGGGTGCCGGCGGCGCCCGCGTTCCAGCTTGTGACGATGCCGGCATTGTCCAGGGTCATGATGATCTCGCCCGATTGCTCGACGATGAGCGCCATGCGGCGGTTGCTGGCATTGCTGGTGTGCAACTGGTCGAGCAGGCTCTGGATATTTCCGGCCATGTGGTTGAAGGCGCGCGCGGTCTGGGATATCTCCCGCACGGACGAGGCGGGTGCGCGCTGAGAATACTCCCCGGCGCCGAATTTCTTGGCGCTGGCGGCCAGTTCCCGCAGCGGCCGCAGGCCGCCGCGCAGGGTCAGGTAGAACAGGGGCAGCACGATGGAGAGGGCAAGCAGGGAGAACAGGGTCACGATCCAGAGCTTGTCCCACAGGCTGCGCTCGAGCAGCACCGCCGAGGGCTCCACCAGCAGTGCGCCATAGTGCACGCCGCCCGCCGTGATGGGGAGGCTGACTTTCTCAATGCGAATATCGACCAGGCGGGAAAACCAGGCCGGGGCGGCGTACCCGGCCTGGTCGTCCTTGTGCAGCCGGCCCTCGAGCAGCACCCGCGAAGACACCGGGTCGAGCAGGGCGAGGCGCTTGAAGCGGGCATGGCGCTGCACGCTGTCCAGGGTCTGCTGTGCAGTGGCCAGGTCGCCCACCACCAGGTCGTTGCTGAGCGAGGCGATGAGGGCGTTGCCGATGCTGTGGGCCTGGTCCGTCATGTTCCGCGTCGAGTTGCGAATCTCGATGAAGGCCTGGGAGGCCAGATCGATCAGGGACACTGAGACGATGCCGGCAGTCGCCAGCAGCAGGATGCGGGCCTGGAGGCTGATGCGCCTCATTCGCCGATCTGGCGGTAGATGCGGCGGACGTTGTCGTATTGGCTGTCTGTCGCCGCCTCGAAACCGGAGAACTTCAGCGTGCGCAGCAGTTCGGCCGCCTTTTCATCGTGGCGCATGCCGACCAGCGCGCGCCGGATCGCCTCGACCTGCACCTGCGGCAGTCGCCGGTGGGCGATGACCGGCAGTTCGTGAAACGGCTCCGAAACATTGACTTCCCGGTATTCGAGGCCTTCGCGCTCGGCATACTGGCGCAGGAAGCGGGAATTGACGGCGGCGGCATCCACCTGGCGCGCCTTCAACTGTGCCAGGGCGCCTTCCTGGTTGCCGGCGAATACTTCTTCGGCCTTGACGCCGGCCTGGTTCAGGGTGACTTTGGGCACGGCGTAGGCGACGAACGCCTCCGTGGAAGGGAAGGCGATGCGCCGGCCCTGCAACGATTTCAGGTCCTGCAGGGGACTGTCGGCGCGCACGACGATGACACCCCGGATCGGCTCACCGCCCCAGCGGGCGATGACCTTGTAGACGCCGTCGAACTCGCGCCGGAAATTGTGGTTGGTGTAGGCCAGGTCGAACTCGCCGCGGCCCATCATGGCGTTGGTTTCCTGCACGGTGCGGCCCATGCGCATCTGGAAAGTCAGCCCCGTCGCCACGCCGAGGTACTGCAGGATGGGGTTCCAGCGCTCCGCGGTGAGGATGGGGCTTTGCTGGTTGAGGACGCCGAACACCAGCGGACGCGGTTCCGCAGCGCGCACGTTCGCCGAAAAGGCAAATGCAAGACACAGCGTGAGCAGGGCTGAGACCGCTTTTGGCATACGCATTGTGGATATAGGCCAATGGGTGATTAATAGCATCTGGCTGCCGGAGATACAAGTCGAAAACAGATGATAGATTACATGCTTTGTGGCGGGAATGCCTCACGGCAGCGTGAAAAAGAATGCGGCGCCCTGGCCGGGCGCACCCTCCGCCCAGACGCGGCCGCCATGGCGGCGCAGGACGCGATGGACGATGGCGAGACCGATGCCGGTGCCCTCGAAGCGCTTGGCGTCGTGCAGGCGCTGGAAGGGCTGGAACAGCTTGCCGGCATAGGCCGTCTCGAAGCCGGCGCCGTTGTCCCGAACGCAAAAGACCGTCTCGCCATTCTGCTGCGTGGCGGTCAATTCGATGACGGCTTCCTCGCGCTCGGCGGTGAACTTCCAGGCATTGCGCAGCAGGTTGTCGATGAGGGCCTTCGCCAGCACCGGGTCGGCGCGAACCATCAGATTCGGCGCGATGTTCCAGCGCACCTTGCGTTCCGGGGCGTGCTCCTCGAGCGACTCGCGGATGTCGTTGGCGATGGCGCCAAGGTCGACCGGAACCCGCTTCAGCTCCAGCCGGCTGACGCGCGCCAGTTCGAGCAGGTCGTCGATCAGTTCGCCCATGCGCTGGCTGGCGGCGCGGATGCGCGCGAGGTAATTGAGGCCGTTGGCGTCGATGCGATGGGCGTACTCCTCCACGAGCAGGTGGCTGAAGCCGTTCAGCGCGCGCAGCGGGGCGCGCAGATCGTGAGACACCGAGTAGCTGAATGACTCGAGTTCCTGGTTGGAGGCTTCCAGCTCGGCGGTGCGCTCGCGCACGCGCCGCTCCAGCGTTTCGTTGAGCTGAAGGATTTCGAACTCGGCGCGCTTGCGATCGGTGATGTCGTCGAACATCGCGAACACCTTGCCGGCCACGGGCACGCCGAAGATGGACATGGTCTTGACGGCGCCGTCCTTGCAGGTGACCTGATAGTCCCTTGCCGCGATCTCCCGGTTTTCGGCGATGGCAACCTCGACGAGTTCCATCCACTGCGATTGGCTGACGGCGCGATAGGTTTCATCCGGGCAGGCCTTGCTCCACCAGGCGCCCATGTCGGGGATGTCCTCGGGCTGGTAGCCGAAGGTGTCGATGGCCTTGCGGTTGATGAACTCGATCGTGCCGTCCATGTTGACGATGGCCATGGAGATCGGGCTCTGCTCGATGATGCGCCTGAAGCGCGCTTCGCTCTCGCGCAAGGCCTCTTCGGCGACCACCCGTTCGGTGACGTCGGCATAGGTGGAGACGAAGCCGCCGTCCGGCAGGGGCTCTCCGTGGATTTCGATGAATTTCCCGTTCGGCCGCTGCCGCACCAGGCGGTGGGCTTCGAATCGCCGGGTGCGCTCGACGCGGGTGCGCACCAGTTCCTCGATGTCGCCCGGGCCGTATTCGCCGCGCTCGGCGTTGTGGCGCATGAAGGCCTCGAAAGGCGTGCCCGGCGCGAGGAAGGCCTCCGGGAACTCCAGGAGCTCGATGAACTTGCGGTTCATCACGACGAGGTTCAGGTCCTTGTCGAAGACGGAAATTCCCTGCGCCATGTTGTCGAGCGTGGTGCGCAGCAACTGCGTGAGCTGTTCCTGCTCGGTGATGTCGGTGTAGGTCGTCACCATGCCGCCGCCGGGCAGCGGCGAGCCGACGATGTCCAGAACGGAGCCGTCCGGGCGGGTGCGCTTGAGGCGATGCGGCAGGTATTTTTTCGCCAGTTCGACCCGCTCGCGCACCAGTTGCGCGACGTCGCCTGGCCCGTATTCGCCCCGCTCGGCGTTATAGCGGATGACTGCTTCGAATAGCGTATGTTCGCCGATGAAACCCTCCGGGAAACCGAGCAGTTCGGAAAAGCGGCCGTTGGCGGCGAGAATGCGCAAGTCGGCGTCGACCACGCTGATGCCCTGATTCATGTGCTCCAGAATGGTTCGCAGCAGCGTGGCCTGCTGCTTGAGGCGCGCTTCGGCCTCGACATGCTCGGTGATGTCGCGGCTGGTGCCGTGGTAGCCGATGAAGTCGCCCTTCTCGTCGAAGCGCGGCCGGCCCTTGCTCTCCAGCCAGCGCGTGCCGCCATCGGGCGCGCGCACCGGGTAGCGGAGGTGGAACGGCTGGCGGGTTTCCAGCGCGGCGCGATGGGCCGCCCATTCCTCGGGCGAAAGCGCTTTGGGCGCGACTTCCCAGCGGGTCTGGTTCCTGATGCGATCGAAGTCGAGGCCGGCGTCCTGATGCGCTTTGCCGACTAAATCGACCAGGCGGTGTTCGCGGTCCTGCTCCCAATACCATTCCGAGGAGACGTCCGTGGCGGTGCGAAAGCGCTCCTCACTGCGGCGCAAATCGCCGGTCATGTGGCTGGCAAGATCGACGGCGCTCGCCCTCGAGCTGGCCAGAGCGAAATACAGCCCCGCCAGCAGCAGACTGATGAGCGCGCCGATGGCGAGAAAAATCAGGGGCAGGGGGCGTCCCGGCTGGCTGGCGAGCCATTCGCCGCCGGCGGAAAAGTCCAGTTGCCAGAGGCGGCCCGCCACGGCGAGTTCGCGCGTGATCGACAGCTTTTCCCCGACAACGTTGGCGCCGCCGGTGTCCAGAATCATTTGTCCGCCGTAGGCCACGGCGAGTTTCCTGATGGAAGGACCCGCGTCACGGATAACGACGCGCAATCCCGCGAAGGAAGGGTTCGAGAGGATGTCGTGAAAGAGATCTGCAGCATCGAGTGTGATGCCGACGAAGCCGACGAAGGCGGCGCGGCGTTCTTCGACCGTCGACTTCGGCGAGCCGTAGCGATACACCGGTGTGCGCAGCACCAGTCCTGCATCGTTTGGCTTGTTTTGCACGATCTGGAACGGCGGCGTGAGCCGGATCTCTCCTGTATCGCGCGCATCGAGGAAGGATTCGCTGTTTGCGGCCTGGCTGCCGGCGTCGAGGCCGAACGCGCGGCGGTTTGCTTCGAACGGCTCGATGTACTCGATGACGAAATATTCGTCGCGCTTGCCGTCCGGGTGAATCGAGAATTCCGGATAGCCCTGCGGCTCCAAACTGCGGTCGCCGCGCACTGCGGCGATGAAGGCGGCCTTGTCGCGGCCGGCCACAAGCCGGGTGAAGTGCAGCGCGCGGATGCCGTCCGTGCGGCCGTGCAGCCGCAGGTTGTCGACATAACGGTGGAATTCGCGGCGGCTGATCTGTTCAGACGCAAGAAACAGGCCCTGCATGCCGAGCATCAGGGAGTTGTATTCTTCAATGCTGCGCTCAATGCCGGCCAGCACGAGGTTAACGCGGTGATCGAGCCGCACCTGTCCTTCGCGTTGTACCTGCTTGCCGGCGTGTTGCCACAGCAGCAGACTCAATAACAGGCCGGCCGCCAGCACGATGGCGGCGCCAAGGCGCGGCGCCACGAAGCGCGTGGCAGGAAGTGCTGTTTCGTCCGAGTGCTTTTCCATGTCAATGCTTTGGTTGCTTACGCGTGCCAGCTTGCGTGGGACGGGGTTGCCGACAGGCTTGCAGTATTGTCCGCTATGCTAGCTTATCTTTCACCGTATCGAGGACTCGCGGCATGAACACTGCTGGTCATCGGCATCCAGCCGAACCATCTTCCTGGGTGCGACGCTTCGCGCCACTGATTGCATCCGGCGGCACGGTGCTCGACCTAGCCTGTGGTAACGGCCGCCACGCGCGTTTTCTTGAGGCCGGCGGCTGGCGGGTGGAGGCGCTCGACCGGGACGCCGAGGCGCTGGCTGCGCTGGCGATGAGTCCGGGCATTGTCCGCCGGCAGGCAGACCTCGAAGGCGGGACCTGGCCGTATGGCGGCGTCCGCTTCGACGGCATCGTCGTCACGAACTACCTGCACCGGCCGCTGTTTCCGCTGCTCATCGATGCGCTGGCCGAGGGCGGCGTTCTCATCTACGAGACCTTCATGCTCGGCAACGAGCGCTTCGGCCGGCCCGCCAATCCGGATTTTCTGCTGCGGACGGGGGAACTGCTCGAGGCCTTCGGCGGCCACTTGTCCATTGTTGCCTTCGAGCAGGGCGAGATTGCCGCGCCGCAGCCGGCCATGGCGCAGCGCCTGTGCGCCGTCAAAGGCCCCGGGCCGCACGGTTTGCCCTGAACGCGTTTTGTCTGCGCGAACGCCGCTGAAGCTGGCGTTAGCCTTCAATAGAACCTCGTTTTCCGCGATTCGCCCCGCGAATCTGTCGTTTCGTCGCTTTTCCATTGAGGGTGCTGCCCGACGCCGGTTAGTCTCCATCCGTCGTTTTGCGTGGAGAGATCGGTATGGATACCTACCTTGGGCTCAAAGCCCTGCATATCCTCGGCGTCGTCCTTTTTATCGGAAACATCATCGTCACGGCCTGGTGGAAGACCCAGGCTGATCGAACGCGCAACCCGACGGTCATCGCCTTTGCGCAACGCCAGGTGACGCTGACCGACTGGATCTTCACCTTTGGCGGGGCGACGCTGCTCGCCGGAAGCGCCTACGCCAATGTCGCCCTGCACGGGCTGTCGATGTCGACACCGTGGATGCTGTGGGGACAGATCCTGTTCATACTCTCCGGCCTTCTGTGGGTGGGGATACTGATCCCCGTGCAGATCAGGCAGGCGCGGCTGGCGCGCGCCTTCGCTAGCGGCGGCCCGATTCCGCTGACGTACTGGCGCCTGAACCGTATCTGGCTGGGCATCGGACTGGTTGCCACTGTCCTGCCGGCGGCGAATATCTTCTTCATGGTTTATAAACCCGTCTGAAAGGAGCATTGAGATGGAATCCACCCTCGAACAAACCCCTGAGTACAAGGCAGCGCGCTGCCGTGTGCGCCAGTTGCGCGGCTTCTACGCGCATCTGTCCGTCTATCTGGCCGTCAATGCCGGCCTGCTGCTCATCAACCTGTTTTCGTCGCCGGGTCGCCTGTGGGTGGTGTGGCCGCTGGCCGGCTGGGGCATCGGCATCCTGATCCATGGCTTCGGCACGTTTCTGGGCGGTAGTTTTTTCGGCGCCGAGTGGGAGGCGCGCAAGGTGCGCGAACTGGTAGAGCGCCAGCGGGGCATGCGGCCTTGAAACGACTGGTGCAGATTGTGCGGAAAGCGGCGTTGGGCATGGCTGTGTTCGCGGCTGCAGTGGCGGGGCTGGTGGCTTTCGGCGGCGGCACGCCGCCGCCCCCGCTGGCCGAAATCAATGAGGCCTTCGCAGGCGCCGACTGGTCTGCGTTGCCGGCACTGCAGGATTATCCGGCGCGTGACGGCACGCGCATCGCTTATCGCGCCTATCCGGCCGCAGGCGGACGCGTGGCGGTGCTGGTGCATGGTTCCACGGGCAGCGCGCGCGGCATGCATGCGGTGGGCCTGGCGCTGGCGCGTGCAGGCGTCACCGCCTATGCGCTGGACATGCGCGGACACGGCGCTTCGGGACGGCGCGGCGACATCGATTACGCAGGCCAACTGGAGGATGACGTCGACGATTTCCTGTCCCTGCTGAAGCAACGGCATCCCGGCGCGCGCTTTACCCTTGTAGGGCACTCCTCCGGCGGCGGCTTCGCGCTGCGCTTTGCCGGCGGGCGTTACGGCGAGCGCTTCGACCGTTATGTGATGCTGGCGCCCTTCATCCACCAGGACGCGCCGACGGCGCGGCCCGGCACGGGCGGCTGGGCAAAACCCTTCCTGCCGCGCATGGTCGGCCTCACCATCCTCGACCGCATGGGCATCGAGCGTTTCCATGACCTGCCCGTTCTCGCCTTTGCGGTGCCGCCCGGCGCGCCCGAGCGGACTGCGGCGTACTCGTTTCGCCTGCAACTGGATTTCCGGCCCCGCGAAGATTGGCAGGCCGATGTGCGCGCGCTGCGCCGGCCCGCCAGCGTGATCGTCGGCGAACGCGACAGCCTGTTCGTGGCGGCGGCCTACGCCGGCGCGCTGGAGCCCCTGTCGTCGCAGGTGAAGGTGCGGCTGCTGCCGGACATCGATCACGTCGGCATGGTGCTGCACGAGGATGCGCTGCAGGCAATCGTCGCCGAGGTGGCGTGATGCTCTGGATTTCAGGCGGGTGCGGGGTGACAGGAACGCACCGCGGCCTATAACATGCGTGGCATGGCGTTTTCCCTCTGGCAACCCATCGGCGTTCTCGTCGTCAATGCGCTCATTGCCGGTTTCCTGAGCGCGATCGGCGTGGGCAATTCCTACGCCGAGAACTTCGTCATATCGCAGTGCATCGGGCTGTCCATCTATGCCGGCTGCGTTGCGGCCCTGCGCTGGGCTGCGACACCGAAGCAGCGGCTGGCCGGCGTGATTGCCGCCGTCCCGCTCGGCGCGGCGGCCGGCGTCGCGCTTTCCACCGCGATCCTGGGGGAGGCGGGCAGCGTCTGGGCATCCGAAATGGCCTGGCAGTCATTGCTGATCGGCCTCCTGTTCGGCGCCGCCATCAGCGCCCTGTTCTATCTGCGCGGGCGCATGAGCCAACTGGAGGCGGAATTGAGGGAAAGGCAGTTGCGCGAGGCGTTGGCAGAGAAGGAGCGCGTCGGCGCGCAACTCAGGATGCTGCAGGCGCAGATCGAGCCGCATTTCCTCTTCAACACCTTGGCCAACCTGTCGGTCCTGATCCGCAGCGACCCGGCAGCGGCCGAGCGCATGCTGGCGGATCTCATCCGCTATCTGCGCGCGACCCTGCAGCGCACGCGCGAGGCGGAGACGACGCTGGGCGATGAGCTGGAGCTGCTGCGCAGCTACCTGGACATTCTCGGCATGCGCCTGGGCGAGCGCCTGCGCTGGGCCATTGATGTACCCGACACGCTGCTGGCGCGGCCTTTTCCCCTGCTGCTGTTGCAGCCGCTGGTGGAAAACGCGATTACCCATGGCATCGAGCCGCAGGTCGGTGGCGGTGAAGTGCGCATCGCGGCCCGGCTGGAAGACGGCCGGCTGCGCCTCGTCGTATCGGATACCGGCGTCGGACTGCGCGGGGGAAGCGCGGGCGCGGGATTCGGTCTGGAGAATGTGCGCGGCCGCCTGCAGGCGCTCTTCGGCGCGTCCGCCCGACTGGAGGTGCGGGGCGCCGAAGGGCAGGGCGTGGTCGCCACGCTCGAAGTGCCGGCATGAACGCCACGGCGCTGATTGCCGACGACGAGGCGCTTCTGGCCGCCGATCTGAAGGGGCGGATCGAGGCGCTCTGGCCGGAGCTGGAAATTTGCGCTGTCTGCCATGACGGGCCGCAAGCGCTGAAGCAACTCGAAGCGCAGAAGCCGGACATTGCTTTCCTCGACATCCGCATGCCCGGGCTCTCCGGGCTGGAAGTGGCGGCACGCCTGGATTTCCCCTGCCATGTCGTCTTCGTCACGGCCTACGATCAGTATGCGGTGGAAGCCTTCGAGCGGGCAGCGGTCGATTACGTGCTGAAGCCGGCGGAGGATGCACGGCTGGTGAAGACCGTGGAGCGGCTGCAGCGCGCGCTGGGCGAGCCGTCCGCCTCGGAGCGAGGCCGGCTGGCGGCGGCGATTGCCGAGGTGCTGGGGAAAGTCAGTCCCGGCGACACGGCGCGGCCGGCCTGGCTGAAGTGGATACGCGCCTCGGTGGGTGACAGCGTGCGGCTGGCGCCGACCGCGGACGTGCTCTATTTCCAGGCGGCGGACAAGTACACCAGCGTGGTGACGGCGACGGGCGAACTGCTCATCCGCACGCCGATCAGGGATCTCGCTGGCCAGCTCGATCCGGAGGTGTTCTGGCAGGTGCATCGCGGCACCCTCGTGAACGTGAGTTTCATCACCGCCGCCCGACACGACGAGAGCGGCCGGGTGCACCTTGGCGTGCGCGACAGACAGGAGCAACTCGTCGTCAGCCGCGCCTACGCGCATCTGTTCAGGCAGATGTAGCGCGTATTTCCCGCGCCAGTTTTTCCAGGCCGGCCGGCGACAGATCGCCGGTTTCGAAGCGCGGCGCGCCGGCGAAGTTCGCGTAGTTCCTGCCCTGCGAACGGCGATAGAGCGGATCGTAGTGAAGTTCCAGCAGTTCCCCCACCAGCGCCGGCCAGTCGCTCGCGTCGATCTGCGCATTCCAGCGCGTCAGGGTTTCGCTGCTTTGCAGTTCGCGCAGGCAGTCGAGTTTTTCCTTCAGGCTCGCCGGGTCGGCGAGGAAGTAGTCGTAGTCGCCGATGAGGAAGGCGACGCGGGCGGCGTCAGTGGCCTCGATGCGCAGGCAGGGGCTGGCGCGCATGGTCTCCAGCAGCACGTCGGGCACCTGCAGCGCGCCGATCTTGCGGCTTTCCGCCTCGATGTAAACCGGCCTGTCGAAAGTCAGCCGCTGCAGCACGGCGAGGAGATGGCTCTCGAACATCTTTTGCGAAGGTTGCGCCTCATCGGGCAGGCCGCCCAGCACCGAGCCTTTGTGCGCGGCCAGGGCTTCCAGGTCGAGCACTTGCGCGCCTTGCGCGGCGAGGGCTTCGAGCAGGCGGCTCTTGCCGCTGCCGGTGGCGCCGGTGACGACGCGATAGGAGAACCGTTGCGGCAATTCCGTCAGTTCGGCGACGACGTGGCGGCGGTAGGACTTGTAGCCGCCCTCCAGCGTGCAGGCATGCCAGCCAATCTGGCGCAGCACGTGCGCCATGGCGCCGCTGCGCTTGCCGCCGCGCCAGCAATAGACGAGGGGTTTCCATTCGCGCGGCTTGTCGAGGAAGCGCGTCTCGATATGCTCGGCGATATTTCTGGCGACCAGCGCCGCGCCGAGCTTCTTGGCGGCGAAGGGCGAGTCCTGCTTGTAGAGCGTGCCGACGCGGGCGCGTTCCTCGTTGGAGAGCACCGGGCAATTGACCGCGCCGGGCATGTGGTCATCGGCGAACTCGGCGGGCGAGCGCACGTCGATGATCTCGTCAAATTCGCCCGCCTGTGTTACGTTGGCAATGCCTGTCGATTTCATTCTATTTCATGTCCATCAAACTGACTCAATTCTCTCACGGTGGCGGCTGCGGCTGCAAAATCGCGCCGGCTGTACTGACCGAACTGCTCGCCGGCACGCCGCTGCGCACCATGCCGAAGGAACTCATCGTCGGCACAGAATCCAGCGACGACGCGGCGGTCTACCAGCTCAACGACGAGCAGGCGCTGGTGGCGACGACGGATTTCTTCACGCCCATCGTCGACGATCCCTACGATTTCGGCCGCATCGCGGCGACCAACGCCATCTCCGATATTTACGCCATGGGCGCCAGGCCGATCATGGCGCTGGCGGTGGTGGGCATGCCGCTCGACAAGCTGCCCATGGAGGTGATCCGCAGCATTCTCGCCGGCGGCGAATCGGTCTGCGCCGAGGCGGGCATTCCCATCGCCGGCGGCCATTCCATCGACGTGCTGGAGCCGATCTACGGACTGGTGGCGCTGGGACTGGTGCATCCGAAGCGCGTCAAGCGCAACAGCGGCGCCCGGGCCGGCGACGTGCTGATCCTCGGCAAGCCGCTCGGCATCGGCATCCTCTCCGCCGCATTGAAAAAGGGTGTGCTGACGCCGGAGGGCTACGCCACGATGCTGCGCCACACGACTCAGCTCAACACGCCCGGCACGCGGCTGTCCGAGATGGACGGCGTGCATGCGCTGACGGATGTCACCGGCTTCGGACTGGCCGGTCACCTGCTGGAGATCTGCCGCGGCTCGCGGCTTTCCGCCACCGTGCGCTTTGCCGATCTGCCTCTGATTCCCGAAGCAACCGGTTTCGTCCGGGAAGGCATCTCCACCGGAGCGTCGACGCGCAACTGGAGCGGCTACGGTGAGGATGTCGCGTTCCCGGCCGGCGCGCCTGACTGGCAGCAAAAACTTCTTACCGATCCGCAGACCAGCGGCGGACTGCTCGTCGCCTGCGCGCCCGAGTCGGAGCAGGACGTGCTGGCCGAGTTGCACGGCGCGGATTTTATCGAAGCTGCTTGCATCGGTCGCCTGGAAGCGGGGCCGGCGCGGCTGCTGATTATGTAGGAGCCAGCTTGCTGGCGATTCTGCCGCCGGGTGATTCTGCGGCCTGATCGCCAGCAAGCTGGCTCCTACAAGCCGACTCGCCATCATCCCGCGTCCTGATGGATTATCTGAGTTGCCCCCTCAGGACTTTCCAGACGTTGTCGAGAATCATCGGTTGGGCTTCGGCCACGGGATGGATGCCGTCCGGCTGGAAAGCTTCGCGCTTGTCCGCCAATCCCTCGAGCAGGAAGGGCACCAGCGCGGCCTTGTGCTTGCGCGCCAGGTCGGCATAGCTTTGCTCGAATTCCCGCGTGTAGTCGATGCCATAATTCGGCGGCAGCCGCATGCCGACGAGCACGATGTACGCCTTGCGCGCACGGGCGGCGCCCAGCATGGCATTCAGGTTGTCGCGCATGACGGCGATCGGCAGGCCGCGCAGACCGTCGTTGCCGCCCAGCGCGATGATCACCACTGCCGGGCGTGCCTGATCGAGCGCGGCGCCGATGCGGCTGCGGCCGCCCGAGGTGGTGTCGCCGCTGATGCTGGCATTGACGACGCTATAATCCAGCCGCTGTTCGCGCAGGCGCTGGGCGAGCAGTGACGGCCAGGACTGGTTCGGCCCCAGGCCGTAGCCCGCCGACAGGCTGTCGCCGACGATGAGGATGTTCCCCGCCGCCTGTGCGGCAAATGAAAACAGCAGAAAGAATCCCGTAGAGATGAACTTGAGCATTGATGCCCCGCTAACCATGGTCGAAGCCGACGCCCTCGGCAAGGAAGTGCCCAGTGGCGACGGCCGGCTGGTGATTCTGCACGAGATTTCCTTTCGGGTCATGGCCGGCGAGGCGGTGGCCATCGTCGGCGCTTCCGGCTCGGGCAAGTCGACGCTGCTTGGACTGCTGGCCGGCCTGGATGTTCCGTCGCAGGGCCGCGTGCTGCTCGATGGCCGCGATCTGTTCGTCCTGGACGAAGACGGCCGCGCGGCGCTGCGTGGCGGCATGCTGGGCTTTGTCTTCCAGTCCTTTCAACTGCTGCCGGCCCTGACCGCGCTGGAGAACGTCATGCTGCCGCTGGAACTGGCCGGGCGCAGCAACGCGCGCTCAGATGCCCAGCAGATGCTGGCGCGGGTCGGACTGTCGCAGCGTCTCGGGCATTACCCCAAGCATCTTTCCGGCGGTGAGCAGCAGCGCGTCGCCATCGCGCGTGCGTTCGCGGTCAGGCCGGGTCTTCTGCTGGCCGATGAACCGACCGGCAACCTCGATGCCGCCACCGGCGCCGACATCATCGACCTGATGTTCGCCATGAACTCGGAGCAGGGCACGACGCTGGTGCTGGTGACGCACGACGAGGCGATCGCCCGGCGCTGCGGGCGCGTGCTCAAGCTGGACGGCGGAAAGCTCGCGTAGATTGTTGTAGGTCGGGCTTCAGCCCGACGACAGCGGCCGAAGTCGGGCTAAAGCCCGACCTACGCAGCGATCAGTTTGGCGCAGGCGATACCACTGCGCACGGCGGCCTCCAGCGTCGCCGGGTAATCCGAGGCGACGTAATCCCCACAGAGAAAGAAGTTCGCCAGCGGCGTTTCGCAGGTCGGCCGCCGCACGCCGGGCCGGCAGGCGAAGGTGGCGCGCTTCTCGACGATCACCTGTGTCCAGGCGGGACGGGATGTTTCACCGACGATTTCCACGACCTCCGCGTGAATGCGTTCGACGAGCATTTCGAGCGGAAGGTCGAGGTGCGCGCCGCTGGCGCTGGTCACGGCGGCGAGGATGTTGTCGGTGTGCTGGAACAGGAAGTGTGCCGTGCCGCCGACGCCGACCATGTGGCCGGGCAGTTTCACCGGCTGCGGGTAGCCGAGGTAGACCGTCAGGATCGGCTCGTAGGAAAACCGTTCAACATCTTCCAGCACCGGCTGCAGGCGCGGCAGCTTCGCCACCAGGCGCCCGAGATGATAGGGCGCCACCGCAGCGATGACATGGGTGTAGCTGCGCGCGGAGGCATCGCCATCGAGATGGAAGCCGTAGGGCGTCCAGTCGATGGACCGGATCGATACGCCGCGCAGCACCTCGCCGCCACGGCTTTGGACATAGCGCTCGGCGGGTTCGGGAAAGAGGGCGGAGAGATCCGTTTGCGGCAGCAGCAGGTCGCTGGCCTCGCGCGCCGCCGCGAGGCTGTCGCGCAGAACGTTGAGAAACACCTGGGCGGAGGCTTCCTGCGTAGGCGTATTGAGTGCCGAGATGCACAGGGGTTCCCACAGATACCGAATCACCGACTCATGCTGGCCGTGCCGCGCCATCAGTTCGGCGAAGGTGATGTCAAGATCAAGGCGGAAGTCGGTCTGTTTCATGTGCCGCATGAAACGTATCGCGGCAAGGCGGCCACCGATGGACAGGCCGCGCGCGGTGAGCAGGGCGATTGCCAGATGCAGCGGCGCGGGCAGGCGCGGCGCGGCGAGGTGCATGCGGCCGGGAAAGACCAGGCTGAGCGGTTTGCGCGCGAGCAGGGTATCCGGATCCGCGCCGATGAGCCGCATCAGGCGAAGCAGTTCGACATAGGCGCCGACCAGGATGTGCTGGCCGTTGTCGAGCGGAAAGCCGTGCGCCTCGACCCGTCGGGCGCGGCCGCCCAAGGTGCGTGAAGTCTCGAATACCGTTGCCGGGATGCCACGCGCCGCCAGTTCCGTGGCGGCCGCCATGCCGGCATAGCCGGCGCCGATGATCGCGATGCGCATGTCGTCGCGTCCTCAGCCTTTGGACCAGGTTCGCCACGCGATCCACAGCTTGCGGATCGGTGTCAGCGTCATGCGCCGGTCGAGTACGCGGCAACCGTCGCGGCGGATCTCGCGCAGCAGGGTGCGGTAGATCGCCGCCATGACCAGCCCGGGGCGTTGTGCGCGCCTGTCCAGCACCGGCAATTGGGTGAAGGCCTGTTCGTAGAGTTGCTCCGCGCGCTCGACCTGGAACGCCATGAGATTGCGAAAGCCGTCCGAGTAGCGTGCATGGAGTACGTCATCGGCCGGAACGCCGAAGCGCTCGAGTTCGTCGGCGGGCAGATAGATGCGTCCGCGGCGGGCGTCCTCGCCCACGTCGCGGATGATGTTGGTGAGTTGGAAGGCGAGGCCCAGATCATGGGCGTACTTCAGCGTGCGCCGGTCCTGGTAGCCGAATATCTCGGCGGCCAGCAGGCCGACGACGCTGGCGACGCGGTAGCAGTAGAGGTGCAGTGCCTTGAAATCGGGGTAGCGGGTCTGCGCCAGATCCATCTCCATGCCGTCGATGATCTCCATGAGGAGTTCCTGAGGCAGGTTGAAAGCGCGCGCGGCTTCGGCAAGCGACTGCGTCACGGGATGAGTCGGCTTGCCCTGAAAGGTGCCGACGAGTTCTGCGCGCCACCAGGCCAGCTTGGCGCGCGCCACCTGCGGGTCGGAACATTCGTCGACGACGTCATCCACCTCGCGGCAGAAGGCGTAGAGGGCGGTGATGGCGCGGCGGCGCTCAGGCGACAGGAAGAGGAAGCTGTAGTAGAAACTGGAGCCGCTCTGTGCTGCCTTGCGCTGGCAGTATTCATCGGGGCGCATGCGATCAGCCAAAGGTAGCATGCAGCAGTATCGCCGGCCAGTCGCGCTTGGCAATGACCGGCCGTCGGCGGAAGACGTCGCCGCGTACGCGCTGCAGCTTGTCCAGCATGCGGAAGCCGCTGGCGACGATGAGGCGCAGTTCGAAGCCGATGCGCCCGGGCAGTGCATGCACCAGGTCGCTGCCGGAGGCCATCAGGCTGCGGGCGCGGTCGATCTGGAAGTCCATCATGGCGGCCCAGGCGGCGTTCCAGCGGCCCTCGGCGATCTGGCTTTCCGTGATGCCGAATCGCGCCAGTTCATCCTGCGGCAGATACACGCGTCCTTTCTGCCAGTCGACCGCTACGTCCTGCCAGTGGTTGATGAGTTGCAGGCTGCTGCAGATGGCATCCGACCAGGCAAGATTTTGCGCGGTCTCGGCGCGATAAAGACGCAGCAGCAGGCGGCCGACCGGATCGGCCGAGCGGCGGCAGTAGCCCATCAGTTCATCGAAATCGGCATAGCGCTTTTTCACCACATCCAGGCCGAAGGCATCGAGCAGGTCGCGAAACAGCGACAGCGGCAGTTGGTGTTCCGCGATGGCTGGCCGCAGGCGCAGGAAAATCGGGTCCTGCGTGTGACCGCCCGATTCGATGGCATCCAGTTCGGCGCGGAAGCGGTTGAGGCCGCTCAGTCGCTCCGCATCGGTCAGTTTGCCTTCATCCGCGATGTCGTCGGCACTGCGGGCAAAGCCGTAGATCGCCATGACCGGTTCGCGCAGGCGGGCGGGCAGCAGCCAGGAGGCGACGGGGAAGTTCTCGTAGTGGTCGATGGACATGGAATAATCTTGACTGGACGGGCACTTGCGCCTGCTACCGGGGCCGTCAGTATAGGGTAGAATGACGGCGCGCGAAGGTGGCGGAATTGGCAGACGCACTGGATTTAGGTTCCAGCGCCGCGAGGCGTGCGGGTTCAAGTCCCGCCCTTCGCACCAGACGGCTGACCGCCCCGCACAATCAACTGATTCAATCTAGGATTTTTCATGCAGACCAACCCTCAACCCGCAAGCCCCTTGGACGCAAGTCCCCTTGAGCGCCGCATTGACATGACGGTGCACATGGCCGAAATCAATAAAGACGTCGAGCAGCGCTTGAAGAATAAGGCGCGCACCGCGAAGGTGCCCGGCTTCCGCCCCGGCAAGGTGCCGTTCAAGATGGTGGAACAGCAATATGGCCCGCAGGCCCGTTCCGAGGCCATCGGCGAAGCAGTCGAAAAGGCCTTCAGCGTCGCTGTGCGCGAGCAGAACCTGCGCGTGGCAGGTTATCCGCGCATCGAGCCGAAAGAGGGCGGCGACGCCTCGAAACTGGTGTTCTCCGCGATATTCGAGGTTTACCCGGAAGTGAAACTGAACGGCGTCGCCGACAAGAGCATCGAGCGCCCGCAGATCGAAGTGGGCGAAGCGGAAGTGGACAAGACGCTGGAGGTGTTGCGCAAGCAGCGCACCACTTTCACGTCTGCCGAGCGGGCCGCGGCCAAGAGCGATCGCGTCGTCATCGATTTCACCGGGAAACTGAACGGCGAAGTGTTCCAGGGTGGTCAGGCGACGGATTACCCCGTCGTGCTGGGCGAGGGTCGCATGCTGCCGGATTTCGAGAACGGCATTGTCGGCCTCAAGACGGGCGAGAGCGGGACCTTCGATCTGACCTTCCCGACTGACTACCAGGTGAGTGAGCTGGCCGGCAAACAGGTCAGTTTCGATGTGACGGTCAAGGGTGTCGAGGCGCCCCAGCTGCCGGCGGTGGACGCGGAGTTTGCCAAGTCCCTGGGTATAGAGGACGGCGACGTGGCGAAAATGCACGCCGAGATTCGTTCCAATCTGGAAAACGAATTGAAGAAACGCACCAAGGCCCGCATCAAGGAACAAGCCATGCAGGCCCTGCTTGACGCCAATCCGCTGGAAGTTCCCAAGGTGTTGATCGAGCAGGAATCCGCGTCAATGGCTGAAGCAGCCCGTCAGGATTTGACGAATCGGGGCGTAGATATCAAGAACATGCCTGTGGATGCCGGGTGGTTCACCACCCAGGCCGAGCGCCGGGTCAAGCTGGGCCTGATCATTGCCGAAGTTGTGCAGGCGCATGCCCTGCACGCCAAGCCGGAACAGGTGCGCGCGCTGATCGACGAGCAGGCGCAGTCGTACGAGCAGCCGGAGGAAGTGGTGCGCTGGTATTACTCCCAGCCGCAGCGCATGGCGCAGATCGAGGCGCTGGCGATCGAGGAGAATGTGGTTGATTGGGTGGTGGCCAATGCGCAGACCACCGACAAGGCGACCTCTTTTGACGAACTGATGGGAAATGCGGCATGATGCCCATGCGAGATAATCGCGCAGCGATCACGAAGCTCCCCTCTCCCGCGGGGAGAGGGGTTGGGGGAGAGGGAGCGGACGCAAGATGATTTACGGCAACGGGCACTCGCAGCAAGATCAATGGGATCCCCAGGGCCTGGGTCTGATCCCCATGGTGATCGAACAGAGTGGGCGCGGCGAACGCGCCTACGACATCTATTCGCGCCTGCTCAAGGAGCGAGTCGTCTTCCTCGTCGGTCCGGTGAACGACGCCACGGCCAACGTGATCGTCGCCCAGTTGCTGTTCCTCGAGTCGGAAAACCCCGACAAGGACATCTACTTTTACATCAACTCGCCGGGCGGTTCGGTTTCGGCCGGCCTGGCCATCTACGACACCATGCAATTCATCAAGCCGGATGTGTCTACGTTGTGCGTCGGTCAGGCGGCGAGCATGGGTTCTTTCCTGCTGACGGCCGGCGCTCAGGGCAAGCGCTTCTGCCTGCCCAATTCGCGTGTGATGATCCACCAACCGATGGGCGGCTTCCAGGGACAGGCCTCCGATATCGAGATCCACGCCAAGGAAATTCTCTACTTGCGCGCCCGCTTGAACGAAATCATGGCGAAGCATACCGGCCAGCCGATCGAGCGCATCGAGCGCGATACCGACCGCGACAACTTCCTGTCGGGGGCCGAGGCGGTCGAGTACGGACTGGTGGACAAAGTGATGACGACCCGCGCGGAATCCATGGCATAAGATGAACGGGCCCCCACGCTCACTTCTTTCGCTGCCCTCCGAGGGGGCGCTCAGCGTTCTTCGGGCACCCCAAGGGTATTTCCTTCGGCGCGCGGCCGGGCGGCCACTGAGCGTGGCGTAGGAATTCGGAGACAGAGATGACGGACAAGAAGACCCCTGGCGAGAAGCTCCTTTACTGTTCCTTCTGCGGCAAGAGCCAGCATGAGGTGCGGAAGCTCATCGCCGGGCCGTCCGTTTTCATCTGCGACGAATGCATCGAGCTGTGCAACGATATCATTCGCGACGAGATTGCCGCCGATCATGGTGCCAAGGGCACCAAGGGCGACCTGCCGACGCCGAAGGATATCTGCGCCATCCTCGACCAGTATGTCATCGGCCAGGATCCGGCCAAGCGCATCCTTTCCGTCGCCGTCTACAACCACTACAAGCGACTCAAGCACCTCTCGAAGAGCGAAGATATTGAGCTGGCCAAGAGCAACATCCTGCTTATCGGTCCGACCGGTTCCGGCAAGACGCTTCTGGCGCAGACGCTGGCGCGCCTTCTCAACGTGCCTTTCGTGATGGCCGATGCGACGACCCTGACCGAGGCCGGCTATGTTGGCGAGGACGTCGAGAACATCATCCAGAAGCTGCTGCAAAAATGTGACTACGAGGTCGAGAAGGCACAGCAGGGCATTGTCTATATTGACGAGATAGACAAGATTTCGCGCAAGAGTGACAACCCGTCCATTACCCGCGACGTGTCGGGCGAGGGCGTGCAGCAGGCGCTGCTCAAACTGATCGAGGGCACCATCGCCTCGGTGCCCCCGCAAGGCGGACGCAAGCACCCGAATCAGGATTTCGTCCAGGTGGACACCACCAACATCCTCTTTGTCTGCGGCGGCGCCTTCGACGGACTGGACAAGGTCATCCGTAATCGCACCGAGCAGGCGGGCATCGGCTTCGGCGCAGAAGTAAAAAGCCGTGACAGCAAGGATGCCGCCGAGGCTCTGCGCAAGATCGAGCCGGAAGACCTTATCAAATTCGGTCTGATTCCGGAGTTCGTCGGTCGCCTGCCGGTCGTGGCCACACTGCACGAACTGGACGAGACGGCGCTAATGGAGATTCTCGTCGAGCCGAAGAATGCCCTTATCAAGCAATATCAGAAGCTCTTTGCCATGGAAGGCGCCGAACTCGAAGTCCGTCCTCAGGCGCTGCAGGCCATCGCCCGCAGGGCGCTCAAGCGCAAGACCGGGGCCCGCGGCCTGCGCTCCATCCTCGAGTCCGTCCTGCTCGACACCATGTATGAACTTCCCAACATGGATAATGTCACCAAGGTTGTGGTCGACGAGGGCATGATCGAGGGTTCCTCCAAGCCGATCCTGATCTACGCCGACCAGCCCAAGGTGGCCAGCTCCAACTGATTGTTTTCTTGTGGCCTAATTGAGTTTTCGGGCCGTCGCTGTACTTCTTGAATTTCTTGCCGTTGACCCCAATATAAGTTTAACGGCTGTCTCTACAAAGGATAACAATCATGTCAAGCGCGCTTGACCTCCCTACAGAACGAATTGAACTCCCGCTGCTGCCCCTGCGAGACGTGGTGGTATTCCCCCACATGGTGATCCCGCTGTTCGTCGGACGCCCAAAATCGATCAAGGCGCTGGAAACCGCCATGGAGGCGGGCAAGCACATTGTGCTCGTGGCACAGAAGTCCGCCGCCAAGGATGAACCTGGCGCCGAGGACATGTACGAAATCGGCTGCATCGCCAACATCCTGCAGATGCTCAAATTGCCGGACGGCACGGTGAAAGTCCTGGTCGAAGGCGGCCAAAGGGCGCGTATTGAGCGCATTACGGACCAGCGTGCAATGTTCTCCGCTGCGGTCATGCCGCTTCCGGCCGACGAGCATGCGACGCATGAAGTCGAGGCAATGCGCCGGGCCATCATCGCGCAGTTCGACCAGTACGTGAAACTGAACAAGAAAATTCCGCCGGAGATACTCACTTCCCTGGCGGGTATCGAGGAAGCCGGGCGGTTGGCCGATACCATCGCGGCTCACCTGCCGCTCAAGCTCGAGCAGAAGCAGGAGATCCTTGAGATATTCGATGTCGGCGGCCGGCTGGAAAAACTGCTATCCCAGTTGGAGACTGAGCTCGACATCCTGCAGGTGGAAAAGCGCATCCGCGGCCGCGTCAAGCGCCAGATGGAAAAGAGCCAGCGCGAGTACTACCTGAACGAGCAGGTCAAGGCCATCCAGAAGGAGCTCGGCGAGGGCGAGGAAGGTGCAGATCTCGACGAAATTGAGAAGAAGATCAAGGCCGCCGGTATGAGCAAGGAAGGGCAGGGCAAGGCGCTGTCCGAGTTGAAAAAGCTGCGTCTGATGTCGCCCATGTCGGCCGAGGCGACAGTGGTGCGCAACTTCATTGAAACGCTGACCAACCTGCCCTGGAAAAAGAAGAGCCGCATCAGCAAGGACCTCTCCGTTGCCGAGAAGGTGCTGGAGAAGGATCACTACGGCCTGGATAAGGTCAAGGAACGCATCATCGAATACCTGGCTGTGCAGCAGCGGGTAGAAAAGCTGAAGGCGCCAATTCTCTGCCTGGTCGGCCCGCCCGGTGTGGGCAAGACTTCGCTCGGCCAGTCGATCGCCCGCGCAACCAATCGCAAGTTCGTGCGCATGTCCGTCGGCGGCGTACGAGACGAGGCGGAGATACGCGGCCACCGTCGCACCTATATCGGGTCCATGCCCGGCAAGATCCTGCAGAATATGACCAAGGTAGGCGTGAAGAATCCGCTCTTCCTGCTCGACGAGGTCGACAAGATGGGGCAGGACTTCCGCGGCGATCCGAGTTCAGCCCTGCTGGAGGTGCTCGATCCGGAGCAGAACTCCACCTTCGTCGATCACTACGTCGAAGTTGAATATGACCTGTCCGACGTGATGTTCGTCGCCACGGCCAACACCCTGAACATTCCGGCGCCGCTGTTAGACCGCATGGAGGTGATCCGCCTCTCGGGATATACCGAGGACGAGAAGGTCAACATTGCCCAGCGCTATCTACTGCCCAAGCAGTTGAAGAACAATGGCGTGAAGAAGGAAGAGTTGTCGGTCACCGAGGACGCGTTGCGCGACATTGTGCGCTACTACACTCGGGAGGCGGGCGTTCGCAGCATGGAGCGCGAGATCTCAAAGATCTGCCGTAAGGTGGTAAAGGCCCTGGTGCTGAAGAAGCGCCACAGCAAGACCGTGGTGAACGCGCGCAATCTTGACAAGTATCTCGGCGTGCGAAAGTACTCCTACGGCATGGCGGAAAAGGAGAATCAGATCGGCCAGGTTACTGGTCTGGCGTGGACCGAGGTCGGTGGCGAACTGCTCACCATCGAAGCGGTTGTGCTGCCAGGCAAGGGCAAGACCATGACCACCGGCAAGCTGGGCGAGGTGATGCAGGAATCTATCCAGGCGGCGCTTTCTGTGGTGCGCAAGCGTTCCAAAACGCTTGGCATCTCCGAGGACTTCTACCAGAAGAGCGACATCCACATCCACCTGCCGGAAGGTGCGACGCCGAAGGACGGACCCAGTGCCGGCATTGCCATCTCCACCGCGCTGGTGTCGGTCCTGACGGGCATTCCCGTGCGCGCCGATGTCGCCATGACCGGTGAAATCACGCTGCGCGGCGAGGTGCTGCCGATCGGCGGACTGAAAGAGAAGCTGCTTGCCGCCGTTCGAGGCGGCATTCACACCGCGCTGATCCCAGAGGAAAACGTCAAGGATCTGGTCGACATCCCGGAGAACATCAAGAACACGCTGGAAATTATTCCGGTGAAATGGATCGACCAGGTGCTGGAACTCGCGCTCGAGCGCAAGCCTGAACCATCGCCCGAGTCGGCCGAAGTGGCTGCCGTGGCGGCGGGCGAGACACCCGCTGCCAATCTGATCACGCACTGAAACGTCCGAGTTGCGCACATGCCTTGCCATGCACAAGCGGCACGGCATGTGCGCTATTCCTCTCTGAAATTCTTCACAGATCTTCTTGAAAGTTCCTTGACACAGGGTTTTTTGTCTTGCTATAAAGAACATTCGTCCTTCGTTGTCCGTCATTCATTAATCCAAAGCAAGAGGGGGCTTTTGTGAACAAGTCAGAACTCATTGATCAGATCGCCAAGTCGGCCGATATCTCCAAAGCGGCCGCCGGCCGGGCGCTGGATGCCACTGTCGGCGCGATCAGAACTTCCCTGAAAAAGGGCGGCATGGTGACGCTGGTCGGATTTGGCACGTTTTACGTCGGCAAGCGCGCAGCGCGCAGCGGCCGCAACCCGCGTACCGGTGCGACCATCAGGATCAAGGCGGCGCGCGTACCGAAGTTTCGTGCTGGAAAAGCGCTGAAAGATGCGGTAAACTAGCGCGCTTTTGCTGTGCCGCCTGTGCTGGTGCGTGGTGCGGACAGTGATGCAAGCGGGTGCTTAGCTCAGATGGTAGAGCGTCGCCTTTACACGGCGAATGTCGGCGGTTCGATCCCGTCAGCACCCACCAGCCAGGACCGGTGACGATTCTGGCGAAAAGCGGGATTCTGGAGTGGTAGTTCAGTTGGTTAGAATACCGGCCTGTCACGCCGGGGGTCGCGGGTTCGAGCCCCGTCCACTCCGCCAACATCAAGAAAAGGCGAACGTGAGTTCGCCTTTTTTACTATCTTCCTTGCCTTTGGGAGCGGTGGCCGAGCATGTTTGACGCGGTTCGCAATAACAAAAGGTTTGTCCAGGTCTTACTCGTCCTGATCACGGTACCGTTTGCCCTGTGGGGCGTGGACTCCTATTTTGGCGGTGGCCGTGGCGCTGATCTGGCCAGCGTCGGCGGCAGTCCTATTTCCCGTCAGGATTTTTCTCAGGCGCTACGCGACCAGCAGGAGCGCTTGAGAGGCCAGTACGGACGCGAGTTCAATCCGGCCATGTTGGAAACGCCGGAAGCGCGCCAGGCCATGCTCGACTCGCTGGTGACCCAGCGCCTGCTGTTGATTCACGCTGCGAAATCAGGCCTCACGGCCAGCGACGCACAGCTGATTGAGGTGATCGGTTCGATTCCGGCCCTTCAGGAAGACGGAAAATTTTCCAAGCGCCGCTACGAACAGGCCCTGCGTACCCAAGGGCTGACGCAGACCGGTTTCGAGGCCAAGCTGCGCCAGGATATTACGCTGCAGCAACTGGTGCAGGCGGTGTCCGATACCGCCGTTGTTTCAAATGCCGCGGCCGAGCAGGTGATTGCCATTCAGCTCGAGGAACGACAGGTGAGCGAGGCATTGATCCGTCCTGAACAGCATGCCGCACAAGTCAGGATATCTGCCGAAGCCGTCAAGGAATACTACGAGAGAAACCACAAGCAATTCGAGATCCCGCAGCGGATCCGTGCCGAATATGTCGTACTGAGCCGGGAAATATTTGCGCAGCAGATTGCTGTTGGGGAAGACGAGATCAAGAGCGCCTACGAAAAGAACGCACAGGGATACGCCACGCAGGAAGAACGCCGCGCCAGTCATATTCTCATTCTGGCGCCGATGGATGCGCCCGAAGCCGAGCAGAAAGCGGCGCAGGCCAAGAGCGATATGATTCTCCAGCAGTTGAAGAAGAACCCCGGAGACTTTGCCAAGCTCGCCAAGGAGCATTCTCAGGACCCGGGATCGACTCAGAAAGGCGGCGATCTCGGCTTCTTCTCCCGTGGCGCCATGGTCAAGCCCTTCGAGGATGCCGTGTTCTCGCTGAAGGAGAACCAGTTAAGCGATGTGGTGCGCAGCGAGTTCGGCTTCCACATCATTCGACTCACAGGCATCAAATCCGGCAAGGTGCGCAGTCTTGAAGAGGCACGTGAGTCCATCGCCGCCGAACTCAAGGCCCAGATGGCCGGCAAGAAGTTTGCCGAGACGGCTGAGGCGTTTTCCAATACCGTGTATGAGCAGGCCGACAGCCTGAAACCGGCCGCAGAGAAGTTCAAGCTGCCGGTCCAGCAGACCGGCTTCTTCGACCAGGTCAATCGCGTCGCGGCCGGCCCACTCGCAGGCAACGAGAAGCTTTTCTCGGCTCTGTTCTCCGACGACGCCCTGAAGAACAAGCGCAACACCGAAGCTGTCGAAGTTGCGCCGAACACCCTGGTTTCTGCGCGTGTTCTGGAACTGCGTCCGGCCGAGTTGCGCACCCTGGAATCGGTCCAGGCAGAGATCGAGAAGAAGCTGAATGCAGAGGAAACCGCGCGCCTGGCGCAGAAGGATGGTGAAGAAAAACTGGCCCGGCTGAACAAGGGCGAGGCGATTGCGCTCAACTGGGGGCAGATACAGACTGTCGTGCGTCAGCCGATGCGTGGATTGGCGCCGGAAGCGCAGCGTGTCATATTCAAGGCGTCTGCGCACAAGTTGCCCGCCTATGCCGGCACGCTGTTGCCGAATGGAGCGTACGCGCTATTCCGTATTTCTCAGGTCAGTGCCGGTACTACGAAAGGTGAGGGCGATCCGCGTGCCCGAGCACTGCGCTCGCAGTTAATGCAACTTGCCGGTACCGAGGACTTCAACGCTTACCTGGCCGCATTACGCCAGCGCTATGAGGTGAAGATCGACAAGGCATCCTTGGCAAAGAGGGATAACGAATAGGCGCTTGCGCTGTTCGTAGCATTTCTGAGCAAAACGGGCTGCCGCGGCAGCCCGTTTTGCTTTCGGCCTGACGGATTACGGCAGGGGTTCGGCGTTGCCCAACGCCGTGGTGTTGAGGCCGCCATCCACGTAGAGGATTTCGCCGGTGATGCCACTGGCTAGATCTGAAAGCATGAAGGCAGCGGCATTGCCGACTTCCTCGATAGTCACGTTGCGCCGCAGTGGCGCATGGTGCGCATTGTAGGCGAGCAGCTTGGAAAAATTGCCGATACCGGACGCGGCCAGCGTCTTGATCGGGCCGGCCGAGATGGCATTGGCGCGGATGCCCTGCGGACCGAGGCAGAAGGCCAGATAACGCGTGCCGGCCTCGAGGCTGGCCTTGGCCAGGCCCATGGTGTTGTAGTTGGGCAGCGTGCGCTCGGCGCCGAGGTAGGTCAGGCACAGCAGTGAGGGATTGCGCCCCTTTAGTAGCAACGGCCGCGCCGCCTTGGCAAGCGCCGGGAAACTGAAGGAGGAAACGTCGTGGGCGATACGGAAGGCATCGCGCGTGATGCCGTCGAGGAAGTCGCCCTCGATGGCCTCGCTCGGCGCAAAAGCGATGGAATGCACCAGCCCTTCGAGGCCGTCCCAGTGCTTGCCGAGTTCCGCGAAGAGCGCATCGATCTGCGCGTCCTCCGCCACGTCGCAGAGAAAGATCAGCTTGCTGCCGAATTCATCGGCAAACTTGGAGATACGCTCCCTGAAACGGTCGTTCTGGTAGGTAAAGGCCAGTTCGGCGCCCTCGCGATGACAGGCCTTGGCGATGCCATAAGCGATCGAGCGGTTGGAAAGCAGGCCGGTAATGAGGATGCGTTTTCCAGCGAGAAAGCCCATCGTCGAATTCCCCAAAAATAACCGATTGATTATATCGGAGCCTCGCTGATGACGCCAATTCGCTCATCCGCTAAACTCCACGCACGATGCGCTATGTCCCGATTCCTGCCTGGCTTGCCCTGGCCACAATCCTCGGCGGTTGCGGCCAGGAGTGGAACAATCCCTATCCGACGCAGGATGGCGGCAGGAACATCCTTTACAGCGCCTTCACCGAGCGGCCCAAGCACCTCGATCCGGTGCAGTCCTACAGCGAAGATGAGGCCGAGTTCAACGCGCAGATCTATGAGCCGCCATTACAGTACCACTACCTGAAGCGGCCCTATACCCTGATCCCGCTGGCAGCCGAGGCGATGCCGTTGCAGCGCACTGTCGATGCCACCGGCAGGGACGTACCGGCGGATTCGCCGCAGGTGACGCACACACTATACGAAATTCGCATCCGGCCGGGCATTCTCTATCAGCCGCATCCCGCTTTTGCGCAAGCTGCCGATGGGAAATTGCTTTATCACAGCCTCACACAGGAGGATCTGAAAAAGGTCTATTCGCTGCGTGATTTTTCCCAAACCGGCACAAGGGAACTGACCGCCGAGGACTACGTCTATCAGATCAAGCGCCTTGCCCATCCACGTCTGCATTCCCCTGTCTTCGGATTGATGAGCGAGTACATTGTAGGCATGAAAGCGTTCGCCGAGGCATTGAAGGCCGCGGACAAGGCGCTGGCCGCTTCAGGCAATAAGAATGCATGGCTGGATCTGTCTAAAGTCCCGCTTGCTGGCGTCGAACTGATCGACAGGTATCGGTATCGCATTCGTGTCAAGGGGCGCTATCCGCAGTTTGCCTACTGGCTGGCGATGAATTTTTTTGCACCAGTACCGATCGAAGCCGATCGTTTCTACGCCCAGCCCGGCATGGCCGAGAAGAATCTGACGCTCGACTGGTATCCGGTCGGCACCGGTCCTTACATGCTGATGGAGAACAACCCCAATGCTCGCATGGTGCTGGAGCGGAATCCCAATTACCGTGGTGAGGCTTATCCCGCAGAGGGGGAGGAGGTCGACCGGGCCGCCGGTCTGCTCGCCGATGCCGGCAAGCGCATTCCTTTCATCGACAAGGTGGTATTCAGCCGGGAACGCGAAGGCATTCCATACTGGAACAAGTTCTTGCAGGGTTACTATGATTTTTCCGGCATCAGCTCGGACAGCTTCGATCAGGCGGTGCGCATCTCGGTGGAGGGTGAAGCCAGCGTTTCCCCGGAGATGAAGGCTAAGGGCATCAAGCTCGAGGCTTCGGTCGGCACCGCCACGCGATATTTTGCCTTCAACTGGCTCGATCCGGTCGTCGGTGGCGGCCAGACGGATGCTGCCGCACGCGAGCGCGCGAAAAAACTGCGCCAGGCGATTTCCATTGCGATCGATTGGGAAGAGTTCATTTCCATCTTCGCCAACGGCCGTGGCATCCCGGGACAGGGACCGATTCCGCCAGGCATTTTCGGTTTCAGGACAGGCGCTGACGGCATCAATCCGGTTGTTTATGACTGGATAGACGGCGCGCCGCATCGCAAGTCCCTCGATACTGCGAAAAAGCTGCTTGCCGAGGCGGGCTACCCTGATGGACGCGACGCCAGGAGCGGTCAGCCGCTGGTGCTCTATCTCGACACCACGGATCGCGGCCCGGGCGACAAGCCGCGCCTTGACTGGTACCGCAAGCAGTTCGCCAAGCTTTCGATCCAGTTGGAAGTTCGCGGTACCGACTACAATCGCTTCCAGGAGAAGGTGCGCAAGGGTGCGGCGCAGATGTTCGCCTGGGGCTGGAACGCCGACTATCCCGATCCAGAGAACTTTCTCTTCCTCTTCCACGGCCCGCAGAGCCGTGCCGGAACCCAGGGAGAGAATGCCGCAAACTATGCCAACCCGGAATACGACCGGCTCTTCCAGCAAGTGAAGCACATGGAGAATGGTCCGGTGCGGCAGGCTCTGATCGATCGCATGCTGGTCATCCTGCGCGAGGACGCGCCCTGGTCCTTCGGCTTCCATCCCAAGGACTACAGCCTGCATCACGACTGGGTCTCCAATCTCAAGCCCAATAACATGGCAAGGAACGGCCTCAAGTACCGGAAGATCGATGCCGCCCGGCGCGAACGATTACGAGCCGACTGGAATCGGCCGGTGCTGTGGCCACTCGGATTGCTTGTCGTCGTCCTTGTGGCCGGCGCGGCACCGGCAGTGCTGAGTTGGCGCAGGCGGGAGCGCACCTTGGGACGCAGCCAATGATTGCCTACATCATCCGACGTCTGCTGTACGCCCTTCCCATCCTGATCGGCGTGAACCTCCTGACTTTTGCGCTGTTCTTCGTGGTGAACACCCCGGACGACATGGCGCGCATGCAACTCGGCATCAAGCGCGTCACGCCGGAGGCTATCCAGAAGTGGAAAGCGGAACGGGGTTACGACAGACCGCTGGTTTACAACGAGGGCGCCGAGGGCGTGGGCAAGATCACCCACACCATTTTTTTCGAGAAATCCGTGAAGCTCTTCGTTTTCGATTTCGGCCGCGCCGACGACGGACGCGACATCGGACATGAGATCAAGACCCGCATGGGACCGAGCCTGGCCATTGCCTTGCCGGTATTCCTCCTCGGCCTGTTCGTTTCGGTCTCCTTTGCGCTCATGCTGGCATTCTTTCGCGCCACGTATCTCGATTTCTGGGGCGTGGTGGCCTGCGTCGCCATGATGTCGATCTCCAGTCTGTTTTACATCATCGGCGGGCAATACCTGGTGAGCAAGATATGGCATCTGGTGCCGATCTCGGGCTACGCCGGCGGGCTGGATGCGACGCGCTTTCTGATCCTGCCGGTGGTGATCAGCGTGGTCGCCGGCATCGGCAGCAGCACGCGCTGGTACCGCACCATCTTCCTCGAGGAGATCGGCAAGGATTACGTGCGAACGGCGCGCGCGAAGGGACTCTCGGAACTGACGGTGCTGTTCCGCCATGTGTTGAAGAACGCCATGATCCCCATCCTGACCGGCGTCGTTGTGGTGATCCCGCTCCTCTTCATGGGATCGCTCCTCGTCGAGTCCTTCTTCGGCATTCCGGGCCTGGGCTCATACACCATCGATGCCATCAACGCACAGGACTTCGCGGTGGTGCGCTCGATGGTGTTCATCGGGTCGGTGCTCTACATCGTCGGCCTGCTGCTGACCGACCTGTCCTACACCCTGGTCGACCCGAGAGTGAGGCTGCAGTGATGCCGATCATCCTGTGGACCGATGCCCTCGTCTTCCTGCTGATGGCCTGCGCGGTAGGCGCCGGCTTCTATGTCAGCCGTCGCGAGTACCTGTTGTCATCCTGGCGTCGGGTCGGGGAGAGCCGTGCCGGCATGGCCGCGCTGGTAGTGCTGGCAGCCTTTGTCCTGGTCGGGCTGCTCGACTCCTTGCACTATCGGCCGCGTCTGGAAGCGGTGGCCGGAAAGCCGAGCAATGGCTACAGCACGGAAGTGCGCAGTGCGCTGGACGCGCTTTTGCTGCCCTTGAGAGCAGGCGCCGAGAAGACCTATTCCGCACCACTGGCCACCCACCTTTATGCAAGGGAAACCGTGGAAATGCCGGATGGCACGCAGGCGCGGGTATTCCCGCGCCTCAAGCATGGCGGAGCGCATCTCAAGGAACCTGGAGAGGATTGGGCCCGCGATGTGGCTGCCAGGACCCTGCTTGGCCTCGCGCTCGCCGTCCTGGCGGGGCTGACTTTCACGGCAATTGCCGTTCAGGCGGCCGCCCGGCACTGGGGCATACCCTGGCAGGCGGCCTGGCGCCGCGTCTGGCGCGGCGAAACCCGTTTTGCCTGGAGCGCGGTGCTCGTCACAATGGCGGGGCTGCTGCTGCTCACCGGACCGGTCGTGGCGCTGGCCGGCGGATACCACGTATTCGGTACCGACAAGGTCGGCCAGGACGTGCTGTATCTCACCCTGAAGAGCATCCGCACCGGCCTGGTCATCGGCACCATCACCACGCTGGCCATGCTGCCCTTCGCGGTGGCGCTGGGCATTGTGGCGGGATACCTGGGTGGCTGGGTGGACGATGTCATTCAGTACCTTTACACGACGCTGAACTCCATTCCCGGCGTGCTGCTCATCGCCGCTGCGGTGCTGATGATGCAGGTCGTGATCGACACCCATCCGGACTGGTTCGCTACCGCCGCGCAGCGTGCCGATGCGCGCCTGCTGGCGCTCTGCTTCATCCTCGGCGTGACCAGTTGGACCGGTTTGTGCCGACTGTTGCGGGCGGAAACCCTCAAGCTGCGCGAACTGGAGTATGTGCAGGCGGCACAGGCCTTCGGTGCCTCGTCCGCACGCATCATGGGCCGGCATATCCTGCCCAACGTCATGCACATCGTGCTGATCGCCGTCGTGATGGATTTCTCCGGCCTGGTGCTGGCCGAGGCAGTGCTGTCCTATATCGGCATCGGTGTCGATCCGAGTACCATCAGCTTCGGCACCATGATCAATACCGCACGCCTGGAACTGGCGCGCGAGCCGATCGTCTGGTGGTCGCTGGTGGCGGCCTTCGTCTTCATGTTCATCCTGGTGCTGGCGGCTAACCTGTTCTCCGACGCGGTACGCGATGCTTTCGATCCGCGTCTGGTGGGCAGGCAGATTGTGACTACAACGCAGGGGCAGACGGCATGACCTTGCTGAGAGTCGAGTCCCTGCGGACTTCCCTGACGGGTGTCTCAGGCGTCGCTCGCGCAGTGGACGGTGTCTCCTTCGACGTCAATGCCGGTGAAACCTTTGCCCTGCTGGGCGAGTCCGGCTGCGGCAAGTCGATGACGGCGCTCTCGCTGATGCGACTGCTGCCCGATGCGGGCGCCATCGTCGGTGGCCGGGTCCTGCTGGACGGGCGCGACCTGTTGAACCTGTCCGAGTCGGACATGCGCGACGTGCGCGGTCGCAAGATGGCGATGATCTTCCAGGAGCCGGCCACCAGCCTCAATCCGGTCCTCACGGTGGGCCAGCAGATTGTCGAGGTGCTGGAACGGCACACCGTGCTAAGAGGGGCCGCGACGCGCAAGCGCGCACTCGAACTGGTCGAGGCGGTCGGTATTCCGGATCCGGCACAACGACTGGATGCGTATCCCTTCCAGCTCTCGGGCGGGATGAAGCAGCGGGTCATGATCGCCATTTCGCTGGCCGGCAATCCGGGCCTGTTGATCGCCGATGAGCCGACCACTGCGCTCGATGTCACGATCCAGGCGCAGGTGCTCGAACTGCTCGGCCAGTTGCAACGGGAGCGTGGCATGGGGATGCTGCTCATCACCCACGATCTGGGCATCGTCTCGCAGCTGGCGCATCGAGTTGGCGTCATGTATGCGGGCGAGCTGGTCGAAGTTGCCGCACGGCAGGCATTTTTCGCTTCGCCGTGCCATCCCTATTCGCGCAAGCTTTTCGCCGCGCTGCCCCGCCCGGAGCGACGTGGCAGCGCTCTGGATACCATTCCCGGGAGCGTTCCGCCGCTGACAACGATCTTCACCGCCTGCCGCTTCGCCGACCGCTGCCAGAGTGCCTGGCCGCGTTGCGGGGAAGAGGCACCGGCCTGGCATGAGGTGTCCGACGGCCATGCCGTGCGCTGCCATCTTTTCGATCCGGCGGCGGCCTCGCGCGGGGGCGGCACTGCAGCGTTGTCGCCACTTCGCAACGGCGTGGGTGATGCCTCATTACCGCATTCCGGCGTGCCGTTGCTTGAAGCAGTTGGCCTGAAAGTGCATTTCCCGATACGCAGGGGCGTTTTCAAGCGCATCGCCGGGCAGGTGAAAGCGGTCGACGGCGTCTCTCTGACGCTTACTGTGGGGCGCACACTTGCGCTGGTGGGGGAATCGGGGTGCGGCAAGACGACGGTCGGCAAGGCTATCCTGCAACTCCTGCGTCCGACCGGCGGCAGCGTGCGTTTCAGTGGTGAGGAACTGACTGTCCTGCCGCCGGCTCGCCTGCGCAAACTGCGGGCGGACATGCAGATCGTGTTCCAGGATCCTTACGGCTCGCTGGATCCGCGCATGCGGGTGGGGGACATCATCGAGGAGGGCATGTCCGCTCTGGGCAAGTCATCCGCTTCCGCGTCGAGGGACAAGCGGATCGATGAGATGCTGGAGCGAGTCGGCCTCTCGGCCGGCATGCGCGGGCGCTACCCGCATGAATTTTCCGGCGGGCAGCGGCAACGCATCGCCATTGCCCGCGCGCTGGCGGTCGAACCCCGCCTGCTGGTGTGCGATGAGCCGACCAGCGCCCTCGATGTTTCCGTGCAAGCACAGATTCTCAACCTGCTAAAGGAGCTGCAGTCCTCCCTGGGACTCGCCTATCTTTTCATCACGCACAACATTGCCGTGGTGGAACATCTTGCACACGAGGTGGCGGTGATGTACCTCGGCCGTATCGTCGAGCAGGGGACGGTGGAGGAAATCCTGCTCAACCCCAGGCATCCGTACACGGAAGCGTTGCTATCCGCTGTGCCCCGCATTGAAGGGGACGTCGGGCGTCCCGTGATTGTTCTCAGGGGAGACATGCCCTCTCCGGCCAATCCGCCGGCAGGGTGCCACTTTCATCCACGCTGTCCGCGCGTAATGCCGGAATGCGCCGCCTCCTATCCGTCCGAGACGCGGATGGGCGATACGCGCAGAGTGTGCTGCCACCTGTTTACTCAGCAGTCGCCAATATAGGCGACAGAAGGAGCTTTGAAGAATGAACGAACGAGGAGCGGCAACTTCTGGAGAGCAGCAAGCTGCTCCTCGATTTTGTCGCGCAGCTTTTCGCCCTTTTGTAATGGCCGCCTCG
>CAMTUN010000002.1:0-234508 GCA_947084915.1 uncultured beta proteobacterium | reverse complement strand
TTCCTGCGGGGCGGATTTCCTTCGGTCATAAATCCCCCTTGTTCCCCCTTTTCCAAAGGGGGAGACCTGCTAACTGGCTCCAGCGCCGGGAAACCGGCGTCGTTCAGCCAAAGTTGGCTGAGGATCATTGCTAATCAAATCAACATAAAAACCGCATTTAACACAGAGGACACAGAGAAGAACCGAGAGGACACAGAGGGATGCCTGTCGGGAGCGGCTCACCCATCGGGTGAGTCCGATTTGCACAGGACTTTCTCTCCGTGCCCTCTGTGTCTCTGTGATCTCTGTGTTGAAGGCGGTTTCAACTGCGGAATTCAGGATCAATAGGGGGCCACATTTTCCGCAGCGTCCAGTGGTGTTCCCCGCGCGCGCGGGGATGAACCGTAATGCTCATAACTCTTCTCGCCATCCTTTCGCGCCCCAATGGACAAACCGGGTTAAGCTACATTGACGAAAAGCCTTGAGGCCAGCCATGCGTGAAACCTATCTGCTCCCAGCCCTGGTACCAATCTCGCTCGTCGCGGTGTTCGCAGGCGGAGCCGACCTGTGGCTGTTTGCCATGGCGGTGGCACTGAATGTTGCCGAGGTCGTATTCGTTCTATTGCGACGCTAAAAGCCGCAAGAACAGCGGGCTGAACGTCACCCCTGCTGCCCGTAAGTCCTGAACTTCTCCAGCACGACTTCCATTTCGGCATTGTCGAGCAGCACCGGCTGGCCGATCTGCAGGGCGCGCCAGTAGTGCTCGCAGAGGGATTCGAATTCGACGGCCAGGTCCAGCGTGTGGCGCAGGTCGCGGCCGAAGACCAGCATGCCGTGGTTGGCGAGCAGGCAGGCGCAGCGGCCGTCGAGCGCGGCAAGCGCCTTGTCGGAGAGCGCCTGCGTGCCGAAGGTGGCGTAGTCGGCGCAGCGCACCGAGTTGCCGCCGAAGCGCGCGATCATGTAGTGGAAGGCGGGAATGTCGACGCGCAGGCAGGCCAGCGTGGTGGCGAAGGGCGAGTGGGCGTGCACGATGGCGCCGGCTTCCGGCCTCGCCGCATAGAGGTCGCGGTGGAAGCGCCATTCCGAGGAGGGCTTGCGCGCGCTTGACACGCTTGACCAGCTGCCGTCCATGGCCATCGGCACGATGTCGCCCGCCTGCATCCCGTCGTAGGGCAGGCCGGTCGGTGTGACGAGGAAGCCCTCGTTCCAGCGCGCGCTGACGTTGCCGGCGCTGCCCTGGTTGAGGCCGAGCGTGGTCATGGCGCGGGCGGTGGCGACGAGGCCTTCGCGCAGATCGATCTGGGTCATGTGCGTTCCCCAAGTATGGAATCGAGTTTGTCCGGCGCGCAAACGCCGCGTTCGGTAATGATGCCCGTGATGAGCGAAGCGGGCGTGACGTCGAAGGCCGGGTTGGCGACGGCCGTGGCGTCCGGGGCCAGGGCGACAGAGCCGGTCTTGCCCCGCGCGCCGATACCGGCGACGTGGCGCAACTCGGCGTCCTCGCGCTCCTCGATGGGGATGGCCTTGCCGTCCGCGCATTCGGGGTCGATGGTCGACACCGGCGCGGCGACGTAGAAGGGCACGCCGTTGTCCCGCGCCGCCAGCGCCTTCAGGTAGGTGCCGATCTTGTTGGCAGTGTCGCCATTGGCGGCGATGCGGTCGGCGCCGACGATGACCATGTCCACCCGGCCCTGTCGCAGCAGATGTCCGGCCGCATTGTCGGCGAACAAGGTGTGCGCAACGCCCGCCTCGCGCAGTTCCCAGGCGGTGAGCAGGCCCTGGTTGCGCGGGCGCGTCTCGGAGACCCAGACATGCACCGGCAGGCCGGCTTCGCGCGCGGCATACACCGGCGCCAGCGCCGTGCCCCAGGCCGCGGTGGCGAGCCAGCCGGCGTTGCAATGGGTCATCAGGTTGGCCGGACGCCGCGCGAGTTTCTCGATCAGGGCAAGGCCGTGGCGGCCGATCTGCCGGTTGGCGGCGGCGTCCTCCTCGGCGATGGCGCGCGCCTCGGCCCAGGCGGCGGCGCGGCGCTGCGCCAGCGGCAGGGGCGCGAGACAGGCCTGCATGCGCGCCAGCGCCCAGCGCAGGTTAACCGCCGTGGGGCGCGTTGCGGCCAGGGTGTTGCAGGCATGCTTCAGCGCGGCGTTGCCCGGGCCGTCCTTCATCGCCAGCGCCACGCCGTAGGCGGCGGTGACGCCGATCAGCGGCGCGCCGCGCACCTGCATGGCGCGGATGGCATGGGCGGCGTCGGCGAGCGAGTGGAGGCGCCGCGTCGCATAGTGGTGCGGCAGCAGCGTCTGATCGAGGATGAGGACAGCGGCGCCTTCCTCGCGGAGGGTGAACAGGCGGTCGGAAATCATGGTGGCCGATTGTAGCTCACCAGGAAAGATCAATCTTTTCCACTTGCTCGCCCCCCTCACCCCAGCCCTCTCCCCCGATGCCGGGGGAGAGGGGGCAGGCGGCGAGCGCTTCTGACCATTTGCCGTGGCACAATTCCGCCATGCCGAATTTCCCCGCGCCCATCGAATCCCGCCTGCCCGGCGTGGGCGCCACCATTTTCAGCGTCATGTCGCGCCTGGCGGCGCAGCACGGCGCCATCAACCTGTCGCAGGGCTTTCCGGATTTCTCGGCGCCGCAGACGCTGTTCGATCTGGTGGCGAAGCACATGCACGCCGGCGCCAACCAGTACGCGCTGATGGCCGGCGCGCTGCCCCTGCGCGAGGCCATCGCGGAAAAGGTCGCCGTGCTGTACGGACTGACTTTCGATGTCGAGCAGGAGATCACCGTCACGGCGGGCGCGACGCAGGCCATCTTCACGGCGGTGGCGGCGATGGTGCGGCCGGGCGACGAGGTGATCGTCTTCGAGCCGGTATATGACTCCTACGTGCCGTCGATCGAGCTGAACGGCGGGCGCGCCGTCTTTGCACGGCTGACTTTCCCCGATTACCGGCCGAACTGGGACGAGGTGCGCGCGCTGATCACGCCGAGGACGCGCATGATCATCCTCAACACGCCGCACAACCCGAGCGGCGCGGTGTGGGAGGCCGCCGACATGCAGGCGCTGGAGGCCTTGCTGCGCGGCACGAACATCGTCGTCGTTTCCGACGAGGTGTATGAGCACATCGTCTTCGACGGCCGCCGGCACGAGAGCGTGGCGCGCTACCCCGGCCTGGCCGAGCGCAGCTTCATCGTCTCCTCGTTCGGCAAGACCTATCACGTCACCGGCTGGAAGATCGCCTACTGCCTGGCGCCGCGCGAACTGATGGCGGAGTTCCGCAAGGCGCACCAGTTCGTCGTCTTCTGCGTGAACCACCCGATGCAATTGGCACTGGCGGAATTCATGCAGGACCGGGAACGCTACCTCGGCCTCGCCGATTTCTACCAGGCCAAGCGGGATTTCTTCAGGCAACAACTGGAAGGTTCGCGCTTCGAATTGCTGCCTTGCCCGGGCACCTACTTCCAGTCGGTGCGCTACGGTGCGATCTCCGACGAGCCGGACCGCGCCTTCGTCGAGCGCCTGACGCGAGAACACGGCGTGGCGGCGATTCCCTTTTCAGCCTTTTACAAGGATGGCCGTGACGACCGCGTGATCCGCTTCTGCTTCGCCAAGAACGAGGACACGCTGGCGCAGGCCGGCGAGAAGCTGCGCGCGGTCTGATCATAAAAACCGCATTCAACACAGAGGACACAGAGAAGAACCGAGAGGACACAGAGGGATGCCTGTCGGGAGCGGCTCACCCATCGGGTGAGTCCGATTTGCACAGGACTTTTTCTCTGTGCCCTCTGTGTTAATATTCGAATGGGTTAAGGATCCAATATAACAATCCCGCTTGTCACTGGCCACCACATAGTTCAAAGGAGGAAATCATGCAAAACATCCGCGCAATCCACACGTTCATTCCCCTGGTCGTCGCGCTTGCCGCGGCGCCCGCCTTCGCCAGCGATGCCCTGCTTGAAGAGGCGCGCGGCGTGTCGTCCGCCATCCCGCCCAAGCTGCTCAACGTGCTGAACGAGGAAATCAAGAAGGGCGGGCCCGAAGGCGCCATCGGCGTCTGCCGCGAGAAGGCGCCGGCCATGGCCAAGGCCGCCTCGGAGCAGTCAGGCTGGGCGATACGCCGCGTCAGCCTGAAGAACCGCAATCCGAAAGCCGTGCCGGATGCCTGGGAAGAGGCCGTGCTGAGGGAATTCGACAAGCGCGTCGTCGCCGGCGAGAAGCCTGCCTCGCTGGAAAAGGGCGAGGTCGTGATGGACGGTGACAAGAAGATGTACCGCTACATGAAGGCCCTGCCGACGCTGGACCTCTGCCTGAATTGCCACGGCACGCCCGACCGCATCAGCCCGGCGGTGCAGGCCAGGCTGACCGAGCTCTATCCTGCCGACAAGGCCGTCGGCTATCACGCCGCAGAAATCCGCGGCGCCATCACCATCAAGAAGCCGCTGTAAATCTTCGCCCTGCCGCGCAGGGCGCGGCAGGGCGTGCCTGCACCCCCGTTCCCCGTTCTGCAGCAAGACAGGGGGCTGCTTTCAGTTTTCCACGAAAACCGTCCGCCACAGTTCCTGCACGCTGTCCACGTGCGTCGCCACAGCGGCGTGCTCGATGCGGGCGTATTGCGCGTCGTTCAGGCGCAGGCTGTGCTGCAGCGTGCGGTAGTTGCGATAGGCATCATGCACCCGCCCGGCGAGATCGGTCGGGATGAGGCCGAGGCCGGCGGCGATTTTCAGCAGCGCCAGGTTGCCGAGGTTGGCGGTGAGTTCGGCGTGCCGATGGGCATGGCCCAGCACCAGGAACTGCACGATGAATTCGACGTCGATGAGACCGCCGCGGTCGTGCTTGATGTCGAACAGATCGCTCTTGTTGGCGTGGGCGGCCGCCATCTTCTCGCGCATGGCAATGACTTCGCGCCCGAGTTCGGCCAGGTCGCGCGGCTTGCGCAGCACCTCGATGCGGATGGCCTCGAACTGGCGGCCGATGCCGGCATCGCCCGCCGAGAAGCGGGCGCGGGTGAGGGCCTGATGCTCCCATACCCAGGCCGATTCCATCTGGTACTTGCGGAAGGCCGCCACGGAACTCACCAGCAGGCCGGACTCGCCGTTCGGCCGCAGGCGCAGGTCGGTCTGGAAGAGGATGCCGGCCGGCGTCGCGCTGGAAATCCAGGTGTTGATGCGCTGCGCCAGCCGCGCGTAGATCTCCGGCGCGTCGGGGTGCTCATCCTCGAAGAGGAAGATGATGTCGAGGTCGGAGGCGTAGCCGAGTTCCTTGCCGCCCAGCTTGCCGTAGGCGATGACCGAGAAGGCCGGCGTCTCGCGGTGGCGCTTCGCCAGCTTGCGCCAGGTCAGCCGGAGGGCGAGATCGAGCATGATGTCGGCCAGCTCGGACAGATGGTCGGAGAGTTTTTCCAGCGGCAACAGGCCGGCGAGATCCTGCGCCAGCAGGCGGAACACCTGCGCATGGTGCGCCTCGCGCATCAGGTCCATCTGCCGCTCGGTGTCGGGTTCGTGTTCGTCCAGTTCCTGCGCGAGCTGCGTGCTGAAAGCGGCCCAGTCGGGCGCGGCTTCCAGTTGGCGTGCATCGAGCAGTTCGTCGAGCAGCACCGGGTGGCGCGTGAGATACGTCGCCGCCCAGCTCGATGCGCCCACCAGTTGCGCCACTTTCTGCAGGGCCTGGGGATACTGCTGCAACAGCGCCAGGTAGGCAGCGCGTCGGCTGATCGCCTCCAGCAGGTCGAGCCCGCGCGCCAGCGTGGCGTCGGCATTGGGTGTTTCCGCCGCCGCTTCGATCAGGCGCGGCACCAGCGCATCGAAACGCTCGCGGCTGCGCGGCGACAGTTGTTGATAGCGGTTGCCGTTGCGGATGCCGGCCATTCGCTGCGCGCTGTCCGCGGCATCCCCGAAGCCGAGACGTTCGAGTTCCTGTGCAGCGCCCTGTGCATTCTCTGCGCCGTCACAGCCTTGCCAGACGGCAGCCAGTTCGTGTCCCTGGCGGTCGGGGTCGGCGAAGACCGCCTCGAAGTGGCGGCTGACGCTGGCGCGGTGATCGTCGAGCTCCGCCAGCAGCGCGCCGTACTCGGAGAAGCCCATGCCGCGTGCGATCAGCGCCTGATCCTCGGGCTTGCCGGGCAGCGTATGGGTCTGGGCATCATCCAGATATTGCAGGCGATGCTCCAGGTTGCGCAGGAAGCGGTAGGCCACGGCGAGTTCGCGCACTGCGGCCTCGCTCAGGTTGCCGCGCTCGGCCAGCAGGGCAAGCACCTTCAGCGTCGGCCGGATTTGCAGGGCCTTGTCGCGGCCGCCGCGGATGAGCTGGAAGACCTGGGCGATGAACTCGATCTCGCGGATGCCGCCCGGGCCGAGCTTGATGTTGTCGGCCATGTCTCGCCGCGCCACCTCGCGGCGGATCTGTGCGTGCAGTTCGCGCATGGCGTTGATGGCGCCGTAGTCGAGGTACTTGCGGAAGATGAAGGGGCGCGAGAGGGCGGTCAGGGCCTCGCCGCGCGTTCCGCACAGTGGCCGCGCCTTGATCCAGGCGTAGCGTTCCCACTCGCGGCCCTGGGTGATGAAATAGTTTTCCAGCATGTCGAAACTGGCCACCAGCGGGCCGGAGTCGCCGTTCGGCCGCAGACGCATGTCCACACGGAAGACCTGGCCGTCGCCGGTGATCTCGGCCAGCGCGCCGATCAGCTGGCGTCCGAGGCGGGTGAAGAAGTCGAAGTTCGACAGGCGCTGCCCGTCACCGTCGGTCTCACCGTCCTCGGCGTAGGCGAAGATGAGATCGATATCGGAGGAAACGTTCAATTCCCGCCCGCCCAGCTTGCCCATGCCGATGACGATCAATTCCTGCGCCTCGCCCGCCTCCGAGCGCGGCGTGCCGTAGCGGGCGACGAGGACGGCGGAGAGTACGGCGACGGCATGCGCGACGGTTGCGTCGGCCAGGGTGGTCATGGTCTCGGTGACTTCGTCCAGGTCCGCCAGCCCGGCGAGGTCGCGCGCGACGATGCGCGCCATCACCCGCGCGCGCAGCCGGCGCAGTCCGGTGCGCAGCGCGGCCTCGTCCGCCGCCTCGGCGGCAAGGACGTCTCGCATGGCCTGCGCGGTCCACGGGGTTTGCAGGCCAGCGTGGAGTTCGTCGCCGATCTCCGGCCGGCTGTCGATGAGACGGGCCAGGAAGCGGCTCAGGGGAAGAATACCGTCGAGCAGGACGGTGTTGTCTGTCGAGGAGGACATTCGGGCGTTAAGGGCTTGCTAAGGTAGAATTCCCATATGCAGAAGGGCGGCTGCTGCGATTGTAACGTCGGCAGGACGCCCTGATCATTGATGCAAGAAAATACGCCCACGATACCTGCGCCGGCTCGCCCGGATTCTGTCCAGCGACTTGTCCGTCTGGTACGCCTCTCATGGCTGCCCGCCTGGCTGCGCCGCACGCTGGCCTGGCTGTTCTGGCTGGGCTATTTCGGTTTCGCCCTGATCATTCTCGTGCTGCGCTACTCGGTGATCCCCAACATCGAGAACTACCGCGACGACATCGAGCGCGGCATATCGCAGGCGGCCGGCCTGGCCGTGACCATCAGCCGCATCGATACCCACTGGCAGGGGCTGCGTCCGCATCTCTCCCTGCGCGGCTTCCAGATCCATGACGCCGCCGGGCGCCCGGGACTGACTTTCGATACGGTCGACACCGAAATGTCCTGGTCGTCGCTGTGGAACTGGCAGTTGCGGCTGCACCGGCTGGAGGTCGATTCGCCGACGCTGCATGTGCGCCGCGAGAAGAACGGCCGCATTTTCATCGCCGGCATCCAGCTCAACACCGAGGCGAGCGGCCACGATTTTTCCGACTGGCTGCTGGCGCAGAACCGCATCGTCATCCGCAATGCCACCATCCGCTGGGAAGACGAGAAGCGCGGCGCGCCGCCGCTGGAGCTGCAGCAGCTCAACTTCGTCCTGCAGAACGACGGCGAGCGTCACCGCTTCGGCCTGACTGCCGTGCCGCCGCGCGAGCTGGCTGCGCGGCTGGACGTGCGCGGCGATTTCCGCGGCGAAGACTTCGACCGCCTGGAGACATGGAAGGGCGACGTGTATGCCGAGCTGGATTACGCTGACCTGGCCGGCTGGCGCGCCTGGGTGGACTACCCCATTGAACTGCCGCAGGGGGCGGGCGGCATGCGCCTGTGGCTGGGCTTCGCCGAAAAGCGGCTGAATGCGCTGACGGCCGACATCGCCTTGCGCGACGTCAAGCTGCGCCTGGCGCGCGACCTGCCCATGCTCGATCTCGCCCATCTCAACGGCCGCTTGTCCGGCCGTCTGCCCGAGAACGGCTTCGAGATGAGGTCGCGCAAGCTGGCCCTGGCTACGCATGACGGCATCACGCTGCCGCCGACCGATTTCACACTGCGCTGGACACAGGCCGTCGGCAAGCAGCCGGCCCAGGGCGATATGACGGCCAACGGTCTCGATCTCGACGTGCTGAGCCGCCTGGCAGGGTTTCTGCCGCTGGATGACGGTACGCGCAAGACTTTGTCGGACTACGCGCCGCAAGGCCGCATCTTCGATCTCAAGCTGGGCTGGAAGGGCGAAGCCGGCGCGCTCTCCAGCTTCAACGTGCGCGCCCGCTTCGAGAACCTCGGCCTGCGCGCGCAGGGCTACTTCCCCGGCTTCGTCGGCCTGACCGGCAACATCGAGGGCAACGAGAAGGGCGGCCTCGTCAGCCTGGACAGCGAACATGCAGCCCTGGAGTTGCCGACGGTGTTTGCCGACCCCCGTCTGGAGTTCGCGCAGATGAGCGCCAAGGCCAACTGGACACTTGCCGAGGGCCGCATCGACGTGAACCTGCAGAACCTCGCCTTCAACAACCAGGACGCCAGCGGCAACGCCTTTGGCCGCTATCGCAGCAGCCTGGACGGCCCCGGCGAGATCGATCTCACGGCACGCCTGGGTGCGGCCGACGGGGCGGCGGTGTGGCGCTACATGCCGCTGGCGGTGAATCGTGATGTGCGCGACTGGCTGCGCACCTCCATCACGGGTGGGCGGGCCGATGATGCGCGGTTGCGCCTGAAGGGCGACCTGAAGGACTTCCCCTTCGCCGACGGCAAGGGCGGCATTTTCCAGGTATCGGCGAAATTCGCCGGTGCGAACCTGCGCTACGCGCCGGACTGGCCCGGCATCGACAACATCGCCGGCGATCTGCTCTTCGAGGGCAAGCGCATGCGCATCTCGGCCACGCGCGGCAGCATCTATGGCGTTGCGATATCCAAGGTGAGCGCCGAGATCCCCGATCTGGAATCTTATGAGGAAATCATCAATATCTCGGGGCGTGCCGCGGGACCCACGGCCGATTTCCTGCGCTTCATCGAGACCAGCCCGGTCTCCGGGCAGATCGACCGCTTCACCGAGGGCATGCGCGCTACGGGCAGCGGCGCCCTGGCGCTGAAGCTGGCCATCCCGCTGCGCAAGGTGGCCAACACGCTGATCGAGGGGGACTACCAGTTCCTGCGCAATGAACTGGTGGTCGACACCGATCTGCCGCCCCTCACCGAGGTGAACGGTCGTCTGCAGTTTACCGGCGGCAGCGTCAGCATGAAGGATGCGCGCGCCCAGTTGCTCGGTTCGCCGCTCGTCATCAATGCCGCCACGCGCGGCGATGGTGCGGTGGACATCAACGCCCAAGGCAGTCTGACCATCGCCAACCTGCGCAAGACGATGGACCATCGCCTGCTCGAACACCTGTCGGGCAGCACTGATTGGCGCGGCACCGTCCAGGTGAAGAACCGCAATGCCGACGTCAACCTGGAGTCGAACCTGCAGGGCATCGCCTCCAGCCTGCCGGAGCCGTTCAACAAGATATCGACCGAGACGATGCCTTTCAAATTCGAGCGCAGTGCCGCCACCTCGACGGGAGCGCCGCACCCCACACCCCTTCGGGTGGGCTTCGCGCAGGGTACTTCCTACGGGGCGCGCGACCAGGTTCGCATCGGCCTGGGCAAATCGCTCAGCGCCCATTTTCTCCGCCGGCACGAGAAGGACCGAACGGTCATGGAGCGCGGCGCCATCGGTATCGGCATCGCTGAAACGCCGCCGTTGCCGGAGAAGGGCGTCGTGCTGGCGGCGAATGTCCCAGCCTTCAACGTGGACTTCTGGCGCAACCTGTCAGCAGCCAACGGCGGCGGCAGTCATCCAGTGACCCAACTGAGCCTGCGTACAGGTGAGCTGACCGCCTTCGGCCGGCAGTTCAAAGACGTCAACCTGCGCACGACGCTGCAGGACGGCGCCTGGCAGGCGCAGGTGACGAGCAGTGAAGTGACGGGCGAATTCTCCTGGAAGGCCGATGAGCGCGGCCGCCTGCGCGCACGCCTGAAACAGCTCACGCTCGGCGAAACCAGGCCGGGGAAATCGCTCATCGCAGAGGAGCCGCTGCGTGAACTGCCGGGGCTCGATATCGTGGCGGAGAACTTCACCCTGCGCGGGCACAAGCTGGGCAAGCTGGAGTTGCTGGCAACCAACGAGGACAACGCCTGGAAGATGGAGAAGCTGGCCATCGCCAATCCGGACGGCGTGCTGTCATCCGACGGCGTCTGGCGCAGCGGCGGCACGCAACTCAACTTCAAGCTCGACGTCTCCGACACCGGCAAGATGCTGGAGCGCCTGGGCTATGCCGACGCCGTGCGGCGCGGCACAGCCAAGCTGGTGGGCAAAGTGTCCTGGGCGGGGGCGCCGACGCAGATAGACCATGCCACGCTTGACGGCACGCTGACGGCGGAGGCGGCGCGCGGCCAGTTCAACAAGCTGGAGCCGGGCGTGGGACGGCTGCTGGGCATTCTCAGCCTGCAGTCGCTGCCAAGGCGCATCACGCTGGATTTTCGCGACATCTTCAGCGACGGTTTTGCTTTCGATACCATCACCGGCAGCGCCAAGGTGACGCGCGGCGTGTTGAACACGCAGGACCTGCAGATCCAGGGGCCGTCGGCGAAGATCTTCATGAAGGGCGAGGTGAGCATTCCCGCCGAGACGCAGAATCTGCGCGTGCGCGTCGAGCCGGCGCTGGGCGAGACGCTGGCCGTCGGCGCCATGATCGCCAATCCGGCCGTCGGTGCGGCCGCCTGGGTGGTGCAGAAAATCCTCAAGGATCCGTTCGGGCAGATGTTCGCTTTCGAATACGCCATCAGCGGCAGCTGGAGCGACCCGAAGGTGGAAAAACTCCAGCAGCAGGCGGGAGCGAAACAGGAGGGGACGACCCCATGAGCGTCGTCCGCCGGGCCGTCCCAAGGACGGCGCTGCCAATACCATGGAGCGAGCGCAGCTCGCGAACAACCGACACCCCCTTCCTCGGGAAGGGGGATGGGGGGAAGGCGCTATGAACACGCGCATTGCCGCGGTGCAGATGGTGTCGGGGCCGGACATCGCGCAGAACCTGCGTGACGCCAACCTCCTCGTGGCCGAGGCGGCCGCGCGCGGCGCACAACTGGTGGCGCTGCCGGAATACTTTCCCCTGATTTCCGGCAACGACATGGATAAGGTGCTTGCCCGGGAGAAGGAAAGTACAGGACCCCTGCAGGACTTCCTGCGCGAGACGGCGCTGCGACACAAGGTCTGGCTGGTCGGCGGCTCCATCCCCCTGGAAGCTTCGGCGCCGGACAAGGTGCGCAACAGCTGCCTGGTGTTCGACGACGCCGGACGCCGCGTGGCGCGCTACGACAAGATCCACCTATTCGGCTTCCAGCAAGGAACCGAACAGTACAACGAGAGTCGGACCATCGAGGCGGGGAACGAAGTTGCCGTCTTCGATTCCCCTGTCGGGCGCGTCGGGCTGTCGATTTGTTACGATCTGCGCTTTCCCGAGCTCTATCGTTCCATGGGGCCGGTAGACCTGCTCGTGGTGCCGGCGGCCTTCACCCGCACCACGGGCCAGGCGCACTGGGAGTTGCTGGTGCGCGCGCGTGCGGTGGAGAACCTTTGCTACGTGCTGGCCTCTGCCCAGGGCGGCACCCACCCGAGCGGGCGCATGACCTGGGGCGACAGCATGGTGGTCGATCCCTGGGGCGGCGTGCTCGACCGACTGGCGACAGGGCCGGGGGTGGTGATGGCCGAAATGGATCCCGCCCGCATCGCCGAACTGCGCGCCAGCCTGCCGGCACTGCAGCACCGGGTATTGTGAACTTGGCAAAATCGAAGCCTGTAGGAGCGGGCTTGCCCGCGATCCCGGGCGCAGCATCGCGGGCAAGCCCGCTCCTGCATCCGACCCCGCTTCCTTGAGACGTGAAACCCAAACATGAACGCTTCCGCTAGCCACCTCGCCACCGCCGAATCCCGCCTCCTGGCGCCCTTCGACCTTTCCGCGCGCCAACTCGAAACGGTGTTCGGCGACCTGTACCGGCATCGCCTCGACTACGCCGACCTGTACTTCCAGTACAGCCGCTCCGAGGGCTGGAGCCTGGAGGAGGGCATCGTCAAATCGGGCAGCTTCAACATCGAGAGCGGCGTTGGCGTGCGCGCCATCTCGGGCGAGAAGACCGCCTTCGCTTACTCCGACGAGATTTCCCTGCCGGCCCTGAAGTCGGCGGCACGGGCCACCCGCGCCATCGCCGCACAGGGGACGAAGAAGGGGCAGGTGCCGATGCTCTCCGGCAAGACGGTGCCCGCGCTCTACGGCGCGGCCGATCCGCTGGCCTCCCTGCCCGACACCGAAAAGGTGAAGCTGCTGGAGCGGCTGGAGGGTTTCGCCCGCGCCGAGGACACGCGCGTCGTCGAGGTGATGGCGCACATCGCCGGCGTCCATGAAGTGGTGCTGATCGCGCGTTCCGACGGACATCTGGCTGCCGACGTGCGGCCGCTGGTGCGCGTGTCCGTCACCGTCATCATGCAGGAGGCAGGGCGGCGCGAGCAGGGCTCGTCGGGCGGCGGTGGCCGTTTCGACTACGGCTATTTCACCGATGCCGTGCTGCGCGATTACGCGAAGCAGGCGGTGCATCAGGCCAGCGTGAACCTCGCCGCGCGTCCCGCGCCTGCAGGGGAAATGACAGTGGTCCTCGGCAACGGCTGGCCGGGCATCCTGCTGCACGAGGCGATCGGCCACGGCCTCGAGGGCGATTTCAACCGCAAGGGCAGTTCCGCCTTCGCCGGCCGCATCGGCGAGCGCGTCGCCGCGCCCGGGGTCACGGTGATCGACGACGGCACGATTCCCGACCGGCGCGGCTCGCTCTCCATCGACGACGAAGGCAACCCGACACAGCGCACCGTGCTGATCGAGGACGGCATTCTCACCGGCTACCTGCAGGATTCGCTCAACGCGCGCCTGATGGGCGTGCCGGTCACCGGCAACGGCCGGCGCGAATCCTTCGCCCACCTGCCGCTGCCGCGCATGACCAACACCTGCATGCTGAATGGCGATCGCGATCCGCGCGAGATCATCGCCTCGGTGAAGAAGGGGCTGTATGCCGCCAACTTCGGCGGCGGCCAGGTGGATATCACCAGCGGCAAGTTCGTCTTCTCCGCCGCGGAGGCCTACCTGATCGAAAACGGCAGGATCACCCATCCGGTGCGGGGGGCGACCCTGATCGGCAACGGCCCGGATGTCCTCACCCGCGTCTCCATGATCGGCAACGACCTGGCGCTCGACCCGGGTGTGGGCACCTGCGGCAAGGAAGGCCAGAGCGTGCCCGTCGGGGTGGGACAGCCTACATTGCGCATCGACGGACTGACGGTCGGCGGCACCGGATAGACGGCGGTCTGTTTTCCCTGTAGTTCCTGATTACGCATGAAACTCAGCCATAGTTGGAGACCTCTGCGACATGTCTTCCCCCCTTTGGAAAAGGGGGGCGAGGGGGGATTTGCACTTCCTTCGGTCGCACCCTTGGGGCGCCCGTGGGACAAAGGGGGAGACCTGCTAACTGGCTCCAGCGCCGGGAAACCGGCGTCGTTCAGCCAAAGTTGGCTGAGGATCATTGGTAATCAGGCTGTAGTTTGATTTTCATCAAACTACACAAGGGCGGAGGGTAGTTAGTATCGCTTTTTTGATACGGCCCTGCCCCTGTCGACGAAATGGCTGGGCCCCTCCTGGACACGCCATGAAGAATATCCTCTCCCTCATTTTCCTCGCGGCCGCATTGCTGGTCGCCGACGCCGCCAGCAATTCGGCCTTTGCGCAGATCGCCAACATCAACGAGGCCATCAACAAGGCCGGCCGCCAGCGCATGCTCTCGCAGCGCATGGCCAAGGCCTATCTGCAGATCGGCCAGACCGTCGATACGGAACGCTCGAAAAAGATCCTCGACACCTCGATCGCGCTCTTCGACCGCCAGCTCGTCGAGCTGAAAAACTTCTCGCCGACGCCGGAGATCAAGAACACCTATCTCAACCTGGAGCGCGCCTGGCTAACTTACAAGGACGTGCTGGTGGGCGCCAAGCCGACTCAGGAGGGCGCCAGGAAGGTCGTGGCGCAGAGCGATGCGGTGCTTGAGCTGGCCCACGCCGGTAATTCATTGCTGGTCGATCTGTCCGGTTCGGAGAGTGGGCCGCTGGTCGGCGTGGCGGGCCGTCAGCGCATGCTGTCCCAGCGCATGGCCAAGCTATACCAGGCAGAGGGCTGGGGAGTGGCGCCGAACGGAGCGGCGGCGGAGCTGCAGAAGGCGCGCAAGGATTTCAATATTGGCCTGATCGCGTTGGCCAACGCGCCGGCCACCACGCGGGCGATCAAGGACGAACTGGAGCTTTCCAAACAGCAATGGCTGTTCTTCGAGAACGCCCTCGATGCGCGCGGGACGACGGACAATAAGCTGCTGGCGACCAACGTCGCGACGACCAGCGAACGTCTGCTCGAAACGATGGACAACATCACCGCGATGTTCGAAAAGCTCGGCAAATGACATGAGAAACATCATTGCAGCTGTGGCGCTTGCCTGTATGGCGGTTCTCATCGACGCCGCGGGCAATCCGGCGCAGGCGCAGATCAGCGACATCAACTCCGCCATCAACAAGGCGGGCCGCCAGCGCATGCTGTCGCAGCGCCTGGCCAAGGCCTACCTGCAGGTCGGCCAGGATATCGACAGTGAGCGATCCGCGAAAATACTCGACGTGTCGATTGCGCTGTTCGACCGCCAGCTCGTCGAGTTGAAGAATTTCGCGCCGACGCCTGAGATCAAGAACACCTACCTCAATCTCGAACGGTCCTGGCTGGCCTACAAGGACGTGCTGGTCGGCGCCAAGCCGAGCGCGGAGGGCGCCAGGCGGGTGATGGAGATCAACGAGGAAGTCCTGTCGCTCGCGCACCGGGGCACGGTGCAGCTGGAGAAGCATTCCGGCACGACGCAGGGTCGCCTGGTCAACATCGCCGGCCGCCAGCGCATGCTTTCCCAGCGCATGGCCAAGTTCTATCAGGCGATCAGGTGGGGGGTTGCACCGGTCAATGCGCAGGCCGAACTGGACAAGGCGCGCAGGGAGTTCGTCGCCGGCCTGGAGGAGCTTTCCAGCGCAAAGATCAATACGCCGGCTATTCTGGAAGTACTGGATGAAGGCAGGAAACTGTGGGCGCTTTATGACGCCGTGTTGCAGCGCCGCGGCAACAAGGCGCATGCGACCGACGTTGCCGGCGTCAGCGAGAATCTGCTTGAAGTGATGAACACCGCCACCGGAATGTACGAGAAGCTCCTGAAGTAGCTGCCCCGCAGGATTGCCATTGAGGCCGGGGGCGCCCCCGGCCTTTGTTTTTGGTGCGCCCCGGCAGTCGCCGGCAAAGGTATTTACGTTAAACTGCAATACCTTAGTAACAAAATACCGATCCGGCCCACGAGGCCGTCACGGAAATCGAGCCGAACATGAACGCCCCGATCAAGTCGAGCAAGCCGAACATCGCCTCCTTCAGTCCCGGTCCCAAAGGGGGGCTCGCCTATCCGCGCGCCATCACCGACGATGTGCGCATCCGCGACATTACCGAGGTGGCGCCGCCTTCCCATCTGTTGCGCGAGTTTCCGCCGACGCCCGAGGCGGTCGAGACCACCTTCGCTGCGCGCCAGGCCATCCACCGCATCCTGCATGGCGCCGACGACCGCCTGCTGGTCGTCATCGGACCCTGCTCGGTGCACGACTTCGATGCCGCCATCGAGTACGCCACCCGCCTGAAGGTCGAGGCCGACCGTCTGGCCGACGACCTGCTGGTGGTGATGCGCGTCTATTTCGAGAAACCGCGCACCACGGTCGGCTGGAAGGGACTGATCAACGATCCGCGCATGGACGGCAGTTTCAAGATCAACGAGGGTCTGCGCATTGCCCGCCATCTGCTCGTCGATCTCAACGAGATGGGCCTGCCGGCGGCGACAGAGTTCCTCGACATGATCACGCCGCAGTACATTGCCGAGCTGGTGAGCTGGGGCGCCATCGGCGCGCGCACGACGGAGTCGCAGGTGCATCGGGAACTGGCCTCGGGCATGTCCTGCCCGATGGGCTTCAAGAATGGCACCGACGGCAATATCAGGATCGCCATCGACGCCATCCGCACCTCGCAGCATCCGCATCATTTCCTCTCCGTGACCAAGTCGGGCCACTCGGCCATCGTTTCCACCAACGGCAACGAGGACTGCCACGTCATCCTGCGCGGCGGCAAGGAGCCGAACTTCGACGTCAGCAGCGTTGACAAGGCGTGCAAGGAGCTCGGCGCCGCTGGTCTGGCCGCACGCCTGATGATCGACTTCTCGCACGGCAACAGCCGCAAGGACTTCAAGCGTCAGTTGGAGGCCGCGCGCGATGTCGCCGGGCAGATTGCCCAAGGCGAAGACCGCGTCTTCGGTGTCATGGTCGAATCCCACCTCAAGGAGGGCCGGCAGGATCTGGTACCGGGCAAGCCGCTCGAGTACGGCAAGAGCATCACCGACGCCTGCCTCGGCTGGGAGGATTCGGTCGAACTGCTCGACATCCTCGCCCAGGCGGTGCGCGACCGCCGCATCGCTCTGCTCGGAAAAGAGTGAACAGCCGCCTGCCAGGCCTCGTGCACATCGGCGACGCGACGACCTTCGTCGACCGCCTCCTGGAAGTCATCGAGCACATCCGCCTCTTCGAGGATTTCGAGCGCCACGAGATCGAGGCGTTGGCAACCCACTTGCGCTGCCATCGGGCGCCGGCCGGCGCGGTCGTCATCCGCGAGGGCGACAGCGGCGATTTCATGGTGATCGTCCTCGACGGCCAGTGCGAGATCGTCAAGATCGGCGCGGGCGGTCTGCCGCAGCGATTGAGCCTCGCCGGGCCCGGCAAGACGCTGGGGGAAATGTCCATGATCGACGGCGAACCGCGCTTCGCCTCCTGCATCGCGCTGGAGGACATGCTGTTCGCCATGCTCGACCGCGACAGCCTGTCGCGCATCATCGCCGCCGACCCCCGGCTCGGCATCAAGATCCTCATGGAACTGGTGCTGTTGCTCTCGCAACGGTTGCGCTCGGCCAGCGGCAAGCTGGTGCAACGCCTCGACGACGGCGCCGACGCGACCTAGTTTGTCTCGCCGCGCGCCCTGTCCTTCTGCCACAGCACGTCGCCGCAACCGGCCAGTCGGTTGAGCGTTCGACCGAGCACGAAGAGCAGGTCGGAGAGACGATTTACGTATTTGCGGCCGGTCTCGCTGATGGCCTCCTGAGCGGCGACGGCCACGAGGCGGCGTTCGGCGCGCCGGCAGACGGCGCGGGCAAGGTGGGCCAGCGCCGCGGCCCGCGTGCCGCCGGGCAGGATGAATTCCTTGAGCGGACCGAGTTCGGCGTTGTGGCGGTCGATCGCCTGCTCCAGTTCATCGACGCTCTTGCCGGCGAGGAGGGTCGCGCCGGGAATCGCCATCTCGCCGCCGAGGTCGAAAAGGTCATGCTGGATGCCGGTGAGGAGCGTACGCAGATCCTCCGGCAATTCTTCTGCGAGCAGCAGCCCGATGACAGAGTTCAATTCGTCAAGGTCCCCCAGCGCAGCGATGCGCGGGCTGTCCTTGGGCACGCGCGAGCCGTCGGCAAGTCCGGTGATGCCGGCATCCCCGGTGCGCGTGTAAATCTTCGATAGGCGGTGTCCCATGCGGGCAATCCTTTGAACGGGGATTGCCCGGATTATCGCATCACTGCGTCAGCACGGGCATGCCGAACAGCGGCCACAGTGTCACCAACGCCACGCCGAGCACGCCGAGCAGGATCGCGCTCATCGCCAGGCCGTGGCGGAAGAACTCGCCGGGCGTGAACTGTTTCGACTCGTAGGCGATGGCGTTGGGCGCGGCGCCGATCAGCAGCATGAAGGGCATGCCGGCGGTGACCAGTGAAGCGTAGAAAATCACGTCGGGCGCGACCCCGAGGTACCTGGCGATCACCAGCGACACCGGCAGCGCGATGGCGATGGCGGCGACGTTCATGATGAAGTTGGTCATCGCCAGCACGAAGGCGGCGATGCCCATGACGAACACCCACCAGTGCGCGTCCTTGAGCATGCCCAGCCACGACACGGCCATCCATTCGGCGGCGCCGGTCTTCCACAGGCAGAAGCCGATGCTCATGGCGCCGGAGAAGAGCAGGATGATGTTCCACGGCATCTCCTCCAGATCCTTCACCGTCAGCACGCCGAAGATGAAGAACAGCAGCGTCGCGGTGAGCATCAGCGCGGCGCGGTCGATGCTTCTGAGCGCCGGTACCGTCGACTGCATCGCCATCAGCGCGACCACCAGCACCACGCAGGCGATGACGAATTTTTCCCTGGCGGTCATCGGGCCGAGCGTGGCGGCGAGCTTTTCCACCTTCTGGCGCAGGCCGGGGATGCTGGCCTTGGAGGGCTTGAAGACTATGGAGAGGTAAACCCAGATCAGGAACACCATGCCCCAGCCGATGAGGCCCATGTAGAGCGGGAAATCGAAGAAATCGACCTGGCGTCCGGTGAACTCGGTGAACATCGCGGCGGCAGCCGGCCCGCGCGCCGAACCGAGCAGGGTGATGATGCTGCCCGCCCCGGCCGACCAGGCCATGCCGATGAACAGGGCCTTGCCGAAGCGCGAGGGGCCGTCGCCTTCCTTGTAGAGGGCCAGGATGGCGAGCAGGATGGGGAACATCGTCGCCGCCACCGCCGTGTGCGCCATGACATGGGCCAGCAAGGCGGTGACGACCATGCTGCCGAGCAGGATGCCGCGGGTGTTCTCGCCGACGATGGCGAGCATCTTGTAGGCCAGGCGCTTGGTCAGGCCGGACTTGGTGAAGGCCATGCCGATCACCATGGAACCGAAGATGAACATCACCGAGGGATCCATGAAGTCGCGGAAGGCTTCCCGCGCCGGGCGGATCAGGAACAGCGCCTGGAATACGCCGATGGCAATCGCCGTGACGCCGATCGGGATGACCTCGAACACCCACCAGATGCCGGCCATGAGGAACAGGCCGATGGCCGCCTTGCCCTCGGGCGACAGCGCGAAATGCTTGCCCGACGGATCGATCGCGTCGGCCCAGGGCGGGGCGAAGTAGACCAGCAGGAAAAGACCCAGGCCGCCGAGCAGGGCGGTCCATTTGGTCCAGTCGAAGCGCGCGGTGGCGTCCGCGACGGCGGTTTGCGCGCTCATGGCTTGCCGCTTTCCGCCAGCACGGCCCTGGCGACTGCGGCCATCACATCCACCCGGCGCAGCACGCCGACGATGCGTTTGCCCTCGACGACCGGCAGGATGTTGGCGTTGAGCGTGGCGAACAGGTAGATCGCCTTGACCAGCGGGTCGCTGCCTGCGACCGTTGCCTTGGCCGCGACCACATGGGCGCCCACCGGCATGGCGGCCGCCTTGCGGCACTGGGCGGCGCAGTCCTCCTGCCAGAGCGGGGCCAGCGAGGTCAGGTCGGCGTGGTCTCCTTCATAGTGCGCCGATTTATGCTGCTTCAGGTAGTCCGGCAGCAGGGCGTGCAGCAGTTCGCGGAAGCCGAGGACGCCGACCAGGCGGTCGTTGGCATCGAGTACCAGCACGCTGCGGAACTGCTCGGCCGAGTCGTAGTGGTGCTTGAGCGTGGCATACACCTCGCGCAGCGTGACGTTGTCGCGCACATGCGGGTAGCCGGCGAGGGGGGTGACGTGGTCATTGACGATGCCGCTGACGCTCACAAGTTTCTCCTTCGATGTTTCAATCGTGCAGGGGTGCGCCGCGCATCGTGGCGACGCGCGGCGGCGGTTTGAGCGGGTCGTTTTCGCCGGCGTATTCGGCGCGTGCATAGATGCGCTCCAGCGCCTGTTCGGCATTCGGGAAAAAGCGCTTCTCGCCGATTACGTCGTGGAGGCCGGTGGCACGCATGACATCAAGCACCTGCTTCTTCATTCCGGCGAAGAGCACGACGATGCCGTTTTCATTGAGCCGTTCGACCAGGTGATGGACCACTTCTTCGCCGGATGCGTCCATGTCGTTGATGCCGTCGCCGACGATCAGCACATAGGGCGCTTCGGGGTTTTCCGCGACGGCATTGAGCACCGCGTCCTCGAAGTAGGACACATTGGCAAAGTACAGCCGCCCGTCGAAGCGAACCGTGGTGACGACATTCGAAGCCGGCAGATTGTTTACGCCGGCATCGCGCAAACTGCCGTCGGGCATGCGGCCGAGGATGGCGACGCGCGGCTTCATGGTGCTGTAGAGGTGCAGCAGGATCGCCAGCACGGCGCCGATCATGATGCCCTTGTCGAGATGCGGCGCGAAGGCGAGTGTGGCAATGAAGGTAACGAGCGCCGTCATGCCGTCGGCGCGGCTGGCCTGCCAGGTGTGTCTGAGCGCGGCCGGCGTGATGAGGCTGGTCACCGCCAGCAGGATGATCACCGCCAGCACGGCCTTCGGCAGGTGGTAAAGGTACGGCGTGAGGAAGAGCAGGGTGACGCCGACGAAGAGGCCGTTGAAGACCATGGCGAAACCCGTCTTCGCGCCCGCCTGCAGGTTGATGGCCGAGCCGGTGAACGAGCCGCAGGCCGGGTAGGCCTGGAAGAAGGCGCCGCCGATGTTGGCGAGCCCTTGGCCGATCAGTTCCTGGTTCGGGTCGATCTTGTCTTTTGTCTTGGCGGCCATCGCTTTGGCCATCGAGATGGATTCCATGAAGGCGACGAGTGCGACGATCAGGGCGGCAGCGAGCAGCGACAGGATGGCATCGAGGCCGAGGGTGGGCAGGCGGAACGAGGGCAGTCCCGAGGGGATGTTGCCGACGACGTCGCCGCCGCCCATCAGCGTCAAGCTGCCCTTCTCGATCTTCTTGATGCGCCACTGGCGGCCGTCCGTATCGACGCCGGCCGGCACCTGCCCGGCGACGTAAAGCGGCGCGGACTCCTTCTCGGGCGCATTGGCGCGCTCGAAGTGGATGCGGCGCAGTTGCTTCATGCGTTCGCCATTGGTCCTTTCCGCCCCCGCCAGTTCGATCCGCATCAGGTCGATCTGATGATCGAGATTGACCGCGGTGCGATCCTCGTGCGCCTTTGCGGCCTGGCGCAGACTGCCGGATTTTTCCGCGATGACCTTGTTCAGGATCGCGATCTGGGCATCGGTCTGGACGTAGGCGCTGACCAGCGCCTGCACCTCGGGGTCGGCGATCTCCTCGGGCGCGCCGCTGCTCTTGTGCTCGAAGCCGGCGTAATAGCTGATCAGCGTGGCGATGATCACGGCCACCAGTACGCTGGGCTTGGACAGCAGGCGGATCTTCTTCAGCCCCAGCATCAGCGCCAGGGCGAAGACCGACATCGCCAGCGTCGGCAGATGGGTCAGCGGGACGTAGACCAGCATCTCCCAGATGTCCTTGAGGAAGGAGTCGCTGCGGCCTTTCGGAATCCCCAGCAGCATGTCGAGCTGCGACAGGCCGATGATGATCGCCGCTGCGTTCATGAAGCCGAGGATCACCGGGTGCGAGACGAAATTGACGATGGTGCCCAGCTTGAGGACGCCGAGGCCGAACTGGATGATGCCGACCATCAGGGCGAGCAGCAGGGCCAGGCCGATGAATTCCTCGCTGAAGGGCACCGCGAACGGCGTGATGGCGGCCGCGGTCATCAGCGAGACGATGGCCACCGGCCCGGTGGCGAGCTGGCGCGAGGAACCCCACAGGGCGCCGAGGAATGCCGGCACCAGCGCCACGTAGAGGCCGTAATACACCGGCAGGCCTGACAGCTGGGCGTAGGCCATCGCCTTCGGCACCAGCACCAGTGCGCCGGTGATGCCGGCGATCAGGTCGCCGCGCAGGATGATCGAATTGACCGGAAACCAGGCAAGAAAGGGGAACAGGCGCAGCAGCCAGGGGTTTGTCAGCATGGATGGTCTTGGCAGATTTTTTGCTGTTGTGTGCAAAGACGCGCCAAACGATGCAGACTGCATCGGACGCGTTGCAAAGTGAAACAGAAATTCTAGCGCAGAGGGAATTGCACAGGCTAGATATGCGTTATGAGCGCATTACGGAGACCTATGCTTGCGGTGTGGCGGGAGGTTGGAGCGGTGTTCAGAAACCCCGGTAGAGGTCAGGATGCAGCCAGTCGGTTTTTGCCGGCGGTCCGGGGCGGCGCCGGGTGGCGCCTAGGGCCTGTTCACAATTGTTTTGTCCGACAAAACAATTGTGAACAGGCCCTAGCTCCGGCGCGACGTCGATCAGAACCGTCATGGGAAGCCAGTGCCGGGTATCGCCCTGGTCGAAGATGGCCTGAGCCAGCGCGGAGCCTCCTTCGCAGGCGACGAGGGCAGGCTCCGGATGGGCCACAAGATGGCAGTGGGCGGCTTTGACGGGGTCGCCCTGCAGCGGGATGATGCTCCAGTCTATGCTGGCGCGCTCGAGCGCCGGCAGGAGCGCCTCGACGATGGATGTGGCGAGCGCTTCGCCCGCAGGTGCAAGGACGACAAGGGATGCGTTCTTGCGTCGGCACAGGGCAAGCACCTGCCCTTCCAGGCCAGGCGCAACCGGGGCATCGGCATACAGCGCCACGCAAGCAAGTCCGTTTTCCTGGGTGACAGGCATGTCTGCGCTCGATTGAGTTGTAATCGGCTGAAACCTGTACGGGAAGGAGGCCATGACAAACTAAATGCATTTCTCGTGCCAGTTTGGTTCATTTCACAAGCCCTTGATTTTGCGTAAGTACAGAAACTGCAACAGTCGACTATCAAGCTCTTTCGATCTCGTAGCGCTTGAGCTTGCGCCACAGCGAGACGCGGTCGATGCCGAGGATCTGAGCGGCCAAGGTCTGGTTGCCGCCGGCTTCGGCGAGCACCCAGCGGATGTAATCCCGCTCCTGCTCCTCCAGCGAAGGCAGCCGCCCTTCACCATGTCCGGCATGTCCCGGTTGGTGGCGGCGACGAAGCGCACATCGGCCTTCACGGGCCGGGTGGTGCCCAGGGGCAGCAGATTGCTGACTTTATGCATGGGTGTAGTCGGCTTATGGCGCGGCGCACCGAAATTGCGCGGTGCGGCATGGTCCTGGCGCCGGCGCTGCCTGCGCCAGGCACGGCTTAGTTTCCGTCGATCGTTTCCAGGGAGCGCGAGCGCCAGTCCAGTACGGCGGTGCGCATGAACATCTTGCTGGCGAGTTCCGGGAAATCGCGATGGATCACGTCGGCCGCGAAGCCGGAGAGGAAGCGCGACTTCAGTTCCGCGCGTGCGCGGTCGACGCCGATTTCGTCGTAGGGCACCGAGGCGAGCAGGAGAAAGCCGTCGTCCGGCGTGCGTCCGGCCTTCATGTTGGCGCTGATGATGCCGGCCGCCTTGTGGATCGGGTCGGCCAGGTTGGGGCTGTAGGGGCCGATGATCAGGGCCACGTTCGGCGTGTGCAGGAAATCGAAGCCGCGGCCCAGGCAGATCATCCATTCGCGGTGCTCGATGTCGAGCGCGCGCGAAGTCTGCCGCACCTCGGCGATGCGCGCCAGGTTGCCTTCCAGCAGGGGCAGCAGGTCTTCGCGGATCTGCTCCGGCAAGTCGGGAAACAGCATGGCGAGGCGTTGACCCAGCGATTGTCCTTCGCCGGGAGCGAGGGTCGACAGATCGAGTTTCTCGCCGTTGCTGCCGTGCAGGATCAGGGCGTCCTCGTCGGTCTCGAAGCCGCACACCAGCGGATAGACCGTACCGTGCCCGCTGCCGAAAACATGCTCGATCTGGCGCTTGATGGCGTAGGTATGGGCGGTCGCCGCGCCGGTGTCGTAGTCGAAGCCGGCGCAGCCGCGCTGCGGGTCGCCCTTCGAGTAGTGATAGGTGATGAGCATCAGCACCCGCCGGCCCTGCCCGACCATGCGCTGCACGTAATGCACGAGCACCTCGCCCAGGTGCGGCCAGCCGAGATCGAACATGCCGCCCAGGTTGCGGAAGGGCTGGATGATGCCGGGCGGCGTCTGCGTCGCCACCGACAGATTGACCCGCCCGTCCATGCACTTCAGGGCGGCAATGGCGGTTGGATGCTCGACCAGGTAGCGGCTGCGCGCGAGCCACGCCTCCGGTCCAGAGTATGCCTCCGAATGTCGCCGTGCGAGATCGAACAGCCAGGTGATGCGTTCGTCGATTGACTTGCTGTGAATGGCCACTTAGCGCTCCTCCCGATGCGGGAGCGTAGCGGGAGGAGCCGCGCCGTGCAAGCGAACGTGCTTATCCTGCTATCAAAGCAGCCCGGCCGCCAGCCCCGCGCCGACGACGACCATCATCGCCGCGACGACGGCCTGCACGAACTTCAGCGTAACCTTCTTCAGCAGGCGTGCACCGAGAAAGGCGCCGGCGAAGGCGGCCAGCGTCGCTGCCGCCACCAAGCCGCCGAGCCCGTCGGGCAGCGCCGACCAGTTGGCAGTGTGGAAAGAGATGCCGTAGGCGACGAGGCGCACGGTATCGACAATGACCGTCGATACCGCGTTGGTGCCGACGAAGGCCTCCTTGTCGAGGCCGGCCTTGATGAGAAAGGCCGAGCGGAAGGCGCCCTGATTGCCCGACAATCCGCCGAAGAAGCCCGACAGCAGTCCACCGGCCATGAGATAGCGTGGCGGAAAGGCGAGGGCGGCGAAGCGCGGAGAGAACTCCAGCAGGGCGAAGCCGGCGATGAGCGTGCCGATCGCCGTCTTGAGCAGACTGACTTCGTAAATGCGCCCGCCCAGAGTGTAGCTTCCCAGCGGCGGCAGCCCGGCGAAGAACGCCAGCAGGCTCGCCCCGGCGATGGCCGCCAGCGCCGCCGGCAGACTGAAGCGCCACACCACGCCCCAGTTTGCGTTGCGGCCGACCAGCGCCAGCTTGAACAGATTGTTGGCGAGATGCACGACTGCGGTGGCGGCGATCGCCACCGGCAGCGGGAAGAACAGCGCAAAGGCCGGCATCAACACCGTGCCGAGGCCGAAGCCGGAGAACAGCGTCAGGCCGGAGACGAGGAAGGCGGTGAGGCATATGAGCAGGTAGGTCATAAGGCGTCGATCTTCCAGGAAACGGTGACAGCGGTGCCGTCTTGCTCGGCTTGCGATGCGTTCAGCCGCCAGCCGAGCCGCTCGGCGATCAGGGTGACGAGATAGAGCCCGAGGGCGCCGTCTTGTGGGGACTGACTTTTGCCGGCGGACCCCAGCAGGCTGCGGAAGCTGTCCGGCAGGCCCGGGCCGCAATCGCTCACGGCGAGACTGCCCTGTTCGAGTTCGATCGCCACTTCACCGCCGGTGTGTTGCAGGGCGTTGTGCACAAGATTGCGCACGAGCATTTTCGCCAGCACCGGGTCGGCCAGCGCTTCCACGGGCGCGGCAGGGGGCGACCAGCCAATGCGGCCGGCGGGGAGCCCTGCCGCGGCGAGATCGCCGATGACGCTGTCGACGATTTCCGCCATATCCGTCCGCCCCGGCACGCTGCCGGCCGGAGTCCGCGAGAGCGCGAGGATGGCGTCGATCTGCGAACGCATTTCATCGGCGGCGAGGCGGATGCGCGCGAGCGCCCGCCGCCGCACGGCGTCGTCCGTTTCGCCATTGCGCTCGATGACGTCCAGCGCTCCGGCGATGACGGCGACCGGCGTGCGGAACTCGTGGCTGGCCATGCCGAGCAGGCGCCGCTCGCGCTGCATCAGCCTGTCCAGTTCATCCAGGTAACGATCGAAAGCGAGGGCGATGTCCTGCATTTCGGCCTCACGGAAATCGGTCGGAAAGCCGTCACGGGCCGGGCCGGGGCGGCCGGGAACAAGGCTGCGCACTGCCGTGGCGAGGCGCGACATCGGCTGCGCAATGCGCTGTGCGGTCAGCCGTGCCAGCAGCAGCGCGAAGGCGATGGCGGCCAGTGCGATGGCGGCCAGCATGCCGCGAAACAGCCATTCGCGCCGCTCGAATGGGGTGATGTCCTTGGCGAGATAGAGCGTGCCGTCCTCGATCCTTTCCACATGCACCATGTAGGTTCGTCCGGCGTGGTGGAGTTCGCCGCGATAGGGCGATGCAAGGCCGCTGAAGAGCGACGGCGGCGCTTGCGTGGAATCGGGCGGAATGTAGGCGACGACGAGGTTGTCGGTGACGATGGCTTCGCCGTTGCGCCGATCCAGATGCGAGAGAAAAAAGGCTTCCTCCTCGGCGAAGATCAGGTTCAGCATGGCGGCTTCCATGTCTTCGTAGGCGACGAAGGTCGCCAGGTACATCAGCGCCGTGGTGAGCAGGCTGACAACGGCCACGCCGCGAAAAATGCGCTGTCGGATGGAGGGCGGCTTCATCCTGGGATCATGTCTCGTCCCGCATGACGAGGCGGTAACCGCGGCCGTAGGCGCTGCGGATCGGGTCTGCCGCCAGGTGCGGCTGCAGCGCCTTGCGCAGCGTCGAGACATGGGTGCGCAGGGCATTGGCGTCGGCGGGTGCATCGCCCCACAGGGCGCGGGCGAGATCCTCGCGGCTGACCATGTCGGGATAGGCGAGCATCAGGCATTCGAGGATGCGCGCCGCCGAGGGTGGCAGGTCGATCGGCTGGCCCGAGGCCCAGGCGCGCCCCTGACCGATGTCGTAACGCAGCGGTCCGACTTCGAGCACGCGGCGCGGCGCCGACGCGCGCCGGTGCAGGGCCTGGATGCGCAGCTCCAGCTCCTGCATGGCGAAGGGCTTGACCAGGTAGTCGTCGGCGCCCGCCGCAAAGCCCTGCGCCTTGTCCTCCAGGCTGTCGCGTGCGGTGAGCAGCAAAATCGGCGTCGTGGCACGCAGATCCTCGCGCACGCGCCTGCACAGGGTGATGCCGTCCACACCGGGCAGCATGATATCGAGCACGATGACGTCGTAGCGGCGGGTGGCGAGCAGGTGCAGCGCGGTCAGCCCGTCGGCGGCGTGATCGAGTTCATAGTGCGTCTCACCCAGGTAGTCGAAGACATTCGCCGCCAGGGCGGCGTGGTCTTCGACGAGCAGGATGCGCAGCGGCGCCGGGGAGTCCATGGGGAACATCATGCCGCCTGTTTCGTCCGGCGGCAATCGATCCGGGAAAAGTCAGTACCATGGAAACAAGGGCTGGCACCAGTCTCCCCGGGACGGCGATATGTCAGGCCGCCTCGCGCCAGGTGGCATCAGCGGGAACGACCTTCGCCTGCGGCTTGCGCAGCAGCCAGTAGACCTCGCCCGGCCAGCCGGGGAAGCGCGCGCCGAAGCGCAGGTTCCAGCGCCGCCACCAGTCGTGGTTTTCCAGGAAAAAACCCTTCTTGCGCATGAAGAAGGCGCCTGAGAGAAATTCCACCTCGAGACCGGCGCCGGCCGCCATGTCGCGCACGCGCTCCGGCGAGAAGGCGCTGACGTGGCCGTAAGGCTTGGCTTTGCGGCGCAGCACGTCCTGTCGCCAACGACGGAAAGGTTCCGGCGTGACGGGATGCCCGCCGATGACGATGCCGCCCGGCTTGAGCAGGGAAACCAGGCGGCCGAGCGCCGCTTCCGGCTCGCGCAAATGCTCCAGCACATGCAGCAGGATGAGGGCGTCGCTCGGTTTGGGCAGGTGCGGCGCGGCAACGTCGATGTCGGCCTCGATCAGGTCGCGATAACCGCAGCGCAGCAGCGCCTCGCGCTTCAGCTTGCAGTCGACCGCATGCCAGCGCGACCAGATCGGCGCATCCGCTCCGGCCTCCCGCGCGGATTGCATGAAGAGCAGCATCTGGCCGCGGTCCACCCCGATCTCGCAGATGTCCAGACTGCGCGCCTGGCGCGCCGCCTCCTCGCGCAACAGGTGATACATGAACCAGTAGCGCTGGGCGCGGAAGGGGAAGGCGACCTGCTTGGCCGTCTCGGACATGCCGAATTCGGGCTGTCGCAGCAGCGTGCTGTCGCGCATGAACCCGGCATCCCAGAAAACATGTTCCACGGTCATGGCCCCCGCCCATTATCAAGATGGAAGCCATGCTAGTCGCCGCGGCGTGTGCGATTCGTCAGGAAAACGTCAGGAAAACGTCAAGGTGATGGCAGCGTCGACTCTTTGAAGGGCAGCGCCCCGGATGGCGCATGCGGAAGCGCCAGGCTGAAGGTCGCGCCGGCGCCGGGCCGGCCTTCCGCCCAGGCGCGGCCGCCATGCAGGTGGACAATGCGTTGCACCGTCGCCAGGCCGATGCCGTGTCCTTCGAATTCGTTCTGCCCATGCAGGCGCTGGAAGGGGTGGAACAGCTTGTCCGCATAGGCCATATCGAAGCCGGCGCCATTGTCGGCGATGGCGATCACGGTTTCCGCTTCATCGCGATTTGCCGTCAGCCTGATTTCGGCCATTCCTCGTCCGGCGGTGAATTTCCAGGCGTTGCCGAGCAGGTTCTCCAGGGCGATGCGCAGCAGGCCGGCATCGGCGCGGAGCCGGATGCCGTTCTGGATCGAGACCGCCACCATCCGCTCCGGCTCGGCGGCGGCCAGCGCCGCCACGACTTCGCGGGCGATGGCGCTCAAATCCACGTCCTGCAGGCGCAACTGGTTGCGCGAAATACGCGACAGTTCAAGCAAGTCGTCGATGATTTCACCCATGCGCAGGCTGGCGGCCTGGATGCGGTGCAGGTTCTCCTTCGCATCCGTGTCCGGGCATTCGGTGCAATGTTCATCCATCAGGTGGGCGAAGCCGTGGATGGCGCGAAGCGGTCCGCGCAGGTCGTGCGAAACAGAGTAGCTGAAGGTCTCCAGTTCCTTGACGGTGGCGGAGAGCTGCTGGGTGCGGCTGGCGACGCGTCGTTCGAGCTCTGCCTGCAGGCCCGCCTTCTCATCCTCGACGCGGACGCGATCGGTGATGTCCTCCTTGACGGCGACGTAATGGCTGATGCGGCCGCCGTCGTCATAGATCGGTGCAATCCAGGTGTCTTCCCAGAACACCGTGCCGCTCTTCTTGCGGTTGAGCAGGCGCCCGCGCCAGGGCCTGCCCGTGCTCACCGTTCGCCACAGTTCGGTATAGATGCTTTCATTCATGACGCCCGCCTTGAGAAAGGAAGGCTTGCGCCCGACCGTCTCGTTGGCGCGGTACTCGGTTACCTCGGTAAAGCGAGGATTGACATACTCGATGACCCCCGCTGCATTCGTGATCATCACGCTGGCCGGGCTGTACTCCACCGCCAGGGACAGCTTGCTCAGTTCAGCATGCGCTTTCGTCAGCTGGCCGATGTGTTCCGCGATCTCATCCGCCATGGCGTCGAATGAGGCCGCCAGATCGCCGATTTCGTCGTTGGCGCGATAGCCCGTGCGTGCCGACGGGTCGTTCCGGGCAAAACGCCGGCTCGATTCGGCCAGCTTCTCGAGCGGCCTGATGACGCGGAAGCGAAGCCCGACCAGTCCGAATGCCAGAAGGGCGCCCATCCCCAGTGCGGCGGCGCGCAAGGTGGCGCGGATGGAGGCATGCAGCGCCTCCGTCTCCATGGAGAGCGCTCCGGTAAGGGCGTCGGCGGCGACGAAGAGCATGCCGGCATCGCGGTGCAGATCGTCGAGCCGGTGACGCGTGTCGCCCCCGGTGACCGGCAGTGCAATGACCTCACGCGCATGCTGCCTGAAAGGCATCCAGCTTTCCTGCACCGCGCGCAGCTTCGGGTGCAATTCGGCGGGCAGGGGCGGCACGCTGAATCCGTGCGCCGTACCGCCTTTGGCGAGGGCGTTCAGGCTGTCGTCGAAGCGGTTCAGGCGCGCCACGACGAGTTCGGCGTCGCGCGTGTGACCGCTCACGTAGCGCTGCGTCTCGAGGTGGGCGTCGCGCGTCAGCCAGCGCAGGCTGCCGGCGAGATTGACCTGGGAGGCCGTGCCGTCGAGCCGGGCCACGGTGTTTTCGATGAGGACGCCGCCGATCAGGCCGACCATGCCGAGCAGGGCGGCCAGCAGCATGAACTGGCGGCTCAAGGTCAGTCGCGTCAGTGGTGCCGGTGTCGGGTTTTCCATGTCCTGCTCCTCTTCCCTTCGTCCGGGGCGGGAATGCGCCTGGCTGTCTCTATGGTGCATTCCTTGAAGCGTTGCTCAAACGGTGAACCACTCCACTGCCTCCCGCGTATAACTCGCGAGGCGCTCCAGTTCCTGCGCGGTCTCGGCCGTCTTGCGCGTCGCGACGCTGTTTTCCTCGGACATCTGGGCAATTTTTTCGACGTTCGCGGCGATGTCGTTGGCAGCCACGCTCTGCTCCTTCAGCGCTTCGGAAATCTCGTTGACCGCGCAGACAACACGCTGCGCGCCGTCGCTGATGCCGACCATCGAGTCGCCGGCCTGCTGCGCCATATTTACGCCCTGGCCGACTCGCGATACCGCTTCCTGCATGGTGCCGACTGCAGTCTGCGCGCTGGCTTGCATCGACCCGATCATGCCGCTGATCTCGCCGGTGGCCTGGGTGGTCCGCTCCGCCAGCCGCTTCACCTCGTCGGCCACGACGGCGAAGCCGCGACCCTGCTCGCCGGCGCGTGCCGCCTCGATGGAGGCGTTGAGCGCCAGCAGATTCGTCTGGTCGGCCACTTCCTTGATGACCAGCACGATAGCGGACATCTTCTGCGATTCTTCGCCCATGGCCTGAATGGCCGTGGCGGCTTCGCCGACCGTTCCGGAAATCTGTTTCATTTCCGCCACGGTGTCCTGAATGACCCGGTTGCCTTCCCGCGAAAGGTCGCCTGTCCGTGCCGTGATGTTGCGCGCTTCCGCGGCGCTCCCCGACACATGATTGATGCTGACAGTCATCTCCTCCATCGCCGCGGCCATCGCGGAGGCGGCTTCGGATTGGTGCGCGCTTGCCGTCGCCACCTGCCCCGAGGCGGAGGCCAGTTGCCGGGCCGCGGCGGCCACGCCCTCGGCGTTGGCCTTCAGCCCGCCCACCATCCTGCGCAGACTGTCCCGCATGTGCCGGGTGACTGCGATCAGGCTGTCGGCATCGCCCGGTTTCACGCTTATCTCGGCGGTGAGGTCGCCCTGGGCGATCCTGCCGACTACGGTCTTGGCCTGGTCCGGCTCGCCGCCCAACGGGCGTGTAACCGAGCGCGTCAGAAAAGCCGCTATTGCACCCGCTGCCGCCACGACGAAAAGACCGGCCAGGATGGAAACGATGATGACCTGGCGGAACGCGGCATCGGCGGCCTCGCGGATCGCGGCACCGGACTTCGTATGAATCTCGATCAGCCGGCCGAAGGCGTCGACCGTGCCGTGGCCCGACTTGAGAATCGTACGGGCGCGGAATTCCGCCGCCTCCTGCTCTTTGCCGGCCTCCATCAGTTCGAACCATTTCGGCCGGTCGCTCTTGTATTCTTCGTAAATGGCTTTCAGCCCGTCCAGCGCCAGCTTCTGTTCGGCGCCCAGGGAAGTGCCGGAATACCTGACCAGGCTCTCGTCGAAGGCCGCGAACCACTTCGGCCCCTCTTCCACCCAGCGTTTTCGCTGCGCCGGGTTGGCGATGTACTGCGCCACGCCGAAGCGCAGGGACCAGAGCGCGTTCTGCGCTTCCGCCAGGTATTGATTGCCCTTCGCCACATCGGAATACATGCGGTCGAGGATGGTCATCGTGCTGGCGCGAACCCACAAGGTCGCCGTTCCGCTCAGCAGGCAGAACAGGCCGATGATGACGACAAAACCCAGACCCAGGCGTTTGGCCATGCTCATTTGGAAGTGCATAGTTCCTCCTTGGCATTCATTTGGACTGCGCACCGAGCGTGAACCAGAACGTCGCGCCCCTGTCCGGTTCGGCCTCGGCCCAGATGCGCCCGCCGTAGCGTTCGATGACGCGCTTCACGGCAGCCAGGCCGAAGCCGGAACCTTCGAATTGCCGCACCGTCACCAGACGCTGAAACGGCTGAAACAGTTTGTCGGCATGCGCCATGTCGAAGCCGACGCCGTTGTCGCGCACGAAATAATCCGTCCCGCCATCGCGCAGGACAAAGCCGAATGAGATGCGCGCATCCGTGCGCGGCCGGGTGTACTTCCAGGCGTTGCCGAGAAGATTGCACACGACGAGTCGCATCATCAGCGGATCGCCCCGCACCGGGATATGCGGCGCGATGGAGACCTCGACGGCGCGTTGCGGCTCGGCGTCGTTCAACTCGTCGACTGCCTCGTGCGCCAGGGCGGCGAGGTCGATCTCGACATCGGACAATTGCGCACGGCCGATTTTCATCATGCTCTGGGTGTCGTCGATGAGCTGCGCCATGCGCTTGCTTGCCTCATTGATGCGTTGCAGGTGATCCGCGGCTTCCGGGTCGAGCTTGCCGGCGTAGTCCTCGAGAAGGATGTGCGAAAAACCCTCCTGCGCCCGCAGCGAGGTGCGCAGGTCGTGCGCCATGACGTGGCTGAAGCTCTGCAGTTCCATGTTGAGATGCGTCAGTTCGCGGTTGGCCGCTTCCAGTTCGGCCGTTCGCAATTGCACCCGCGTTTCCAGTCCACGATTGAGGGTTTCGATCTCGGCGGCATCGTCCCTGATTCGCTGAAACATCTCGCGCATGTTTTCCTGCATGGTCTTCATGGCGGCCAGCAGGCTGTCGCGATCGCCCGGTTTGAGCGCGATCTCGCCGGAGAGATCGCCGGAGGCGATGCGCCGGGCGATGGCGCTGGCGTCCTCAGGTTCGCCGCCGAGCGGCCGCGTTACCGAACGGATGATGGCGAGGGCCGATAGCGCGGCAAAGGCAAGAGTCAGCGCGCCCAGGACGGCGAACAGCACGGAGGCCGTGCGCGCCGTATCCTCCGCCGACTGCTGACGCATGCGGCCGTCCTGCCGCTGCCGCTCGATGAGCCTGCCCAGCGTCGCCACCATTTGTTCGCCGGATGGAAAGATGGTTTCCGCCCGATAGGCCTCAGCTTCTTCGATCCGGCCCGCAGTGTAGAGATCGAACCAGCGCGGCCGCGCTTCGCGGTATTCACGATAAGCCTTGGTGAAATCATCCAGCAGGGCCTGTTCCACAGGCTCGTGCTCGATAGCTGCGAACGCCTGGAGGTTTTTGTCGATGGTTTTGAATAAATTGTCGCCCGCGGCCGTGATCGCCCTGCGCTGCTTCTGGTCTGCGATGAACTGAGAAACGCCATAGCGCAACTCCCAGGCAGCGTTCTGGATGTTTGCCAACTCTACCGCGCCCTCGGTGTAGTGACTGATCACGTCGTGCACGTCCGCGACCAGGCCGCGGAAGGCGTGCAGCCCGACCGCAACCGTTACGGCAGTCACCGCGCCGACCAGGGCGAAGGCCAGCCCGAGTCGTGCCGCGATGGTCATATTTCCGCGCATTGCACGTTCCCGATCCGAAGTCAGATAACGCGGCGTAGGGGCTGCTCGGGTTCCGGGAACGCGACCATCGGCCACAGACTGTTATGGCAGACGCCTGTCCGGCGCCCGCAAGAAAAAAAACGGGACCCGCCGTCAGGTCAGGTCCCGAAACACGGAGTGGAGGAGGGGGTCTCTCCGTGTTGCTGCTCCATCCCCGCGCGGTTCCTCAAAGTATGCCGAACCATGCGGACAGACTCTTGAGGGCCGCGGCTTCCATTCTCGAAAACCCTTTGACGCCCATATCGGCGAGGGCTGTCCGGCCGGTTTCGGACTCGCCCATGCCGGCCAGCGCCGATTGCAACTGGCCGAGCGTGCCCGGTTCCATCTTTGTCGATGCCAGAACCGCATAGACCGGCACCGGCTCGCTCTCGTACAACACCTTGCCGCCGCTCTCGCGCCACTTGGCGACGTAACTTGCCGAGCGTGTTACGCCGACCTCGCCCAGGCCGTTCTCGACGACCCAGGTCACCGCTTCCCGGTCGCGCAGGTATTTCACCTGCAGCATGGAAATGTCCACCTTCTGCTGGCGCAGCACGGCGCGCGCGGCGGCGCTGAGAAAGGAGAACTCCGCCGGCATGAACACGCTGCGGCCCTTCAGGTCGGCCAGCGTTTTCGCCGTCGACTTGCCGTCGGCGAAGAAGGCGATGCGGTCGTCCTTGACGGCTTGCGTCAGCGCGACGATCCGGTACTTGCCCCCCTTTGCCGCCTGCAGGGCATGGTGGGTGTGCACGATGAACACCGGGTAGCTGTCGCGTGCGAGCTGCTTCTCGACCAGGCTGCTGTAGAGCGGCTCGATGCGCACCTTCTGCTTGAGCGCCTGCGAGAACACTTCGCCGAAGCGGCGGAAGCGCAGGCGCAACTCGTCCAGCCCCTCGCCGGCACTGACACCGGCATTGACCCCGATCACCAGCTCGTCCTGTTTGGCGATAGCCGGTGGTGTGGCGGCCAGCGCCGCAATGGCAATAACGGCAATTTGTGCCGAAGCCCGGATGTTCATCATGCCTTCCCGCTGGTGATTCCCACCACGACCAGCACCAGCAGCGTCAGGCCGATGGCGAGCAGCGTCAGCCCGAGTATCTTGGATGCCAGGGTCAGCGGGCGCGACGGCGCATCGACCAGGTGCTTGGTGATCTCGCCCGACTCGACCAGGCGCCGATACTGCGCCGGGTGCTCGGCGCGGAATTCCTCGAGCGACTGCGTGCCGGTGAACATCACCACGTCCGGCGGCGGCAGCTTGCCCGGGCGGAAGTGGTTGTTGAAGAAATGCACCGTGAACAGGAACACCGCCGCGAGAACTGCCTCTTCGCCATGGAACAGCGTGGCGACGTTGAATACCCAGCCGGGCAGATACGTTGCCGTCACGTGCGGGAACGCCAGCATCAGTCCGCTCCAGCCGATGATATTCACGCCCCAGAACACCGCCCAGTAGTCGAATTTCTCGAAGTAAGTCCAGCGGTCGAACTGCGGCTTCGGCCCATCGCCGAGAAACCATTTGAGCATGGCCACGGCGTCGCTGAAGTCCTTCCAGTTCGGCAGCAGCGAGTCCGCGCCGAACCAGCGGAAATTCCTGTCGCGCAGCAGCTTTTGCAGGATATACGCGAGGTGGATCAGGAAGACGCCGACAAAGGTGGCGGCGGCGATGCGGTGCATGAAGCCGAGCACCTTCGGACCACCCAGCGCCTTGGCGACGACGGGCGCCCACTCGGTGTGGGCGAACATGACCGTGGTTCCGGTCAGCACCAGGGTCATGACGGAGGTAATAAGGAGCAGGTGGCCGACGCGCCAGCCCCAGTGGAAGCGGCGGAAATGCTTGCCTTCGTCGATGCCGAGCGTGCCGATGTTGATGTGGGCCTCGTGAACACCCTTGCGTCTGTTCTGCCACTCGCGGTAGAACCAGAACAGCGAATGCGTCCAGAAGAAGGCGAAGACGAGGATGAACAGCCCCACCATGAATTTCGCCGTGATGTACATCTCAGGATATTTTTTGAAGTCGTGGGTGTTGGCATGCGGCATGAAGGAGACGAAGCCCGGCGTGGCATCGCGCATGCCCGGTTTCTTGTCACTGTGGCACTTCTGGCAGGTCTTCAGCCGCTTATTCGGATGGGTCGCGGATTTCGGGTGATCGGAGGGCAGGATGCGGTGGCTCTCGTGGCAGTCGGCGCACTTGGCCGTATGCACGTAGCCGAGGCGATTCACCTGGCCGTGGTAGGTGTCGAAATAGCTCTTCAGTTGGTCGTCGTGGCAACCGCCGCAGCGCCGGACGTTGGCGAGCTTGAAGGCTTCCGAGGAGGTTCCACCGGCCTTGTCCTTGGTCTTGGCTTCGAGGATGTCGTGGGAACTATGGCAGTCCGTGCAGACCGCGCTCTTGACATTGAGCAGCAGTTCCTGGCCATGGATCGAAGCGGAGTAGGACTCCAGCTGGTCTTCGTGGCATTTCGCGCCGCAGGTCTCCGGTATCTCCTTGTGCCAGACGGTGCGCCGGGTTGTGCCCTGGGGCGGAACATGGAATTCGTGCGAACTGTGGCAATCCTCGCAGACGGCCATCGGGCGCGAGGGGTCGTCCTTGTCGGGCTTGGCGTGGAAGGAATTCTTGTAGGCCTCGACGTTGCTGACGACCAGACCCAGGCGCGCCTTCTCCTTGGTGAGCTTTTCCTGCTTGGCCGTCTCCCACAGCGCTTCGTGGCAGGAGACGCAGTTGGCGGGTTCGACGTCCCTGGCCTTGACGTGCCTGGCCTGGCTGTCGGTGATGTCCTTGTGACAGGCGACGCATTGCATCTCGCCGTGAGTGCTCTTGCCGAACTTGGCCGTATCGACATGGCCAAGCGCGCGTTCTTCGCCATCCTTGCCCGGAACCTCGATCTTCTTGCTTTTGGAGGAATGGCACTCGAGGCACGATGCATTACCGAGCGCATTGCCGGGCTTGGCGGTGTCGGCGAGGATGGACGCCGGGGCCAGAAGGGCCAGGCTGGCTGCGCCGGCCAGGATCAGCGACAGGAAAGGTGTCGTTTTCATGCTCCGGCGTCTCTTTCCTGTCAGTGAGAAAGCATCCATCTGGCTACATTGGTCTGCACCTTGACGTCCTTGGTGTCGATGATCTTGTGATCCTCTTCCTTGCCGTCGTCCAGCTTCACCTTCTGTCCGGCGGTCATGTGCTTGATCGCCTCCTTCTCGTCCAGTTTTTTCTCCTTGTATCTGGCGGCGATCTTTTTCAGCGAATGCCCTTTCTTCTCCTTCGTGGGGTGATGGCACTTGTGGCAGTCGTTTTCCTTGAACAGTTCTTCCGCGGCCTTGGCATCGAACTGCGCGAAGGCCGGAACAGACAGACACAGGCCGGCGAGGGCAACGAACGCAAGCAGGGAACTGCGTTTGGCTTGATGCATTTCAGATCTCCAATCGATTGCACGATTACGGCAACGCCGATGTGGCGAAAGCAGGTTTGTTGCCCCGACCGTCCTGGGACGGCCGGGGCGAACCGGTTCAGTTCAGCTTGACTGCCGTGATGTCGGCCTTGGCGCCGAGGCCGAGCGTCTTGACGTAAGACACGTAGTGACCGCGCGAGGTGACGTTGTCGTCATGCACGGCGAAGCCGACGTTGTATACGCCGCCCGGCTTCAGCGCCTTGTCGTCGGGGTTGGCCAGGTTCAGCGGGCGAACGATCACCACCGTCCACATGCCGTCCTTCCAGGTGCCGTAGCCCTTGTTGTCCTTGGCGGAGCCGGCGGCATCCTCGGCGGAGAGGACGAACTGCGGCAGGATGTCGCCTTCCTTCCAGCCGGCGTTGGGGTCGAACGGCACGGTGTTGGCGCCCTTGATCAGGAAATTCTCCTTCTTGCCGAAATCCCCGGCGGCGAGCGCCCTGGAACCGAACTTGCCCGCGTCATACATGAAGAGTGGCTGCTTCTTCGCGTTATCCCAGTTCGCGGAAAAATGGTTCTTGCCGGCGTCGAAGTTGCGGTACTCGAGAACGTAGCCGTCGTCGGTGCCGCCGACCGGGTTGGAGCGGTTGGCGCGCCACTGGATGAGGTCCAGGTATCTGCCGTCGGCCTTGAGCCTGGCGATCTCGTCGAGCGATTTGCCGGTCTTCCAGTCAGACGGGTTGCTGCGGCTCTCCGGGACATACTTGCGCAAATCCGTTTTCTTGATTGCCTTCAGCAGCGGGTTGGCGTCGATTTCCTCCTTCTTGGCGGGATTGAGGTCGCGCTCGCCTTCATGGCAGGTCAGCCAGCAGCCCTGCTTGGCGAACATCGGCACCTTGCCGTCGTCGATCATGACCGACATCCGGTCCTCGTAGATCGGCGGCGTCTTGCCCCCCGCCACGTCGGAGCTCAGGCGCGGCCCCCCGTAGGACTTCCATTCCTTGCCGTCGAAGCGGCGTCCCGGATAGTCGATGCCGCCCCGCTCCTTGTTGCCGGTCTTCCACTGGAAGCGCAGATAGGCGTTCTTGTCGTCATACGCCGCCTGTACGCTCACATCGACATGACCCGCCTTGCCCGGCAGGGCGATCGGTTCGAGCGGGTGGTTGCCCTTGAGGATCTTGGCCCCCTGCCTTTGCTCTTCCTTGGCGTCGTCGTGGCAGGAGACGCAGGAATCGCCCCGCGCCGTTTCCTTGGCGGCGCCCTTGTGTTTTTCTTCGTCGAGCATCCATTCGTAGGACGACTTCCCAGGGTAGAACAGGACCAGTTTGGTGGCCGGAACCTTGCCCCAGTCAATGCCCGTCTTGTCGGTCGTATCGACGCCGCGCATGGCCGGTCCCGCGCAGGCAACAAGACCGCCTATGGCTGTCGCGGCCAAGCTTGCCGCGATAATCTTCGTTTGCATGTTGTCTCCTCCTGTTTGCGCGGGAATTCCCGCATCCAAGGATGATATAGCAAACAACGTGCCTATCGAGATGATCGATAGTTAACCATTAATATCAAATGGTTGATTTGATATATGGGAAGCTGGCTAATGCCTGATCGTCACGAGCACGTGACGCATGTCATGTGTCCGTGACGATCCCGTGGCGCTTCAGATGCGGGTAGAGGTTCTGGCGGGCCAGCCCTGAAAGGCGCGCCGCTTCCGAAATATTGCCATCCGCCACCGCCATGAGCCGGGTGAAATAGTCGCGTTCGAATGCATTGCGCGCCTCGCGGAAATCGGACAGGGAGGCATGCGCTTCGCCTGCGGGACTGAGGTCGCCCAGGTCGGCTTGCGTAATGTGTCCATCCGATTTGACTGCCACCACGCGTTCAATCACGTTTTCGAGCTGGCGCACATTTCCCGGCCATGGCGCGGTTTCAAGCGACAGGGCTGCTTCGGGCGTGAACGGGCCGAGATTCCGGCCGAATTTCCGGTTGTAGCGATCGAGAAAGTGCAGGGCCAGAGGCATCACGTCTTCCTGCCGTTCCCGCAGCGGGGGAATGTGCAATCCAACAACTTTGAGGCGATAGAAGAGATCGGCGCGGAAGCGGCCGTTGAGTACAAATTGTTCCAGCGGCTTGTTGCTGGCGCAAATGAGACGAAAGTCGCTCTTGCGCTTGACCGTGCCCCCCAGACGGAAGAAGGCTCGTTCCTGCAATACGCGCAACAAGCTCGACTGGAGCTTTGGGCTCATGTCGGTGATTTCATCGAGAAAGAGCGTGCCGCCATCGGCTTCCTCCAGGAAGCCGGCTGTCGCGCGGGCGGCGCCCGTGAAGGCGCCCTTCTCGTAGCCGAACAGCGTGCTCTCCAGCAGTTGCTCCGAGAGCGCGCCGCAGTTGATCTCCAGCATGGCGCCCGCAGCGCGCTGGCTCAGGCGGTGGATGAGCTGCGCTGCGAGTTCCTTGCCGGTGCCGCTCTCGCCCTCGATCAGCACCGTGGTGTCGAGCGGCGCCACCTGCCGCACCTGCATGAGCAGTCCCTCGATGACGGCGGAGCGGCCAATGATGACCGGACCGCCCTTGCGCGCCTCCAGGTTTTCGCGCAGCGCGTCGATCTCGCGGTAGGCACGGTCCATTTCCAGCGCCTTGCCGATCACCGCGTCGAGTTCCTCGGGATTCTGGAACGGCTTGGTCAGATAATCGAAGAGGCCTTCGCGCACCGCGCGCACGGCGTCGCGCACATCTGCGAAGCCGGTGATGAGCAGCGCCGTCTGGTTCGGCCGCTCGCGGCGCATCTCGGCGAAAAAGTCGAGGCCGTTGCCGTCGGGCAGGCGCTGGTCGAGGATGACCAGGTTGAAGTCGTTCTGACGGAAGGCCTGGCGGGCCTGGGCGAGGTTGACCGCGATGTGCAGATCGACCTCCCGCTCGCGCAGCAGATCGTCGATCAGGCTGCGCGTGAAGGGGTCGTCGTCAATGAGGAGAATCTTGGCTTTCATTTTGTTCCCTGTGCGCCGGCAGCCAGATGACGAAGCGCGCGCCGCCGCCGGGGTTGGCGCCGGCGTGGATGCTTCCGCCATGAAGGATAACGATGTGCTGGGCGACCGACAGGCCCAGTCCGGTGCCGCCCGTTCGCGTGCTGAAGAAGGGGGTGAACAGCTTCTTCGCCGCTTCGGCCGAGAGGCCCGGCCCATGGTCGGCCACCACCAGTTCCCAGCCGTCGAGCCCTTCGCGCTGCGCCTGCACCAGCGATACCGTGATCGGCCCCTGCGGATCGGCCTGTGTGGCATTGTGGATCAGATTGAAGAGGGCGTGGCGCAACAGCACCGGGTCGGCCTGGAGCATGCTCTCTTCCCCGTCCTCCGGCGCGGCGAAGACGATTTCGGGTAGTTCGCCCACGGTCTGGCGGAAAAAAGCGATGGTTTCGCGCGCCAGCGCCGCCAGATCCGTCGCCTGCGGCTCGGAATGCGACATGCGGGTGAAGTCCAGCATGCGCTTGACGAAACCGCTGCAGTGCTCGCCGGCCTGGCGGATCTCGCCGAGCAGTTCCTTGACGCGCTGCGGGTTGTCGGTCTGCTTTTCTGCGCGCTGGGCCAGGTTGATCACGCCGACCAGCGGGTTGTTGAACTGGTGCGCGATCTCGCCGACCATCTGCCCCATGGCCGAGAGCTTTTCCATCTGCACGATGCGTTCGTGTTCGCTGGACAGCTTGGCGAACTTGCTCTCCGCTGCGCGCTGGCGATGGTAGACGGAACGGAACAGCCAGAAAAGCGCGGCGAAGAGCAGCGTGCCGCCCAGTCCGCTCACCAGCCACAGCAGTGCGAGGCCGCGGCGGATGGTGGCGTTGAGTTCGTTCGCCGAGCGGTAGAGCGAGAAGGCGCCGGCCACCTTTTCGCCGCCCGGCCGCTCAAGGGTGAAGGGAACGTAGAACTCGATCAGCGCCTGCTCCGGCAATTCCTCCCCGGCATGGGAGGCGCGCTCGGCGGGATTGAGCACCGCGCTCACGCCGCCGCGGATGGCATGGGCGAGATGCGCTTCCTCCTCCATCTTGCGGCCGATCAACTGCGGCGCATCCGACCAGACGACGGTGTGTTGCGCGTCGAATACCTTGATGCGCACCACGCCGGAGAGGTTCTTCAGGACGTTGAAGCTGCGCGAGAAATGCTGTTGCGCGGCCGGCTCGGTGTAGCGCTCGATGTCGGATGCCTGCAGTTCCCGCAGCGCAAGCGCATGCACCATGTCGCGCACGATCACCGCCTCGCGTCCGATCACCGCGTCGCGGAAGAAGCGCGCCTGCGTCTGGCTCGTCGCCGCCAGGGTGGCGACGATGAGCAGCAGGCTGACCGCGGCGAAGAGCTGCAGGGGCGTCAGGCGAAGCCGCACGGAATCTCCCGATTGAATTGCGGCAAGCATACCGCAAGCGCGGTCAGGCGCGGCCGAGCCAGGAGAGGTCTTCCGTCAGCAGGCGTTTGGCGCGTTGGCGTTCGGCGTCGTCGAGGAACACCGTGTCCTTGAAGCGGCTCTCGATGACGGGCGCGGAGAGCAGGCCGGCTTCCAGCCCGGCGCGTATCCATTCGCGGTCGCGCGGCTCGCCGCGGGCGTACTTCGAGACCGCCGCATCGTTCGGATCGAGAAAGCCGGCGGTGATGCCGCCGGACAGCGGCAGCTTGATCAGCCGGTATTCCCAGTTCGCAGGCAGGGTGGGAAGCTGGGGCGACACCGGATCGAGGTAATAGCCGTGGGCCTGCTCGAATTCGCTTCCCGCCCCCAGGCTGTCGTTCAGCTCGAAAATCCGCCCGGGATCGTTCGGCGTGAAGCAGTCGACGTCGATCGAGAGCAGCATGCGGCGCGGAACCGGGCGCTGGCCGAGCACGCCGAGCACGGACAGGCTGCCGACGATGACAAATTCCGTGTGCTGCGTGCGCCGGCTGGCTTCGCCCAGCAGCAGTTCGAGGTCCTTCAGTTCCATGCCCAGGACCAGGGCGTGTTCTGGAACATCGCGTCCTCCCATTCGGCCAGGGAGGCCATGCGGCGCGCCAGTTGTGACGGCGGCAGCGCCAGCAATTCCGTCCAGCGCCTGACGTAATGCGGACTGCAGGTGCGATTCCTGCGCCACAGCTCGACGACCTTTCTGGCGCGTGCGATCTTGCCGCGCGCCGCCTTGGCGTCGGCGGCCAGTTCCACCGCCAGGCGCAAGTGCTTCTCGCGCTGCGCGTGCAGCCGTTCCCGGTTCGCCATGCGCGCCGCCAGCCGGCCGGGATCGGGCGATCCGCCGGCGGACAGTCGCGGCGCCAGATCGAGCGCGCGCATGATCCGGTCGAGGACGTCCATCTGCACGTGCGGCGCCTTGCCCTGTTCGACGTGCGAAAGCGTGGTTCTGGATACGCGCGCGGTTTCGGCGAGCTGCTTCTGGCTCAGGCCCATCTCCAGGCGGCGGGCCCGAATGAGGTTCGGAAGTTGGTTGATCATGTTGGCGCCGCTATGCTCAATATAATGAACAAAGTTCATAATAATGAACATAACAAGCGGCGTCAATTCCGCTGTGGCGGGAAAATGGCCGGGCGCCGAAGCGCCGGCAGCCGACCGCAGCCAGGCCTGGCAGTCCACTCACATGGAAAGCCCGACAGGCTGCCAGGTTGAATTGCATGGATCGGTAGCCGAGGGCGCGCGCTTCAGCTTGCGAGTGTTCGCACAGCATCGCAGCCACGCCGTGGCCCCGCGCAGATTCAGCAACAACATAGCCGCAAGCGGCATCGAGTGCCTATCACATGAAGAAGGAGTAGGCGAGACCGAACAGCGCGCAGATGCCGATCGTTTTCATGACATCGACCTTGAATTTCCACAGGGCGACAAACGACGCGATGGCAATGATCACCGCAATGATGTCGAAGGTCCCGGCGAAGGGCGCGGCGTCGGTGGCCTTGGGCCAGAAGGTATGCCAGGCGAAGAAGGTGGCCAGGTTGAGGATCACGCCGACCACGGCAGCGGTAATGGCGGTGAGCGGCGCGGTGAATTTGAGCTCGCCGCGCGTCGCTTCGACCAGCGGCCCGCCGGCGAGAATGAACAGAAAGGACGGCAGGAAGGTGAAGAAGGTCGCCACCGCCGCGCCCGCCATGCCGGCGGCGATCGGGTTGGCGAGTATCGTCTGCTGCACCGCGCCGAGATAGCCGATCCAGGTAACCACCTTGATCAGTGGTCCCGGCGTCGTTTCGCCGAGCGCCAGGCCGTCCATCATCTGCGGGCCGGTGAGCCAGCCGAAATGCTCGACCGCACCCTGATAGACGTAGGGCAGCACGGCATAGGCGCCGCCGATGGTGAGGAAAGCCGCCTTGGTGAAAAACTCGCCCATGTCATAGAGCACGGGCGAGCCCCGTAGCGCCAACATGGCGCCGGCCCAGATCGCCACGAAGACCGTGACGAGCATGATGGACTTGCCCCACGAGAACCTGGCGTGCGCCGGCGGCGGCGTGTCATCGTCAATGATGGTCGGGCCGTGCACTGCACTGCCGGAGGCGCCATGCCCGCCGCCTGCCTTGAACTTGGCCGGCAGCAATTTGCCGCCGATGGCGCCCAGGATGCCGGCGGCGAGCACGATCCACGGAAAGCCGATCTTGAAGAAAAAGATGCCGATGAAAGCCAGTGCGGCAATCGTCATCAGCACTTCATTCTTCAACACCTTGCTGCCGATGCGCCAGGCCGCGAACAGCACCACCGCGACCACGGCGGGCTTGATGCCGTAAAAGATGCCCTGCATGGCCGGCACATCGCCGTAGCTTAAATAGACGCCCGCCAGTACGGTGACCAGCACGAAGGCCGGCATGAAGAACAGGATGCCGGTCATCACCGCGCCTTTGACGCCATGCATCAGCCAGCTGATGTAGATGGCGAGCTGGATCGCTTCCGGCCCGGGCAGCAGCATGCAGTAGTTGAGGGCGTGCAGAAAGCGATGCTCGGAGAGCCAGCGCCGCCGCTCGACGAGTTCGTTGTGCATCATCGAAATCTGCCCGACCGGCCCGCCGAAGGCGATGAAGCCGAGCTTGAGCCAGTACTTGAAGGCTTCGCCGAGCGTGGGGGTGGGTGGCGCCGAGGTGGGGATGGCGGATTCAGACATCGGTGTTCTCCTGTCGGTAGTTGTTGTAGAGGCCGTCGAAGATGCGGCCCGATTCCTTGATGAGCTTGTCGTCGTCGATTGCTTCGGCGCGCAGGCCCGCCAGCACCGCCTCGATACCGGCCGCCTCGGCCACCGGCACGCCGCCGACATCGAGGCAATGCACGATTTGGGCAATGCGGGCGACGGCGGGGTCGGCGTCGAGTCCGAAGCTCACCGCCAGCACCTCGAACGTCACGCGGCCATCGACGTGGGTAAAGGTCGCGCCGTCGAAGTCGAAGCCCAGGGCTTTTTTCGGGCAGCGTTTCGGATCGTCCAGCCAGAGGAAGTGCGCCTTGCGGTCGATGAAGCGGCGGATCAGCCAGGCGGAGGCCATGCGGTCCACCCACAGATGCTTGCGTGTCGCCCAGGTGCGCCCCTGAAAGTCAGTCGCCGCGAGACGGCGAACCCTGCCCGCGATGCTGCCGGGTTCGCCTGTAGCAGCGGCTTCGCGCGCCTTGAGCGCATCTTCCGTCTGGCGCCGGGACTCGCCGGGGAAGTAATCCGTCGCGGCGATGGCCTCGAATTCGCGGCGCAGGCCTTTCAGCGCCTTCAGCGCCGCCGACTCGCGCTTCGGAACGGCGGCAATGGCGTCGAGCACGCTGCGATATTCGGCGCTGCGGTCGAACAGGCTTTGAAATGCGGCTTCCTGCGCATCATCGCGTCTGGCCAGTTGCAGCAGGTGGGCAGTGCCGCCGGCCTCGGTCGTGTCCGCGGCAAGCCGCGTCAGGGCATGTTCCGTTTTGGACTGGGCTGGCAGCAGATAGGCGCCATCGCGCAAGGTGGCGCAACCATGGGCCTTGAGCGCGCGCCACAGGCGCATGCGCACCGTGGCGTTCTTCGTCGGCAGAGTGGTGATGAGCAGCAGCCAGGAGGCCGGTTCTGCGGATTGCCTATTCATGTAAAGAATTCTACAATATAGTAATGATAGTTACAATTAATCTCGTCATTCCCGCGCAAGCGGGAATCCAGCGTTGTTGGAAACCCTGTGGATTCCCGCTTTCGCGGGAATGACGGCGTGCGCACCCCAGGAGTACTTCCTCAGGGCGGCTTCGCCTGCCCTTCAGGGCGCGGGAATGACATATTTATGAACGACCGCCGCCTCATCTACACCGCCGCCTTCCTGCGCGCGCTCGCCACCGGCATGGCGGGCGTGCTGCTGGGGCTGTATCTCGCGCGGCTGGGGTTTGCGCCGCTGGCGATCGGGCTGGTGCTCTCCGCAGGGCTGGTCGGCGCGACGCTGGCGCTGCTCGTCGTCACCTGGGCGGGCGATCGCCTCGGCCGGCGCCGCACCCTGATCGCGCTCTCGCTCTTGTCGGCGGCGGGCGGCCTGCTGGCGGCGCTCGGCAGCGACATGGCGGCCATCGTTGCCGCCGCCTTCTTCGGCATGCTCAACGGCATGGGGCGCGACCGCGGCGCGGCGCTGGTGCTGGAGCAGGCCATCCTGCCGGCGACGACGGATGATGCCGGGCGCACCGTCGCCTTCGCCCGCTACAACGTGCTGACCGACATCGGCCATGCGCTGGGCGCGCTGCTGGCGGCGCTGCCGGTGCTGCTGCAAAGCGCCTTCGGGCTGGGCGAGACGGAGGCCTACCGCGCGCTGTTCCTGCTCTATGCGATTCTGCTGGGCCTCGGCGCGCCGCTTGCCTTCAGGCTGTCCGCCGCGGCGGAGGCCGTTGCAGCGCAGGAGCGCGTCGTCGTCTCGCCGCAGAGCCGGAAAATCCTTTGGCGCATCTCGGCGCTGTTCGCCGTCGACAGCATCGCCGGTGGCTTCCTCGGCTCTGCGCTGCTGTCGTATTTCTTCTTCGAGCGCTTCGGCGTGTCGGAGGCGATGATCGGCGGCCTGTTCTTCGCGGCGCGCGCGCTCAACGCACTGTCGCATCTCGGCGCCGCCTGGCTGGCGGCACGCATCGGCCTGGTGAACACCATGGTGTTCACGCACATCCCGTCGAGCCTCCTCCTCGCCTCGGTCGCCTTCGCGCCGAACTTCACCGTCGCGGCGATCCTCTTCCTGCTGCGCGAGGGGCTGGTGGAGATGGACGTGCCGACGCGCCAGTCCTACGTCATGGCGGTGGTGAGGCCGGAAGAACGCACCTTCGCCTCCGGTGTGACGCACCTGGTGCGGGTCGGCGGCTGGGCGGTGGCGCCGGGCATCGCCGGCTGGCTGATGCAGGCCGCCTCGCTGGCTGCGCCGCTGTTCATCGGCGCCGGCATGAAGATCGCCTACGACCTGCTGCTGTGGCGGGCCTTTCGCGGCATCAAGCCGCCGGAGGAACGGGGTACTTGAATCCCTCTCTCCGCGAGCGGGGTGAGGGGGCTGGTTTGCCATAGCCGTTTCGTTTTGCTACGATAAGCTACAAATGTAGCTGATTGGAGCCAACCATGAGCATGCCTGTCCGCATCGATGACGAACTGTACGAACAAGCCAAGGCCGCCTCGAAGGGGGAGTGCCGCACTATTGCGGGCCAGCTGGAATTCTGGGCCAAGGTTGGCAGGGCCGCGCTCGACAATCCCGACCTGCCCATCGAATTCGTCAGGGAATTGCTGATCGCCCGGGCGGAGGATCGAAAGCAGCTGCCGGGCTTCGCGCCGGGGCAGTTCCGTGACTGACGTAATCATCCTCCAGACCAACGCCTTCCTGCGCGCCTACAAGAAGCTGCACAACAATCAGAAGGATGCGGTCGACCGGGCAGTTGCCGCCATTGTGCGCGACCCGACGCTCGGCGAAGCCAAGAAAGGCGATCTCGCCGGGGTCTTTGTTTACAAGTTTGACTGCTTGAACCAGCGGTTTCTCCTGGCCTACGAATACGATCCTGCCTCCCGTTTGCTGCTGCTGGTCGGCACGCACGAGAATTTCTACCGCAACCTGAAGCGCTGACGCCCTAAAGTTCCGGTTGCGGAAGCCGATATATGTATATACAATTCCGTCAGCTATGGCCCAAGCGATGAAATTCATCATTTCCCCCGGCGTGCGGGCCAAGCTGTCGGCCAAGACGCCGCCCGTCACGGAAGATGAAATCAGGCAGTGCTTCGCAAACCGTAGCGGCGGCTATCTCATCGATACCCGCGCCGACAACCTGACCAACCCATACACGCGCTGGTTTATTGCTGAAACGGACTTCGGACGCAATTTGAAGATCGCCTTCGTTCCGCTGAAGGAAGGGCTTCACATCAAGACCGCCTACGACCCGAATCCCGTCGAATTGCGTATATACAAAGATAAAGGTTAGGGGATCACCATGACAACCGCCAAACACAAGACCATTCCGGATACCGAGGAAGCCTGGGAGTCAGGCCAGCTCGGCCGCGACGCCGACTATGCCGAGCGCCTGCCGGACGATGCCGATACGGAAGCGATGATCGACGAGGCGCTCGGCCTGCAGCCGATCTCGATCCGCCTGGAAAAGTCGCTCATCGAGGACTTCAAGCTGATCGCCTCCCTTCACGGGCTCGGCTACCAGCCGCTGATGCGCCAGGCGCTGCGCCGCTTCGCCGATAGCGAGAAGAAACGCATTCTCCAGGAAGCGGTTGCCGCTCAGCTCAGGGCGAAGAAGAAGGAAGCCGCCGCGCCGGCGCGCAAGGCGGCGAAGGCGCGCAAGGCCGCCTGATCCGTAACGTTTCGGCTCAAACCCGCTGCGGCGGGTTTTTTTGGTGCGCCCGACAGGCTGCTAGGCGGTGCAAGTCCGCTACACACCCGTCACGGGGAAGACTAGAGATAAACCAGAACAGCGGCAAGAAAAACCACGAACTCGATCAGCGTCGCCCAGGCGATGAGTCGTGTGACGCGGCGTTCGCGCGGCGTCATGGTGAGCCAGACGCGCTCGCGCCACCAGCGGTAGAGCCGCCAGTGGCCCCAGCGCGCCCGGCCAAGGAAGTGGCGGCGGATGGAGACGCCCCAGGCCGTCAGGCTGCGGTCGACTTCGGCGAGGGCGGCATCGTTCTCAGGCTGGCGATAGTTTTCGCGCAACGTGAGCAGGGTGCCGGCGCCGCGCGCTGCCGCCCGGACTTCGGTGGCGAGCTTGAGGCCGCTGTCGTAGCACAGGCGAAAGCCGTTTTCTTCGAGCGCCTGGAAAGTCAGTCCGCAGGAGACGGCGAGGCCGTTCATTTCGTTGAGCGCGTCGAGGCGGTAGCGCAGGCCCGCGTCTTGCGGGTCGGGCAATGCTTCGAGGCTGCGGATGACCAGATAAGGGTTGAGGCGCAACAGGCGGCCGAAGTCGCGCAGGTAGGCAATCACCGTTTCCGGCGCTTGCGGCAGTTCGATGTCGACCCAGGCCGCGTTTTCCTCCGCCGGCGCGCAAGCGCCTCCGGGGGCGGCTGCGGCCTGCGTCATCTCGCGATGATCAGCGGCGCGGCCAGACCGTGCGCGAGTTTCTCCAGATCCATGCGCGAGCGCAGTCCCAGGACGCCCTTCGGCCGCGGCGGGCCGATCACCACCAGATCGGCGCCGACGGCCTGCGCCGCCTCGAGCAGGCACTCGGCCGGCTTGCCGTAGCGCAGCAGCGGCTCGCATTCGATGCCCTGCGACTCGCAACGGTCGGCCACGGCGCGCAACTGCTCGCGCGCCTCCGTCTGCAGCTGGCCTTCGACGTGGCGGGCAAAGGTGTCGCGCGTCCATGCGTTGTTGAGCCAGTCGTCGCCCTGCATGCCGTCCCATAGATCCGGCACGACATACAGGTGAACGATGCGCGTGCGCCCCGGCACCGCCAGCGACAGGGCCTGCGCCGCCGCGCGCTGCGCGCCCTCGGTGCCGTGATGGGCGAGGAGCAGGGTGCGCGGCGCCAGCCCGCTTTCCAGGCTTTCCATGGATAGGGCGGCCGCCGCCTCGACGGCCGCCGTGGTGCGTGCGGTGCGATCAAGAAACACGCCGGGCCGCCCCAAGTGTTTCTTGGCCCCCTGGGGGGAGAAAGCCGCGTAGCGGCTTTTTCGGGGGGGGATCATTTCCCTATGAATAGCAAGATGCCCATCGCGATAAGGAAGGCGGCAACCAGGGCGCCGACATCCTCGAAGCGGTCGCTGACGAAAATCGACAGTTGCGTGCCGCGCTCGAACTTCTTCTCTTCTTCAGTCATGACGATTCTCCTTAAACGAATTCGCGCACGAACAACAGGACGACGATGAGCGACCCGACGGCCTTGATGGTGCCGACGATGCCGCCGATGATGAGCGGTTTGCCGCCGGCCTGCTTGAGCGCCTTGGTGGTGATCTGCATGCCCAGTCCGATCAGGCCGAAGGCGAACAGCCAGGCGAGCCAGTCGCGGAAGGCGCCGATGGTCTTGGAATCATGCCAGGCCGCCTTGCTTGCCTTCTCGATGGCGCCTTTGGCGACGGCGTCCAGCCCTTCGATGCGGGCCGCCGACTTCAGCGTGTCGTCCTGGGCGCGGCTGCTCAGCTTGCGGTTGGCGATCAGGTCCTGCAGCGCCTTGGTTTCCGCCGGGGTGCGCATCCTGGCGACCTCGCCTTCCAGCGCGCGCAACTCCTTGCCCTTCAGCAACTGGCCTTCCTTTACCTGCTCGGCGCTGAAGTACTTGCCCTGGTAGTGGCCGGACGGCGTGAACAAGCCCATCGTGGAGAGCAGGAACATGACGATGAAGCCGATGACGAAGACCGGGAACTTGCTGACCAGCACCTGCTTGAGATCGACCTGCTGGGCGCCCACCTCGTGCTTGACGTACCAGGCGGCGAGCCACAGCACGATGATCGGCAGGAACAGCACGCGCGTGATGTTGAAGATTTCCGCCACCTTCAGCGTCTCGATGCCGGTCGGGTCGAAGGCCAGCGCCGCGCCGGCGACCTGCGCCGAATTGAGGATGCCGGTGCCGGCCCAGGCGCCGAACTGCACCGGGCCCATGCCGAACAGGTGGCCGACGGTCGGGAACAGGAACATGCAGCCGACGCCCCAGATGAGAATGGTGCCGATGGTGTAGGCGATGTCGAGCGCGCGCGCCTGGACTACTGGCGCGGCGGCCACCGAGGCGGACACGCCGCACACGCCGATGCCGGCCGAGAGCACGCCGGTCATCGAGTTGGTGGCCTGCATGCGCCGACCCATGAGCAGCACCAGCCAGACCGAGCCGAGCACGAAGACGCCGATCATCAACACGGACAGCATGCCCAGTTGCGCCAGTTCGGTCGCGCTGTAGAGCGCGCCGAGCAGGACGACGCCCGTCTTGAGGAAGAAGCGTGCCGTGCGCACACCGTTGGCGGCCCAGCCGGGTATGCTGAATAAGTTGACCGTGACGATGCCGATGACGATGCCCAGCACGACATAGTTCAGGTTGAAGATGCGGGCGAAGTTCCAGCCCAGGGTCGGCTCCGCCATGCGGCCCCAGTTGGCGAAGACCGGATCGAGCCCCCAGCGCACGACGAAGGCGATGGCCAGGATGAAGGCCATGCCGGGAAAGATCGACAGGAAATAGTCGGCATTGCCCTCTTTCGGCTTCCAGCCCAGGACGACCAGGCCCAGCACGCAGAAGAGGCCGCCGAAAATGTAGGAGAACTGCGTCTGCTGCGCCTTGGCCTGGTCGAATTTCGAGGCCGGCATTTTCATGACCGGGGCCGGCTTGTTTTCTACCTGGGCCTGTTCGGTCGCCACGCGCAGTTCGGCGTCGAACTTCTCCTTGACCTTCATGTGATCGGAATAGGCGCTTCTTTGCAGCCAGCTCTGCATGCCGTCGACGCTGCCGGAGGCGTTCAGGAAGCCCCACACCAGCATCAGGATGCCGATCACCAGCAGCGCGGGTGATTTCTTCGTATAGATCATCGCGATCCTCCTCTTGTAGTCTTGTTATGCGACGCGCCCTGAAGGGCCGGTGCAACCGCCCCGAAGAAGTACTCTTGGGGTGCGCGGCCGGCTGAGGCCGGCTCTACGTTAGACGCAATACTGTCCAGAGAGGCATCCGTCATTCCCGCGAAAGCGGGAATCCAGTGTCTTTCGACGCACACCTCTGGATTCCCGCTCCCCGCTTCAAGCATGCGGGGACAAGCTTCGCGGGAATGACGAAATGAGCAGTATTGTCATTAGACGTAAACCCCCGCCGCTTATTCCGTCGGCAACTTGCGCGCCTTCCAGTCTGGGAAGCCGTTGCGATACCAATAGACATTCTTGTAGCCCGCCCTGGCCATGACGACCGCGGCCTTGTAGGACTTCCAGCAGGTGCCTGAATTGCAGAACAGCACGACCTTGGCGTTCTTGTCGGGGAATTTGGCGAGATCGAACTTGTCCTGCGCCGGGTCGAAATTGGCGTCTTTGGCGCTTTTCTCCGGGTCGTACGGCACCGAGATGGCGCCTTGTATGGTCGCTTCGCCGAATTCATTGGCGCGCCGCGTGTCGACCAGTACGGCCCCTGCTTTCTGCAGATCGGCGACTTCCTTGGCTTCGACGAGTTTCACGCCGGCGGGCGCCGTCGCGGGGGTTTCCTGGGCGAGCGCAGTGCCGGCGGCTGCCAGGAATCCAGCGCCGATGAGTGCGATGAATGCTTGCTTGATGGTGCGCATGATTCTCCTCCGTCATAGGTATGTGATCCGCAGCAGGCGCTGCGGCAAACCGAATACCAAGCCTGTAAAGCAACCTTTTTCTTGTTGTGGCGTATTTCTACCGCTTGATTGTTTGTTTCACAACATGATCAATTAAATATATGAATGGAAAAATTCTATGGATTAAATCGGCCTGGCCGCACAACGCTCACACTGCAGGGCGCTTCGGCCACCACCCGGGCCGAGACGCTGCCGAGGTAGCGCCGCAGGGCAGAATGACTGCGCGCGCCGACGATGATGCGGTCGATATGGTGCGCGGCAGCATAATCCAGCAGGGCGCTGGCCGCATCGCTGCTTTCTGCGACATGGATGCGAATGTTTTCCGCGGACAAGCCGAGCGGCCGCGCCCAGTGGCGCAGGGCGATCAGGGCGGCCGTCTGCTGGCTGTGCGCCACCTCGGGCGCGGCGTCCTCGCCGAAAGTCAGCGGCTGCAGCACGGCGACGAGCGTGATGCGCAGGTCAGGCTCGGCGAGGCGCGCCCGGCTCAGGGTCGTGCGGATCGCATCGGCCAGCGCTTCATGGCGATCGTGTTGGTCATCCAGGTCGATGGCCACCATCACATGCGGCGCGCTCGCCAGATGCTGGGTGGGCGTGGCGGCCGCCCGTGCGGGCTCGTGCAGCGCATGCAGCCAGCGCTTCGCCACAGTGAGCGGGCCGGCGCGATGCAGTCGCTCGGACCTTTCCGTCAGAGTGATCTGCCCGGGATGGGCCAGGTCGTGGGCCAATTGCGCGGCGGTGGCGTAGCGCGCCTCCGGGCGGATCGCCAGGCAGCGCAGGATGACTTCCTGCAGCCAGCGGGGCAGGTCCGGCCTGAGCGCGCGTGGCGGCAGCGGGTCGATGTAGAGCCGCCGCCGCATGGCGCCGCGCGTGGTCGGCGCGCCGAATGGCCGGCTTCCCGTGGCCAGAAGGTAGGCGATGACGCCGAGGGCGAAGACGTCGCTGCGCGGATCGTCGCGCCGGCCCTTCAACTGCTCGGGGGCAATGCTCTCGCCGGTGCCCGCCGTCACTCGGTATCCCTCCTCGACCAGGTCGGGCAACTCGGCGTGGCGGGCGATGCCGAAATCGATCAGCACTGCCGTGCCGTCCGCGCGGAACAGGATGTTCCCGGGCTTGAGGTCGAGGTGAACGACATTCTGCCGGTGCAGGTCATGCACCGCGGCGGCGACGACGCCGACCAGGCGGACGACTTCCTCGACATCGAGCGGCGCGCGCGCGACGGCATCGCTCAGACGCCCGCCCTCGATGCGCTCCATCACCAGCCAGGGCGTGCCGTCCTGGTCGCCGCTGGCGACGAGGCGCGGCACATGCGGGCCTTTGAGGCGGCCGAGGATCATCTGCTCCACCTCGAAGCCGATGAGGCAGCCGGGATGGCTGCCGAAGCCCAGCTTGGGCACTTTCATGAGCAGCGGAAAGGCCGGCGGGGACACCGGCGCGCTAATGGCGTCGATGTTGTAGAGCACCGCCATGCCGCCTTCGTGCAGTGCGCCGCGAATGCGAAAGCCGCCCACCTGCGTACCGGCCGGGAGCACGGCTTCGCCGAGATTCAATGCCCCTGAAGCAGAGGCGGGTACTAGTGTCCGCTGATCAGTCGCCATGCCAGTCGCTCGGGCAGTCCCGCGGCGAGGATTTTGTTTGCCGCCGCTTGCGCATCATAAGGCACGCGGAAATGGGTGAGCGTGCCGGCTGCGGAATCATGAATGGCATAGCAGGCGGCCGGATTGCCGTCGCGCGGCTGGCCGACCGAGCCGACGATGATCAGCCAGCGGCGATAGTCGCTGAGGCGGATCGGCACCCCGGGCACCGGCTGGAAATGACGTATCGCGCCGCCGGGCGTCGTGAAATACAGCAGGGGGTGATGCACGTGGCCGACGAAGATGACCCGCGCCGGCGTGGCAGCGAGCGACTGCGCAGCCTCCCGCGCACTGGTGATGTAAGTCCACGCTTCGGGCCGGTCGGCGCTGGCATGCACGTACAGTCGGTCCTCTTCTGGGACGGCCAGCGGCAGGCCGGCGAGGAAATCCCGTTCGCGTTGGCCGAGCCGCTTGCGCGTCCAGTAAATGGCATCGCGCGCGGCCAGGCTCATTTCGTGCAATGGGCCGCCCAGGCAGGCGGCGTCATGATTGCCGATTACGGCGGGCGCCCCTTGTTCGACGAATTCGGCAATGAGATCCAGGCAGGCGATCGGGTCGGCGCCGTAGCCGAGCAGGTCGCCGAGAAAGACGAAGCGCTCCGCGCCCTCGCGGCGCGCGTGGGTCAGGCAGGCCTGCAGCGCCTCGAGGTTGCTGTGGATGTCGGCGAACAGGGCGGTGCGCATGCCATCACCCGCAATGGGATGGCGAATCATGCCTCACTGCGCGTCAATCGTCGATGCCATGAAAAAACAAGCCGGCGTGGTCAGCGCCGGCTTTGGAATTCCCTGGCCAGAGGGGAGGTCAGGGAGAGGAGGACGGTGTCGCAGTGTGTCCGGCTGTCTAGAAGGCGAGATGCCCCTCCGCGCGCGGATTGCGGTTGCGATAAATGCGGGACGAGGCCACGGCGAACTGGTACAGGTCGAGCGTGTTGAGTTGCGGATAGGCGCTGCGGGCCGCGCGATAGGCAATCCACTCGACCGGCAGGCCCTTCGGCGGCTGGCGGGTGAATACATGCTCGATGCAGGAATAGGCCTCGTCGAAGAGGGCTCTCAGTTTCTGGTTCTTGCGGCGTTCGTTTTGCATGATGGCTTTCTCCAGTCGTGCTGCTGATGCGTGAATTATCGGCTGAAGTCAGGCACACTGAATATCGGGAACACCCTGATTTTTATGTAGGAATCTGTCCTACGCGGCCTTTCCGGCGCCCCCCGGATTGCGTTCCTTGTAGACCCGCAGCGAGGCGCCCACCAGCAGATGGACTTCCTGGGATGAAATCTGCGGGTATGCTTCACGCAGCATGCGGAAGGCGAGATGTTCGAGTGGCAGGCCGCCCCAGGTCTGTTGCGGATCGAAGCAGAATTCGATGCGGATATAGGCTTCCTCGAACAGGGTGCGCAGTTCCGGGTGCTGCCGGCGCTCGGCCAGAAGGGCAGGGCTTTCGTTGGACATGACAGTCTCCTTCGCATGGATTTCATGCAGTAACGGTATAAAACCCCAACAACTTAAGGGTTCTTGCAAATGTCCCACACGCCCCGGTTTTTTTTGACGAACCTGTTCCAGGCCGCCGTGCGCGCCGCAGACCCGGCGGCCTGCGTGCCGCACCACCTGCCCCAGCCCCCCAAGGGCCGCACCCTGGTGGTTGGCGCCGGCAAGGCGGCCGCGGCGATGGCGCGGGCGGTGGAGGATCACTGGCCGGGAGAGTTGTCCGGCCTGGTGGTGACGCGCTACGGCCATGGCGTGCCGTGCCGCCGCATCGAGGTGGTCGAGGCGGCGCATCCGGTGCCCGACGCGGCAGGACAGGACGCCGCGGCGCGCATGCTCGCCATGGTGCGGGAACTGACTTCCGACGATCTGGTGCTGGTGCTGATTTCCGGCGGCGGCTCGGCGCTGCTGGCCCTGCCCTGGGAGGGCGTCACGCTGGCCGACAAGCAGCAACTCAGCCGCGCCCTGCTGAAAAGCGGCGCCGGCATCGGCGAGATGAACTGCGTGCGAAAGCACCTCTCCGCCATCAAGGGCGGGCGCCTGGCGACGGCAGCCTATCCGGCGCGCGTGGTGACGCTGGTGATCTCCGATGTGCCCGGGGACGATCCGGCCGTGGTGGCCTCCGGGCCGACCCTGGCGGACCCGACTACCTGCGCCGACGCGCTGGCGATCCTGGATAAATACCGCATCGAAGCGCCGCACAACGTGAAGGCGGTGCTCGCCTCGGGCGTGAGCGAGACGCCCAAGCCGGGCGACGTGCGCTTCGCCCACTGCGAGACGCGCGTCATCGCCACCGCGCGCGGCGCACTGGCGGCGGCGGCCGAGGCGGCGCGCGCGGCGGGGGTCACGCCGCTCATCCTCGGCGACGCCATCGAGGGCGAGGCACGCGAGGTGGCGAAAGTCATGGCCGGCATTGCGCTTTCCTGCACGCAGCATGGCGAGCCGGCGTGCCCCCCCTGCGTGCTGCTCTCCGGCGGCGAGACGACGGTGACGGTGCGGGGCAACGGGCGCGGCGGCCGCAATGCGGAATTCCTGCTGGCGCTGGCGGTGGCGCTCGACGGCCATCCCGGCATACATGCCATCGCCGGCGACACCGACGGCATCGACGGCAGCGAGGACAATGCCGGCGCGCTGCTTGCGCCGGACACGCTCAGCCGGGCCGCCGCGCGTGCAGTCGACGCCAAGGCGCGGCTGGCGGACAATGACGGCTATGGTTTTTTTTCCGCGCTGAACGATCTTGTCGTCACCGGACCGACGCGCACCAACGTGAACGACTTCAGGGCCATCCTGATCGAGTGAATGGCCGGTGGCGTCGCCACCATGACGGCGTTCCATTGAGTCATTCTGCGAACGGCTGCGCGTTGAGCGGATATTGACTTGACAGGATGCCTTGTATATATTCCATATTAATCATTAATTGATCATTATGTAATATGTACAACCCGGCCTCCGAAGGGTTCTCGGCAAGAATGTGTGCCATCGATCGCTGCCAGATCGGGTTGCTGCGCGCGCTGTCCACCCATTACGGCGCACGCCTTTACCTCAAAGGCGGGATGGCCATGCGCGCGCTTTTCGGCAGTTTGCGGCTGACCAAGGACATCGACTTCGAGCGTGATCCTTCCCTGTCGAACGACAGTCTTCGCAAGGGCCTTCCCAAGGCGCTTCAAGCCGCGGCCCTGACCTCTTCTCTGCAGGCGCCCGGCGTCTCGATCACGAAGGACACAAAAACCACCTTTCGCGCTTCGCTCGCCGCCACCCTGAAAGAAACGGGAGAGCCCGTTCAATACGAAGTGGAGATTTCCGGCCGGGGCCTGCCGCCCCCTGAATACCTGGTTCGCCTGAGCGTCGCGCCGCCGATTGCCTATCGCATGACGCAGTTCGGCGTCAGCAGCTTCAATGCGCACGCCATGGCCGCGTCCAAAGTGGCGGCCCTGCATTCCGATAACCGGAGCGTACCGCGGGATATCTTCGACCTGAGCGATCTCATCGCCCAGGGCGCAAATCCGGCGCCGCTGCTAGGTCGCGCCGCCCCGAAGTGGCTAAAGGCGATTTCCGGCAGAACCCTTGAAAGAACCGGCGCAATCGGGTGGGATCGCGCCAACGAGGAAGTCCTTCCCTATCTGCCGGCATCGGTGCGGCAGGATATGCATGCCGCAGCCTGGGAAGACATGTGCTTGCGCGTCGCGGAAACAGTCGATGCGTGGCTGAAAGAGGCGCAATGAAGCACTCCGGAAAACAGGTGGTGGAAAAAGCGCTGCTCGCTCTCGGCGCGCCGCATGTGGTGACGACACAGGACATCGAGGCCTATGTCCGGGTGAGCGCGGGAGCCCGGCCGTCCCCTGCGACGCTGACTCGATGGGTGCGCGCGCTGACTGAAACCGGGGCGCTGCAGCAGGTCTCGCGCGGCGTCTATCTCAATCGCTTGGCGGGACCGGCCGTACATCACGCCGAGGCCGCGCAATATATCCGGCGCGGCGCTGTGGCCAGCCTCGCCTGGGTGCTCGAGCGCTCGGGAGCCTTGAACAACTTTGGCGACACGGTCACCTGCGTGGTGCCGCAGATACCCGGCATGGCCCCGCCCAGGGTGGGCGAGCGTGACACGGTTGCGGGGCCGTTCAGGTTCTATGCCATGCCGGGGAGGTTTTTCGAAGCCGGTTCAGACAGAGTGGAAGACATGCAGGACCTGCACTACAGTTATCCCCGGGCAACGCCTGAGCGGGCCTTGCTGGATTGGGTTTATCTGGGGGCGTCGGTGAGAAGCCGGCTTCCATTGCCGCCTCTTGATATTCAACTGAGGGGCATGAGCCGGTCGCGGCTGTCCAGGTTGGCTAAGGCCATGGGGATCGAGGAAGAATGGCGAAGCTGGCACGCCAGTTGGAGCGAACACGAAGAAGCCGGAGATGTGCGAGACAATGCATCGGCTGCGCTGGGGTTTTGATCTACGTACACCCGTTGGCGTTAACCCGCATTTTCCGCAGGACGTACGCACATTAGCATTCGCCGAACGGAGGAACCATGGGCTCACAAGACGAACACAGACAGTTGGCAGAGGCCGAGATCGCGCGGCTGATCGCCGGGCTACGCCGTATCCTGGCGACTGACTCTCTGCTTGTCGAGCAGGAGGACCTCGTGCCCTACGAGTGCGACGGGCTGACCGCCTACCGCCAGTTGCCGCTGCTGGTGGCGCTGCCGCAGAACGAGGAGCAGGTCATCGCCGTGCTCAGGCTGTGCCACGAACTGCGTGTGCCGCTGGTGGCGCGCGGCGCCGGCACCGGGCTGTCGGGCGGCGCCACACCGGTACAGCATGGCGTCGTGCTGTCGCTGGCGAAGTTCATGCGCATCCTCGACATCGACGCGGTCTCGCGCACGGCGCGCGTGCAGCCGGGCGTGCGCAACCTCGCCATCTCGGAAGCTGTCGCGCCCTACGGCCTCTACTACGCGCCGGACCCCTCCAGCCAGATCGCCTGCACCATCGGCGGCAACGTGGCGGAGAACTCCGGTGGCGTGCATTGCCTGAAATACGGCCTGACGGTGCACAACGTACTGCGTTTGCGCGTGGCGCTGATCGACGGCACGGTGCTGGAGATCGGCTCGGAAGCCCTCGATTCGCCCGGCTACGACCTGCTCGCCCTGATGATCGGCTCGGAAGGCATGCTCGGCATCGTGCTCGATGCGACGGTGAAGCTGACGCCCAAGCCGCTGCTGGCGCAGGTGGTGATGGCCTCCTTCGACGACGTCATCAAGGCCGGCAACGCCGTCGCCGACATCATCGCCGCCGGCATCATTCCGGCCGGGCTGGAGATGATGGACAAGCCGGCCACGCGCGCCGTCGAGGACTATGTGCATGCCGGCTACGATCTTTCCGCCGAGGCCATCCTGCTGGCCGAGTCCGACGGCACGCCGGAGGAGGTGGCCGAGGAGATCGCCGCCATGTGCGCCGTGCTGGAGCAAAGCGGCGCCACCGACATCCGCGTCTCGCGCGACGAAGCGGAACGGCTGAAGTTCTGGGCCGGGCGCAAGGCCGCCTTCCCGGCGGTGGGCCGCATCACGCCGGACTACCTGTGCATGGATGGCACCATTCCGCGCAAGCACCTGGCGCACGTGCTCACGCGCATCGCCGAGCTGTCGGAAGAGTACGGTCTGCGCTGCGCCAATGTCTTCCACGCCGGCGACGGCAACCTGCATCCGCTCATCATGTTCGACGCCAATATCGAAGGCGAGGTGGAGCGCGCCACGGCCTATGGCGGCAAGATCCTCGAGTTGTCGGTGGAAGTCGGCGGCACCATCACCGGCGAGCACGGCGTCGGCATCGAGAAGGTGAACCAGATGTGCGTGCAGTTCTCCAGGGAGGAACTGGCGGCCTTCCATGCCGTCAAAGCCGTCTTCGACGAACACACCCTGTTGAATCCCGGCAAGGCGGTGCCTACGCCGCGGCGCTGCTCCGAGTATCGACTGACGGGGTCGGCCAAAGGATGAACTGCAAAACCATTAACCACAGAGACACAGAGGCACAGAGAACTGCAGAATTGTTTTTCTCTGTGCCTCTGTGTCTCTGTGGTGAAAAAGGTTTTTTTCATGAATGATCTGACAGAGCAATTTCGCGATCGCGTCCTTGCCGCGGCGGTGGACAAGAAGCCGCTGCGCATCCGCGGCGGCGGCACGAAGGATTTCTACGGCAATCCGCCTTCGGGCGAACTGCTCGATACGACGGGCCACGCTGGCATCGTCGCCTACGAGCCGACCGAACTGGTGGTGACGGCGCGCGCCGGCACGCCGCTGGCGGAACTCGAGGCAGCGCTGGCGGAGCAGGGGCAGTTGCTGGCCTTCGAGCCGCCGCATTTCGGCGGGGGTGATGTAGGTCGGGCTTCAGCCCGACAAGACGCGGCCAATGTCGGGCTGAAGCCCGACCTACAGGGCGCGGCCACTGTTGGCGGCTGTGTCGCATCAGGACTCTCCGGTCCGCGCCGCGCCACGGCCGGCGCGGCGCGCGATTTCGTCCTCGGCGTGAAAGTGCTCTCCGGCGCCGGCGAAGTGCTGAATTTCGGCGGCCAGGTGATGAAGAACGTCGCCGGCTACGACGTCTCGCGTGTCATGACGGGCGCCCTGGGCACCCTGGGCCTGCTGCTGGAAGTCTCGCTCAAGGTGCTGCCGAAACCGGCGGCGGAAGCGACGCTGCGCCTGGAACTGCCGCAGGACAAGGCCCTCGAGACGATGAACCGCTGGAACGGGCAGCCGCTGCCGGTCTCCGCCACCTGCTGGCACGACGATCAGCTAACGCTGCGCCTGTCGGGCGCGCGCGCGGCGGTGGCGGCGGCGCGCGAGAAGCTCGGCGGCGAGGCAGTGGCCGATGCGGCGGCGTTCTGGGAGAGCGTGCGCGAGCAGCGGCACGCCCATTTCGCGGGCGAGGGCGCGCAGTGGCGGCTCTCCCTGCCGTCGAAGCACGCGCCGCTCGATCTGCCTGGTGCGATGCTCATTGAATGGGGCGGCGCCCTGCGCTGGCTGACTTTCGACGGGGACGCGTCCATCGTGCGCACGGCCGCAGCCAGGACGGGCGGCCACGCCACGCTGTTCCGCGGCGGTGACAAAGTAAAAAGCGCGGCGGGCGCCTTCCAGCCGCTGCCGGACGCCGTGATGCAGCTCCAGCGCAAGCTGAAGCGTGCCTTCGATCCGCAGGGCCTTTTCAATCCCGGGCGGCTGTATGCTGATTTGTGATGGATATCGCAACTTCCAACCGCAAGATGTCGTCGTCCCCGCGGAAGCGGGGACCCAGGGTTTTGCCTGTCGCAGTTCTGGATTCCCGCTTTCGCTGGAATGACGATCGCAATCCGGAACGCTGATGCAGACCCATCTCGCCGATTTCATCCGCCACACGCCGGAAGGCCGCGAAGCCGAGGCCATCCTGCGCAAGTGCGTGCACTGCGGCTTCTGCACCGCCACCTGTCCGACCTACCAGTTGCTCGGCGACGAACTCGACGGTCCGCGCGGGCGCATCTACCTCGTCAAGCAGATGCTGGAGGGCGGCGTAGTCACGGCGAAGACGCAAACGCACCTCGACCGCTGCCTCACCTGCCGCTCCTGCGAGACGACCTGCCCGTCCGGCGTGGAGTATCACCGCCTGATCGACATCGGCCGTGCCGTGGCGGAAGCGCGCGTGCCGCGCGGGACGTGGCAGCGCCTGCTGCGCTTCGCACTGCGCGAATTCCTGCCGCGCCGCTGGCTGTTCACCCCGGCCCTGCGCCTCGGCCAGCTGTTCAAACCGGTACTGCCGGGCGCGCTGGCCGCGAAGATACCGTTGAAGCGAAAGTCAGGCGCCTGGCCACGGCGGCAGCATCCGCGCCGCATGCTGACGCTGGCCGGCTGCGTGCAGCCGGCGTTATCTCCGGACATCAACGCCGCCGCGGCGCGCGTGCTCGACCGCCTCGGCATCGCGCTCGTCGAGGCGGAAAAGGGTAAAAATCGTGCGGGCTGTTGCGGCGCGCTGAAATACCACCTCAACGAGCAGGATGCGGCGCTGGACGAGGCGCGGCGCAACATCGACGCCTGGTGGCCGCACATCGAGGCGGGCGCCGAGGCGATCGTCATCACCGCCTCCGGTTGCGGCGCCCATGTGCGCGAGTACGGCTACCTGCTGCAGCATGATGCGGACTATGCGGCGAAGGCGGCGCGCGTCAGCCTGCTCACGCGCGACGTCGCCGAGGTGATCGCCGGCGAGAAGGATGGCCTGCGGGCACTGCTGAATAACCCCCTCTCCCCCGGAATCGGGGGAGAGGGCGGGGGTGAGGGGGCAGGCCGGCGAACCGCCCCCCACCCCGACCCTCTCCCCGCGAGCGGGGAGAGGGGGAAAAAACTGATTGCCTTCCATGCGCCCTGTTCCCTGCAGCACGGCATGCAGGTCTGCGGCGCGGTGGAAGGGATACTCCAGACAGCGGGCTTCGAACTGACGCCGGTGGCGGACAGCCATCTGTGCTGCGGCTCGGCCGGCACCTATTCGATCCTGCAGCCGGAAATCTCGCAGAAACTGCGCGAGAACAAGCTGGCCTGCCTTTCGGCCGGCGCGCCGGAGGCGATCGTCAGCGCCAACATCGGCTGCATCGATCATCTGCAGGGCGGCACGCGCACGCCGGTGTCGCACTGGGTGGAACTGCTCGACCGTGCCCTGGGTGCTTGATTTCGTCATTCCCGCGGAAGCGGGAATCCACGACCGCGGTCAGTCATCATGGATTCCCGCCTTCGCGGGAATGACGGATGCTATTCGAGCCGTAAGGGGGAATGAATGGAGCTGAACGCCGCTGCCAAGAACTACGACGAACTGTTTAGCACCTTCCGCTGGAACACCCCGGCCCGCTACAACATGGCGCGGGAATGCTGCGGGCGCTGGGCGGAGGACCGTTCGCGCTTCGCCCTCTACTACGAGGACGAAGCCGGCCACACCGAGGCGTGGACCTTCTGGGACATCCAGATGCAGGCCAATCGCCTCTCCAACGTGCTGCATGCACTCGGCGTCATGCGGCGCGATCGCGTCGCCATCATCCTGCCGCAGCGACCGGAGACCGGCATTGCGCACGTTGCCTGTTACCAGATGGACGCCATTGCGCTGCCGCTGTCGCATCTGTTCGGCCCCGACGCACTGGAATACCGGCTGGAGAATTCCGAGGCCTGCGTTGCGATTGTGGACGAAGCCACGCTGCCCAAGCTGTGGGCGGTGAAGGACCGGCTGCCGCATCTGCGCCACATCATCGGCGTCGGAGAGGGGAAAAATGCGGCCAGGGAATCCGGCGTGCACGACTGGAATGCGCTGCTGTCGCGCGCTTCGCGCCGCTTTCAGTGCGTCGACACCGCGGCCGACGATCCGGCGCTGATCATCTACACCAGCGGCACCACGGGCAATCCGAAGGGCGCGCTGATGGCGCAGCGCACCCTGCTCGGCAACCTGCCGGGCTTCGCCTGTTCGCACGATTTCTTTCCGCAGCCGAACGACATGTTCTGGTCGCCGGCCGACTGGGCGTGGACCGGCGGGCTGTTCGACGCGCTGCTGCCGACCTGGAATTTCGGCATGCCGATCCTCGGTTACCGGGGCCGCTTCGATGCGGAGAAGGCCTTCTGGCTGATCGAGAAGTACGGCGTGCGCAACGCCTTCCTGTTTCCCACGGCGCTGAAGATGATGATGAAGGCGGTGCCGGAGCCGAAGGCGCGTTATGACGTCAACCTGCGCACCATCATGAGCGGCGGCGAGGCGCTGGGCGAGACCGTTTTTGGCTGGGCGCGGGAACAACTCGGCGTGACCGTCAATGAAATCTTCGGCCAAACCGAGATCAACTATGTCGTCGGCGGCTGCGCCGCGGCCTATCCGCCCAAGCCGGGCGCCATGGGGCGGCCCTATCCCGGCCATAGCGTGGCGGTGGTCGACGACGCCGGCAAGGTGCTGCCGCCCGGCGAAGTGGGCGAGGTCTGCGTGCAGCGCGCCTGCAACGGCGAAATGGACCCGGTGTTCCTGCTCGAATACTGGAAGAACCCGCAGGCGACGGAAGAAAAGTTCATCGCGGGTGACGCAAATGAGGGCGAAACAGCCTGGGGTCGCACCGGCGATCTGGCGAAAATGGACGAGGACGGCTACCTCTGGTACCAGGGCCGCGCCGACGACATGTTCAAGAGCGCCGGCTATCGCATCGGCCCGTCCGAGATCGAGAACTGCCTGGTCAAGCACCCGGCGGTGGCCAATGCCGCCGTGATCGGCGCGCCCGACGAGACGCGCGGCACCGTCGTCAAGGCCTTCATCGTGCTGCAGCCTGGGCAGCAGGCATCAAGCGAACTGGAAGCCGAGCTGCAGGCCCACGTGCGGCAGTACCTGGCGCCCTACGAATATCCGAAGGCCATCGAGTTCATCGACAGCCTGCCGATGACCACCACCGGCAAGGTGCAGCGGCGCGTGCTGCGGCTGCGCGAGGAAGAGAAGAGCAAGGGCTGACACTCCTCTGTAGGAGCGGCGTCCACGCCGCGATAGCAGCCGCCGAAATCGCGGCGTGGACGCCGCTCCCACAGGCTATTCGGCGTTCTTCACCAGCATCGTCCCCGTCGCTTCCGCGACGACTTCACCGTCCTGGTTGGTGCAGGCCGCCTTCATGGCGACGATGCCGCCGTCGTGCTTCGGCTTGGGCGTGAGCGCGGTGATTTCCCAGGCGGTGGTGAGCGTGTCGCCGGCGCGCACCGGCTTGAGGAACTTGCAGGCATGCTCGAGGTAAGCGACCGCCGTGCCGTGGAAGACCATGCCGTAGGACGCCGCGATGAGCGAACTGGTGAGATAGCCATGGGCGATGCGGCTGCCGTAGCGCGAGTCCTTGGCGAAGGGCTCGTCGACGTGCAGCCGGTTGAAGTCGCCGAACAGGCCGGCGCCCATGACGATGTGCGTTTCCGTCATGGTCATGGCGCTCTCGAAACGCTCGCCGACCTTGACCCGGTTGAATCCCCTTTTCGGATAAAGCATGACCCCCTCCTTTTCGGCAACGCATCCGACAAAATGATTGAGAATAGACCCTGGCGCCAAAGTCCGGATTGCATGCTAAAGTCGGCGCCTCCGATTGTTGAGCTGGAAAATCAAGTGGCCTTATCCGTAGAAACCTGCAGCGCCCAGCACATCGGCGATCGCAAGGAGCAGCAGGACCGCATCGCACTGTTTCCCCACTCCAGTCGGCGCGGGCTGTTCATGGCCGTGCTGGCCGACGGCATGGGCGGCCATACCGGCGGGGCGATGGCGGCGGAACAGGTCGTTCTCAAGGCACAGCAGAATTTCGAGGCCTTTGGGCCGGCCGACGAATCGGCGGAGCAGTTGCTCGGCTCGATCATTTCCGAGGCGCATGTCGTCACCAAGCTGACGCGCTTTACCAGCGAGCAGGATCCGCATACCACGGCCTGCGTGCTGCTGTTTCAGACCGGCCGGGTCGACTGGGCGCACTGCGGCGACTCGCGCATCTACCATTTCCGCGGCGACAAGCTGGTCAGTTGCAGCTCCGATCATTCCTACGTGAATGAGATGCTCAAGCAGGGCTACCTGACGCCGGAGCAGGCGGAGAATCACCCGCAGAAAAATGTCCTGCTCGGCTGCCTGGGATCGGAGCGCGAGCCGACGATCGACTATGGCGGCACGACACCGCTGGTCGATGGGGACACCTTTCTGCTTTGCTCGGACGGCCTGTGGGCATATTTCTCGGATGCCGAACTGGGCGGTGTGCTGTCCGCCCATCCCCCCCGGGCGGCGGCGGAAATCCTCATCCAGCGCGCGCGCGACCGCGCCAACGGCAGCGGCGACAATTGCTCGCTGGTGATCGTCAAGCTGGTGGAGAAGAAAGCCGAGAAGAAGCCGCCTGCAGGTCCGCCGGGATCCCCGCCTCCCAAAGCGTAAAGAAGAAGGTCGCGCCGAGGCCGGGCTCGGATTCGGCCCAGATGCGGCCGCCATGGCGGTGCACGATGCGCTGCACGATGGCCAGGCCGATGCCGTTGCCTTCGTACTCACTGGGCGAGTGCACGCGCTGGAACGGCGAAAACAGCTTGGACGCGTAGCGCATGTCGAATCCCGCGCCATTGTCACGCATGTAGAAGACGACTTTGCCATGTTCTTCCCGCAGGCCGAACTCGATGCGCGTCTCGGCATGGTTGCGAGTGTATTTCCAGGCGTTGTCGATCAGGTTTTCCAGGGCGATGCGCATCAGGCCGGCATCGACACGCATCGCCATGCCTGAAGCGATCTTGATAGTCGCCAGACGCTCGGGCGATCCCCGGCGGAGGCGGCCGAAGACGGCTTCCGCCAGGCCGCCCAGATCGGTTTCGGTCAGGCGCATGCTGGTGCGCCCGATGCGGGAGAGCTTGAGCAAGTCGTCCATCAGCCAGCCCATGCGCCCGCTGGCCGCGATGATGCGCCGCAGATTGTTTCTGTCCGTGTCGTCGAGGGCGTGGCCGGCATCCTCCAGCAGGATGCGTGCGAAACCGTCCAGCGCCCGCAGCGGCGCGCGCAGATCGTGCGACACGGAATAGCAGAAGGCTTCCATTTCCCGGTTGGCATCCGAGAGTTCATGGGTGCGGCGCTGCACCCGCTCTTCCAGCTCGGCATTCAGATGGCGGACCTCCTCGACGGCGCGCTGCCGTGAAATGGCCAGTGCCAGGTATTCCGCCACGGTCAGCGCGAGGCGGACCTCGGCGACCGCCATTTCATGCGTGGCGTTGAAATACAGCATGAACTTGCCGAGCAGCCGGCCCTGGTGCGCGATCGGGATGAAGGCCAGCGAGGCGATGCCTTCTTCGCGCAGCACGGGGAGCAGGTGGGCGATGGAAGGCTCTTTCGTCGGATCCGCAATCAGGATGGGCTGGGGGTCTTCCTCGTTCGCCGCCCACGGCGAGTGGCCTTCGACCGCTGCGCGATAGCCCTCGGACAACCCTTCCGAGGCGACGAAGCGCATCGTGTTGGCTTCATCGAACAGCAGCACGGCGGCGCGGTCGGCCTGCGCCGTCCAGCACAAGGCTTGCAGGGTTTCGGGATAAATTGCGTCGAGTGAGGTGGAGCGGTTGATGGCTTCGGCGAGCGCGTGCAGGGCGCGCAATTCCGTCAGCGAGCGATCCTCCGCCGCTTTGGCCACAAGAGGAGTTTTGCGGGTCAAGCCGGCTGCCGATTCATTTCAGGGCGCCGCGGAAAAGCGAGCGCCGCCATGGGCAGAAACGCGTGGCGGGCAAGGCTGCTGCTTGCAATGCTTCTCCTCCTCTATGCACTGCGCGAGCCGCTGCGGTGCCGCTCTGGTTCGGGGATCTTTTTGCTCTTGTGAAGTGGGATTCTACTCAAGAAATAACGTGATTCATCACCTGGTCATCATTCTTTTTTCAGGAGGTGTTTATGACGCAGGTCAGCCCAGCCAGTGACGCCGCCAGAAAATCGTAACCATTACAAGAGCAATCGTTCCCATCATGCTGAGGGCGATGAGAAATCCTGCGTGATCCTCCAGCAACGGCATGCTTTTGAAGTTCATGCCGAAGATGCCGGCGATCAGCGCGGCGGGCATGAACAAGGTGGCGATCACGGTAAGGACGCGCACTTCCTGGTTGACCCGGTTGGACATGCTGGACAGGTAGATGTCCTGCATGCCGGCGATGAGGTCGCGGATGCCTTCCAGCGATTCAATGACATGCACGGTGTGGTCGTAGATGTCGCGCAGGTAGGGCTGGGTGGCGGGCTTGAAAAAGCGCTGGTCGGCGCGGGTCAGGCTGTTGATCACCTCGCGCAGAGGCCAGATGGCGCGGCGCAACATCAAGGTTTCGCGTTTGATCTCGTGGACCTCCCTGAGCAGGGCGGGCGTGGCCTGCAGCAGCAGCCGGTCCTCGAGCGCCTCGGTGCGCTCGGTGAATTGTTCCAGCACGGCGAAGTAGCGGTCCACCAGCGTATCGAGCAGGGAATAGGCGAGATGGTCGGCGCCGAGCTTGCGCATCTGCCCCTTGTCGCCGCGCAGCCGTTCGCGCACGGGATCGAAGGTGCCGGTCGGGCGCTCCTGGAAGGTCAGCACGTAGTCCTCACCGAGCACGATGCTGACCTGGTCCGAGCCGATGGCGCCCGTGGCCGTGTCGTAGTCGAAGAAACGGGCAACGATGTAGAGGTAGTCGCCGTAGTCGTCCACCTTCGGCCGCTGGTCGGTGTTGAGGATGTCCTCCAGCACCAGGGGATGCAGGCCGAAGCGCCGGCCGATTTCCGCCATGACCTCGGGTTCGTGCAGGCCATGCACGTTCAGCCACAGAGTCCCCGCGCCGCGGGCATGTTCGCGCGATTCCCCGACGGACTTGAAGCGCTTTTCCAGCAGCGTATCGGCATCGAACTCGAACAGGGTGATGTGGGGCCGGTCGGTGCGGCGTTCGCCGACGTGGATCAGCGAGCCCGGCGCCATGCCGATCTTCTGTGAGCGGAGCTTGCGCGCGGGTTTCTTCATGGGCTCGTTTCCTCGAATGGGCCGGGCGAATGACGGCAACCAAATTCCAATCTAAGGGCAGATTAAAGTATCATTGCCGCCTTGCGTCAATGCTGTGCGGGACGCATCCGGTTTCGTCAATCATAACAAGGGGGGGCCATGTCACAGGTCATAGGCGTGCCAAAGGAAACGGCCGCAGGCGAGAAGCGCGTTGCCACCGTGCCCGAGGTCGTTGAAAAACTCATCAAGCTGGGCTTCTCGGTCGCCGTTCAATCCGGCGCCGGCGATGCGGCCAACTGCAGCGACGATAGCTATCGCGCCGCCGGGGCCGAAGTGGTCGACGGCGCCGCCGCGCTGTGGGCGAAGGCCGACATCGTCTTCAAGGTGCGCGCGCCCTCCGCCGAAGAGGTTGGCCTGATGCGCGAGGGCGGCACCCTGATCGGTTTCATCTGGCCGGCGCAGAACCCGGAATTGATGCAGCAACTCGCCGCCAGGAAGGCAACCGTGCTGGCCATCGACTCGCTGCCGCGCACGCTCTCCCGCGCCCAGAAGATGGACGCATTGACCTCCCAGGCCGGCGTCGCCGGCTACCGCGCCGTCATCGAGGCCGCCAACGCTTTCGGCCGCTTCTTCAACGGCCAGATTACTGCCGCGGGCAAGGTGCCGCCGGCCAAGGTCTTCATTGCCGGCGCCGGTGTGGCCGGCCTGGCGGCGATCGGCACGGCCGCCAGCCTGGGCGCCATCGTGCGCGCCAACGACACCCGTGCCGAAGTCGCCGATCAGGTTGTGTCGCTGGGCGGCGAATTCGTCAAGGTCGATTACGAGGAGGAAGGTTCCGGCGGCGGCGGCTACGCCAAGGTGATGAGCGAGGGCTTCCAGCAGGCCCAGCGCGAAATGTATGCCAGGCAGGCCAGGGAAGTGGACATCATCATCACCACCGCGCTGATCCCGGGCAAGCCCGCGCCCAGGCTGATTACCGCCGAGATGGTGAAGAGCATGAAGCCGGGCAGCGTGATCGTCGACATGGCGGCCGAGCAGGGCGGCAACTGCGAGCTGACCGAGCCTGGTCAGGTGGTGGTGAAGCACGGCGTGACCATCGTCGGTTACACCGACCTGCCTTCGCGCCTTTCCAAGCAGTCGTCGACGCTGTACGCGACCAACTTGTTCCGTCTCGCCGAGGAACTGTGCAAAACCAAGGACGGCATCATCAACGTCAATATGGAAGACGAGGCCCTCCGCGGCCTGACCGTCATCAAGGACGGCGAGGTCACTTGGCCGCCGCCCCTCAAAGCGCCGGCCGCTCTGCAGACCGCTTCTGCCAAATCCGCGGCCGCCGCGCCGATCCCTGCCGCCAAGGGCCATGGCCACGGCAGCGGCGCCCCGGCCTCGGGGATGCGCGCGGCAATCATGTTCGGCCTCGCCGCCGCGCTGTTCTGGTTCGTCGGCGCCAACGCGCCGACAGCCTTCCTGGCGCATTTCACCGTTTTCGTGCTGGCCTGCTTTGTCGGCTACATGGTGGTGTGGAACGTCACGCCCGCGCTGCACACGCCGCTGATGAGCGTGACCAATGCGATTTCCAGCATCATCGCCATCGGCGCGCTGGTGCAGATCGCGCCGCCCCTTGGTGAAATGGCGGGTGGGGGCGGGGTGGAGCGGCCGCACCAGTGGATTCGCTGGCTGGCCGTGGCGGGCATCGGGCTCACCGCCATCAACATGTTCGGCGGCTTCGCCGTCACGCGCCGCATGCTGGCGATGTTCCGTAAATAGGAAGACGAAAAAATGTCCCAAAGCCTCACAATCGCCGCCTATCTCGGCGCGACGATACTTTTCATCCTCAGTCTCGGCGGTTTGTCCAATCCGGAATCCTCGCGGCGCGGCAACCTCTACGGCATTATCGGCATGGCCATTGCGGTGCTGGCGACGGTGTTCGGGCCGCGCGTCACCGCCGCCGGCATTCCGTGGATCGTTGCGGCGATGGTGGCGGGCGGCAGCATCGGCCTGTATGCCGCGCGCACCGTGAAGATGACACAGATGCCGGAGCTGGTGGCCATCATGCACAGCCTGGTCGGCCTCGCCGCCTGCCTGGTCGGCTTCGCCAGCTACATCGACACTTCGATCACGCTCACCGGCGCCGAGAAGACCATCCACGAAATCGAGATCTACATCGGCATCCTCATCGGCGCCGTGACCTTCTCCGGTTCGGTGATCGCCTTCGGCAAGCTCTCCGGCAAGATCGGCGGCAAGCCGCTGCTGCTGCCGGCGCGCCACTGGCTCAACCTCGCCGGCCTGCTGATGGTGATCTGGTTCGGCCGCGAGTTCGTCATGGCGCCGTCGATCGAGGCCGGCATGACGCCGCTCATCGTCATGACGGTGATTGCGCTGCTCTTCGGCATCCACATGGTGATGGCCATCGGCGGCGCCGACATGCCGGTGGTGGTGTCGATGCTCAACAGCTACTCGGGCTGGGCGGCGGCGGCGACCGGTTTCATGCTGTCGAATGACCTCCTCATCGTCACCGGCGCGCTGGTGGGCTCCTCCGGCGCCATCCTCTCCTACATCATGTGCCGCGCCATGAACCGCAACTTCATCAGCGTCATTGCCGGCGGCTTCGGCACGGGCGGCGGTGCGCCGGCAGCCAAGGGCGGCAACGCCAGTGAGCCGGCCGGCGAAGTCGTGCCGATCAGCGCGGTCGATACAGCCGAGTTGCTGCGCGACGCCAGGAACGTCATCATCGTGCCGGGCTACGGCATGGCGGTGGCGCAGGCGCAGCACACGGTCTTCGAGATCACGAAGCACCTGCGCGAGCAGGGCGTCAATGTGCGCTTCGGCATCCATCCGGTGGCCGGCCGCATGCCCGGCCACATGAACGTGCTGCTGGCCGAGGCCAGGGTGCCCTACGACATCGTGATGGAGATGGATGAAATCAACGAGGACTTCCCGGCCACCGACGTCGCCATGGTGATCGGCGCCAACGACATCGTGAATCCGGCGGCGCAGGAAGACCCGACCAGCCCAATCGCCGGCATGCCGGTGCTGGAAGTGTGGAAGGCCAAGACCTCCGTCGTCATGAAGCGCAGCATGGCCTCCGGCTACGCCGGCGTCGACAACCCGCTCTTCTACAAGGACAACAACCGCATGCTGTTCGGCGATGCCAAGAAGATGCTCGACGAGGTGCTGGTGGCACTGAAGACCTGATCGTCGGGCTTTCCCCGGCCTTGCCATTTCAGCGAGCCCATGTAGGAGCGGGCTCTGGTGCCAGCAGTTGGTTTCATGGCATGCCCGCGATTGCGCCCCGCAGGAAGTACCCTGCGCGAAGCCCACCCGAAGGGGTGTGGGGTGCAGCCGCCGATATCGCGGGCAAGCCCGCTCCTACACCACCCGTGGCGTTTTCGGCCGTGCCTTTTATTTCAGGCGTCAAGGGTCCACAATGACCCATGGACACCGTCGGCAGAATCCGCAAGTTCGGCTTCAGGAAGTGGTACGAGCGTCAGCTCATCGAAGGCCACCTCTACCTGGTGACCTGTTTCCTCGGCATCATCATGGTGGCGACGTGCGTCGAACTCTACGGCCGGCGCGAAAACCTGACGGGAACCCTGATTGCCCTGGGCATTGGCCTGGGCGGGTTTGCGGCCGTCATGGTCGGCTGGCAGCGCTACAAGCGCATCATGATGGTCGCCGAGCACATCGGCGATCACGCCACCTGCACGCAATGCAATGCCTATGCGAAATTCAACGTGGTCGACGCCGGCCGCGCGCTGCACCAGGAGCCCGTCGATATCGCCGATCCCGACGAAGTCTGGCTCAAGGTGCACTGCCGCAAGTGCGGCCACGATTGGACGATCTAGCGGCGGGGAACGCTTCCGCGCGGAAAGTCAGTCCCGGCGGCACGGCGGCTTGCGATCGTTGCCTTCATTCCCGCGTCCCGAAGGGCCAGCGAAGCTGTCCTGAGGAAGTACACCTGGGGTGCGAATGCGGGAATCCAGTGCCGCCAATGCGTTTCTCTCCGTGCTTCTCGTTCGAAATACGAGGGCGGCAGCGACAATAGATGGTCGAAGACGCGTCGGCGCAAATCGGCTGTGACACGCTCGCCGAGCCAAGAGACATTGTAGAAGCGCAGCCAGGTGGCCGCGGCCAGCAAGGCGATGACGCCGAACATGGCCATCAGAGTGCGATCGAGCCAGGCCGTGTCGCCGGCGGTGAAGCCCCGGTCGATCACGGCGCGCAGGCCCTGGCCGACGCCCAGCATGGCCGCCGCCGCCACCACCAGGGCGATGGCTGCGAAGATGACGCGGCCGCGGTAGGGCTTGAGCAGAGACGCGACGACGCGGGCGGGTGTTCTGAGATCGGACATGAACTGGTTCCGGCGGAATCAGGAAGCATTGTATGCTGTGGCTACTGGCACCTGAAGCGCATCGCCCCGTGGGACAGGGCAATCGCATGAATGCCGTGGGAATGGAGAAATCCCTCCGTAGGTCGGCCTTCAGGCCGACATGGGGGTCGATCAACCGCCGAAGTCGGGCTAAAGCCCGACCTACGAACCGGCTGCCGGCGTTCATGCGATTGCCCTGCCCCGTGGGATAAACTAACCGCAAGCGCCATCAATACGATCCAGCATGTCAAAACCCAATCCCAAGCAGCAACTCTTCTTCCAGCTTGCCCGCGCCGGCAAGGGCATCGCCCATCAAAGCCGCCTTGAACTGATGGAGACGCTGGCCCAGGGCGAACGCAGCGTGGAAGCGCTGGCGCGTGCTTGCGACATGCCGTTCTCGAATGTCTCCCACCACCTGCAGATTCTCAAGGACTGCGGACTGGCGGCATCGCGCAAGGAAGGCCTGCAGGTTTTCTACCGCCTTGCCGATCCGGAGGTCCCGGCGATGATCGCCACGCTGCGGCGTATCGCGGAGCGGCAACTGGCCGAGGTCGCGCGCATCGTGCGGGACAATTTCGAATCGCGCGATGCGCTGCAGCCGGTGCGGCGCGAGGAACTGCTCAAGATGGTGCGTCGCGGCGACACGGTGGTGATCGACGTGCGCCCGGCGGAGGAGTACGAGGCCGGCCATATCGCAGGCGCGGTCAATGTCCCGCTCGATTCATTGCCGCGTTACCTCAAGAAGCTGCCGAAGGAGCAGGAGATCGTCGCCTATTGCCGCGGCCCCTACTGCATGCTGGCTTACGATGCCGTAGACAAGCTGCGCAAGAAGGGCTACCGTGCGCGCCGCCTTGAAGAAGGATTCCCTGAATGGAAGGCCGACCGGCTTCCGGTCGACGAATAGCCTCCCGAGAGCGGGGAAAATGAATTGATGTTGCGGCGCTTCTTGACTTATATTCTTAAAGACGTACGATTATTGGTAATTGCATGGAGGAGTTTGTCATGACAATCCGCCGTATGTTTTCTGTTGCGCTTGTTGCGTTGCTTTTACCGGGGGCAGTTGTCGCCGGTCCGCCCGGGCCGGCCAGCATCGGCGGCCAGAAGGTGCTGACACTGATCTCGCGTGACCCGCCCGGCGTGCGCTGCAACAACAACATCCAGGTCGCCGCCGAACTGTCCAACATCTACAAGATACCGGTGCTGGTCGTGCCGGTGAGCCAGGCCGGGCCGGGCGCCAAGGCGCCTGCCGTGTATTACGGCGATCAGCTGCTGGCGGTGGATGGCGGCGACCACAACGGCATGGTGAGCTACCAGATGCTGGCCGACGTGGTCGACATCGAGGGCGCGCCGAAGCAGGAGCAGAAGGGCCGCCTGACGGAAGTGAGGAAGGAACATGAAACCCTCAAGTCAGTTATCAAGGCGGCCAACTGATCGGCTGCGGCTGTTTGCCTTGGCCGGCCTGCTGGCCGTCGCGCCGCTTGCCTCGGCCGGCGAGTGGGAAGGCTGGCTGGTGGGCGCGCCCTGCGCCGACGCCCTCCAGGTCGCCGATTGCCCGTTGCGCCACGTGGATCGCACCGTACTGTTGCTGGAAAACGGCAACAAGCTGGCCTTCCTCTGGGGCGAGGGCAAATCCATCACTACGGCGGATGTCGACAAGTCCTACTCTAAAAGGGTGCGCCTCACTGGCGAGATGAAGGATGGCGTTCTGCAGCCCATCAAGCTGGATCTGCTGGAAACGAGCGGGGAGAAGAAGTTCTTCAAAGGCTGCTTGTGAGACGGTGGTTTCTTCTCGTTCTGGCGGTTGCGCTCGAAGCTTCGGCAGCCGGTCTGGACGCGGAGTTGGCGCACAAGGCGGGCATGGTGGCCTACCCGGTTCCGCTCAAGGCGCCGACGCTGAAGCTGCCCGATCTGGCAGGCGGCGAGCGGCGCGCGGAGCAATACCGCGGCAAGGTGGTATTGCTCAACTTCTGGGCCAGCTGGTGTCCGCCCTGCCGCGAGGAGTTTCCCTCGCTGGAACGTCTGCAACGGGCGCTGGGCGGCAAGGATTTCACCGTGCTTGCCGTGGCGGTGGCCGACAGCGAAGCCGGCATCGCGGGAATGCTAGCCGGCAGACAGCCGCCGTTCGACATCCTGCTTGACGATGACAAGCGCGCGGCGCAAGCCTGGCGCGCTGCCGGCGTGCCGGTGACCTATCTGCTCGACCGGCAGGGCCGCATGCTGGCGGGCAAGACCGGGCCGCAACTGTGGGACTCCCCCCAGATGCAGGCGCTGATCCGGCAGGCGATGACACATTAGGAGGAGAGCATGCGCTTACTGATCTGTCTGGCCTTGTCACTGGCGCCGCTGCTGGCACAGGCCCAGATGCTCGTCGGGACGGAGCAACTGGCGAAAGAACTGAAGGCCGGCAAGCTGCGCCTGATCGACGCCGAGAACAGTGAAAACTTCGCCCGCGCCCATCTCCCCGGCGCCGCCAATCTGTACTACATGGAACTGGAGGACGCCGAGGAAAACGCCAAAACGGGATTGCCGATTTTTCCCCAGCTCGGCGCCTCGAAGTTCGCCGCGCTGGGCGTCACGCGGGAATCCGACGTGGTGATCTACGACGGCGGCGATGGGCGCGCCGCCTCGGCGGTCTGGTACATATTGCGTTTTCTCGGCCACGACAAGGTGCGCATTCTTGACGGCGGCTTCCGCAAGTGGCTGAAGGAAAACCGGCCGGTCACGCAGGAGACGGTGAAATTCGCCAAAGCGACCTATGTGCCCAAGCCGCGTGCCGACTGGGCGCTGAAGACACAGGATGTCGATCCCGGGCGTGTGGTTGTGCTGGATGCCCGCTCGCTGGCCGAATTCACCGGCAAGGATCTGGGCGGTGCGCGCCAGGGCGGGCACATACCTGGCGCGAAGGCTTTCCCCTGGTCGCGCCTGGCCGGGGAACTGGCCAGCTTCAAGCCGCCGGCCGAGATGAAGAAAATCCTGGCTGATGCAGGCATCGCGCCAGACAGGGAAATCGTCACCTACTGCAACCCGGGCCTCGGCCGTTCGACTTATCTTCTTGCCGCGCTGTCGCTCGCCGGCTATGAAAAAGTGAAGGTCTATCCGGGCTCATGGATCGAATGGGCTTCCGATCCGGCGCGGCCCATCGAGCGTTGAGATGGAGCGGCGCGATTTCCTGAAGGGGAGCGCTTACTGCGGCCTGGCGCTGGCTTTCGGCGGACCGCTCGTTTCCTTGCCGGTGTTTGCACGACCGGGCAAGAGCGCCGGTGCAAAAGTCAGTCCCGGTGCCACGGCGCGCGCCAGGGAAGACTTCTACCGCGGGGAGTTCCTCGCCACGCGCGGCGACGCGCAGGGCTTTGCCTTCCACTGCTCCAACTGCCAGGGCAACTGCGCCTGGCGCGTGTTCGCGAAGGATGGCAAGGTCACGCGCGAGGAACAGGCGGCCGCCTATCCACAGATCAGTCCGAAAATACCCGACGCCAATCCGCGCGGCTGCAACAAGGGCATCATCCACTCCAAGCAGATGTACCAGGCCGATCGCCTGCTGCATCCGCTCAAGCGCATGGGACGGCGCGGCGAGGGCAAGTGGCAGCGCGTCACCTGGGACGAGGCCGTCGACGACATCGCAACGCGCGTCGTCGATACCCTGGAGAAAAATGGCCTCGGCTCGCTCATGGTCCATTGCGGCACCGGCATTCTTTCGCAAGGCCGGCGCGCCGGCCCGCTGCGCCTGGGTTCGCTGCTTGGCGCGCAGCGTCTCTACCCGGCCAGCGCCGTCGGCGACATGTTCACCGGCGCCTCGCTCGCCTACGGGCTGGCCACCATCGGCCACTCGCTCGACGCCTGGTTCGAGGCGGAGACCATCGTGCTGTGGGGCGTCAATGCCGCGGTGACGCGCATTCCAGATGCCCACTATCTTTCGGAGGCGCGCTACAACGGCGCGCGCATCTGGTGCATCACGCCCGAATACAACGCCACGGCGAAACTCTCCACCGACTGGCTGCCGGTGAAGCCCGGCACCGACAGCTTCCTGGCGATGTCGCTGCTGCATGTGCTGTTCCGCGACAAGCTCATCGACGAAGCCTTCGTGCGCGAGCAGACCGATCTGCCCTTCCTGGTGCGTACGGATACGGGCGAACTCCTGCGCCATCGCGATCTGCGCGACAAGGGCAAGGACGACGTCTTCTACTGTTGGGACGAGGCGACCAGCTCGGCTCAGCCCATGCCCGGCACCCAGGGCCATTTCAGGAAGTCGCTGCGCCTGGGCAAGCTGAAGCCCGTCCTCTCCGGCGCCTGGAAAGTGAAGGGCCGGGACGGCAAGGAGATCGCGGTCACGACCGTCTTCGAGCGGGCGCGGGCCGAGGCTATGAAATTCCCGCCGTCGGCGACGTCTGACAAGACCGGCGTGCATCCCGCACTGGTCGAGCGCATGGCGCGCGATCTGGCGAAGGCCGAAAAGGCCATCATCAACATCGGCTTCTCGCTGCACAAGTATGTTTCCGGCACGATGACCTGCTGGGCGGCGGCGCTGGCCTGCGCGCTGACCGCGCACGCCGGCGAACGCGGCGGGCTGGACACAGAAAATAACTGGTCTCTGGGCGGCATCGGCCCGCTCTCCAGCCCCAAGCCGGCGCGTTTCTCTTCCGGCTTCTTCTCGGAATGGGAGAACGGCGACATGGCGACAACCATGCGGCGCCACTATCCGGATGCGCATCTCAAGGCCGCGCTCGGCGTCGATGCCGCCGACCTCGCAGAACTCGGCGACAAGTTCCGCCAGACGAGCAACGCCTACTTCGGCAAGCCGCGCGTGGTGCTGCTGTTCGCCGACAACCTGCTGCAGCGGAACAAGTCGGAATCCCACTACCGCAAGCAGTTCGTCGAAGGTCTCGACCTGCTGGTGAACGTCAATCACCGCATGGACTCCACCGCTCTTTGGTCCGACTACGTGCTGCCGGCGAAAAGCCAGTATGAATCCTGGGACCTGCGCGGCGAGCTGGGCTACCACCGCTTCTGCAACATCACCGTGCCGCCCAAGGGCCTGAAGCCGATCGGCGAGACGAAATCCGAATGGGAGATATGCCTGCTGCTGGCGCGGGCCATCTCGCGCCAGGCCGTGAAGCGCGGCCTCCGCCGTATCCCGGACGCTGACTTTCTGACACAGGCCGGCCAGGATGGTGGTATGGCCGCGCCGGTGATGCGCGAGTTGGAGAAACTGCCCGAGGAGTTTACCGACAACGGCAAGCTCAACAACGACGAGGACGTGGTGCGCTGGCTGATGCAGAATGTGCCGGCCATCGCGCCCTGGACGCCGGAAGACGCCATGAAGCACGGCTTCGTCACGCTCAATAGCGAGGCCGGCTACAACTCGCCGCTCTATGCCAACCGGCCGTTCCATTCCTTCGAGAACAACGTCTATCTGCGCCAGCCCTATGCCACGCTGTCGGGCCGGCAGCAGTTCTACGTCGATCATCCCGTCTATCTGAAGATGGGTTGCCCGACGCCGACCGCCCTGCCGCCGCTGCGGCCGGACACCTTCCCCTTCGCCTTCTACACGCCGCACACGCGCCACGGCATCCACTCGCAATGGCGCACCAACACTTACCTGCTGCGATTGCAGCGCGGCGAGCCGCAGGTCTGGCTCAACCCGCGCACCGCGCAGGGCAAGGCCATTGGCGAGGACGACGCGGTGCGCGTCTTCAACGACATCGGCGAGTTTTTCGCTCGTGCGAAACTCATGCCGGCCGTGCCGCCCGGCTCGGTGGTGATGGACCACGCCTGGGAACCCTACCAGTTCCGCCACAAGCTCGGCCTCAACAATGCCGTGGCCGGGCTCATCTCGCCGTTGGAATTGGTCGACGGCTGGGGTCACCTGAGCTTCAGCCCCAACTGGGACGGCAACATGATCGCCTTCGAATCCGCCGTTGACGTGGAGAAAACGTAATGGCACGCCAATTGGCCATGGTCATCGACCTCAACAAGTGCATCGGCTGCCAGACCTGCACGCTGGCGTGCAAGACGCAATGGACCGACCGCAACGGCCGAGAATTCATGTACTGGAACCACGTCGAGACGGCGCCGGGCAAGGGTTATCCGCGCGACTGGCGTAACGCGGGCGGCGGCTGGGATGGGGAAAAGCTCAAGCCGGGGCGGTTGCCGAGGCTCGCCGAGGACTACGGCATCCCTGCCGACTTCAACTATGAAGCGGCACTGTTCAAGGAAGGCGAACAGCCATTGCGCCCGACCGAACCCATGCAGTGGGGCCCGAACTGGGAGGAGGACCAAGGCGCCGGCGAATTTCCCAACGGCTATTTCTTCTACCTGCCGCGCCTGTGCAACCACTGCTCCAAACCGGCCTGCCTCGCCGCCTGCCCGCGCCAGGCGATCGGCAAGCGCGAGGAAGACGGCATCGTGCTCATCGACCAGGCGCGCTGCCGCGGCTACCGCTACTGCGTTGCCGCCTGTCCCTACAAGAAGATCTACTTCAACCCGCTGGCGGGGCGCTCCGAGAAGTGCATCTTCTGCTACCCGCGCGTCGAAAAAGGCATCCCGCAGGCCTGCGCCTATCAATGCGTCGGCCGCGCGCGGCATGTCGCCTATCTTGATGACAAGGACGGCGCAGTACACAGGCTGGTGCACGAGTGGAAGGTGGCGCTGCCGCTGCATCCGGAGCATGGCACCCAGCCCAATGTCTATTACGTGCCGCCGCTATCGACTTCGATCTTCGACGTGGAAGGCAAGCCGACCGGGCGGCCGCGCGTGCCGGAGGATTATCTGACGCAGCTCTTCGGCTCGCAGGTGAAGGAAGCGCTAACGGTGCTGCAGCGGGAAATAGCACGCAAGGAGAAGGGCGAAGCGTCGGAACTGATGGATCTGCTCATCGCCTACCGCCACGGCGACATGTTCCGGCTGACGCCACAGCGCGAAGGTGCCTGAGACGGACTTGGCAAGCGTCAGGACTGAGACGGACTCGGCAAGCGTCAGGACTGAGCGTGCTTGGTGCGGTCGGCGATGCCGTGCTTGCGCATTTTCTCCCAGAGGGTTTTTCGGCTGATGCCGAGGTAATCCGCCGTCTCCCCCATCCGCCAGCCATGTGCCGCGAGCGCCTGCTCGACGTAGCGCTTCTCGCAGGCATCAATATGGGTGAGCAAGGTATCTCCGCTCGCAGGCGCATCCGACATCAGAGTGGGGGAATCGCCGAACAGCGCTTCCGGCCCGAGCTGGGAACCCCCCGCCAGTATGCAGGCACGTTCGACGCAGTGCTTGAGTTCCCGGATGTTGCCGGGCCAGGGATGAGAGAGCAGGGCGCGCTCGGCCGCAGGGGTGAATGTGAACGATGCGCTGCCGGCCTTCTTTGCCGATTGGTGCTCGGCGAAGCGCTTCGCCAGCCAGAGAATGTCTTCGCGCCGCTCGCGCAGGGGAGGAACACGCAGGCTGATGACATGGATCCGGTAGTAGAGATCATCGCGGAAACGGCCGGCTTCGACGAGTTGTCGCAGGTCCTCATGCGTGGCGCAGATGAGTTGCACGGAAACGCGTATGGGCGTTTCGCTGCCCAATCGCGTCACGGTATGCTCCTGGATCGCACGCAACAGCTTGGCCTGCGTGGAGAGCGGCATGTCGCCGATTTCGTCCAGGAAGAGGATGCCGCCGTCAGCCTGTTCGAAGTAGCCGCGTCGCTCCTTCGCCGCGCCGGTGAAGGCGCCCTTCTCGAAACCGAATACTTCGGCTTCGAGAAGCGTCTCGGGAATGGCGGCGCAGTTGACCGCAACGAACGGTTTCGGCCCTGCGCTCTGGGCCAGTTCGTGCAGCCGCCTTGCCACATGCTCCTTGCCGACGCCCGATTCGCCGGTAATGAGCACCGATCCGTCCGATGCTGCAAGCCGCTGCAGCAGACGCTCGAGACGGCGCATCGAAGGGGCGACACCGAGCATCGCGGTGGTCGTGTCCGCGGCGGGCGCCGGCTCGCACAACGCACGGATCCTTCGAATCAGGTCATCGATCTCCAGTGGTTTGGCAACATAGTCGGCGGCGCCCAGTTTGAGCAAACGCACGGCCTGATCGATAGCGCCGAAGGCCGTCATGAACAGGAATGGCGGAGCTTTGGTATTCCCGTTGCGCAATTTCACGAATAAATCCTCTCCGCTCATATCCGGCAGGCGTATGTCGCTCACCACGACGCCATAGGATCGTCTGCGCAGATCCGAGAGCGCCTCATTGCCGCGCTTATGCCAGGTGTGGCTGATACCTTCCATGTCGAAGCGTTCGCACAGCGCCTCCCCCATCAATTCGTCGTCCTCGATCAGACAGACGCACGGTGATTCTTTACGCATGGCTATGCCTCCAGCAGGGCCGCCCCAAGGGAGGCATACGCCTCTTGTTGGGGGGCAACGTACGAATGCGCCCCGAAGGAAGTCCTCCTGGGGGATGAGCGTGGGGGTTCATGATTCTCCAACGGGTAGCGTGACCCGGAATTGTGTCAGTCCGTCCCGACTCTCGGCACCGATCTGGCCACCCAGTTGGGTGACGATCTGATAAGTCACCCACAGCCCGAGACCATGCCCCTCTTCGTTGCCGCTGGCGAACGGCTCGAACAGGTGATCCATGAGTTCGGAGGGAATGGTGCTGCCGGCATTGCTTGTCGCGATTCGCAACGCCCTGTCCGCAAGATGGACCGCGCAGACAACCTTGGTGGACGCCGGCGACGCATGGATCGCATTGAGAAGAAGATTCATCAGGATCTGGCGCACCAGGGTGGCCGGCAGTGCAACCGGTTCGGTCAGATCGCATTCGATGTCGATTCCGACGGCGCCCTTGTGCGCTTCGCCGGAAAGCAGCAGGCGGACGTCCTCCAGGTCGAGCGGTGCGAAATCCCGGCCCTTGACCTTCGCATCCACCAGCATGGCACCCACTGTGTCGCGGATCTGCATCAGGCCGCGTTCGAGAAGGGCCACGGTTTTCTGGGCGCGTTCGTCGTCTCCGCTGCGTCGCTTGAAATTCGCCAGGGCGATCAGCATGCCGGCAAGCGGATTGTTGATCTCGTGTGCGACGCCGGCCGACAGGCGGCCGACAGCCGCCAGACGTTCAGTGCGGATGACTTCCTGCTCGAGCAGGGCTTTTTCGCGCAGGGCGCCGACCAGCAGGCGATACGCCTCGAACAACTCGCCCAGTTCGTCGCGGTAGGAATAGTTCGATTCCGGTGGTTCCACCAGGCGCCCATGGGCCGCGTCGTTCAGGCCGTGCGCCACCTGCAACAGGGGCACGGTCGTCTTCTGCCCCCAGTACCAGTTCACCGGGAGCAGCACGGCGAGCACCAGCAGGCCGATCAGCGCACCCCGCCATGCCACGCTGCGGAAGCGCGCCATGAAGACCTCCTTCGAGTAGGCCATGACGAGGGTGCCCAGGTGCAGGCCCTGTTCGGCCACGGGAACCGCGACGTAGATCTTCTCCGTGCCGACCAGTTCGATGACATCGTTGCCCCCGTTCCACGAGGCCTCGATCCTGTCGGCAAGCCGGCCATATTCGTCGCCCAGACCGCGCACATCCGCCAGCACTCGCGCCGATCGGGGGTGACTGGAAACGAATACGCGCTGCCGGTCGTCCAGCGCGATGATTATTTCCGGGCGTATCTGGTTGCCGCGGGTCTCGGCTTCCATGGGCGCCGCAACGACCTCGAAGGCCCGCCACACTTCGTCGTGCAGCATGGGTGGGAAAAGAGTCTTCGCCAGGGTCCGGCCGAGGGTGGTCGAACTCTGCTGCAGATCCGCCCGTAGATCGTTGTAGGCCTGCGCCATGAGGGAGGCCGAGACCGCCACGGCGGTCATGACGATCAGGACGCTGCCCCACAGCGGTATCTTGTAGCGGAAACTGATATCGAACGGCGATTTCATCTGTCGCCCAGCGCTTTCATGACCTTGGTGACGCTGTCGTAAATGCGCGGATCGCCCTTGCTGAAGTTGTTGACGTTGAGGCGCTTGAGGATATCCCTGCCCTCGGCGTCGTTTGCCATGTCGATCAGCATTTTCTGCATTTGATTGAAGTCCGCCTCCCGCCCCCCGCGGTTGGCGACAAAGGGCGGCATGCCATAGTCGGCGGAAACGGAAACGATACGAGTGGCCGCCGCCAGCTCGGGCTGGATGATGACCAGCGTGTCCCAGATGAAACTGCCCACTGCGCCACCATCGGCCAGCCCGTTCGCCACCGCCTCGACGACCTTGCGATGCGATCGGGCGAAAAAAGTCTTCGCAAAAAACTGCGCGGGATTTTCCCCGGCCTGCTTGAGTTGAAAGCGCGGCGTCAAATAACCCGTGTTCGAGTAGGGATCGGTGTAGGCAAATACCTTGTTTTTCAGATCCAGAATCGATTTCGTCGACTTGTCGCTGGCCGGAACGATCAAGTAGGAGCGATATAGCGGCCGACCCTTGTAGCTCGGCACCGCCAGCAGCTTCACCAGGTTCTTGTTGTCGACGTAAGGATAGTCGCAAATCCAGGCGAATTCGAGCTTGTTCTGCCGCAGCAGATCCATCATTTCGTCGTAGCTGTCGCGGCGCACGAAGACCACCGGTCTTTCCAGCTTGCGCTCCATGTAACGGCGCCAGTCCTCGTGCAACGGGTACTGGTCATGAAGGTAAGTCGCCGTCAGGCCGACGCGAATGGGCTGCGAAGGTTCGTCGGCCTGCGCCCGGGAAAACCCAAGAACAAGGACAAGGAACAAAACAATCAGGATTGTCTTCATAAATGCACTGTTACGAAAAGGCAACAAATATTCGCATGATTCCTGAATCGGTTACATGTCCGTAATCATTCGGCCACAAGAAATCGCGTTTCCTTTTGCAGCAACCCTGGAAAACATAATCCGAAAGTAATAAGGGAAATAAAACCATATTGTTCTCATGGAGTTGGGATCCTTTGCCCAATGCTGGCTTGGTTTGTGCAATGCATTAACCGGGAAACCAAAGTTTAGATCAACCAATTAATCCGTTTAGTGCAAGCAATGTGCCCGATATGACGAATTCAAAAGAGATGCGATTTCCAGCCTGTGCGTCTCGGATGATTTGCCACGTGGGGATAGGGAAGCTGTGAAATCTGTTCGAAGCAATCGGAGCGTGCCATGCGAAGTGGTTGTACGTTTATTGTGCGGCGCCCCCGATTACGACATACGTGGTGTTACGGCGAAGTAACGAATTCTGGACCCGGACTGAAGCGAAATATTGAAGTCCGAAATTTCTCAGGAGGAACCAAAAATGAAACTGCTTGAGAACTCAATTACCCGGCGCGACTTCCTGAAAGTTTCTGGAAGCGTTGCCGCACTCTCCCAGATACAACCGGCCAGTGCCCAGGAATGGCTGGCGCAGGTCGGCAAGGCCGGGTCCAGGCCCGACATGGTCGGCCAGGAGGCCAAGATCGTGCGCAGCGTCTGCCTGATGTGCCACAGCGGTTGCGGCATTCAGTGCACGATCCAGAATGGCGAGCTGGTGAAGATCGACGGCAACCCTTACCACCCGAACTGCTACGACTATGTGTCCAAGGGCGACATCGTCGAGGAAAGCGATCTCGACGGCGGGCTCAACGGCAAGGACGTCGGCACGCTCTGCGCCAAGGGTCAGGCCGGCATCTATACCCTCTACAGTCCCGCCCGGCTCAAGCATCCGCTCAAGCGCGTCGGCCCGCGCGGGTCCGGCAAGTGGAAGACCATCTCCTGGGAACAGGCGATGACGGAGATCACCGAAGGCGGCATGCTGTTCAAGGATGTGCCCGGCGAGGAAAACCGGATGATCGAGGGTCTCAAGTCGGTTCTCGCCAACGACAAGCCGATCGGTCCCGAGGATTCGGATTACATGGACGAGGCGCCGCCGGAAGGCTGGGGCCCGAAGCGCAACCAGTTCGTCTGGGCCCACGGCCGCAACGAACAGTCGCCGCTGACACCGCGCTTCGTCAAGGATGCGTGCGGCACGCCTAATATGCTCAATCACTGCGACCGCTGCGCGGGAACCTTCTACAACGTCGTCGAGCACGTGATGAACGTGCCGCCCTACGAGATCGGCGCCTATGCCGACTACGAATACACCACCTTCCTCATCAGCGTCGGCTCGAATATCACCCACGCCGACTACCCGGGACAAACGCGGGCGCGCTACCTGCAGAAATTCGCCAAGCGCACCGGCCCCGACGCCAAGATTTTCAAGCACGTGATCGTCGATCCCTGGCTCTCCCCCGCCGCGGCCAAGGCGCTGCAGTCGGGCAAGGGCGAGTGGATTCCGTTGAAGCCCTCGACCGATGCCTATTTCCTGCTCGGCATGCTGCGCTGGATGATCGACAACAAGGCCTACAAGGCCGACTTTCTGTCTCTGCCCAACGAGCAGTCGGCGAAGAAGACCGGCCGGCGCAACTGGAGCGACATGACCTACCTGGTGCGTACAGTCGAGCCCAAGCTCTACCTCTCCGGCAAGGATGCCGGACTGGGCCAGGCGGACTATGTGGTTCTGGTCAAGGGCAAGCCGATGCTGTTCCACGAAGTCGACGGTGCCGCCGATCTTGATGCCGAGGTCGAGTTGAACGGCGTCAAGTACAAGACGGTTTTCCGCATGTTGCGCGAACGGGCACATGAGAAAACCATCGCCGAATGCGAGAAGTTCTGCGACATCCCGGCCGGTACGATTTCGCGCCTGGCCAAGGAGTTCTCATCCGCCAAGCGGCCGGTCATCGAGATGTTCCGCGGCCCGGTTCAGCAGTCACTCGGCTGGTGGAACGGCCAGGCGCTGATCACCCTCAACATGATGATGGACAACATCGACCGCAAGGGCGGCTATATCCCCGGCCACAAGGCATACAGCGGATCGGTGGGTGGACCCAAGCGTACGCCTGCGGGCGTTACGATCGATCGTCACAAGGCCAAGTACCAGGGCAAGAAGGCGACGTCGACGCGGCCTTTCTACCCCTTGGCCAGCCGTACCGTCACGACCGAGTTCTTCGGCGGCATGAAGCAGGGCTATCCGTATCGCACCAAGATCTATCTCAACTATTACAACGATCCGGCCTACACCCAGCCGCTCAACTGGACGGTTACAGAAGCCCTGGTTGACCTGAAGGCCGTGCCGCTCACCTTCAGCATCGACGCCTACATGGGCGAGACCACGATGCTGTGCGATTACGTCCTGCCGGATACCGATTACCTGGAGCGGTTCGGCGGCTTCAAGACCTACCCGCCGGTGAAGACCCAGGTTCAGGCCCTGCGGCAGCCGGTGATCGGCACCCTCGATCCGAAGACCAAGAGCTATCGGGGTGTCCATCCGGACGTGCAGACGGCGGACGACACGCTGATCCAGCTCGCCATTCGCTGCGGTCTGCCGGGCTTCGGCAAGGATGGCGGCGGACCGGGCAAGGATCTCTTCACATCCTGGCAGTTCTGGAACGAGTTCTACCAGAACGGCGACTTCAAGGGCGAGCCGGGGCTGGATCCGGACAGCCGCCTGGTCAAGCTCGGTGGCAAGTACGAGAACCCCGGCAAGCAATACGATGCCAGCGGCGAGTACACGCGCTTCCCCGGCGGGCGCCAGGTGCGCGGCCTGTATGCCTATGCCGCCAATGTGGCGGCGAACAAGAACAGCATGACCGGCAAGTACTACGACGGCCTGCCGAAGTACGGCTTCATCGTCGATTGCAAGGAGAACGAGATCGACCCGGCCATCTGGAAAGAGTACCCGCTCCAGTTGCATACCCACAAGGATGCCTGGCACACCCAGACGCGCACCATGAACAACCTGTGGCTGGCCTCGATCAAGCCGCAGAACTTCGCCGAAATCAACCCGGCCGATGCGCAGAAGATGGGCCTCGTGACCGGCGACTGGGTCAAGGTCAAGTCGCCATCCTCCAAGCACATCCCGTACGTGGATACGTCGATGGGCGATGGCTGGTACAAGATGCAGGTGCGCGTCACCAGCCGCATCCGTCCCGGGGTGTTCTCCGTGAGCAACTCCTACGGACGCTGGGGCGCCGGCGGCAAGGCCTGGGCGGCGGACGGCAAGCCGCAGTACTTCGACAAGCGCATCGGCGCCGGCTTCAGTGTCAACCCGCTCTACATGGCCGACCCCATCCTCAAGGATCGCATCCTGATCGACCCGGTGGCGGGCGGCACCCAGAGTTACGGCACGCCGCTGCGTGTGGAAAAAATCTAAGGAGACTGCCATGGCTGAATACAATCCCGTACTGCCCCGCGAAGTGGTCGACCGCTCCTTCGCCAAACAGGGCCCGAAGCAATACACGCTGTGGGTCGACCTCGAGCACTGCATCGGCTGCAATGCCTGTACCGTGGCTTGCAAGGCGGAGAACAATACGCCGGTCGGTGTCGATTACAACAAGGTGATCGAGATCGAGGAAGGCGACTTCCGCGACGCCAGCAAGACGCCGAACGTCGGCGTGACCTTCGTGCCCATGCCCTGCATGCACTGCGGCCGGCCGGCCTGCCAGGCGGCCTGTCCGGTGGGCGCCATCACCAAGCGCAAGGAAGACGGCATCGTCCTCATCAACAAGGACAAGTGCATCGGCTGTCGCTACTGCGCCTGGGCCTGTCCCTACGGCGCGCCGCAGTTCAACGCCGAGGCGAAGGTCATGGAGAAATGCACGCTCTGCGTTCATCGCACCGACAAGGGCCTGCTGCCCGCGTGCGTCACCACCTGTCCGGCAAAAGTACGCTTCTTCGGCGAACTGAACGAACTGTCGACACTCATGAAGGAAAGACGCGCACTCAGTGTGAGCATCAGTGTCGGCGGCGCGGATACCAAGCCGAGCGTGAAGTACACCAAGTAAGCAACCAACCGAACCGGCATTCGAGCATGAACTCGCTGATCGAAATCGGGCTGGAAGCGCCGCTGCGGGTGGACAGTACGCTGTGCTCCCGCTACCGCAGCACGAAGTCGGAATGTGCGGCGTGCGCGGTGGTGTGCCCCGTCCCCGGCGCCGTTCGTCTGGATGACGGGGTTGACAACAACGGCGCCGCAATCAACGCTGCATGTGTTGGTTGCGGTGCTTGCGCTTCAGCCTGCCCGAACGGCGCCATCCGGTCGCTGGAAGACGATGGAAGCCTGGCGGAACGTATCCACGAACAAGTGCAGGTGGGAGAGGTGTTCCGCTTCGCCTGCACCCGGGCACAAGGCCGGTCCGACCTGGTGCTGCCTTGTCTTTCCCGCTTGACCGAGGCGCTTGTACTGGAGCCGATCCGGGGCGGAGCGCAGGGGGTCGCGTTGTGCGCGCCGGATTGTTCCGGGTGCGGTCTCAGGAAGGCCGCGCCGCAGTGGGCGCGGACGATGGCTTTCTCGCAGGCGCTTTGCGCGTCAGCCGGACTGGGTGCTGAGCGGATATCGAGCGTGCAGGTTCAGGTCGGCAATGCGGAGGAAATCCGTCTTCCGGCGAGAACCCCCAATTCACGACGCAGGATGTTCCAGTCCATCGCCAAACGCTGGAAAGCGAGCGGCGAGGCGGCTCCCCAAGACAAAACGGCCGAGGCGGCACCGCCGGAGCCTTTTCGCGAGGTCGTGCAGCGTCATTCGGAAAACCCAAAGCGGATGAACTTGCTGCAGGTGCTGGATGCGCTGCCCGGATCGAGAACGGCCTCGAAAGTCGTTGCCACGGCGGGATTGCCGCTCGCTCAACTTGATGTGGACAGCCGTTGCGTGGGCTGCAACGTATGCGAAACACTATGCCCCGTCGGGGCGCTCAAACACCGCGAGGAGAGCGGCAACTATTCGCTCGAATTCGATGCCGCGCAGTGCACCGGCTGCCGGATTTGCCAACTGGCCTGTTATCACCAGGCCATGCATGTCCGGGAGGCGGAAGGTCTCGCCCAGCTATTCGATCGGCCCGTTGTCACGCTGATATCCGCACGTGTGAAGAAGTGCCTCGCCTGCGGCGAACGCATCCTGGGCGATGCGTCGGATTACTGTCCCGCGTGCCAGGTGAGCGGCGACCGCCGCGACGCGATTGCGCGGCGCTTCTTCAGTGGAGGACTCTAGAGTGATCGACTCAAACGAAATGCTAACTGTCGCCGGCGGTCGTGCGAAAACTTATGCTGTTCTGGCCGCACTCTATTCGGCGCCGCCATCAGCCGAACTTGCCGCCTTGGTCAGGGCGGGCGGGCTGGCTTCCGAATGCAACAGTCCCTTGAGCGCAGCCGCCGAGGCGCTGACGGAATCCTTCAGGCGGGCCGCTTCCGATGGGCTCCCCGAAGCCGAACTCATCGCCGAGCATACGCGGCTGTTCACCCTTCCCTCCGGCATTGTCCCGCACGAGTCGTATTACGCGGACGAGAACCAGCGCGTGGGCGGCCGTGTGACCGCTGCCGTCAAACTGTATTACGACACCGCCGCGGCGCAATTGACCGGCGCATGCCTGGAACTTCCGGATCACATCGGCGTGGAACTTGAGTTCATGAAATTCCTCTGCGATCTGGAGGCGCAGTTCTGGCAGGCGTCGAATGAGGAAGGGCTGCGCAAGTGCCTGGATTTCCAGGCGGGCTTTCTGGCGGACCACCTGCTGCGCTGGCATCGTGAGCTGTGCGAAAAGATTCGCAACGAAACCAGTCTCGAAATTTACCGGGCACTGGCCAATCTTACTTTCGAGTTCCTGGAGGCCGAACGGGCATTCGTGCCGGATCTGGTCAAGGGAATTCATTCCGAATGGAGGACACCATGCGTATCCGAATCCTGACAATTGCTGCCTTGGCGCTGGTTTCGACGGCGGCTATGTCGCTGGAGCCCCAGACCCCGATCGACTGGCCACCCAAGGCGGTGCCCAAGCAAGCCAAGGGCAAGGTGCCTGATTTCAAGAGCAAGAACGAGTTGTGCCTCGACTGTCACAAGGAGATCATGGATGTGAAGACGGCGCGCAAGAACGTGCCCAATCTGCACCGCCTGCACCTCGAGTCGAAGAAGATCGCCTACAAGGGCGAGAACCGCGACTGCCTGACCTGCCACGAGATGGTCGTTCCCGCGGAGACGAAAGCGAAGAAGAAGGAAGGCTGGTTCGTCAAGGGCGACGTTTATCATCCTAACGTCATGCTGGCGCCCGAAGCCTACTGGAAGAAGACCGTGGTTCGCCCGGACGCTCAGTTTGTCCAGGTCGAAGCGCTTCGCCCTGCGGACCCCTATATTTTCAAGCCGACGCTCAAGCGCCTGGTCTGCCTGGAATGCCACGGTCCGGACAGCAAGACCAAGACTTTCTACGGCGCGCCGGAGGCCCGCAAGTAAATCGACGTGGGGATGCGACATGAATCTGCGTAACCGTTCCCTGCGCGCGGCAATCTGCCTCGCAGCCGGTCTGGCCCTGGTCGGCCCGCCCGCCCTGGCTGAGCGTGTTCCCACGAAGAAGGCTCAGAGCGGCGAGTCCGAGATCCTGCGCCGCCTGCAGGAACTGGAAAGTCAGGTTGCACAGTTCAAGACCGAAACCGCCCGCCTGCAGGCCGAGCTGGCGAAGCGGGACGCGAAAGCCGCGCCAGCCGCAGCGGGTGCGGCGAAGGGAAGCGGCGCCGCGGCTGGCGGCGAGTGGGACGAACCCGAGGTCGAGAAGAAAGCGGAAGGCCGCGACGACGAAGCCCGCCGCCGCCTGCTCGCCCTGGAAACCCAGGTGCGCAAGACCTCGGCCGAGGCCGCCAAGCTGGAGGAAGAGCGCAAGAACCGGCCCCAGTTCGAATTTTCCGGCAAGTACAAGGCGCAGATCAATTCCCGCAACAATTTCGATCTGGGCAACCCGCTGCAGAAGTGGAAGTACGACAACGCCACCTTCTTCGATCAGCGATTTTCCTTCCAGATCGATGCTTCCTACGAGTCGCTGTTGGCCCGCCTGGTGCTCGACAAGGGTAATTTCGTCTTCGACTGGAAGGAGGACGGCGAGGGCACGCTGGAGCGCTGGGGCCAGTTCCATACCGTCAATTCCCAGCTCGTGCGCGAGCTGTTCGTGCAATACACCGGCCCCTTCGTGCTGCGCGCCGGGCGGCAGAACTGGGATGTCGGGCAGAACATCACGCTCGAAGGCCCGATGGACGGCATCCGCCTCCAGTATCCCTTCGGGCAGCTGCCCTGGGGCAATACCACGCTTTCGGCCGGTTACATGGCCGTCGCCGGCGGATGGAACAGCTACACCAAATTCATCGCCTCGGGCGGGCCGCCGGCGGGTAATCGCGAGGATGTCTTCGGCGCCTCGAACAAGCTTGGCGCCTACTACCTCGATCTGGACATCCGGCCTGCGCGCGGGTTGCGGTTCAAACCCTACATGATCAAGGTCGCCGACCACGGCGACGCCAGCGACGCCGACCTGAACCTGGACAAGGACTTCAATGTAGCCACCCTGTCGCGTGACGGGAATTTCCGCCCGTTATGGACTGGCATCAACGCCAGCGCGGAACTGGGCAAGTGGAAATTCGATGCCGAGGCGATCCTGCTCACCGGGGATTATGCGGCGAACCGCAAGCTGCGCGCCAATGCGCTGCAAGTGAAGGCCACGCGCGACTTCGGCAAGGTCGGCGCGCTCGGCAACCTGGCGCTCGGCCTCCAGTTCGGCCGCGGGTCGGGCAACGGCACGGACAGCACGGCAAGCGGGACGATGCGCAACTTCAACGGTCTTTTCATGTGTCGCGAGCGCAACAAGTTTGGCAATATCTTCAGCGAGGACATTCGCGCCGGCTACTACTTCTGGGACAGCAACCTGTCGAACATCACCTATCTGCGCGCCGACCTTACCATCGAGCCGGTCAAGGGCCTGAAATTCGTACCGGCGCTGGCGCGGATGTGGACGACAAAATCGGTCTTCGAAGGGCGCGGTCCGGTATTCGACTGGAGCCGCGGCATGGCCACCTCGACCGCGCAGACGCGTGACGTCGGCTGGGAATTCGATCTCGATGTGAGCTATCCGCTCTACAAATACGTCGAGGGTTTTGCCTCCCTCGGCTACTTCCGCCCGGGCGATGTCTATGCGCGGCCTGACGGCAGCAAGGCCAAGGCCGCCTGGGAGTTTGTACTGGGGGCCGAAGTCAAGTTTTAGCGATGTTCAACAGAGATAAGGCAGAACGATCATGAAATCCATTACCGCAATCCTGCTGGCGCTGTGCAGCGTCCTGGCGTGGGCGCAGGAGGACACCAGCGTCCGCATCACCCAAAGCGATGGCACTGTCGAAATCCGCAAGAGCGGGGCGCAGGCGTGGAAGCCGGTGAAGGAAGGCGATGTCCTCGAACGGGGCGATCGCCTTGCCGCAAGGGACAAGTCGGCCGCCCTCATGCTCTGGTCCAACGGCAGCATGGTCAGGCTCTATCCCAATACCGAGATCGGGCTGGCAGGCGTGGGCTTCGATCTGGAAAAGAAAATGGAGAAAACGGTGTTCGAACTGCAAAAGGGACGCATCTTCGTCAAGGCGCAGGTGCCGGATCACTTGTTCACCGAGTTCAAGTTGCGCATGGGGTCGTTCGAATTGCGCACCCAGGGCGCAGAGTTCGCCGCCGTCTACGATCCCGACAAGAAAAGCTTCACGGCATGGTCGCTGCACGGCCGGCTGGTGTCGGATTACGGTACCGCGCGCGTGAGGATCGACGACGGGCGGCAGAGCACGCTCACCGAGGGCGCCAAGCTGACCAGCGAAGACCTCAAACCCATGGACGACAAGGTCAAGCAATCCCTGACGAAAGTTTCCAAGGACATGGGCGGCAGCCTGCGCGAGGCGGAGTTGAGCGCGCCCGGCGGCAAGCTGGTCGCCAAGATCGGCGGGGTGAGCAACCGTCGCGGCAGCGCGCCCTACAAGATTAGCTTCAAGGCGCTGGCCGCCGGCGGTAGCGGCAAGATCAAATCCTACGCATGGGAGTTCGGCGACGGTTCATCGGCCGGCGAGCGCGATGTCGAGCACACCTTCACGCAGGGCCTCTACGTCGTCATCCTGCGCGTGGAGGACGAGAACGGACAGAAAGCCACGGCGCAGACCGGCATCTCGGTCGAGGCGGATTGCGGCTGCTGAACTTTGATTGAATCGAGGAGAGCAAAAATGAATCGTCTGCTGTGGAATGCCGCCGCGCTTGCGGCCCTGCTGATTGCGGCGCCGGCGAGTCAGGCTGCCGGCGCCGGGTATGTCGGCGTGAAGACCTGCACGAAGTGTCATGACGTGCAGGGGGAGTCCTGGGCGGAAACGGCGCATGCGAAAGCTTTCGAGTCGCTGAAAGCCAATGCCAAGGCGGAGGCGAAGCAGAAGGCCAAGCTCGATCCGGCCAAGGACTACACCAAGGACAAGGATTGCGTGGGCTGCCACAGCACCGGATTTGGTCAGAGCGGAGGCTTTGCGGCTGGCGGCGAGGTTGGCGGCCAGAAGCAGCTCGGCTCCGTCGGCTGCGAATCCTGCCACGGACCGGGTGCCGGCTACCGTGACGAACATGGCAAAGCCGAGAAAAAGCTCAAGCGGGAAGGGCAGGCTACGCCGCGCAAGACGCTCGTCGCCGCCGGACAGAGCTTCGACTACGAAAAGGTTTGCGCCACCTGCCACATGAATTTCCAGGGATCGCCCTACAAGGGTGCCAAGGCGCCTTACACGCCCTATACCCCCAGCGTAGATGCCAAGTACAAGTTCGACTTCGACAAGGCGGTTCGCACCAAGGCGCTGCACGAACACTTCAAGCTGAAGGGTTCATTCAGCGGCGATCCGGTGCCTGCGATACGCGCCGAGTTCCAGAAGAGCGCCAAGGAAATCCCGGAGTAAGCGTGAAATGAACGGGGCGATAGCCATGCTGCGAGAGCCCGGCGAGACAAGGGCGGCACCGCCCTTCCTGGGTGTGCCGGCCTATTTTCCCGGCCCGCTGCGCGAAGCATCGAGGACGATCGAGGTTGCAGCAGGCGACTACCTGTTTCATCAGGGCGCCGTGGCCTCGGCATGCTACCGCGTCGTCCGCGGCATTGTGCGCCTGGAGAAAGTCAGTCCCGGCGGTACGGCGGCAACCCTGCAACATGCCGGCGCGGGGGACTGGTTGCGCGAGCCGAATCCTTATGACGACCTGCACGGCAGCAGCGCCGCGGCCGTCGCGCCCTCCCTGGTGCTGGCCGTGTCGGCGCGTCAGTTCCGTACCGAGTTACACCGCAACATCTCTTTCACCTCCGCATGGGGGCTGGAGGCTGCCGAAACAGCCAGGCGGCTGCAACGCAAAGTGGAAAGGCTGGTGCTGCCGGCGCGCGATCGGGTTCTCCATTACCTGGTTACCGAAGACATGGGAACTGGCGCGGACGGTTGCGAAATAGGTTCCATGCATGAATGGGCTGAACAATTGGGCATCGCTGCCGAAACGCTCTCGCGCGCGGTTTCGGATTTGCGTAACGAAGGCTGCATCGAGAGCCAGGGACATATGTTCAGGTTGATCGCCAAGCCTGGCGGCAGCCAGGCATTCGAAAGAAATCCAATAGATCATGGAAAACATTGATAAAGCCGGAGGCCTGTTGCGGCGCTGCTGGAGCCTATTGAAGCATCCCAGCGTCAAGCATTCTTTGCTGACTTTGCTGTCGGCCGGTTTTGTCGGCGGCGTCATCTTCTGGGGCGGCTTCAACACCGTGGTGGAAGCGACCAACACCGAGACGTTCTGCATCGGCTGTCACGAGATGCGTGACAACGTCTACGAGGAATACAAGAAGACCATCCATTACAACAACCGCACCGGCGTGCGCGCCGTCTGCTCCGACTGCCATGTGCCCAAGGAATGGGGCCCGAAGATGCTGAGGAAGATCCAGGCCACGCGCGAAGTCTATGGCAAGGTGATGGGCACCATCGACACGCGCGAGAAGTTCGAGGCCAAGCGCCTGACGCTGGCCGAGCGCGAGTGGAAGCGCATGAAGGCCAACGATTCTCTGGAATGCCGCAACTGCCACGGTCTGGAAGGCATGGCCAAGGAGGCGCAAACCGCGACTGCATGGCGTCGGCATCAAGGGGCTATCAAGAAGGGCGAGACCTGCATCGATTGCCACAAGGGCATCGCTCACAATGAGCCGGAGGGCATGAAGAAAGAGGAAGAGTAATCATGCTGCTGGACGGTGTCGGACGCCGCGTCGATTACCTCAGGCTTTCCGTCACGGATCGCTGCGATCTGCGTTGCACGTATTGCATGCCCGAGGGTTTCAAGGATTACGAGGAATCCGAACACTGGCTGAGTTTCGATGAGATCGAGCGCCTGCTGTCTGTTTTTGCCCGCCTGGGATTGAAGCGCATCCGGCTTACGGGCGGCGAACCCTTGTTGCGCAGGAATCTGCCCGATCTGGCCCGCCGTCTGGCGGCCCTGCCCGGCATCGACGATCTGTCGCTTTCCACCAACGGCACCCAGTTGGCGAAGTATGCGTCTCGGCTGCGGGAGGCCGGGGTGACGCGACTCAACGTCAGTCTCGATTCCCTGGACCGCGAGCGGGTGCGAGCCATCTGTCGTCGCGACGTGCTGCCGCAGGTGCTCGCAGGACTGGAGGCGGCCCGCTCGGAAGGCTTTCGCCTCATCAAGCTCAACATGGTGGCGCTGGCCGATACCTCCGATGAGGACATCGAAACCATGGTGGCCTACTGCATGGAACGGGGTTTCGTGCTCCGTCTGATCGAGACCATGCCGGTGGGAACCACGGGGCGAAGCGCAGGCTACCTGGACCTGCGCCCGGTGCGCGAACGCCTGCGCGAGCGCTTCGGTCTGGTGGATGGCGTGGTGCCAGGCGGCGGCCCGGCCCGCTATCTGGTGGCGCCCGACGGTCGTTTCCAGATCGGTTTCATCACGCCGATTTCGCAACACTTCTGCGAGACCTGCAACCGGGTGAGACTGAGTGTCGATGGCGCGCTGCACCTGTGTCTGGGCCGGGAAGACAAGGTCGAGTTTCGAACGATGCTGCGCGACGGCTGCAGCGATGCCGAACTCGAGCACGCCTTGCTGGACGGTCTGCGGCGCAAGCCTGCCCGACACGATTTTGAAGAATGTCCGCAGCGGCTTGTTCGCTTCATGTCGATGACGGGTGGCTAACCCGGCACGTGTATTCGAGGAATTTCCAAGGAGATAGTCATGAAAGAAATCGAACTGACGAGAAGATCCTTCCTGAAGGTGGCCGGCGCTTCGGCCGCCGTCGCCGGGCTGCCGTTCTCCGGCCCAGCCCAAGCCGCCCAGGCCGCTCCGGCCGCCGGACGCTTCGGCGATGCCGGGGCCGCGCCCCTGCCCGATCAGGTGTTCACCGCCGGTTGCCAGTGGTGCCAGAGTACCTGCAGCATGAAGGTCCATGTCCGCGAGGGCCGGATCGTGAATATCTATGGCAATCCGGACGACCCGGTGACGGAAGGCACGCTCTGCCCCAAGGGGCAAGCCAGCGCGGGCATGCTCTACAACAAGTACCGCCTCAAGTCGCCGCTGAAGCGGGTAGGCCCGCGCGGCAAGCCTGAGTCCTACCAGGAGATCAGTTGGGATCAGGCGCTGACGGAGATCGCCGAGAAGCTCAAGGCCGTCAGCGTGAAACACGGGCCGGAGGCGCTGGCCTGGTATGTCGGCGGCCGCAGTGAATCCCAGGCACGGGCGGGGCTGACTGGCACGTTCGAGAAGCTCTATGGCACGCCTCATCGCGAGGGCACCGGGCCGTTCTGCAACCTCGCCGGCACCACTGCCTCGAACTCCATCCTGGGCCATAACAATCCGCCATGGACCTACACGCGGGACGATTACTACGGTGCGGATTGGTACATGTTCGTGGGCAGCAACGGAGCCGCCTGCAAGCCCGTGGCCTTCGGCAAGGTCAACGACCGGCGGGTCTTGGGCAAGGCCAAAATGATCGTGGTGGATCCGCGCATGTCCGAGGCCGCCGGTATGGCCGATCTGTGGCTGCCGGTCAAGCCTTCGACGGACATGGCGCTGGCGCTCTCCATGATGACTCACATCATAGAGAAGGACTTGCACAACAAGGAATTCATTGAAAAGAAAGTGCTGGGTTTCGACAAGCTGAAGGCATTCCTCGCCGAGAAAAAATACACCCCGGAATGGGCCGAGAAGGTCACCGGCATCCCGGCCGCGACCATCAAGGAGATTTCGGAAGAGTATGCCCGCACCGAGAAGGCGATCATCATGAGCAATGCGGGCCTCTCCCATCACACCAACGGCCACATCACGCACCGCACGTTCTACATGCTCGCCGCGATCACCGGCCATTTCGGCAAGCCCTCCATGGGCTACGCTTGCGGCAATACCGGCGCGACGCCGATGGGCAGCATATCGGTGCCGGCCGACCGGGAGGTCAAGCCCAAGCGGCAGCGCCTGGGCAGATCGCCCATCGCCTGGCTGGAGCCGATGATCACCGGCAAGCCCTATCCCATCAAGGCTTTCATCTCCACCGCCAATCCGATGGTGCAGTGGGGGGATATTCAGCGCCTCGAGACCGGCCTCGACAATCTGGATGTCTCGGTTTACTACAACATGTTCCCGAGCGCCGAAACGCTGTATTTCGACTACATTCTGCCGGTGTCGCCCTGGGCGGAATCGGGCGGCGTGTGCCCGGTTTCCGATGAGCGTCGCAACATCTTCGTGCCGCAGATCATCAAGCCCTTGCACCAGGCCTGGCCGGAGCGCTGGATTTTCATCGAACTCGGCAAGAAGATGGGCTGGGGCGACATCTTCAAGGACGACTACAAGGACCCGGTGGTCTTGCAGCGGGCGATGGCCAAGAATACCGGTTTCTCGCCGGAGCGCTTCTTCGCCAAGAAGGACTCCGCGTTGCGGGGGCCGCTGCCCAAGCCGGATTCGCCTGAGGTCGGCACCTTGTACACCGAAGAGCATGGCGTGCCCGGCAAGAAGGGGCAATTCCCCCGACCCTCGGGCAAGATCGAGATCTGGACCGAGGAACTGGAGAAGATGTACCAGTCGCAGGGTTTGAGCCCGCTGCCCGAATTCTACGCGGACCCCGAAATCGGCATGAAAGACGGACTGCCCTACCTGGAGTACCTGGATTCCGATTCGGATGTCGGCATCACCTCGCAGATGAAGGGAATCGTGGCGGTCGGCGATATGCGGGCGCGGCGGGTCAGGATCAAATACCCGGAGAAACCCGAATTGACGGGCTTCGATCTGTACCTGACCTCGGGCAGGCCAAATGCCTCGCAGTTTGGCGACGGCACCCACTGGATGGCCAGCCTCCACGAGCAGTCGCCCGACCAGTTCTGCTTGATCCACCCCGAAAAGGCGGCGCAGATCGGTGTGGTCAGCGGCGACACGGTCAAGGTGGAGGGCATCAAGGGCTATGTCCTGTGCAAGGCCTGGGTCTATGAGGGAATACGCAAGGACACGGTCTTCGTGCCGAATTCCTATTCGCACCGGCAGCCGTTTACCCAGTGGAAGTCGATCAACTACCTCGTCGACAAGGACAAGCGGTGCCCGGTCTCCGATCAGGTCAACTACAAGGCGCTGGTCTGCAGGGTCGTCAAGGCCTAGTACGCGTCACAAACATCCAGTCCAGGAAAGGAAGCGAAATGAGCCAATATGCCATCATGGTGGATCTGGAACGCTGCATCGGCTGCAGGTCCTGCGAAATCTCCTGCAAGGTCGAAAACGGCGCCGCGAAAACCCGCACCAAGGTTATCCGCATGGATCCAAAAGCGGGTAGTCGACTGTCGTTCATGTCGATGCCCTGCATGCATTGCGAAAAGCCGGCTTGCCGGCAGGCATGCCCCACCGGCGCCATCTTCAAGCGGCCCGAGGACGGAATTGTCCTGATCGACGAAGGCAAATGCATCGGTTGCCGCTACTGCTCGTGGGCCTGTCCTTACGGCGCCATGGGTTTCGATGCGGAAAGAAAGGTGGCTGACAAGTGCACCTACTGCGCACATCGTCTTGTCCGCGGTGAATCTCCCGCTTGCGTATCGAAATGCCCCGGGCATGCGTTGAGCTTCGGCAAGGTGGAAGCGTTGAACATACAGGCGCGCTCGCAGGGGCGCAGCGTGCTGAACATCGATGCAGGGACGAATCCATCCACGTTTTATCTTGCGCGGACAAAGGCCTAAGTGCCCGCCTGGCGTTTCGGAACCGGGAAAATGGGACACTCTGACTGCGGGCGACAGCAGACCAATCTGTTCTGGGCCGAGATCTATGCCCAGTTGAGCGAGTTCTTCAAGGAACCCTCCGAAAGTTTCGCGGATGACGTGGCTTCGGGTCGGCTTGCCAAGTTCTTCAACGAGCGCCTCAGCCTGCTTGGGCTGGATCCCTCCCTGAGCCAGGGCCTTTCACGAAGCGGGGATGTCTGCTCGGAACTGGGTAGGGAATACCAACGGGTTTTCCTCGGCCCTCTGCCCCCCTATATCGTGCCAGTCGAAAGCATTTACAAGAAATGGACGAGCGATTCATCGTGCCATTTGCCGCTTGCGTCTGAAAAGGGCTATTTGATGGGTGATCCCGCCCTGGATATGATGCGGAGGTATCGGGATGAGGACATGGCGATACCTGAAGCACTGTTGTCCATGCCGGACCATGTTGCGCTTGAATTGGAGTACATGGCCTACCTGCTGAAGCAGAAAGATGAAGCTGCTTGCAGGGAGTACTTGTTTGCTCACCTGGATTGGCTAGGGGACTTGGTGCGAGACATCGAGGACGCCGGCATGGGGTCGTTCTATACCTGCGGCGCCAGGATTACCCGCAATATGATTGATATCCACTTCAAATAGACCGCCCTCCGATGGGGCTGAATTGCCGTTGCAGCACGGTCTACAGGCAGTTGCCGGAAGGGATTGCGCTGCCCGATCCAGATGTTGCTGTTGACACTTCCGACGTGCGAGTCTGGAATGATGCAGAAGTACTCAATCGGGAGAAACACATGATTACCAGCGGCATGATGAAACAACTGGTCGTCCTCGGCATTGCCGCTGTGTCTGGCCTCGTGGCTAATGCCGCACATGTCGCCCCTACGGACAAGACCATCCAGGTCCTGTCCGTGGCTGGCGTGGACGCCGCTTCTCCCGAGGCCGATATCTGGAAGAAAGCGCCGGCTACGCTGGTGGCGCTCCAGCCGGCTTTTCCCGGCCATGGCTCCATCGTCGGCACTCCCGTCACGGAGCAGCTCACCGCCCAGGCGGTGCGCGCCGGGAATCGGTTGTTCGTGAAACTGGCCTGGAGCGATCGCACCGCTAACACCGCGATAAATGATACGGCGGCTTTTGCGGACGGTGCAGCCGTGCAGTTCCCGATCAACGGCAAGGCGTCCACCACCCCCTTCATGGGCGATGCCAGGAATCCTGTTGATGTCTGGCATTGGCGCGCGGACGGCCGCACGGAGAGTCTCGTGGCGCACGGCTTCGGCAGCGCCACACGGCTGCCCTACGAAGGACTGAAGAGCGCCGCTGTGCGTACCGACAGCGGGTGGGCGGTGGTCCTTTCCCGTCCCTTGAAGGTGAAGCGCGGAGAAGGCGCCAGCCTGCAGGGCAAAGGCAGCATGCCGGTGGCTTTCGCCGCCTGGGACGGCGACAATCAGGAGCGCGATGGTCTCAAGGCCGTCACGCTCGAATGGTGGCAGTTGAAGTTCTGAAGACCCGGAAGCGAGAAGGGGCGGCTTGCAGCGCCCCCTCTTTTAGACTAGTATTCATAAAGACGTACGAATATGTGTATTTTTGATTATTTAGACCTGTAAGGGAGCCAGTCATGCAGAAATACCTGATCATCCTCAACGACCCACCCTACGGCACCGAGCGCAGCTACAACGGGCTGCGCCTGGCGCGAACCCTGCTGAAGGCGGGCGACACTGAAGTCAAGGTGTTCCTGATCGGGGATGCCGCCGCCTGTGCCAAGCGCGGCCAGAAGGTGCCGCAGGGGTTCTACAACATCGGCGACATGCTGGGCATGATCGTGCGTGCCGGCGGTGAGATCGGGGTATGCGGCACCTGCATCGACGCGCGTGGCATCGGCGATGCCGACCTGCTCGACGGTTCCTTTCGCAGCACGATGGACGAGCTGACTGCGTGGACCCAGTGGGCCGAGAAGGTCCTGGTGTTCTGACCATGACCATGAGCCGTACCGCGCTGGTACTCGGCGCCGGTCTGGGTGGTCTGGTGGCCGCCCAAACCTTGCGCAAGCTGCTGCCCGAATCGGATCGCGTCATTGCGGTGGATCGCACGGCCGAGCACTTCTTTCCGCCTTCGCTGCTCTGGCTGATGGTCGGTGAGCGGGCACCGGCGGATTTCTCGCGCCCTCTATCGCGGCTGGCCGGTCGCGGCGTCGAGTTCATTCAGGGCAGCGTGACGCGGATCGATCCCGAGCGACGCATTGTCGATTTCGGCGGGCAGACGCTGGCGGCAGATGCGCTGGTGATCGCGCTCGGTGCGGATTACGCGCCGGAGACGATTCCCGGCCTGTCCGAGGCTGGCCTGGACTTTTACACCCTGGAAGGCGCTGCGGCCGTCCGTGACACCTTGGCCGGATTTACCGGCGGGCGCATCGTCATTCTCACCGCGGCGCCGATGTACAAGTGCCCGGCTGCGCCCTACGAGGCGGCACTGCTGGTGGATGCCTATCTTCGCAAACGCGGTCTGCGCGACAAGACGAGCATGGAATTCTTCGCCGCCGAGCCGCAACCGATGGCGGTGGCGGGGCCGCAGGTGGGCGCGGCGGTGCGCGGCATGATCGAGGAACGCGGCATTGCCTACCACCCCGAGCATCAGGTCACGGCGGTCGACGCGGCGGCGCGCCGCATCGCCTTCGCCAACGGAGTGTCGGCCGAGTACGACTTGCTGCTCTACGTGCCGCCGCATCGCGCGCCGGCGGTGGCGCGCGAGGCCGGCCTGACCAACGAGGCCGGCTGGATTCCGGTCGACCGTCATACGCTGCAGACGCGCTTCGAAGGCGTCTTCGCCCTCGGCGACATCACCACCATTCCGCTGAAGATGGGCCGGCCGCTGCCCAAGGCCGGCGTGTTCGCCCACGGCCAGGCCGAGACCGTGGCAAACAACATCGCGCACGCCTGGACCGGCAAGGGTCAGCCGCGCAGTTTCGACGGCCACGGCATGTGTTTCATCGAGGCGGGCAATGGCCGCGCCGGCATCGGCAAGGGCAACTTCTACGCCGAACCGACGCCGCAGGTGGACATGCGCGGGCCGAGCCTGATGTGGCATGCCGGCAAGATCCTCTACGAGAAATACTGGCTGTACCGGCGCTTCTGACCCGGGGACAGACCATCATGCAGCCGCAGCAGTACGATGATTGGTACGAAACACCCCGCGGCGCATGGATGGGTGGCGTTGAACTCCAGTTGATCGAGGCGCTCCTGGCGCCGCGCGCCGGCGAGACCGTGCTCGACGTAGGCTGCGGCACCGGTTACTTCACACGCGGCTTTGCCGACAGCGCGGCCGCGCGCTGGACAGTGGGAGCCGATACCGATCTCGCCATGGCGCGCTTCGCCGCCGATCGCGGCAAGGCAGCGTATCTCGTCGCGGACGGGCAGCGCCTGCCCTTCGCCGACCACAGCTTCGATCTGGTGATCAGCGTGACCGCGCTCTGCTTCATGCCCGATGCGCACCGCGCATTGGCGGAGATGCTGCGCGTCGCCCGTCGGCGCGTTGCGCTCGGTCTGCTCAACCGACACAGCCTGCTCTGGTTCTGCAAGGGCCGCCATGGCGGCCGTGGCGCCTATCGCGGCGCGCATTGGCATACGCGGCGCGAGGTCCGTCGCCTCTTCGCCGGACAGCCGGCGCGCAATCTCACGCAGCGCAGCGCCATCGTGCTGCCGGGTGGCGGACGGCTGGCGCGCCGGATCGAACCGCAGCCGGGGCAGGGCGCTTCATGCTGCGGCGCCTTCCTTGCGGCAGCGGCCGATGTCGCGCTGGCGCCCCACTGAACCGATTACCCATCCAAGCGAGCACAACATGATTAAATTCTCACTGGTCGAGTTCTCCATCCGCCGGCCCAAGCTGGTGCTCATTCTGACCGGGCTGCTGACCCTGTTGTTCCTCACCCAGTTTCCGAAAATCCGCACGGACACCAATCCCAAGCACATGCTGCCGGACACATCCGACGTGCGTGTCTGGAACGACCAGGTGGACAAGACTTTCGCGCTCTACGAGGACACCATTGTCGTCGGCGTCGAAAATGAGGCGGGGGTGCTCAATCGGGAGACGCTTGGCCGCATCGCCCGTATCACCGACGGCATTCTCGGGCTGAAGGGCGTTGCCTCGCGCGACGTCAATGGCTTCACCACCATCACCAACGTGACCGCCGAGGCCGGCACCTTGAAGGTCGGGCCGCTGATGCCGGCCGCGCCGAAGACGGATGCCGAGGTCGAGTCATTGCGCGCCGCACTGTACGGCACTTCGCTGTTCGTCGATCGCGTCATTTCCAGGGATGGCAAGACCACCGCCATTTACGCGCCGCTGGAGAAGGGCGCCAACGGCGCCGAGATTGCCGACAAAATCCGGGAAATCGTGGCGAAGGAAAAGGGACCGGAACGCTACTATATCGCCGGCGACCCGGTGGCGCGCGATACCTTCGGCGCGGAGATGTTCAAGCTGATGGCGATCTTCTCGCCCATTGCCGGCATGATCATGTTTGCGGCGATCCAGACCATGTTCCGCAATCTGGCGCTGTCCGCGGCCATGATGGGTGTTTCCATGGTGGCCATCATCTGGAGCATCGGTCTCTTGATCGGCGTCGGCTTCCCGGTGCACATCATGAGTTCCATGGCGCCGGTGTTTCTCATGGCGATCGCCACCGACAGCATCCATATCTTCAACGAGTTCTATTTCCGCTACAAGGAGCGTGGCGACAAGCTGACGGCGATCCGCGAGACCATGGCGGCGGTGAGCCGTCCGGTGCGCTTCACGGCGCTCGCCACGGCGGCCGGCTTTGCTGTGCTGCTGTTCATGAACATCATTCCGGTGCAAGTGTTCGGCGGCCTGATCGCCTTCGGCACGGTGGTCCTGCGTCTGCTCTCATTCAGTTTCATTCCCGCCGTGCTCACCTTCGTGAGGGAAGACAAACTGTCCAGGGTGGCCGAGGATGCCGCCGACGACCGCACGGCGCGAGTGCTCGGACGCATCGCGACATTCGGCGCCGTCCGGCCGGGGCTGACTATTGCGGTTGCGGCCATGCTGGTGGCGGTCTCCGCCTGGGGTACGTCGAAAATCCACGTCAACAACAATCTGGTGGCGTGGTTCAAGGCATCCAGCGAGATTCGCATCGCCGATACCGCCATGAACCGGGCGTTGGGGGGCACCTCACTCGGTTATCTGATCGTCCAGTCCAGTGAGGCGGAATTCATGAAACGGCCCGAGGCGGTACGCTGGATCGAGGGTCTGCAGCGCCACCTGGAAACCCTGCCGGAAGTGGGCAAGACCTTCTCGGTCGCGGACTACGTGAAGCGCATCAACCGCGTCCTCCACGACGACGATGTCAAATACGACGTCGTGCCGGAAACCAGGGACACGATCGGGCAGTACCTCTTTCTGTTCAGCATGTCGGCAAAACCCTCCGACCTGGACAACGTGGTGGATCCGGTTTTCGGCAAGGCGAATGTCTGGGTGCAAATGAAGACCTGGGATGCGGAGGCGATGCGCCAGGTGATCACCGCCGCGGAAAGCTACCAGAAGGCAAATCCGCTGCCGGTGACGGTGAAGCCCGCCGGCATCGCCTATTTCAATCTGGTGTGGAACGACGAGGTGCTGGGCGACCTGGTGCTCGGCTTCAGCCTTGCCCTGGTGGTGGTGTTCGCCATCCTGGCCCTCGACTTCCGTTCCCTGAAATGGGCGGCGATCGCTTACGTACCGCTGCTGTTCACGATTCTCTTCATCTACGGCGTGATCGGATTCGCGGGCAAGGACTTCGACATGCCGCTGTCGGTGATGAGCACGCTGTCCCTGGGCATGGCGGTGGACTTCGCCATCCATTTCGTCAGTCGACTGCGTCAGCGGCTGGCCGAGACCGGCGATGCGGATCTGGCCGGGGCGCTCGCCTGGACGGCGGCGCGGCCGGGCAAGGGGATCATGCGCAACGCGGTGCTGTTCGCTGCCGCCTTCTCGGTGATGATGTTCGCACCGCTGACGCCTTACGTCGCAGTGGGCGCCTTCATCGTTGCCATGATGCTGATCTCGGCCCTGCTCACCATGCTGCTGATCCCGGCGCTGGTGATGCTCGGCCGGCGCTGGCTGTTCGTCGAACCCAAGCCGGCGGCCGCAGCGGCTGCTGCACAATGAAAGGAGATTGACATGAAAACGGAGTTTCAGAGAAGGCAATTGCGCGAAGCGCGTTATGCCGGAATTACACGATGGCTATTCGTATTCTTGGCGATGTTGCCGCTTTCCGCGTTGGCGCTCACCGGCGAGGAGGCGATGAAGAAATCGCAGGCGGCCTTCCTCTACCCGGGCAAGGATTTCAAGGCGCGCGTGGTCATGAAGCTCATCAACAAGGACGGCCAGGAGCGGATTCGCGAGATGACCATGCTGCGCCTGAACACCGGCGCCGCGGGAGGCGAGCAGAAGTATTTCATGTATTTCTTCAAGCCGAACGACGTCAAGGACATGAGCTTCATGACCAACAAGTATCCGGCCAAGGACGACGACCGCTGGTTGTTCATCCCTGCGATCAACATGGTCAAGCGCATTGCCGCCCAGGACAAGCGCTCCAGCTTCGTCGGCTCCGATTTCACTTATGAAGATGTTTCGGGACGCGACATCGAGGATGACAGCCACGTCATCGAACGTGAGGAAAAGATCGGCACGCGCGAGTGCTTCGTGGTGAAGAGCACGCCCAAGGCGGGCGACGACGATTTCGGCCACAAGCTCACCTGGGTGGACAAGGCGAACTTCCTGCCGCTGAAGGAGGAGCAGTTCGACAGGAAGGGTGCACCCTACAAGTTGTTTACCGCGGACGAGGTGGCTGACGTGAAGGGTTTGCCGACGGTGGTCAAACGCACCATGAAGAACCTGCAGACCGGCCACCGTACCGAGGTTGTCTACACCAAGACAGAATACGATCTCGGTATCGAGGACAGTCTGTTTTCCGAGCGATTCCTGCGTCAGCCGCCGCGCAAGTGGGTGGATTAATGCGCCATCTGGCGGCACTTGCCGGCCTGCTGTGCCTGCCGTTCGCCGTCTCGGCGGAGCTGACTTTTTCCGGCTTCCTGCAGCAGAACACGGCTTTCAACACCGTCACGGCGAATCCGGACGGCCGCCAACACAAATGGCTCGAGGAGCGAATCGGCCTTCAGATCGATGCTTCGTCCGGCGCCTTGCGCCTGGTGGTCAAGGGCGATCTCGCCTACGATCACCTCGGCCGCAAGGACGAATCCGAACTGCGCGAAGGCTACCTCGACTACGCCGCGGGCAACTGGGATCTGCGCGCCGGCCGTCAGGTCATCACCTGGGGCCTGGGGGATCTGGTGTTCGTCAACGATGTGTTTCCCAAGGATCATGAGGCGCTGTTCGCCGGCAGGCCGCTGGAGTACTTGAAGCGCGGCGTCGATGCCATCAAGATCGGCGCCTACCCGAAGTTCGCTTCCTTCGAACTGGTGCTGGCGGGACGTTTCCGCGAGAGCCGCATCCCGGATGGGCGCCGCTTCCATCTTTACGACCCGATGCCGGCGCTGACCAACCGCGATACCGACAAGCCGGGCCAGGGCGATGCCGGATTGCGCATCTACCGCGACATCGCCGGCTGGGACGCGGCGCTCTACTTCTACCGGGGCTTCCAGCGCACGCCTTCGATGCGGCCGGACAGCATGCTGGCGCCGACGAGAATCACCTATTTCTATCCGAAGCTGTCGACGTTTGGCGCCAGCGCCTCGGGCCGGGTGGGCGAGGGCGTGCTGAATCTGGAAACCGCCTACTATGATTCGCGGCAGGATCGCGCCGGCAACGATTTCACCGTGCCGAACTCGCAGACGCGGCTCCTGGCCGGCTACCAGATCCAGCCGCTGACCGACACCTCGCTCAGTTTCCAGTACTATGCCGAGTACATGCATGACTACGGCGCCTATCGCGCAGCTCTGCCGCCCGGTTTCCCGGTGGACAAGCGCTGGAATCACACCGTCACGGCGCGGCTGACGCAGTTCTTCCTGCACCAGACGCTGCGCCTGACCGTGTATGCCTTGTACAACGCCACGAATCACGACCGCTATCTGAACCCCGAACTGCGCTACAGCTTCACCGACAGCCTGTGGGGTGCAGTCGGCGCGAATGTATTCGGTGGCAAGCGCTCCGGACAGTTCGGGCAACTGTCGCGCGACGACAACCTTTATCTTCAGCTGCGCTACGGATTTTGAAAGCCGTCCTGAAAGTCCTGCTGGCCTCTGCCTGCTGTGCGGCGCTGTCGCCGACGCTGGCGCAACCGGCCGCTTCCTGGAAAACCGCAAGAAGCGGCGTGGAGATCAAGGTCAGCGCGTTGCAGCGCGAACAGAGTGCGGCCTTCTACCAGGCGCGCGGCTTTGCCGCCGAAACCGTTGCGCCTTATGTAGCGGCCTGCGGCTTCGCCTTCGAATTGCGCAATACCGGGAAAAGCACGGTGCGGCTGCGCCTGGCCGACTGGCATGCGGCTGGCAAGGCCGGCAGCGCGCGCTTCATGCTGCCGGATGCATGGGATGCCGAGTGGGCGCGGCGGGGCGCGCCGGAATCCGCCCGCATCGCCTTCCGTTGGGCGCAGTTTCCTGCCGAGCAGGAATTTGCGCCAGGCGACTGGATCATGGGCATGACCACGCTGGAACGGCGCCTCGCCGGCCCGTTTCGCCTGACTCTCCGCTTTTCCGACCAGCAACGCCAACATGAAATCACCATCGACAATGTCACCTGCGCCCCGCGCCCCGAAGGAAGCACCCTTGGGGTGTAGGAAGTACCCTTGGGGTGCGCCCCGCGCCCCGAAGGAAGCACCCTTGGGGTGTAGGAAGTACCCTTGGGGTGCGCCCCACTCGATTGAACGTCGACGTGCCCTTGCCCGCCTCGTCGGTCTCGGCTGCCTGATCGCCGCGGGGCCGCTTGCCGCCGAGGGGGGGAGGATGTCGGTGGTGACGGGCGCCCCGGCTGCGCCGCCCTTGGCGCTGCCCGATATCGACGGCAAGCCGATCGATCTGGCGGCCTATCGCGGCCGTCTGGTGCTGGTGAATTTCTGGGCCACCTGGTGCCCGCCCTGCCGGCGCGAGTTTCCCTCGCTCAATCGCGTGCAGAAGCTATTCAAGCCATCCGAACTTGCCGTGTTGGCGGTGAATGTAGGCGAGGACGCCGAGACCATTTTTTCATTTACCGGCGCCACCGATGTGACCATCCTGCTCGACCGCGATTCGACCGCCATGCGGCGCTGGCCGGTGAAGGGGCTGCCGACGACCTTCATCGTCGACAAGCAGGGCCGGCTGGCGCTGCGTGCCGTCGGCGGGCGGGATTTTGACGATCCGGCCATCGTCGCGCAGATGCGCGCGCTGCTTCGGAATTGATCGGCGGGCGCCATGACTCTCCCGGTCTATCTCGATTGCAACGCCACCACGCCCGTTGCGCCGGAGGTTGTCGATGCGATGGATCCATTCCTTCGCGGATACTTCGGCAACCCGTCCTCCGATCATGTTTACGGGGCCGTTGCGGCGGAGGCGGTGCAACGCGCGCGCGAACGCGTAGCGGGATTGATCGGCGCGGGAAGATCCGAAGAGATCATATTTTGCGGTTGTGCCACGGAGGCGAATAATCTGGCGCTGCTTGGCGTGGCGCGGGCGCTCGGCGGCTCGAAAAAACATATCATCGTGTCGGCGGTCGAGCACCCCTCGGTGATGCAGCCGGCGCTGCGCTTGCGCGAAGAGGGATGGGCGCTGACGATCGTGCCGGTGGATGGATTCGGACGCGTCGATCCGGAATCAGTGCGCGCGGCATTGCGACCGGATACAGCCCTGGTGTCGGTGATGCATGCCAACAACGAGACGGGCACGATCCAGCCGGTTGCCGAAATTGCGCGCATCGCCCATGAGGCCGGCGCACTGATGCACACCGATGCGGCGCAATCCGCCGGCAAAATCCCGGTGCAGGCGAAGAAGCTCGGGGCCGACCTCCTGACGCTGGCCGGGCACAAATTTTATGCGCCCAAAGGCATTGGCGCGCTGTACGTTCGTCGCGGCACGCCGGTCAGTCCGGTGCTGACGGGCGCCACCCAGGAGCAGGGCCTGCGGCCGGGCACGGAGAATGTTCCCTACATCGTCGGGCTGGGAGAGGCAGCATGGTTGGCCCGCATGCGCCTGCCCACAGCGAACAGAGGGTCAAGGCGGCTCACGGAAGGACTGCTCGAATTCCTTGCGGCGCGGGTGCCCGGCCTGGTTTTGAATGGGCATCCGGAAGAGCGCCTGCCGAATACATTGAACGTATCGTTTCCCGGCGTCAGCGGACACGCTATCCTGCTGGAAGCGAAAGCCGATGTGGCGGCTTCGACCGGCTCGGCCTGCCATGCGGGAGCTGCGCAGGCGAGCGGCGTACTGGGTGCGATGGGTGTTGCGCCCGAGCGGGCTGCCGGGGCGGTGCGCCTTTCCGTGGGCATCAATACCCGGAGCGAAGATATCGACCGGGCCGGCAAAGCACTGGCAGCGGCATGGGTGCGGCTGACACGTTAGATTCGTTCAAAATTCATTATCGAGGGAGGGTACATGAACAAGAAACAGGGACTGGCCACGCGCTGCGTCCACGCCGGTGAAATCCGCGATGCGCACGGTTCGCCGCACACGCCGCTGTACAACACGACCACCTTCCGCTTCGATTCCACGGCCGACCTGCTCGACGTCGTCGATGGTCGCAAGCCGGGCAGTCTGTATACGCGCTACGGGCTCAACCCGACCATCCATTCGCTGGAGGAGAAACTCGCCAGCCTGGAAGGTGCGGAGGCCGCCTGGGCCTTCTGTTCCGGCATGGCCGCCGAGGTCGCGCTGTTCTTCACCCATGGCCGCGAGGGCATTGTCTGCGTCGGCGACGCCTATGGCGGCACGCTGGAACTGCTGTCCGCGCAACTGCCGCTGCTGCGCATGCGCACCAATCTGGTCCTCGGCAACGAACTCGACTTGATGGAGAGTCATTTGCGCGACGGCAGCGGTCTCGTCTTTTTGGAGACGCCAAGCAATCCGCGGCTTGAAGTGTTCGACATCGCGGCCATCGCCGATATTTGCCATCGCAACGGCGCACTGCTGGCGGTCGACAACACCTTCGCCTCGCCGATCAATCAGCGTCCGCTGGAACTCGGCGCGGATTTTTCCGTGCACAGCGCGACCAAGTACCTCGGCGGCCACAGCGACATCACCGCCGGCGCCATCCTCGGCAGCAAGGAACTGCTGGCGCCGATCTGGAACTGGCGCAAGAACCTCGGCCAGATGATCGCGCCGGAGACCGCCTCCCTGCTGGCGCGCAGCCTGCGCTCCCTGGTCGTGCGGGTCGAGCGGCAGAACGCCACGGCGCAGACGGTGGCCGAGGCGATGGCGCGTCATCCGCGTGTCGCGCGCGTCTACTATCCGGGCCTGGCGGATGCGCCGAACCATGCGCTGGCGGCGCGGCAGATGCGCGGCTTCGGCGGCATGCTGAGCATCGATGTGAAGGGCTCGGGCGAGGCGGCGACCCGCGTCGCCGACCGCCTGAAACTCTTCGCCCTGGCGCCCAGTCTCGGCGGCGTGGAAAGCCTCGTCACGCAACCCACCACCACCACCCATCATGGCCTGAGTCTGGAGGATCGCGCACGCCGCGGCATCTCGGATGCCATGCTGCGGCTGTCGATCGGGTTGGAAGATGCCGACGACTTGATAGCGGATCTCGATCAGGCCTTGGCATGACATGCCCGTTTTGCCTCTACAGGTGAGGTCATCATTCTGAAAAACTCATTTCAGCCGCGGATGAACGCGGATATTCGCGGATTTTCATTGGGTTGATGCGAGCGAGGCGCTCACCCGGCGGGTGAGTGGCGCAACCCGGATAACGTCTTGTTCTCGATCCGCGTTCATCCGCGTAATCCGCGGCAAGTGCTTTTTCCAGGATAATCCATGAACAACGCAAGCCTGATCCGTCTTCTGCTGCTGGCAGCCATTTGGGGCGCTTCGTTCATGTTCCTGCGCATCGCGGCCCCGGTGCTCGGCCCGATGCTGCTGATCGAATGGCGGGTGGGGCTGGCCGCGCTGTTTCTTTTCGCCATCGCCTTGTGGCGCAAGAAGGCGCTCAGGCCGCGGACCCATTGGAAGCACTATCTCTTCCTCGGCTTCTTCAATTCCGCCCTGACCGTGACCTTCCTCATTCCCGTGTTCGGCGTGTTCTGGGGCGTACTGTTCCTCGGCGAATCGATCGGCTGGCATACCGTCATCGGTTCGATCGTGGTGATCGCCGGCACGGTGTTCGCAACCGGCTATTCGCTCAAGGCCGCGTTTGCGGGAAGGGCGGCCGGAGGAAACGTCAGCGTGCGGCCGTGACGACCTGCTCCTGCACGCCGAGGCCGTCGATGCCCAGGCGCAGCGCATCGCCGGCCTGGAGAAAGCGTTGCGGCTTCATGCCCATGCCGACGCCGGGCGGCGTGCCGGTGACGATGACGTCGCCGGGCAGCAGTGTCATGAAGCGGCTGATGTAGCTGACCAGTTCGGCGCAGCCGAAGACCATGTTGGCCGTCGAGCCATCCTGCACGCGTTTGCCGTTGAGTTCCAGCCACAAGTGCAGTTCCTGCGGGTCGGGCACTTCATCGCGTGTGACCAGCCAGGGGCCGAGCGGGCCGAAGGTGTCGCAGCCCTTGCCCTTGTCCCACTGCGTGCCGCGCTCGAGCTGGTACTCGCGCTCGGAGACATCGTTGGCGACGCAATAGCCGGCGACGAAATCCAGCGCCTGCTCGAGCGGCACATGGCGCGCGACCGAGCCGATGACGATGGCGAGCTCCACCTCCCAGTCGGATTTCACCGAGCCGGGCGGCAGCAGGATCGAATCGGACGGTCCGCTGATGCAGGTGGTAGCCTTCATGAAGAGGATCGGTTCGCTCGGCATCGGCATGCCGGCCTCTTTCGCATGATCGCTGTAGTTGAGGCCGACGCCGACGATCTTGCTGATGCCGGTAAACGGCACGCCGAGGCGCGGCGAGCCTTTCACGCGCGGCAGCGAGTCCGGCGCGATGCTGCGCAGGCTGTTCAGGCCTTGTGGCGAGAGCGTGGCCTGGTCGAGGGTTTCGATGGCCACCGACAGATCGCGCAGCTTGCCTTCTTCATCGATGAGACCGGGTTTTTCCTGGCCGTTGCTGCCGTAGCGTACGAGTTTCATCTTCTCCCCCGTCAATTTGTCTCTCTGTTGTCGTCCTCGCGCAAGCGGGGACCCAGTGCGTTCGTTGCAGGACGCTGGATTCCCGCTTGCGCGGGAATGACGGTTGTTACCAATACGTTTCCATGCTGATCTGCCCCGGCTCCTTGCGCTTGTGCTTTCTCAGGCCGCGCGCGATGAGCGCTGCGGTGGCATCTTCCACCATGGCCGGATTGCCGCACAGCATGACGTGGCAAAGGGCGGGGTCGAAGCGCAGCGCGGCGCGCGCTTCCAGCCGGCCGTCGGTGATGGCCTGCTGGATGCGGCCGGGCAGGGCGTAGTCGGCCGTTTCGCGGCTGAGAAAGGGGATGTAGGTGAAGCGCTTCGGCTCGGCCTCGGCCACGCGCGCGATGGCGCGGCGGTAGCTCAGTTCCCCCGCCGTGCGCGCCGCATGCACCAGCACCACGCGCTGGAAGCGCAGCCACGGTTCCGGCGTTTTCAGGATGGAAAGAAAGGGGCCGAGGCCGGTGCCGGTGGAGATCAGCCAGAGGTGGATCGCCGGCGGCACTTCCTCGAGCACCAGGAAACCATTGGCGCGTGGCGCCACCTGGACGGCGTCGCCCGCCTTCAATGCGGACAGGCGGGGCGAGAGCGGGCCTTCCTTGACCGTAGAGAAATAAAACTCGAGCAGGGGGTCGCCGGGCACGCTGACCAGCGAATAGGGCCGTCCGACGATCTCGCCGTCGATGGACAAACCGAGCTTGGTGAATTGGCCGGCGCGGAAGGGATCGATCTGCGCCTCGATGCGCAGCGAATGGAGCCGGTCGCTCCAGTCGATCCGCTCGGCCACGCGGCCTTCAATCCATTGCGCCATGCTGCCTCCTCTGGTTCCCTCTCCTCGCTTGCGGGGAGAGGGCCGGGGAGAGGGTGGACCGCCGCTTGCCCCTCTCCCCAGCCCTCTCCCGCCGGCGGGAGAGGGAGTGGGACCTATTTCTCCTGCTCCGGCTTCGCCCCCCCGCCCAGCAGCGCCGGCACGGCCCGCTTCGGCCTGTGGTGCGAGCGTTTCTGCTCGGGCGCCGCCGTGTTCTGGGCGCTGACTTTCGATTCGTAGGGCTTGCTCGGGTCGAAATCCAGCTTGGGCAGCTTCGGCTTGGCCGGCTCGACACGCCCTGAAGGGCCGGCGGAGCCGCCCTGAGGAAGTACTCCTGGGGTGCGGCGGGCAGGGCGCTCGCGCGTTTCGTCACGGCGCTCGCGCGACTCCCGGCGCGGGGCGGAGGGTTTTTCGCGGCTGCCCTCGCCCCGCTCGGAGCGGCCCGCGCCGCCGCGGCCGCGACGGCCCTTATCTGCGCCCGCGTCGAAATCCGGTCCCGGTTCGAATCCCTGTACGAGCACCTGCTCGATCGGGCGCTTGATGAGCTTTTCGATCTCGGCCAGCTTGCCGCGCTCTTCGGGGCAGACGAGCGAGGTGGCATCGCCTTCCTTGCCGGCGCGGCCGGTGCGGCCGATGCGGTGAATGTAGTCTTCCGGCACATGCGGCAACTCGTAGTTGATGACGTGCGGCAGGTCGTCGATGTCGAGGCCGCGCGCGGCGACGTCGGTGGCGACCAGCACGCGCGCCTTGCCGCTCTTGAAGGCTTCCAGCGCTTCGGTGCGCTGCTGCTGGCTCTTGTCGCCGTGGATCGCCGTGGCGTCGATGCCCTGCTTGTCGAGATAGACTGCCAGGCGGCTGGCGCCGAACTTGGTGCCGACGAAGACCAGCACCTGCGAGAGGCTGCTGGTCTTGAGGATGTGTGCGAGCAACTGCCGCTTGTGATCCTGCGCCACCGGGTGCATGCGGTGCGTCACGGTCTCGGTGACGGCATTGCGGCGCGCCACCTCGATCAGCACCGGCGCCTTCAGCATGGAGTCGGCGAGCTTCTTGATCTCTTCCGAGAACGTGGCGGAGAAAAGCAGGCTTTGCCGTTCCTTGGGCAGCATGGCCAGGATGCGCTTGATGTCCGGGATGAAGCCCATGTCGAGCATGCGGTCGGCTTCGTCCAGCACCAGTACCTCGACGCTGTTGAAATTGACGCTCTTCTGCTGCACGTGGTCGAGCAGGCGGCCGGGCGTGGCGACGACGATCTCGACGCCCTTGCGCAAGGCTTCGGTCTGCGGCTTGATGTCCACGCCGCCATACACGACGAGGTCGCGCAGCGGCACGTACTTGCCGTAGGTCTGCACACTCTCGTGCACCTGCATGGCCAGTTCGCGCGTCGGTGTCAGGATGAGCGCGCGCACCGGATGACGTGCGGGGGAAGGGCTGGTACTGGCGTGGCGGGCGAGGCGTTGCAGCAGCGGCAGAACGAAGCCGGCGGTCTTGCCGGTGCCGGTCTGGGCGCCGCCCATGACGTCCTTGCCGGCGAGCACGACGGGGATGGCCTGGGTCTGGATGGGAGTGGGCTCTGTGTAGCCGGCTTCGGCGACGGCCTTGAGCAGTTCGGGCAGCAGCCCGAGTTCTTCGAAAGTCATTGGTTCTCCTGAATCGGCCTGCGCTGATCGCTCAGCGTACCGGTTCAGGACACGAATGAATTATTTGGAAGCAGGGCCAGGATTGACCGGACAGGTTTGCGAGCGCTAACCGGCGAACGGGCAAACCAAACGCATTATACCCTAGACACAAGAGCGGGCACTTGTACCCCCATCGGGCCCATCACCAGGAAAGCCCCTGCATGCGCAGGGCGCAACCGTGCAGCGGGCTGGCCGGATCGGCCAGGGCGTCCACGACGGTGAGGTGGTTATGTCCGTCGAGGGTGTGGTGGCTGGCGGCGCACTGCGGCCAGGCCGCTCGGATCAAGCCGGTCTGGCGGTGGAATTCCTCGCTTTCGAGTTCGCCGACCGCAGTATGCAGCGGCACGCCGCGCGGCGGCGTGTAGCGCACCGGGCTGACGCGTCGCGCGGACGTCCTGTCCAGTTTCAAGTCCTGCTTCAGGAAGGGCGTGCGTGAAACGGGTTCCAGGTCGTATATCCCCGAGATGGCCAGCCCGCCCTTGAGCAGCCGGGGCGGCAGATCGGGCGCGAAGGCGGGCCAGTCGGCTGCCAGCATCATCGCCGCCAGGTGGCCGCCGGCGGAATGGCCGGCGACGTGAAGGCGGTCCGGGTTCGCGCCGAGACTGTCGGCGTTGCGCCAGCACCAGGCGCAGGCGCGCAGCGACTGCCGCACGATGTCCTCGATGCGCACCTTCGGCGCCAGCGCGTAGTTGATCAGGGCCATCGAGACGCCGGCGGCGACGAAGGCGGGGGCGATAAAGGAGAAGTCGCTCTTGTCGAGCGAGCGCCACCAGCCGCCGTGAATGAAGACGAGGAGCGGCGCATTCGCCCGGCGGGCCGGAAAGAAATCCAGCGTCTCGTCCGGCGTCTGGCCGTAGTAGTAATTCAGTTCGCCGCCGCCTTGCCGCCGCACTTCGGCGGACGCATCCGCCCAGCGCGCGAAAATCTCCGGATGCCCGGGGATGGCGGCGCGGGCGTTGTATTGGCGATCGAGTTGTGCGGGTGACAAGGTCTTCAAGGCAGATATCCCCCATCCCCTCCGTCCGTTGAATGCCGATCCCCACCCGCAAGGGGCGGGCCGTGGTTGTAAAGCCGAAAAATCGGCAACAACCACGCTCAGTCCGGCAGCATCGCCGTGACTTCGATCTCGATCTTGGCGCCATGCTCGACGAAGCCGGCCACCTGCAATGCCGTCATGGCGGGGAAATGACGGCCGATCAGTTCGCGATAGACCTCACCGATCTCGCCCAGGCGGGCGTTGTATTCGTCCTTGTCCTCGAGATACCAGTTCATGCGCACGATGTGCTCGGGTTTCGCGCCTGCCTCGGCGAGGATGGCGACGATGTTGGTGAGCGACTGGCGCACCTGGCCGACCAGATCGTCGGTCTGGAAAATCTCCTTGCTGTCCCAGCCCACCTGTCCGGCGACGAAGAGCATGCGGCCGGCTGCTGAGACACCGTTGGAATAGCCCTTTGGCCGGGTCCAGCCCGTCGGGTTGAGCATTTGCATCATGAGTCCCTCCTGTGATTATCGCTCCTTTGGCGCAGCCTGAAGCGCTGCAGTTTTCCCGTCTCCGTACGCGGCAGCGCAACGACGAACTCGACTGCGCGCGGATACTTGTAAGGCGCCACGGTGCGCTTGACGAAGTCCTGCAGGTCGCGCGCCAGCGCTTCGTTCGGCGCATGGCCTGCGCGCAGGACGACATAGGCCTTGACGATCTGGCCGCGCTCGGGGTCCGGCACGCCCACCACGCCGCATTCGGCCACCGCCGCATGCTGCAGGAGCGCATCCTCCACTTCGGGGCCGGCGATGTTGTAGCCGGCCGAGATGATCATGTCGTCGGTGCGCGCCTGGTAGAAGAAATAGCCGTCTGCGTCCATCGAAAAGGCATCACCGGTGAGGTTCCAGCCGTCCTGCACGTACTGACTTTGGCGCGCGTCGGCGAGATAGCGGCAGCCGGTCGGCCCCTTCACCGCCAGCTTGCCGACGCTGCCCGGCGGCAGCGGCTGGCCGTCCTCGTCGACGATGCGCGCGCGGTAGCCGGGCACTACCTTGCCGATGGCGCCGCGACGGACTTGCGCCGGCGGCGAGGCGATGAAGATGTGGATCATCTCGGTGGCGCCGATGCCGTCGATGATCTCGATGCCGCTCGCCTGCTTCCACAACTGGCGCGTGGCATCCGGCAGCGCTTCGCCGGCAGAGACGCATTTCTTCAGGCGGCCGATGCCATCCTTCTGCGCAAGTGGGGCCATCAGGCGCCAGAAGGTCGGCGCGGTGAAGCAGATGGTGGCCTTGAAATCGCGGATCGTCTGCAGCAGCGTGTCCGGCAACAACTTTTCCACCAGTACCGTCGAGGCGCCAAAGCGCAGCGGGAAACAGAGCAGGCCGCCCAGGCCGAAAGTGAAGGCGAGCGGCGGCGTGCCGCAGAAGATGTCCGTTGACTTGGGCTTGAGCACCGAGCGCGGGAAGGCGTCGCACATCGCCATCACGTCGCGATGGAAATGCATCGTGCCCTTGGGCTGGCCGGTGGTGCCGGAGGTGAAGGCGATGAGCGCGACATCGTCGGCCGCCGTGTCGATGTTGTCGAAGGTATCCGGCTTGCCGTCCAGCAGCGATTCCAGCGATCCTGCCCCGGCCTTGTTGAAGGCGACGATGCGCTTGAGATCCGGGCAGTCCGGTTTGGCGAGCTCCAGTTCCTCCAGCAGCCGCGCGTCGCACAGCGCGAGGCCGACGCGCGCCTTGACGGCGATCTGCGTCAGTTCCTTGGCGCGCAAGAGCGGCATGGTCGCCACGACGATGCCGCCGGCCTTGACGACGCCGAGCCAGCAGGCGGCCATCATCGGATTGTTCGGCCCGCGCAGCAGCACGCGGTTGCCCGGCGCCAGGCCGAGATCCTCGGTGAGCACGCGGGCGATGCGATTGGCGCGTGCGAGCAACTGGCGGTAGGTGCAACAGACCGGGCGGCCGTCCACCGGCGCCCACAGCGCCGGCCGCTCGCCGTGGCCGGCGGCGACCATTTTGTCGAGCAGCTCGGCGGCGCAGTTCAGGCGCGGCGGGTACTGCAGCTCGGGCCGTTCGAAGACCAGCTCGGGCCACTGGCTGCGCGGCGGCAGGTGGTCCCTGGCAAAAGCATCGAGGTGGGCGCTGGGGGCCATGCCGTGCTCAGCTGTCGGCTTCCTGGCTGGCGACGTGCTGCTTGAGCTGCGCGAGCAGGAGGTAGAGCTGGTCCTTTTCCTTTTCGCCGAGGCCATCGAAGAGATTGACGATCCAGTCCTCGTGCTCGTCGGCCCATTGTCGGAAAATGCGCCGGCCCTCCTTGGTCAGTTTGACGATGTAGGCGCGGCGGTCCTTCGGATTGTCCTCGCGCACCACCAGGCCCTCGGCGACGAGCTGGTCGGTGATGCCGGTGACGTTGCCACCGGTGACCATCATGCGCTTGGACAGTTCGCCCATCTTCAGGCCTTCCGGATGGCGCTCGAGCTGGGACATCAGGTCGAAGCGCGGCAGCGTGGTCTGGAAATTCACGCGCAGTCGGCCGCGCACGTGCGTCTCGATGAGGTTGGTGCAGGCCAGCATGCGCAGCCATAGCCGCAGCGAAAAATGGTGGTCGTCGGTACCCCGGGTTTCGTGATCGATTCTCTGTGTCGGTGGTTGTTGCGATTTGCTCATTTCATTTCTCCCCGCCTGTCAAGGCGACTGGTTCAAAAAAGTGAATGCATTAACGCGCGTGTTCAAGCCCTGAGCGCCAGTTGCGCAGCGCGCGCCAGGTTGCGTTCGAGCTGCGCCTTGCCGGTCAGGTACTGCTTCGGCCAGGCGGCCTCGTCATAGCCGATCTGCGCCGCCGCATGCAGCGTCCAGGCCGGATCGGCCAGGTGCGGGCGGGCGATGGCGCAGAGATCCGCACGGCCCGCCGCGATGATGGAATTGACGTGATCCGCCTCGTAGATGTTGCCCACGGCGATGGTGGCGATGCCGACTTCGTTGCGGATCTGATCGGAAAACGGCGTCTGATACATGCGGCCGTAGACCGGCTGCGCTTCGCGCGTCGTCTGGCCGGAGGAGACGTCGATCATGTCGGCGCCGGCGTCCTTGAAGGCGCGCGCGATTTCCACGGCGTCCTCCGCGGTGTTGCCGCCCGGCGCCCAGTCGTGGGCGGAGATGCGCACCGTCATCGGCTTCTCCTTCGGCCAGGCGGCGCGTACAGCGTTGAAGACTTCCAGCGGATAGCGCAGGCGGTTCTCCAGTGTGCCGCCGTATTCGTCCGTGCGCTTGTTGGTGAGCGGGCAGAGGAAGCTCGACAGCAGGTAGCCGTGGGCGCAGTGCAGCTCCAGCAGGTCGAAGCCGGCCGCCGCGCCGCGCCGCGCGGCGGAGACGAACTGCTCGCGCAGGACATCCATGTCGGCGCGCGTCATGGCGCGCGGCGCCTGGTTCTGCGGCCCGTAGGCGACGGCGGAGGCGGCGATCAGCGGCCAGTTGCCCTGCGGCAGCGGGTCGTCGATGTCCTCCCAGCCGAGCTGGGTCGAGCCTTTAGGGCCGGCGTGGCCGAGCTGCAAGCCGATCGAAGCGTCGCTGTGGGCGTGCACGAACTCGACGATGCGCTGCCAGCCGCGCTGCTGGTCGTCGTTCCACAGGCCGGCGCAGCCGGGCGTGATGCGCGCATCCGGCGCGACGCAGGTCATCTCGGTCATCACCAGTCCGGCGCCGCCCAGCGCACGGCTGCCCAGGTGCACCAGCAGGAAGTCGTCGGGCAGGCCGTCCTTGCAGGAGTACATCGCCATGGGCGAGACGACAATACGGTTCTTCAGGATCAGTTCGCGCAGGCGGAAGGGCGTGAACATCGGCGGCCGCGGCCTGGCCGGCAAGCCGCTCTGCTTCGCGAACCAGGTCTCCACGCTCTCCACATAAGCCTTGTCGCGCAGGCGCAGGTTCTCGTGGCCGATGCGCTGACTGCCGGTGAGCAGGGTATAGGCGAACTGCTCGGGTTTGAGGTGGGTGTAGCGCGCCACGTTTTCGAACCACTCCATGCGATTGCGCGCCGAGCTTTGCAGCTTGAGCGCCTCGAGTTCGCGCTCCTCCTGGTAGAGGGCCAGGGCATGCTCGACGTTGCGCGGATGCGCAGTGAGCGCCTTGGAGAGGGCGATGGCGTCTTCCATCGCCAGCTTGGTGCCGGAACCGATGGAGAAATGCGCGGTGTGCGCGGCGTCGCCGATCAGCACGATGTTCCTGTGGTGCCACTTGTGGCACAGCACGCGATTGAAATTCAGCCAGGCCGAGCCGCGCAGATGGCGCGCGTTGCTCATCAGCTTGTTGCCCTGCAGGTACTTGGCGAAAAGCTTCTCGCAGAAGGCGATCGAGCCGGCCTGGTCGAGCTTGTCGAGGCCGGCAGCCAGCCAAGTGTCCTCATGGCATTCGACGATGAAGGTGCTGGTGTCGCGGTCGAACTGGTAGGCGTGCACCTGGAACCAGCCCCACTCGGAGGGCTCGGTGATGAAGGTGAAGGCGTTGAGCTTGAGAGGGGTGCCGAGCCAGATGTAGCGGCACTTGCGCACGTCGATGTCCGGCTGGAAGTGCTCGGCGTATTTCTTGCGCACCAGGCTGTTCACGCCATCGGCGGCGACGATGAGGTCGGCGCCGGCCAGGCGCGGATCGGCGTCATCGGCGATCTCGGCCTCGAAGACCTGCTTGACGCCGAGCGCGGCGGCGCGCGCCTGCAGGACGGTGAGCAGGCGCTGGCGGCCGATGCCGCAGTAGCCGTGGCCGCCGGAGGTGATCTTGCGGCCCTTGAAGAAGACGTCGCAGTCGTCCCAGTGATGGAAGCTGCGGGTGATCTCCTCGTAGCTTGCGGGATCGGCCACCTGGAAGTTGCCCAGCGTGGCATCGGAGAAGACGACGCCCCAGCCGAAGGTGTCGTCCGGCCGGTTGCGTTCGTAGATGGTGATGTCGTGGGCCGGATCGGCCTTCTTCATGAGGATGGCGAGATACAGACCCGCCGGTCCGCCGCCGATGCACGCGATACGCATTGCCTGAGTTCCTTTCATTCCTGAGCCTGCCGAGGCCGATCCTCGATATATTTTAAGTTTAAATATATACGGTAATAAAACGCAATGCCCAATGCGGTAAATCCATCAGGAATATCAAGGAACGATAATATTTAGGCGTAAATATATCAGTTGGCTAGCGGCGCACCCTTGAGCAAGGTCAAGCTGTTGCAGCGGATATCCTGCTGCCTGACGAACCGTCGGTCGATTGACGAAACCGCGTCGTTAAGTTGCGCTTAAGGCGCGACATCTAGGCTTCGATTCCATGATGACCAATGGAAGGAGCCTGATATGAGAAAGATTTTGTTCCTGGGCCTGCTGGCGGCCAGCGCCGCTGCCGGCGCGGCGACGCCGCGGCAGATCATGGACGCCTACGCCGCCGAGGCCGTTCGCCAAACACCCGGCTACCAACCCTCCGCTGAGCGCGGCGCCGCGCTGTATTCCAGGCATTTCGCGGTTTCGGAAAAAATGCCCGCTTGCGTCGCCTGCCACACGGAGGTCCCCGTGCAGGCGGGGCGCCATGCCGTCACAGGCAAGGCCATCAAGCCGCTGGCGCCGCGCGCCGAGGCGGCGCGCTTCACCGATGCGGCGAAGACCGAAAAATGGTTCCGCCGCAACTGCAGCGAGGTGTTGGGGCGCGAGTGCTCGGCCGCCGAGAAGGCGGATTTCATCCAGTTCCTGACGGAGGGCAAATAGCATGAGACACGCATTGATTCCCCTTTTCGCCGGCGCCTTGCTGGCCCTGCCGGCGCAGGCGGACCGCCTGCCCGTACCGGCCGGCGCGCCGCCTTCGTTTGCCGCCGAGTGCGGCGGCTGCCACCTGCCCTTCCCGCCGGCGCTTCTCACCGCGCCCGACTGGAAGCGGGTCATGGCACGCCTCGACAAGCACTACGGCGACAACGCCAGCCTGGATGAAAACACACGGCGCGAACTGGAAGAGTTTCTGGTAAGCCACGCCGCCACCGACCGCCGCAAGGCCGGCGCGGGCGACCCGCCACTGCTGACCGAGAGTGCCTGGTTCCGGCGCGAGCACCGCAAGGTGCCGCAGGCCGTGTGGCGCGACGCGCGCGTGAAGAGCGCCGCCAACTGCACCGCCTGCCATACGCGCGCCGAGGCGGGCAGCTACAGCGAGCGCGAGATCGTCGTGCCCGGACTGGGCAAGCATAAGTGAAACTTGGGAAAAGTATGCACCCCCACGCTCACTGTTCGTTCGCTGCCCCCCGAGGGGGCGCATGCCCCCTCGGGGCACCCCAGGAGTACTTCTTCAGGGCGGCTTCGCCTGCCCGTCAGGGCGCGGCCCTGCGGGAGGCCTCATGATGAAGAAAATTCTGGTGTGGGACCTGCCGGTGCGCCTGGGCCACTGGCTGATGGCGGGCGGCTTTGCGCTCGCCTGGGCGACCGGCGACAGCGAATCCTGGCGCCTGGTGCATGTCTTTGCCGGCGGCACCGTCACGGCGGTGGCCGTGTTCCGCCTGCTGTGGGGCATTTTCGGTTCGAAGCACGCCCGCTTCGCGAGTTTCGTGCGCGGCCCGCAACAGGCCCTGGGTTACCTGAAAGGCCTGCTGAGTTTCTCGCCGCGTCATTACGCTGGCCACAATCCGGCCGGCGGTTGGGCCGTCCTGCTGCTGTTGCTCCTCGCGCTGGCGAGCGGCGCCAGCGGCTGGCTGACGTACCAGGAGATGGGCGGCGAATGGCTGGAGGAACTGCACGAGTTCGCCACGGGACTGATGCTCGCCGTCGTCTTCGTCCATATCGCCGGCGTGCTGGTGGGCAGCCTGGTCCATCGCGAGAATCTGCCGCGCGCCATGATTACCGGGTTCAAGCTGGGCGAGCCGGGCGAGGCCATCTCCGGCCAGCGGCGGTTCGCGGCGGCGCTGCTGATCGGCTGGGCCGTTACTGCAGCATGGTGGCTCGCCCGCTAGTCGGCAGGCTTTTCGGCGAAAGTCAGCCTCCACGGTACGGCGAGTTGATCCGCGCTAAGATTCATTAATGAGAATCCTCCTCGTCGAAGACGACCGACTGCTCGGCGATGGCATCCGCGCCGGCCTCATGCAGGCCGGTTTCGCCGTCGACTGGGCGCTGGACGGGCGCGCGGGCGAACTGGCGCTGGCCGGCGAGCCCTACGATGCGGTGGTGCTCGACCTCGGCCTGCCGAAGCTGTCCGGCATGGAAGTGCTGCAGGGCCTGCGCGCCGCCCGCAATGCCGTGCCGGTGCTCATCCTGACGGCGCGCGATGCCGTGCCGGACCGCATCGCCGGCCTGGATGCCGGCGCCGACGACTATCTCGTCAAGCCTTTCGATCTGGGTGAGCTGCAAGCCCGGCTGCGCGCGCTGCTGCGCCGCGGCAAGTCGGAGGGCGATCCGCTGCTGCGCTACGGCGCACTGACGCTCGATCCGGCTGCGCGCCGCGTCAGCTGGATGGAACGCCCGGTCGAGCTGTCGGCGCGAGAGTTCTCCGTCCTGCATGCGCTGCTGCTCAACACAGGGCGCGTGCTGTCCAAGGCGCAGCTTGAGGAAAAGCTCTATGGCTGGGGCGAGGAGATCGAGAGCAACGCCGTCGAGGTCTTCGTGCATCACCTGCGCCGCAAGCTTTTCCCCGAGCTGATACGCACCGTGCGCGGCGTCGGCTACATGATCGCGAAGGAGCCGGCGTGAAGCCCTCGATCCGCCGCCGCCTGCTGCTTCTGCTGACCGGCACCGTCCTGGCCGCCTGGCTGGCGACGGCGGTGTTCACCTACTTCGATGCGCGCAAGGAGATCGGCAAGATGCTCGACGCCCACCTCGCCCAATCGGCCGGGCTGATCGCCGCCCAGCTGGAACACGAATTCGAGGAGGACCGCAGGTCGTCGCGCCAGTACAAGAACGAGCGCAAGATCGCCTTCCAGGTCTGGGACAGAAAGGGGAAGTTGCGCCTGCGTTCCGCTAGCGCGCCGCAGACACGGCTAAGCGCGACTGACGAGGGCTACAGGAATGCGAAGATAGACGGCAAGCGCTGGCGAATTTTCAGCCGCTGGGACGAGAGCCGCCACTATCTGGTGCAGGTGGGCGAGCGCTACGAGATCCGCGACGAACTGGCCGAGAGCGTGGCCGGCCATCTGATGCACCCGCTGGTTGTCGCCCTGCCCGTGCTGGCGCTGCTGATCTGGCTGGGCGTGGGCGCCGGCCTGGCGCCGCTGGGCAATGTCGCACGGGAAATTCAGCGCCGCGAGCCGGACAATCTCGCGCACCTCGACGAGAGCAACGCGCCGCGCGAGGTGGTCCCCCTGATCGGGGCGATCAACGCCCTGTTCGACCGCCTGCGCCATTCCCTCGAGCAGGAGCGCCGCTTCACCGCGGATGCCGCCCATGAGCTGCGCACGCCGCTTGCCGCGGTGAAGACGCAAGCGCAGGTTGCGCTCGGCGCCCGCAGCGACGAGGCGCGCGCGCATGCGCTGGCCAACGTGGTATCCGGCACCGATCGTGCCGCGCGCCTGGTCGAACAGTTGCTGGTGCTGGCCCGGCTCGATCCTCAGACCGCATTGCCCGACGGCCATAGGGTCGCCCTTCACGAACTGGCCGGGCAGTGCATCGCCGATCTGGCGCCGGCCGCCGCCGCGAAGGGCGTCGACATGAGCCTGGCGTCGGGCGCCGAAGCGAATGTTGCAGGCGACGCCATCCTGCTCGGCGTGCTGCTGCGCAACCTGCTCGACAATGCGGTGCGCTACACGCCGGCCGGCGGCGAGGTGGCGGTCGAGGTTCGGCGCGAGAAGGATGCCGTCTTGCTTGCCGTCAGCGACAGCGGCCCGGGCATCCCCGAGGCGGAACGCGCCCAGGTGCTCGATCGCTTCTACCGCATCCTTGGTAGTGGCGAAGAAGGCAGCGGACTGGGCCTGTCCATCGTCAAGCGCATCGCTGACCTGCACCGGGCTCGGGTATCCCTCGGCGAGGGACTCGGCGGCAATGGGTTGAAAGTTGATGTGGTTTTCCCGGCCGCATGAATGTGGGGCCAGGAAGGCCCTATTCCCGGCGTTGGCGCCCGCGCAGCGTCTCGGCCAGCGCCCGCTTCTCGTCTGCCGAGAGTTTGGTGCGCCGGTTGTCGGCAAACAGCAGCCAGAGCAGGCCGCAGTTGATGAGTACCAGCGCCACTTCGATGTAGAGCAGGGTTGCGACGATCTGGCGCTGGGCATTGTCGCCGAAGAGGAAGTAGAAGCCGTCGAAGGACGGCAGCACCGCTTTGGTGATGGCGTAGTAATTCTCGAAGGGCGGGAAGAGCAGGACCAGCACCAGGTTGATGGCCATCAGCCACAGCACGCTGCGTTGGCCCCGGCTGATGCGGTGGACTGCGCGCCCCCCACCGTCCCGCAGCAACAGCCAGGCGATGCCGGCATTGATCAGGACGACGAAGACTTCCAGGGTAAGGAAATCGCGATTGAGCAGGCCGTGGGCCGGGGGCGAGCCGATGAAATGGAAACCGCCGAAGGTGGGAACGTTGCCGCGCGCCAGCGACAGGTAATCATAAGGGGGAAATGCGACGACCAGCGCCATATTGATGGCGACAATGCATAGCGCAATGGCTTGCTGGCGATTCATGCTGGACCCGGTCGGTTTGTCCGCCGGATCTCTCCTCCCCTGATGTTATGCGGGCAAGGGTAGTGGAGTTCACCGCCGAAATCAATCAGGCGGAAGTTGCATCGGAGGAGGCTAGGCGGCGCGATCCTTGATCCTGCGATCGCCGCCCCTGCGGCGTTCCGGGCCACCGAAGCGCGGGTCGCGGTACCTGCGCCGGTCGGGTCCGACACCCAGGTGCGGATCGTGCTGATCCTGGCAATTGTCGGGATGGATCGCCTTGTAGCCAAGGGTTTTCGATACTTCGGCCAATTGTTCGGGCGGCAGGGCCTGAGCCAGTTCGAGGATTCGTTCCTTGGCAAAAAGCTCCGCGCGCTTCACGTTGTTGAACAGCAGCCAGACGACCAGGGCGTTTATCACGACCAGGGTGATTTCAAGGTAGAGCAGCGGAATGAAGAAATTGCGATGCCGCTTGTCGCCCGCCACGAAATAAAAGCCGTCGAAATATGGCGCTTCGTATTTCACCATGGAGGGAAACGACTCGAACGGCGGGAAGGTGAGCAGGAGGGCGAGGTTGGCCACCAGGAACAGGCCGACCGCGCGCATGTAGCGGAAATCGGGCAGTGCGCCTTTGACCGGCGGGCGGTCGAGCAGCAGCCAGGCCAGCAGGCCGTTGATGACGACAAACATGATCTGCAGCGTCAGCAGTTCGTTGTGGATGCGCTTCACGCCAAGCGCGGAGATCAGGGGGTAGAAACCCTCGAAGCTGGGGATGACGCCACGGCGCAAGGGGTTGTCGAGGAAAGGCGGGAAGAGCAACATCAGCACGATGTTGACCGCAACGACGATGACAACGATTCTCTGGTACTTGTTCATGTCTGTCTGATCCGTCCCACCACCGACCTCTGTTGGCAGGGCTTGCGAGCCTATCGGTTATGTATAGGTTATGTTTATGGCCGAATAATTCCCGGCTGTATTGATCCTGAATATTACTGGATCGTTTGTGGGCCAGCAAGGCAGTACCCAGAAGAAAATGCGGGCGCCAGTATTTCACGGGCATGTTCCAATCACCTTGTCATGGCGCAGCCGGGCCAGCTCGTCTTCCGGCAGGCCGAGCAATTCGCGCAGGATTTCCTCCGTGTGCTGCCCGAGCAGCGGGGGCGGCGCGGCATACTCGATCGGGCTGGCCGACAGGCGGATCGGATTCGCCACGCCGGGTACGCTGCCCGCAGACGGATGTGGCAAGTCGAACCGCATGCCACGATGCCGCACCTGGGGATCCGCGAACACCTCGCCGAGGCGGTTGATCGGCCCGCAGGGAACGCCGGCCGCTTCCAGCGCCTCGACCCAGGCGTGCGTCGTGCGTTGCCGCAGGGCCGGTTCCAGCAAGGGGATCAGCACCTCACGGTTGGCCACGCGGGCGCGATTGGAAGCGAAGCGTTCGTCGTCGGCCAACCCGGCGCAGCCGGCCAGTTCGCAAAAGCGGCGGAACTGGGCGTCGTTGCCCACCGCGAGAATGACATGGCCGTCGGCCGTGGCGAAAGTCTGGTAGGGGACGATGTTGGGATGGGCGTTGCCCGCGCGTGCCGGCGCCTGGCCGGTGGTGAGGAAATTCATGTTCTGGTTGGCCAGCATGGCCACCTGTGCGTCGAGCAGCGCCAGATCGATGTGCTGGCCTTGTCCTGTCCGCTCGCGGAAAGTCAGTGCCGCCAGGACGGCGACTGTGGCATACATGCCGGCGAACAGATCGGCCACCGCCACGCCGACCTTTTGCGCCCCGCAGGAAGTACTCTTGGGGTGCGGTCCGCCGCCAGGTGCGTCGTCGCGCTCCCCGGTGATGCTCATCAGGCCGCCCATGCCCTGTATGACGAAATCGTAGCCGGGCCGCTCGGCGTAGGGGCCGTCCTGGCCGAAGCCGGTGATCGAGCAGTAGATGAGGCGCGGGTTGAGTGTCCGCAGGCTGTCCCAGTCGAGGCCGTACTTCGCCAGCCCGCCCACCTTGTAGTTCTCCACCAGCACATCGCTCTGCCGTGCCAGTTCGCGGACGATGCGCTGGCCGGCCGGCTGCGAAATATCCAGCGCAAGCGATTTCTTGCCGCGGTTGCAGGACAGGTAATAGGCCGACTCGCCCGTGGCGTTGCCGGCGGCATCCCGCAGATAAGGCGGGCCCCAGGCGCGCGTGTCGTCGCCGCTGCCCGGCTTTTCCACCTTGATGACTTCGGCGCCCAGGTCGGCGAGATTCTGCGTGCACCAGGGGCCGGCCAGCACGCGGGACAGGTCGAGCACACGAAGATGGGAGAGGGCGCCGGGCATGAAAAGTCAAGAGAGAAAACGGGCGTATTCGATGGAGACTGCCTGCGGTCATTTCACAGGGACATCCTTTGGCCGTACTATACCGGACTCCCGCAAACGATTGGATTTCGCATGTTGCGTCTGTTCGTCCTTGTTCTGTCATTGATTTCGGCCGCCGCTGTGCATGCTGCCAAGCCGACGCCAGCGCCCGTCGACATAGTGTTCCGCCATGCCCAGACGGGAGAAGCCGCCGCCCTGCTGGTCGACCTGGTCGACCGCTTCAATGCCGAGAGCAAAACCGGCAAGGTGGTCCTGCAGCATCTCAACATGGTGGCGGACCTGCATCTGCTGCCGCATCTGGCCCTGCTCGCGGACGACGAGGACCAGAAGTTCTTCGCCAGCCATCCGCGCATGCAGCCCTTGCACAAGGTGATGGCCATTGCAGGGCAGAAGTTCGATACGAAGGATTTTTTCCCCGTCGTTGCAGAAGTCGTCGATGACAACAAGGGGCGCATCCAGGCGCTGCCGCTGGCGCTCTCGGTGCCGGTGCTTTATTACAACAAGGACACCTTCCGCAAGGCCAGGCTCGACCCGGAGAAGCCGCCCGCCACCTGGTGGGAGGTGCAGGAAACGGCGGGCAAGATCTACGACGTCGACCGCCGCTGCCCGTTTACTTCCTCCAACATGGCCTGGGTGCACCTTGAAAACGTCGCCACCCAGCACAGCGAACCGATAGCCAACAGCGAGCGCGGCGGCAAGTCCGGGTTGGCGCTGAACAACCTGGTGCAGGTGAAGCATGTGGCGCTGCTCGCCAGTTGGCACAAGAGCTTCTATTTCCATTACTTCGGGCCGGGCCGCGAGGCCGATGAAAAATTCATGTCGGGCCAGTGCAGCATGCTGACGAGCGACTCCTCGTTCTACATGCAGTTGGTGAAGCGAAAACCCTTCGATTTCGGCGTCGCCGGCCTGCCGCACCACGACGATGTGCGTGACGTGGCCCCGGGGAAGGTGCTGCCCGACGGTGCGCTGTTGTGGGCGCTGGCCGGCAAGAAGAAGCCGGAGTATGCGGCAGTGGCGCATTTCGTCTCCTACCTGCTGCGAACTGATGTGCAGAAGGATTGGGTGAAGGTCACCGGCTTTCTGCCGATGACCCCGGCGGCTTTGGAAACCCTTGCCGCCGAGGGAACGATTCCGCCGGACATCCTGCGCAGGACAGCGCAGCGCCTCTCGGACAAGAAATATGCTTCGTCTGCAAAACCGAAGGCCGTGTTGGGCATGGGTCGTGTGCGCGCCATACTCAGCGAGGAACTGGAAGCGGTTTGGGCCAATCTCAAGCCGGCCAAGGAAGCGCTGGATACGGCGGTCAGGCGCGGCAACACCTTATTGCAGCCAGCGCCAGCGTCGGCCGCGGCGGACGGCTCGGTCGCCCGATAGGCTTTGGTCATCCAGGTCCCCCGCCTGATTGCCCACCGCTGCGGCGGCGCGCTGGCGCCGGAAAACACGCTGGCCGGGCTGCGCGTGGCCGCCGGCTGCGGCTATGCCGGGGTCGAGTTCGACGTCATGCTCTCCGGTGACGGCACGCCTGTCCTCATCCACGACGAAACCCTGGAGCGCACGACCAACGGCCGCGGCCGCGTCGACGAAACGAGCGATGCGGAATTGGCCCGGCTGGATGCCGGCAGCTGGCATGGCGCCCGGTTCGCGGGCGAGCCGTTGCCGTCATTCGGCGATGCGGCCGAACTGTGTCTGGCGCTGGGATTGTGGGCCAATGTCGAGATCAAGCCGTCCCGTGGGCACGATGCCGAGACGGGACGCAAGGTGGCGCTGGCGGCGCGCGCACTGTGGTCGGGCATGCCGCCGCCCTTGCTGTCTTCTTTCTCCATCGAGGCGCTGACGGCTGCGCGCGAAGCCGCACCGGAACTGCCGCGCGGCCTGCTGGTGGACGCCCCGCCCAGGGACTGGCTGGCGACCTGCCGACGCCTGGAATGCGTCTCTCTTCATTGCAGTCGCAGGTACTTCAGTCCGCAACTCCTGGACGATGCCCAGACGGCGGACATCCCCTTGCTCCTCTATACGGTCAACGATGCGGAGGACGCCAGTCAGCTTCTGCGTCAGGGCGTGGCTGCGGTGTTCACCGATCGCATCGACCTTTTGACCGACCGGGCGGGATGACACGATTTGTTACAAGAGTTACAAAATCCCGGTAATAAATGCCGAGGGGCCGGCGTTATTCTGGGTGCGGGGTAATCCCATACGTCATTATGAAAAGGAGAGAAGAATGAAGTTGAAGACGATTATTGCCGCGCTGTTTGTTTCCACCTTGGCGCTGCCGGCCCTGGCGCAAACCAGCTCTACGCCGCGCATCGACCAGCGCCAGGCCAACCAGCAGCAAAGGATCGATCAGGGTGTGCAGTCCGGCGCGCTGACCGAGAAGGAAGCTGCCCGTCTGGACAAGGGCCAGGGCAGAGTCGAGAAAATGGAAGACAAAGCCGTGGCCGACGGCAAAGTGACGGCGAAGGAGCGGATGCGCATCGAGAAGGCCCAGGACACGCAGAGCAGGCGCATCGCCCGGGAGAAGCACGACCGCCAGCATGATTTCAACCACGACGGCAAGAAAGATCGTCCCGCCCGCAAGAAGTAATCCAACGGGTATCGCACAAAAAACCGGCGCCTTGATGCGCCGGTTTTTTTATTCGGCAAAAGTCAGTGTGCAGCGTACGGCGCGCCGTCAGTCCGCCATGCGCCTTCAGGCGGGCCTTGGTTACGGCTTTTGCCGCCACTTGAGCACGAAAGCCCTTTCATCGTGGTTCCTCTGTACGCAAGCGGCTCCGCTACTGCGCCCGCCCTTCGCGCTGGAGCACTTGCAGCAACTGGACGCCGAGCATCTGGTCTATCACAGCCCCAAGCCCCACCTTAGAGCCTGTGGCGATCTGGTGCTGACGCCACTGGAACTGAATCGACGCCCCGAAGGCCCGTTGGATTTCCTATCCTTTCGATTCAGTTAGAGACCGCATTTCACTGGCGCTTCATCTTGCACCTGCGCAGCTGCCTCGCCCAAAGCTCAGTATTTACCGTCAAGAGTCACCAGTTTCAAACTGCGCCAGTACCGCTTACAGGTCGGCCTTGGCTGACCTTAGAGCCGCCCTGCACCATCTGACCATCCGGTTGTAGAGCGGCGCGTCCATCTCGTCACAGCAATCCACCAGTCGGCAGCGATCGAACAGCAAGCCGCCATCGATGGCATACCCGGCCCAACGGGTACGACTGACGGCCTCGGAAACAAAGTACGCACGCAGCGGATCGAAGGCGAACGGCGTTTCAACCCACTTCTTGATAAAGTCGAGGGGACGCAGCTGACAGGCCGCCTCAGTCCACGCGGTTCCGGTTTTGCACTGGCCGAAAACCACTACCTTGCTCACCATTTGATCGGCAAACGGCAACCACGCAACGACATCGAGCTTGTCGTCCTTGGCGTTCATGGGCAGGTTTTGATGGTTCTTGAACCGGAAGCCTTCACCTAGGTCCTGACACAATCGAGTCACACGCGCAGGAAAACCGGCAGCGCCCGCAGCAGTGCCGAAAACTATAGCCTGAGCACGGATCGGCCCGAGATAGTGGCGCAGACTGATGGCAGAAACATGCTCAAGCAGAGTTGTGCCATCAATGCCGGCGTGGTTGCGCGCATGGGTCATGTTGAGGCGGGTGCTCAATAACAGATAGCCATAGAGCCAGGACGACAAATCGTCCACGGGTGCATGGCGCAGCACATTGCCGACATCGTCCAGCGTAAAAGGATAGCGGCCGGCGCACGCCTGTTGCCGCCGCCCGAATTCATCCGCCACCTCGTCGAAGGCATCCGCATTCCGGTCGTCGTCATCTTCGCAACCTTCGTTGCCATCGTTTTCGCCCTCGCGACCGAGCAGGGCGAGGATTTCCCGTGCGGAAACGGACTTGTTGGCCCAGGCCATGAGCTCGGCGAGGTCCGCCAATTCGTGCACGTCGGCCCTAGCCGTAGGTTTTGCGGGCAGCTTGAACGTCACGGAACTAATCCGTCACACGCTGCTTCTTGGGCTTTCCACCCAACGTCGCGCGCTTGCGCTCCAGTTCCTCGTAAATATCGTCCGCCATTTCGGCGACTGTGCCGGCAATGCGAAACAGTGCCTCTGAGTTGTCATATCCCACTGTCAGATGCGCCCTGGCCGTTGTCAGCTCGCGCTTGGCGGCGAGGAGTGCGGACTCGAAAACGATCTGTGGCGGACGGCTGATCTCGAACGCTTTTTCCAGCGGTGCGCCAGCGCGCAGGGCCTCTACCGCCTCACGATTTGCCACCACCGCATTGAGCTGGCGAAGGTGGGGATTTTGCGAACGCACCACCGGCTCAACCTTTTCCTTGCGGCTGCCATACATCCACCGGCACAACTCGGCGAGCGCCGGAACGTTCTTTTTCGGCACTGGATTGGGCAACTCGTCTTCCTTGGCGGCTACACCCAAAAACGATGCAATACCATCGTAATCGAGGCCGGTATAAAGATGCGAAAACGCCAGACGAGGGTTGTAACGATCCTCCCGGTTGAACACTTTGGCGCGTTCTGCCTGCTCCAGTACCATCAGCCCGCGGAACAGCCTCTGTACGGTGCGATGGCGGTCGCCGATTTGATGCGCTATGTCGGCCAATGGCACCTTGTACTTGCGATGCACATCTGCGATGTACGCTGCCTTGGCGTAACTACCCCATTTGGCCGGGCCGTTGACGTGCTTGAAGCCCAGATAGCGCCAGGAATCCTCCCGGCTGGCACGAATTGCCGGAAGTAAATCGAGCTGCTTGCGCGCTGCCGTGGTCAGCTTCTTGACATCCCAACCCTTCTCGGCGGCGATTTCCGGATGGCGCAAGACCTTGACGGCCGCCAGACGTCGATTGCCTTCGATAACAACGTCGCGGCCTTTTTCGGTGGTGACGATCAGGGCCTCATGTTCGAAAAAGCCGCTGGCGGAAATCGATTGCACGAGTTCCTGGACATCCATCGCGTCCCAGAGAATGTCCAGAATTTGATCATCATCGAATCCGGCGTCTATGCCGTATTCCGCCAGTCGCGGATTGGACCGGCAGAAGTGAAGCGTGTCGGCCTGGAGAAACTCAATCGTGCTTTGGGTCATGGATGCAATCCGGCAAAAGGTTACGCGACGCGCGCGATGCGGGCGGCCCTGCTCGCCGCCGGCAAATAAACACGCTGCGGAGCGATCAACAGTTCCTGCGCCGCGCGCTTGCTTTGCAGAGAATAGCGAATCGGCAGCAGATCGATCTGGTGTCTGGCATATAGCGACCGGATCAATGGGGCATCATCATACGACACCAGCCAGGGCAAGACACATTGGCGATCCAAGTAACGCGCCAGCTCGGCGTGGTCCTGCGGTTCGTAGGCATTGAGATAGAGCTTTTGACCCTTGATCACATACGGTGGATCCGCGTAGACGAAGGCTCGGGCGCGAGCGCGGCCCGCTGGCAGACAGCGCTTGAGAAATTCGATCGCGTCAAGCCCGGTGACCTCGATACAGTCGCGCAAGGCACCTATGTCCCGAACCTTCGACGCCAGCTCATCCCGGTTGAAGCGCACGTCGAGCCGCCATTTTCCGTCCTGCGCATAACCGCCGATTGGCCCTGCGCCCTTGAGCACACCAGACCGGTTGCAGCGGTTCATATAGAACGCAGCGAAGCCCAGCGCAAATGAGTCGCCCCTATCGGCGGTAGCACAAATCGCTTGTTGCCGACGCCATTCGTCGATATCGAGAGGCGTGGCGTAAATGCAGTCGACAAAGCGGTCGTTGTCATCGAGCATCGCCCACCAAAGCGCCGCAATTCGCGGATCAGCATCGTTGATGTGCACCCGACTGACGGCGCCCTGGCTCAACAAATTCAGGGCCGCGCCGGCCCCGCCGGCATAGGGTTCGTAATAGGCGCAACCGGTCAGGTCGTTGAGTTCGAGCAAATCAGCAAGGAAGGCCGACAGGCTGCCCTTGCCGCCGGGATAGCGCAAGGGACTGGCTGGCCTCATTGCCGATCGCGAAACATAGACATACCGACACTTTACCGCCTCTTTCCCTGCGAGGGAACCCGGGTCTAGGGAATCCTTCCTCTCTCGCGGGGCAAGGCGGGGGCTTCGATGCTAAAATTTCCCGCCTATGCCATTGCTCCCCGCTTCGATTGCCATGACCAGCGCCGAAATCCGCCAGAAATTCCTCGACTATTTCGCCTCCCAGGGGCATGCCATCGTGGCTTCCTCGCCACTGGTGCCCGGCAATGATCCGACGCTGTTGTTCACCAACGCCGGCATGGTGCAGTTCAAGGACGTCTTTCTCGGCCACGACAAGCGGCCCTATGCGCGCGCCACCAGCTCACAGCGTTGCGTGCGCGCCGGCGGCAAGCACAACGACCTGGAAAACGTCGGCTACACGGCGCGCCACCATACTTTTTTTGAAATGCTCGGCAACTTCAGCTTCGGCGACTATTTCAAGCGCGATGCCATCCGCTATGCCTGGGAGCTGATCACCCAGGTGTATGGCATCCCCGCCGACAAGCTGTGGACCACCGTCTACCACGAGGACGACGAAGCCTACGAAATCTGGACCAAGGAGATGGGTGTGCCGGCGGAACGTTGTGTACGCATCGGCGACAAGCCCGGCGCGCCGCAGTTCACGTCCGACAATTTCTGGCAGATGGCCGACACCGGCCCCTGCGGCCCCTGCAGCGAGATATTCTACGACCATGGCCCCGGCATCGAAGGCGGCCCGCCCGGCTCGCCCGATGCCGACGGCGACCGCTACATCGAAATCTGGAATCTGGTGTTCATGCAGTTCAACCGGGACGAAACGGGCGTGCTGCATCCGCTGCCCAAGCCGAGCGTGGATACCGGCATGGGCCTGGAGCGCCTGGCCGCCGTGCTGCAGCATGTGCACTCGAACTACGAGATCGACCTGTTCCAGGCGCTGATCCGCGCCGCCCATCGTGAAACAATCGGCGAGACGGGCGCGAAAGACTTGGCGAACCCGAGCCTGCGCGTCATCGCCGACCACATCCGCGCCTGCGCCTTTCTGGTGGTCGATGGCGTCATCCCCGGTTCGGACGGCCGTGGCTACGTGCTCCGCCGCATCATCCGCCGCGCCATCCGCCACGGCTACAAGCTTGGACAGAAGAAACCCTTCTTCCACCGACTGGTGGCGGATCTGTCGCAGGCCATGGGCCATGCTTATCCGGAGTTGCCGGCCGCCGCTGATCGCGTCGCCGAGGTGCTGAAGACCGAGGAGGAGCGCTTCGCCGAGACGCTGGAGCATGGCATGGCCCTGCTGGAAGCGGCACTGAATTCCCCGTCGAAGCGCCTCGACGGCGAGACGGCCTTCAAGCTCTATGACACCTTTGGCTTCCCACTCGATCTCACGGCGGACATGTGCCGCGAGCGCGGCTTCACGCTCGACCAGGGCGGCTTCGATGCCGCCATGGCGCGCCAGCGCGAGCAGGCGCGCGCGGCCTCGAAGTTCGTCATGAAGGGGGCGCTGGAATATTCGGGCGTGCCCACCGCCTTCCACGGCTACGACACGCTGGCGCACGAGGGCACTGTCGTTGCCCTCTACAAGGATGGCGCCGTGGTGAACGAACTGACTTTGGGCGAGGCCGGCGTGGTGGTGCTCGACCACACGCCGTTCTACGCCGAATCGGGCGGTCAGGTGGGCGACCGCGGCATGCTCGAATCGGCCCATGGCGCGTTCGAGGTCGATGACACACAGAAGATCCAGGCCGACGTCTTCGGCCACCAGGGCGTCGTCAAGCTGGGGCGCCTGACGGTCGGCAACACCGTGCAGGCCAAGGTCGATCTGGCCTCGCGCGCCGCCACGGTGCGCAACCATTCGGCCACGCACCTCATGCACAAGGCCCTGCGCGAAGTGCTCGGCGGCCACGTGCAGCAGAAGGGCTCGCTGGTGAATCCTTCGCGCACGCGCTTCGATTTCGCCCACCATGCGCCGATGTCGGACGAGGAGATGCGCCGCGTCGAGCGCATCGTCAACCGCGAGATCCTTGCCAATGCCGAAGCCTGCGCCCGCCTGTTGTCTTTCGACGACGCGGTCAAGTCGGGCGCCATGGCGCTGTTCGGCGAGAAATATGGCGACACGGTTCGGGTGATGGACATCGGCAGTTCGCGCGAGCTGTGCGGCGGCGTCCATGTCGCGCGCACTGGCGATATCGGCTTGTTCAAGATTCTTTCGGAAGGTGGTGTTGCCGCCGGCATCCGTCGCGTCGAGGCGGTCACCGGCGAGGGCGCGCTGGAAGCCGTGCAGGCGCAGGAGCGCGCGCTGGGCGAAGTCGCTGCGGCCGTCAAGGCGCAGCCGCAGGAGATCGCCGCGCGAGTCGGCCAGGTGCTCGACCACGTCAAGGCGCTGGAGAAGGAATTGGCGCGGCTGAAAGGCAAGCTGGCCTCCAGCCAGGGCGACGATCTGGCCGGCCAGGCTGCGGAGGTGAAGGGTATCAAGGTGCTCGCCGCCTTGCTCGAAGGTGCGGATGCCAGGGCGCTGCGCGACACGCTGGACAAACTCAAGGACAAGCTGAAATCCTGCGTCGTCGTGCTCGGCGTCGCCGCCGACGGCAAGGCCTCGCTCATCGCCGGCGTCAGCAACGATCTCACCGGCAAGGTAAAGGCCGGCGAACTGGTGAATTTCGTCGCGCAGCAGGTCGGCGGCAAGGGCGGCGGCCGGCCCGACATGGCGCAGGCCGGCGGTACGCAGCCGGAACATCTCGGCAAGGCGCTGGCGTCCGTGCAGGCCTGGGTCGGCGAGCGTCTGTGATCCTGCGCGACTGGGTGGCCGAGCTTTTCGCGGCGATCGATCGGCAGGATGCCGCCGGTTTTGCCGATTTCCTGACGGACGATGCACGCTTCGTCTTCGGCAACATGCCGGCGGTGGCTGGGCGCGAGGCGATTCGCGATTTCGTCGATGGCTTCTTCAAGAGCATCCGCGCCCTATCCCATTCCGTGCGGGAGGCATGGCAGGTGGAGGACTTGCTGATCTGCAGCGGCGAAGTGACCTACACGCGGCACGACGGTTCCACGCTGACCGTGCCCTTCGCCAACATCCTCAAGTTGTCAGGCGAACGGGTGCGCGACTATCGCATCTACGTCGACGCCTCGGCGCTCTACAAGCCACAACCCGATTACCAATGAATCCCGGCCAGCCGTGCATGAGTGATACAGGTCTTTCAGCACGGGAGCCGTCTGGAGGGTCTCCCCCTTTGCAAAAGGGGGAGCAAGGGGGATTTTTTGCGGTGATCTGCGCAGCCGCGGCTGCGAAATCCCCCCTGCCCCCCCTTTTGCAAAGGGGGGAAGGGACATGCTGACCGTTGCCGCCTTCTGCTTGCGCTGCGGCACGCCCCTGGCCGAGCAGGCGATCGGCGGCGGCTTGCGCCGTGCTTGTCCGGCGCTTGAATGTGGCTACGTTTTCTGGGACAATCCGGCGCCGGTGGTGGCCGGCCTGGTCGAGCGCGACGGGCTGATCGTGCTGGCGCGCAGCCATGCCTGGCCGGAGAAGATGTTCGGCCTCGTCACCGGCTTTCTCGAGCGCGAGGAAACGCCGGAGGAGGCCGTGGCGCGGGAAGTGAAGGAAGAACTCGCGCTGGAAGCCCGCGCCGTCGCCCTCATCGGCATCTATCCCTTCCGGCGCAAGAACGAGATCATCCTTGCCTACCATGTGGTGGCCGACGGCGAGATTGCGCTGAATGAGGAGCTCGCCGAATATCGCCTGATTCCGCCGGAGAAGCTGCGCCCCTGGGATTTCGGCACGGGACTGGCGATCCGCGACTGGCTGGCGCGCAGACAACCCCAATCGGAGTGAACGAATGATTGCAGACCGGAAACGTTTCGAGGCGACGATCGCCGCCTTCGATGCCGCCAATGCGGAGGATCCCAACCTTGATGAAGGCCAGCCCAAGGAACTCCTCTACGCGCAGCGCATGAGCGACATGCTGGCGCGCTTCGCGCCGGACGCCGCCGAGGCGGTGCAATTGGCAGTGCGCGCCCAGCATATCCAACGCTGGAAGACGCCGCGCTCGCGCTACCCGATGGATCGCCAGGGCTATCTGCAGTGGCGCACGGGCCTGTACAAGTTCCATGCCGAGACTGCCGGCGCCATCATGCGCGAGACCGGCTACGACGGGGAAACGGTCGGACGGGTCATGGCCGCTGTCGGCAAGAAGGGCCTCAAGGTGAATGACGAAACCCAGTTGCTGGAGGACGTCACCGATCTGGTTTTCCTCGAACACTACCTGACGGGCTTTGCCGCCCGGCACCCCGACTACGACGAGGCGAAGTGGATCGACATCCTGCGCAAGACCTGGCAGAAGATGTCGCAGGCGGCGCGGGATTTCGTGCTCGCCGGGAAAGTCAGTCTCCCCGACACGCTGCGCCCCCTCATCCTGAAAGCCGTCAGTCCGCCCCTTCGCGGTTGATGCTGGCAGCCCAGGCGAGTGCCTGGGTGAGGGCGCGGTTGACATTGTCGCAATTCAATCCGGGCAGTTCCCCTATCTGGGCACGACTTGCCCCGGCGTCGTTCGACTCCAGGCTTTCCGCCAGGGCGAGCAGCTTGCCGAGCGGGCCGGCGCGCGCTTCCAGCGCCTCCCGCACCTCGGGCAGCAGGGGCAGGGTCTTGAGGATGTCCTCCATCGGCGCGTGCAGCAGCGCGGGCATGAGCGACATGATGCCGGTCATGAAGGCATGGTCCGCCAGTTCGCGGCTGGCGCCGGTCAGGCCGGCCGAGGCCAGCTCGAGGAAGCGCCCGCGCGTGGCGGCCAGTTGCATGAGCGGGCTGGCGAGGCCGCTGCCGGCGGCGGGATTGGTGTAGAGCAGGAGTTGCAGCCAGCGCTGCAACTGGCGGCGGCCGAGTACCGTGATGGCGTGGCGCAGCGAAGTGATTTTCTGCCGCACGCCGCTGGCAGCGGAGTTGGTCAGGCGCAGCAGGTTCAGCGTCAGGCCGGGCTCCAGCTTGAACGTCTTTTCCAGCTTTGCAGTGTCGGCATCTTCCAGGATGAGCCCGACCAGGCGCAGCAGGGACGCCTGAGACTGGGACAGCTTCTTGCCGGCGACGAGCACCGGTTTGGCGAAGTAGTAACCCTGAAACAGGGTGAAGCCGAGCTGCCGGCAAAGCTGCGCCTGGGCGTCGCTGTCCACCTTCTCCGCCAGCAGTTTCACTGGCCAGGGCTTCAGTGAGGCCACGGTGTTCGCCAGCGTCGCTTCGTCCATGCCCATGATGTCGATCTTGACGATGTCGGCGAGGTCGAGGAGCGGGCGATGGCGTTCCTCGAGGCCGACGAAATCGTCCATGGCGAGGGTGAAGCCCATGGCCCTCAGCGACTGGCAGCGCTCGACGATTTCCCCGGTGATTTCCACGGTTTCCAGGACCTCGAGGACGAATTTGTCGCACGGCACCATTTCGATGGCGTCGCTCATCAGCATGCGCGCATCCAGATTGATGAAGCCGAGGTAGGGGCCGAGCGCCTCCTCGATGCCCAGTTCGTTGAAGACGTGACTGAGCACCGTTGCCGTGGCGGCGAGGTCGTCGCTGACCTGGGCGCTGTTCTGCCGGCCCTGGCGAAAGAGCAGTTCGTAGGCGTAAAGCTGGTTGCCCAGGTCGAGGATCGGCTGGCGGCCGATGAAGATTTCGTGGGCGGCGTCGGGGGAGGCGGGTGGAACGGGCGCGATTGCATGCATTCCGGATATAACGGCAGTCCGGAGGAGAACTTTAACCTTTTTACTTCATCTTTCAGAACGCCAGCAGCAGATCCGGCTTGGCCGTGCGCAGCACGCGACGGAAATCGTTCTGTATGCGCCGCAACGCCGCTTCGCTGTCGGCCTCGAAGCGCAGCACCAGCACCGGCGTGGTGTTGGAGGCGCGCATCAGGCCGAAGCCGTCGGTGTATTCCACGCGAAGACCGTCGATCGTGATGACCTCCTGTGCGCCCTCGAACTTCGCTGTCTTCTGCAGCCGGGCGATGAGGGCATGCGGCTCGCCTTCCTGCATCTTCAGGTTGAGTTCCGGCGTGGAGAGCGCGTTGGGCAGGTGCTTCAGCGGCCAGTTGGCGTCCTTCCAGCGCGAGACGATTTCCAGCAGGCGCGCACCGGCGTAGAGACCGTCGTCGAAGCCGTACCAGCGCTCCTTGAAAAAAGTGTGGCCGCTCATCTCGCCGGCGAGCGGTGCGCCGGTCTCCTTCAGCTTGGCCTTGATGAGGGCATGGCCGGTGTTCCACATAAGCGGCCGGCCGCCCTGATGGCGCACCGAGCGCGCCACGTTGCGCGAGCATTTCACGTCGTAGATGATCTGCGCACCGGGCTTGCGCGTCAGCACGTCGGCGGCGAAGAGCATCAGCTGGCGGTCCGGATAGATGATCTCGCCGTCCTTGGTCACCACGCCGAGACGATCGCCGTCGCCGTCGAAGGCCAGTCCCAGCTCGGCGTCGGTGTCCCGCAGCGCGCGGATGACGTCCTTCAGGTTGTCCGGCTTGGACGGGTCGGGATGGTGGTTGGGGAAGGTGCCGTCCACCTCGCAGAACAACTCGACCAGTTCGCAGCCCATGCGGCGGAACAATTCCGGAGCCATGGCGCCGGCGACACCGTTGCCGCAGTCCACCACGATCTTCATTTTGCGCGACAGCTTCACATCTTTGACGATGCGATCCAGGTAGTCCTGGCGAACATCAACTTGCGTGATCCTGCCCTTGCCCGAGGCGAGCCGGCCTTCGACCAGGCGGGTGCGCAGCGCCGTGATGGCCGTGCTGTGCAGGGTGTCGCCGGCGAGCATGATCTTGAAGCCGTTGTAGTCGGGCGGGTTGTGGCTGCCGGTGACCAGCACTGCGCTGCCGGTCTTCAGGTGGTGGGCGGCGAAGTAGCCGAGCGGCGTCGGCACCATGCCGATATCGACGACATCGACGCCCGCCGCGCAAATGCCCACCATCAGGGCGCCGGACAGTTCCGGGCCGGAGAGCCGTCCGTCGCGGCCGACGACGATGGTCTTCACTTTTCGGTCGCGTGCTTCGGAGCCGATGGCGCGGCCGATGGACAGCACCGATTCGCTGGTCAGGGTTTTGCCGACGATGCCGCGGATGTCGTAGGCCTTGAAGATTTCAGGGGCGGGTATTTGCATGGTGTATACCTCAGAGTGTTCCAATCATTATCCCATCATCCAGCATGGGTGAAAAATGCGAGCAATCGTTGCGGCAGCCAGTCCAGGCGGCCCGGGAACGGCCCGGTGACGAAACCGACATGGCCGCCGCCGTCGGGATAGTCGAGCTTGACCGATGCGGAGACCTGTTGCGGGGTGGGCAGGGCATGGTGCGGCAGAAAGGGATCATTGCGGGCATTCAGTACCAGCGTGGGCAGGCGCACACCACCCAGCCAGGGCTTGCTGCTGGCGCGCAGCCAGTAGTCGGTGGCACTGGCGAAACCGTGCAGGGGTGCCGTGACGGCGTCATCGAAGTCGTACAGTGTTCTCGCCGCCTGCATGCGCGCGGCGTCGAACACTTCGGGGAAACGCGCCAGCTTCGCCTTCGAATTCGCTTTCAGCGAGACGAGAAAGTGCTTCGCATAGGCGAGGCTGAAACCCTGCTGCAGGGCCTGCCCGGCGGCGGTGAGGTCGAGCGGGGCGCATACCGCAGCGACGGCCTGCACCACGCCGCACGCCGCCCCTTCCTGTTTGCCGGCCCACTTGAGAAGCGCATTGCCGCCGAGGGAGACGCCCGCCGCGAAAATTGTCCGCTGCGGGAATCGCTCGCGCATGCGGCGCAGAATCCAGTCGATCTCCTCCGAATCGCCCGAGTGGTAGGCGCGTGGCAGGCGGTTGGGTTCGCCCGAGCAGCCGCGGAAATGCGGCACCGCGCCGCCCCAGCCACGCTGCGCCAGGGCATGCATCAACGCGCCGGCGTAGTGGCTGGCAGAACTGCCCTCGAGGCCGTGGAAGAGCACAACCAGCGGCGCGCCGGCGTCTTCCGGCATGGCCAGCCAGTCGACGTCGATAAAATCCCCGTCGGGGGTGTCCCAGCGTTCGCGCCGATAGGGGGGCGGCGCGCCCTTGCGCAGGATCGGCCAGATCGTCTGGGCATGGCCGCCGGGCAGCCAGGCCGGTGCTGTGTAGGCGATCAATGCAATGTGGCGGAAACGTCGGCGGTTACCGCACCCGGCGCGCTGGATGCGTGGCGCGACAGCAGGTGCCAGCCTTGCGCGCCGCGCACATAGACGTGGCTGGCGATGACAGGCGGGCGCGGCGTCTCCTCCCCCGGCACGGTGTAGTGCTCATGCAGGCTGTGCAGGTCCAGCAGGATGCCCTGGCGATGCACCTGATCGCCCAGGCGCACGCTGGCGCGCGGGCCGCTGGAGAAAACCTGTCGCCAGCTTTCACGCACGGCGGCAAAGCCGGTCAGGCGCTCGCCGTTGGGGTGGGTGCAGAAGACTTCCTCGTCCTCGGCCCAGATGGCCATCATGGCGTCGAGATCGGCGCGCTCCAGCGCGTCGTAGAAGGCCGCTGCGGCGTCTTGCGGGGTGGCGAAGAATCGCGTGGTCATCGTAGCGCTTCCTTGGCGGCTTCCAGCACCATTGTGGGCGACAGATCGTTCATGCACTTGAAATGCCCAAGCGGGCATTCGCGCTTGAAGCAGGGGCTGCATTCCAGTCCAAGGTCGAGGATACGCGTCTGTTGTGACAAGGGTGGTGTGTAGGCCGGGCTGGACGAACCGTAGAGGGCCACCAGCGGGCGCTGCAGAGCGGCGGCAACATGCATCAGGCCCGAGTCGTTGCTCACCACCAGCCGCGCGCAGGAGAGCAGGTCGATGGCTTGCGCGAGGTCGGTTCTGCCGCACAGGTTGCGGCAGGCGCCGCCGGACAAGCGCGCGATCTCCACGCCGAAGGGGGCGTCCTTGGCCGAACCGATCAGCCAGACCGGAAAGTCAGCCTCCACGAGACGGCGCGCCAGTTCGGCGAAATGCGTCGCCGGCCAGCGCTTGGCCGGGCCGTATTCCGCGCCGGGGCAGAAGGCGATCGGCGCCGGTGTGTCAGCGAGGCCGAGCGCGGCGAGCGTGGCGCGCACGGCATCCGCCGCCACTTCGAGCTTCGGCTCGCCCATCGGCGCGGGCGCTGTGGCGCCGACGTCCTCCGCCAGCAGCGCATAACGCGCGGCCAATTGCGGCAGGGCGGCTTCGTCGTAGCGGTGGACGCGGTTGAGCAGGCCGCGGCGTGCCTCGCCGAGGAAGCCGATGCGCTGCGGGATGCCGGCGAAGAAGGGCAGCAGGGCGGACTTCCAGGAGTTCGGCAGGACGATGGCGGCGTCGTAGCCTTCGCGCGCCAGTGCGCGCCCGGCGCGCCAGCGCCCCGTCAGGTTGAATTCGCCGTGGATGAAGGGATTGGGGATGACGCGCCGCACTTCGCGCATGCGCGCCAGCACCGGCGCCGCCCAGGGCGGCGCGAAGGCATCGAGGATCAGCCCAGAATGTTTTTCATGCAGCCGTTTGAACAGCGGCTGCGCCAGGATCGTGTCGCCGATCCAGGAGGGGGCGACGATGAGGATTTTCATCAGTGAGGTGTAAGGAGAGAGGAGTGAGGGGCAATTCACGCACATGCGCTGCGAGGGTTATGCTCCTCACACCTCACTCCTCTCTCCTCACTCGGCTAGTGATGCCCCTTGGGCGCCTCGCCGCTGAAGGTGTAGCGCGTGCCGCAATACGGGCAGGCCGCCTCGCCGGTCTTCAGCGGATCGAGGAAGACGCGCGGATGTCTCGCCCACAGCGGCGCGTCCGGCCGCGGGCAATGCAGCGGCAGGTCGTGCGCGGTGACGGCGACGCTGCGGGCGGTGTCGTTTGCTTCAGCCATTTTCAGCCCTCTCAAACCTTGGCCAGCCAGTCCTTGTGGGCCGGCACCTTGCCGTTGACCACGTCGAAGAACAGGCTCTGGATCTTTTCCGTGACCGGGCCGCGCTTGCCGGCGCCGATGATCCGGCTGTCGAGTTCGCGGATCGGCGTTACCTCGGCGGCGGTGCCGGTGAAGAAGGCCTCGTCGGCGATGTAGATATCGTCGCGGGTGAGGCGCTTGGCCTTCACCTCGTAGCCCAGTTCCTTTGCCAGTTGGATCACCGTGGCGCGCGTGATGCCGACCAAGGCGGAGGCGATCTCCGGCTCGTAGATCTGGCCATCCTTGACGACGAAGAGGTTCTCGCCGGCGCCTTCCGCGACGAAACCGTCCACGTCGAGCAGCAGCGCCTCGTCGTAGCCGTGCTCGGTGGCTTCCATGTTGGCCAGGATCGAGTTGGCGTAAGTGCCGGAATACTTGGCGCGGCACATCGAGACGTTGACGTGGTGGCGCGCATAGCTCGAGGTTTTCACGCGGATGCCCTTGGCGAGCCCTTCCTCGCCCAGGTAGGCGCCCCACGGCCAGGCGGCGATGGACACATGCACCTGCGCGCCTTTCGGCGAGACGCCCATCTTCTCCGAACCGTAGAAGGCGATCGGCCGCAGATAGCAGGATTCCAGCTTGTTGGCGCGCACCACTTCCTTGTGCGCTTCCATCAGGGTCTCCTTGTCGTACGGCATCTTCATCATGTAGATGTGCGCCGAATTGAACAGCCGGTCAGTGTGCTCCTTGAGGCGGAAGATGGCGGGGCCGTCGACGGTCTTGTAGGCGCGCAGCCCCTCGAAAACAGCCAGGCCGTAGTGCAGGGAGTGAGTGAGGACGTGGGTCGTCGCCTCGCGCCAGGGCACGAGTTTGCCGTCGTGCCAGATGAAGCCGTCGCGGTCGGCCATGGACATGATTGTTTCTCCGGCTCTTTTGGATAAAGAAGGATTTTATCGCACCCGGGGGACGCGGTAAAATTACTTGATGGATCACCTCTGGAAACCCAATGTCACGGTCGCCGCGATGATCGAGCGCGACGGCCGCTTTCTGATCGTCGAGGAGGACACCGACGAGGGCATCCGCTTCAATCAGCCGGCCGGGCACCTCGACGAAGGGGAGTCGCTGGTGGACGCGGCGGCGCGCGAAGCGCTGGAGGAAACCGCCCACCGCTTCCTGCCGGAATACCTGGTGGGCGTTTATCAGTGGCGCCGGCCAGACGGCGATGTGACTTACCTGCGCTTTGCCTTCGGCGGCCGTCTGCTCGGTGTGGAGGCGGAGCGGGCGCTGGATCATGGCATCCTGCGCGCCCTGTGGCTGACGCCCGAGGAGATCGCCGCGGAGCACGCGCGCCACCGCAGCCCGCTGGTGATGCAGTGCGTACGCGACTATCTCGCCGGTCGCCGTTTTAGCCTCGACTTGATTACGCATTACGAAAAATGAGCCAGGGAACCGTCGTGGTGGGCATGTCGGGCGGGGTGGATTCCTCCGTCGCGGCGATGCTTCTCAAGCAGCAGGGCTGGAAGGTCGTCGGCCTCTTCATGAAGAACTGGGAGGATGACGACGACGCGGAATACTGCTCTTCGCGCCAGGATCTGATCGATGTCGCCGCCGTGTGCGACATCCTCGGCGTCGACCTTGAAGTGGTGAATTTTTCCGCCGAGTACAAGGAACGGGTGTTCGCCGAGTTCCTGCGCGAGTACAGGGCCGGCCGCACGCCCAACCCCGACGTGCTGTGCAACGCCGAGATCAAGTTCAAGGCCTTTCTCGACCACGCCCTGGCGCTGGGCGCCGGGAAGATCGCCACCGGCCACTATGCCCAGGTGCGCGAGGCGCCGACCGAGATGGGCAGCGCGTTCCAGTTGCTCAAGGCCGAGGACGGCACCAAGGATCAGAGCTATTTCCTCTACCGGCTCAACCAGACGCAGTTGTCGAAGACGCTGTTCCCGCTCGGCGAAGTCTATAAGCGCGAAGTGCGGAAGATGGCAGAGCAGGCCGGCCTGCCGAATTTCGCCAAGAAGGACTCGACCGGCATCTGCTTCATCGGCGAACGGCCCTTCAAGGAGTTCCTCGAGCGCTATATCCCGCGCCAGCCCGGCGAGATCCGCACCCTCGATGGCGGCAAGCTCGTGGGCGAGCATCACGGTTTGATGTACCACACGCTGGGGCAGCGCAAGGGTTTGGGAATTGGTGGCATCGCCGGAGGCGACCAGGGCGGCCAAAAGGACGGCCAAAAGGACGGCGATCACGATGCCTGGTACGTGGCGGGCAAGGACATGGATAAAAACGTCCTCTACGTCGTGCAGGGCCATGACCATCCGGCGCTGCTGGCGGACCGGCTGAAGGCCATCGATTTATCGTGGGTGAGCGGCGAGGCTGAAAAAAATCGACCGCACACGCACTGGGTGTATACGGCAAAGACGCGCTACCGCCAGCCGGATGCGCCCTGCGAGGTGGAAACGGTGAGTGCAGAACGCTGCGAGGTGATTTTCGCCCAGCCGCAATGGGCGGCGACGCCGGGGCAGAGCGTGGTGCTTTACGACTCGAAAGTGTGCCTAGGCGGCGGCATCATCGAATAGCCGCCGTATTGCAGGGACTGACTCTTATCCCTGCGGCGCCGTCTCCGCGAAGGACGGCCGCGCCATCAATTCATCATAGAGACGCGCCAGATTGGCGTGTTCGCGCCACTTGATGTCGGGAAAGCGGAAATCCAGGTAACCCAGCGTGACCCCGAAGGTGACATCGGCCAGCGAGAAGGCATTGCCGCTGCACCAGGCCTGCTCGCCGAGTTCTTCGGACATCATTTCAAGAGAACGCCCTATTTTCTCGCGCTGACGCGCGATCCAGGTTGCGCTTTGCTCCACCTTGGATCGCTTGGCTTCGAGGAAGGCCGCCACCGCGGCGTCGAGCACCCCATCGGCCAGAGCCTCCCAGCGCTTGATGCGGATACGTTCGCGGCCGGAAGCCGGCAGCAGGCGATTGTTGGGGGTGACGCTGTCCAGGTATTCGACGATGACGCGGGAATCGAACAGCGTGCTCTCGTCGTCGAGAATCAGCACCGGAACCTTGCCGAGCGGATTCAGATTCGGCACGCCGGTGTCCTCGCTCCAGGGATTGTCGAGAACGAGGTCGTAGTCGATCTTCTTTTCCGCGAGGACGATGCGCGCCTTGCGCGCATAGGGGCTTGTCAGGGAGGCGATCAGTTTCATTATTTTGTGCCGCAGATTTCAGTGCGCCGCGATTATAGCACCGCCCTTTGAAGCGACCGTGACGTATGTCATAGCGTACCCGGGCGGCTCTCCACGCCATGATAAAATCCGCCTGATATCAATTGGTTCACGTACATGACCCTGACTCCGCTGACTGCTCTTTCCCCCCTCGATGGCCGCTATGCCGGAAAAGTGGAGGCGCTCCGCGCGCATTTTTCGGAATTCGGCCTGATTCGCAACCGCGTGCGGGTCGAGGTGGCCTGGCTCAAGGCCCTGGCGGCCGAGCCGCATTTTGCCGAGATCCCGGCCTTTTCCGCTGACACGCAGGCCGAACTGGATGGCGTGGCGTCATCGTTTTCCGCCACCGACGGCGAGGCCATCAAGGCCATCGAGGCGCGCACCAATCACGACGTCAAGGCGATGGAATACTGGCTCAAGGAGCGTCTGTCCGACAACGCCGAGGTGATGGCGGTGGCGGAGTTCATCCACTTCGGCTGCACCTCCGAAGACATCAACAATATTTCGCACGCCCTGATGCTGCGGGATGCGCGTGAGGCCAACCTGCTGCCGGCACTGGATGCCCTCATCGGCCGGCTGGTCGAACTGGCGCACGAGCATGCCGAACAGCCGATGCTCTCGCGCACCCACGGCCAGCCGGCCAGCCCGACCACGCTGGGCAAGGAGGTGGCCAACGTGGCGGCGCGCCTCCAGCGCGCCCGCATGCGCATCGCGGCGGTGTCGCTCACCGCCAAGTTCAACGGCGCGGTGGGCAACTACAACGCGCACATGGCGGCTTATCCGGCCTTCGACTGGGAGGCCTTCGCGCGCCGCTTCATCGAATCCTTCGGCCTGGAATTCAATCCCTACACCATCCAGATCGAGCCGCATGACGCCATGGCCGAGTTGTTCGATGCCATCGCCCGCGCCAACACCATCCTGCTCGACCTGAACCGCGACCTCTGGATGTACATCTCGCTGGGCTATTTCAGGCAGAAGCTGAATGATGGCGAGATCGGCTCCAGCACCATGCCGCACAAGGTGAATCCGATCGACTTCGAGAATTCGGAGGGCAATCTCGGGCTGGCCAACGCGACCTTGCGCCACCTGGCCGACAAGCTGCCGGTCTCCCGCATGCAGCGCGACCTGACCGACTCGACCGTCCTGCGCAATATGGGGGTGGCCTTCGGCTACACGTTGCTGGCCTACGACTCCTGCCTCAAGGGCCTGGGCAAGCTGGAAGCCGACCCGGCGCGCCTGCGCGAGGACCTGGCCGATTGCTGGGAAGTGCTGGCCGAACCGGTGCAGACGGTGATGCGCCGTTACGGCGTGGAGAATCCCTACGAGCAGTTGAAGGAACTCACGCGCGGCAAGGGCATTACGCGCGAGGGCCTGCATGGCTTCATCCAGGGGCTGAAGATTCCAGCGGACGAGAAGCAGCGGCTGCTGGCCATGACGCCTTGGAGCTATGTCGGCAAGGCGGCAGAACTGGCCAAGAGAATTTGATATGCCTTTTGCCGAGAACCTGAAAAAGATGCCCGGTGTGGCGCACCTGGAAGCGATCCGCCTTCTCGACGGCGAGGAAGTCGTTGCGACCATAGCGCACAAACCTGGCCAGGTGGGATCGCTGACCCTCTACAATCACCTCGCTCATATTTACGGCGCCATTACGCCCGATGCGGCGCGCGCCGGCCTGGAACTCTTCGCCGAGCACACCGAGGACGCTCGCGCCCACCCCGGCAAGCATCCCAACGTCGACCGACTGCTGGCGCTGCTGGAGGAGGGTCGGACGTTACGCGTCAAGCACGTGTTTTATGCCTGAACGGGGCAGGCGCACAAGAAAAAGGCCCGCCTAGGCGGGCCTTCGCCGTCCTGTGGCGGCTGACTTTCAAACGACAGCTTCTTCCTTGGGCTTCTGCGGCTTGATGAACTGCTCGCGCGAGATGCCGAGCCACATCACCAGCGGGCTGGCCACCAGTACCGAGGAGTAGATGCCGAAGAGGATGCCGATGGTCAAGGCCAGCGCGAAATAGTGCAACACTTCGCCGCCGAAGATCAGCATGGAGAGCACCGCCAACTGGGTGCTGCCGTGGGTGATGATGGTGCGGCTGATGGTGCGCGTGATGGCGTTGTCGATGACTTGCGGGATCGTCGCCTTGCGCATCTTCCTGAGGTTCTCCCGCACCCGGTCGAATACCACCACCGACTCGTTCACCGAGTAGCCCAGCACCGCCAGCACGGCGGCCAGCACCGCCAGCGAGAATTCCCACTGGAAGAAGGCGAAGAAACCGAGGATGATGATCACATCGTGCAGGTTGGCGATGATGGCGGAGACGGCGAAGCGCCATTCGAAGCGCATGGCCAGATAAATGATGATGCCGATCACCACCAGCAGGAGGGCGATGGCGCCGTTCTCCGCCAGCTCCCTGCCGACCTGCGGACCGACGAATTCGACGCGCTTGAGTTGCGCGTCGGGATTTTCCGCCTGCAGCACGCCCATGACATTGTTGCCCAGCGCCGCCGAGTCCTGGCCGGGTTTGAGCGGCATGCGGATCAGCACGTCGCGGCTGCTGCCGAAGTTCACTACCTGCGTGTCCGTGTAATTGACCTTGGCGAGCGACTCGCGGATTTTCTGCGTGTCCGCCGCTTGCGAATATTCCACCTCGATCAGGGTTCCGCCCGTGAACTCGACGCTGAAATTCAATCCCTTCGTTGCCAGGAAAATGACGGCCGCCAGGAAGGTGATCACCGAAATGACGTTGAACACCAGCGCATGGCGCATGAAGGGGATGTCATTCTTGATCTTGAAGAATTCCATGATTATTTCCAGGCCACGTTGCCGATCGACAGCTTGGCCAGCTTGCGCCGGCTGCCATAGACCAGATTGACGATGCCGCGCGAGACCACCACCGCACTGAACATCGAGGTCAGGATGCCCAGGCAATGCACTACGGCGAAGCCGCGCACCGGGCCGGAGCCGAAGATGAGCAGCGCCAGGCCGGCGATGAGCGAAGTCACGTTCGAATCGAGAATGGTGCCGAAGGCGCGCTCGTAGCCGGCGGTGATGGCAGCCTGAGGACTGACACCATTGCGCAGTTCTTCGCGGATGCGTTCGTTGATCAGCACGTTGGCGTCGATGGCCATGCCGAGGGTGAGCGCGATGGCGGCGATGCCCGGCAGGGTCAGCGTCGCCTGCAGCATCGACAGCAGAGCAATCAGCAGCAACAGGTTGGTGGACAGCGCCACCACCGAGATCAGGCCGAACATCAGGTAGTAGATACTCATGAACACGGCGATGGCGGCAAAGCCGTAAAGCGTGGAGTTGAAGCCGCGCTCGATGTTTTCGGCGCCGAGGCTCGGGCCGATGGTGCGTTCCTCGATGATATCCATCGGCGCAGCGAGGCTGCCTGCGCGCAGCAGCAGGGCGACGTCATTGGCTTCCACTGTGCTCATGCGACCGGAGATCTGCACGCGGCCGCCGCCGATCTCGGTGCGGATCACCGGGGCCGTGATGACCTCGCCCTTGCCCTTCTCGATGAGCAGGATGGCCATGCGCCGGCCGACGTTATCCCGCGTGACGTCCTTGAAGATGCGTGCGCCGGCAGAATCGAGGGTCAGGTGCACCGCCGGCTCCTGCGTCTGATTGTCGAAACCGGGCTGGGCATCGGTGAGGCGGTCGCCGGTGAGGACGACCTGCTTCTTCACCAGCAGCGGCGCGCCGCTGCGCTCGATGTAATACTCCGTGCCGACCGGGGGTTGCCCCTTGGCGGCTTCGTCCATGACCGCCGGGTTCTGGCTGTTCTCATCATCCACCAGGCGGACTTCCAGAGTGGCTGTACGGCCGAGGATGTCCTTCGCCTTGGCCGTGTCCTGCACGCCGGGCAACTGCACGACGATGCGGTCGGCGCCCTGTTGCTGGATGATCGGCTCGGCCACGCCGAGCTCGTTGATGCGGTTGTGCAGGGTGGTGATGTTCTGCTTGAGGGAGAATTCCTGGATGCGTTTCTGCGCCTCCGGCTTGAGCGTGGCGTTCAGCTTGAAGTCCGCGCCGTCCTGGACTTCCGTCAGCTGCAGGTCGGGCTGGCCAACCTCGATGACGGCGCGCGCCTTGTTCCGTGTTTCGGCATCGCGGAAGCGGATGGAAAGCAGGTCGCGCTCGCGCGCGATGCCCGTGTGACGCACGTTCTTGTCACGCAGCATGGAGCGCAGGTCGGCGGCCGTAGAGTCGAGTCGCTTGCTCAGCGCCCCCTTCATGTCGACCTGCAGAAGAAAATGCACACCGCCGCGAAGGTCTAGTCCAAGGTACATGGGCTGGGCGTGCAACGACGTGAGCCAGGCAGGCGAACGGGACAGCAGGTTGAGCGCCACCACGTAGGAGGCGTTCTCTGGATCGGGATTCAGCGCGCGCTCGATGATGTCCTTGGCCTTGAGCTGCGTTTCGGCGTCGCCGAAGCGGGCGCGTACGCTGTTCTGGTCGACAAAGATGCCATGGTGCGCGATTCCCGCCGCCTTCAGGGTTTCCTCGACGCGGCCAAACAGTTTCATATCGACCTTGATGGCCGTCTTGATGCTGGAGACCTGCACCGCCGGCGCCTCGCCATAGAAATTGGGCAAGGTGTACAGCATGCCAAAGATCATCGCGACAGCGATAAGGATGTATTTCCAGAGCGGGTAACGGTTCATGGAAAGCGTGAGGAGTGAGGAGAGAAGAGTGAGAAGAGGGGCGGGATTGCGAGGTTATTACTCCTCACCCCTTGCGCCTCAAAGGGTCTTCAGTGTGCCCTTGGGCAGGATGGCGGTGATGGCGGTCTTCTGTACCGAGATTTCGACGTTTTCTGCGACCTCAATGCCGATATAGGTCTCGCCCATCTTGGTGATGCGGCCGGCGATGCCGCCGTTGGTCAGCACCTCGTCGCCCTTCTGCATGGCTTCCACCATCGCCTTGTGCTCTTTGGAGCGTTTCATCTGCGGCCGGATCATGAGGAACCACAGGACGACGAACATCAGGAGGATGGGCAGCATGCCCATCAGGCCGCTGGTCGGATCGCCACCGGCGGCGGGGGCGGCTTGCGCCCAGGCATTTGAAATCAGCACGTTTGTCTCCGTGAAAGAATTGAAAAACCGCGAAATTATAACAGCTTGGCTGCCGTAGTCCGCCTACTTTTGGCGCAATGCACGGAAAGCCGCGACATAGTTGTCGAGCCGCCCGGCGGTGATGGCCTCGCGCAGTTCCGCCATGAGTTGCTGGTAGTAGAAGAGGTTGTGCAGGGTGTTCAAGCGCGCGCCGAGAATTTCATTGACCCGCTGCAGGTGGTGCAGATAGGCGCGGGTGAAATTACGGCAGGTATAACAAGGGCAGGTCTCGTCGAGTGGCTGCGTGTCGGTCGCGTGGGCGGCGTTGCGGATCTTCACCGTGCCGTGGCGGGTGAACAGCCAGCCGTTGCGTGCGTTGCGCGTCGGCAGAACGCAGTCGAACATGTCGATGCCCTGCTGCACGGCGTTGACCAGGTCTTCCGGCGTGCCGACTCCCATCAGGTAGCGCGGCCTATCCTGCGGCAGCCGCGGCGCAGTGTGGGCGAGGATGCGCTGCATGTCGGCTTTGGGCTCGCCCACCGAGAGTCCGCCAATGGCGAAGCCGTCGAAGCCGATTTGCATCAGGCCGGCGAGGGACTCGTCGCGCAGGTCTTCAAACATGCCGCCCTGGACGATGCCGAACAAGGCGTTGGAATTGCCCTCATGCGCAAGCCTGGAGCGCTCGGCCCAGCGCAGCGACAGGCGCATCGACTTGCCCGCTTCGTCTGGCGTGGCGGGATAAGGCGTGCATTCATCGAAGATCATGACGACGTCGGAATTCAGCACGCGCTGGATACGCATGGACTCCTCCGGCGTGAGGAACAGCCGGTCGCCGTTTACCGGCGAGGCAAACCTGACGCCTTCTTCGCTGATCTTGCGCAGCGCCCCCAGGCTGAAGACCTGGAAGCCGCCCGAGTCGGTGAGGATCGGCCCGTCCCAGCCCATGAAACGGTGCAGGCCGCCGTGCGCGGCGATGACTTCCAGACCCGGTCGCAGCCACAGATGGAAGGTGTTGCCGAGCACGACCTGCGCGCCGAGGGCTTTTACCTCGTCCGGCGCCATGGCCTTGACCGCGCCATAGGTGCCGACCGGCATGAAGGCCGGCGTGTCGACGACGCCGTGCGCCAGGGTCAGCTTGCCGCGGCGGGCCGAACCATCGGTGGCGAGAAGTTCGAACTTCATGAGCGCCGCCTGCCGGGCCGCCCCAAGGGCGGCGCATTCACCTGCATGGAGTCGCGTAGCGGCGAACTACCGTCACCCCCTTCCTCGGGAAGGGGGTGGGGGGGATGGCTGTTTGTTGCATCCTGCCGTGAAATGAACATGGCGTCGCCATAGCTGAAGAAACGGTAGCGCTCGGCTACGGCATGGGCGTAGGCACGGCGCATGTTCTCCAGGCCGCCGAAGGCCGACACCAGCATCAACAGGGTCGATTTCGGCAAATGGAAATTGGTGATGAGGCCGTCCGCCGTTCTAAAGCGGAAACCGGGCAGGATGAAGAGCCCGGTTTCGCCCGGTCCGGCGAGGATATCGCCTTCCTGTGCTGCGGCTTCCAGCGCGCGCAGGCTGGTTGTGCCGACCGCGATGACGCGTCCGCTGCGCGCGCGCGCAGTGGCCAGGGCGCTGACGGTTTCGGCGGGAATGACGTAGCGCTCGCGGTGCATGCAATGGCGAGCGAGGTCCTCGACCCGCACCGGCTGAAAAGTGCCGGCGCCGACATGCAGTGTCAGCCAGGCGAGTTCCACCCCCTTGGCGCGCAGCGCATCGAGCAGGGCCGGATCGAAGTGCAGGCCGGCCGTGGGTGCGGCCACCGAACCGCGCTCCCGCGCATACACCGTCTGATACCGTGCTTCGTCGGCATCCTCCGCCCGGCGCTGGATGTAGGGGGGCAGCGGCAGCTTGCCATGCCTTTCGAGGAGGTCCACCAGATCGTCTGGTCCGGGGAAGCGCAGCAGAAAAAACTCGCCCTCGCGGGCGATCACCTCGACGTCCAGCACGTCTTCAAGCATGAGCCGGCTGCCCGGCTTTGGGGCATGGCTCGCACGCACCTGGGCCAGCGCCTCATGATGGCCGACGGGACGTTCGATCAGCACCTCCACCTGGCCGCCGCTGTCCTTGACGCCATGCAGGCGGGCATGCACGACGCGCGTGTCGTTGAGCACCAGCAGGTCGCCCGCACGCAGCAGTTCGGGCAAATCGGCGAAGCGCCTGTCCCCAACATGCCCATCATTTATGACCAACAGGCGGCTGGCCGTGCGCTCGGGCAGTGGGGACTGGGCGATCAGTTCCGGCGGCAGGTCATAATCGAAGTCGGCCAGTGTGAGCGGCATTTTTGTTTGATTCGGAGGCGTTGGATGCGGGATAATGCACGTTCTTCGCGCGGCCCGTGATTTTACGCGGGTTCGTTCTCCATGAGGGCGCAAGCGCGAGAACTCCCAGCCGGGATGGCGGAATTGGTAGACGCAGCGGACTCAAAATCCGCCGGTGGCAACACTGTGGGGGTTCGATTCCCCCTCCCGGCACCAAGCATGAGAGCCATTTCCCAAGCCTTTTTAACTTGGACAGTGCGTTAGTTTGATAAAAATCAAGGAAGCAGGCCTGCAATAGGCAGAATCTTGCGTCAGCACAAAAACCGTTTATTTTTTGGGCTCTTTCCATTTACCGGGTTCTTCGTTGAGGGAGAAACACATGCAGAAACGTAATTCGATTTCCGGTTCCCTGCGTCTGGCGGCTTTGCCGATGGCGCTGGCCGGGCTGTTCAATGTCGCCTACGCCCAGGAAGGCGCTCCACCGATGACGCCGGAAGAGAAGGCAATCGGCAAGAAGATCTATTTCGAGCGCTGCGCCGGCTGTCATGGCGTGCTGCGCAAGGGCGCCACCGGCAAGAACCTGGAGCCGGCCTGGAGCAAGAAGGACAAGGAGGGCAAGGAAACGTCCGGCGGCACGCTCAAGCTGGGCACTGACCGCTTGGCGAAAATCACTGCTCTCGGCACCGAAGGCGGGATGGTCAACTACGACGACATCCTGACCAAGGAAGAAATCAACATCGTAGCGCGCTACATCCAGCACACCCCGGACGTGCCGCCCGAGTTCAGTCTGAAGGACATGCAGGATTCCTGGAAGCTCATCGTGCCGGTCAAGGACCGCCCGACCAAGCAGATGAGCAAGATCAACCTGAACAACGTCTTCGCCACCACCCTGCGCGACACCGGCAAGCTGGCCCTGATCGACGGCGATACCAAGCAGATCTGGGAAGTTCTTGATACCGGCTACGCGGTGCATATCTCGCGCCTGTCGCTGTCCGGCCGCTATGTCTACACGGTGGGCCGCGACGGACTGGTGACGCTGATCGACCTCTGGTTCGAGAAGCCCAAGACCGTAGCGACCATCAAGATCGGTTCCGACGCCCGCTCGGTGGATACCTCCAAGTTCAAGGGCTACGAGGACAAGTACCTGATCGGCGGTTCCTACTGGCCGCCCCAGTACTCGATCATGGACGGTGACACGCTGAAGCCGCTCAAGGTCGTGTCGACCCGCGGCATGACGGTGGATGGCGAGTATCACCCCGAGCCGCGCGTGGCCTCGATCGTGTCCTCGCACATCAAGCCCGAGTGGGTGGTGAACGTCAAGGAAACCGGCATGATCCTGCTGGTGGACTACAGCGACATCAACAACCTGAAGACGACCACCATCAATTCCGCCAAGTTCCTGCATGACGGCGGCTGGGATGCTTCCAAGCGCTACTTCCTCGTCGCGGCGAACGCCTCCCACAAGGTGGCGGCGGTCGACACCAAGACCGGCAAGCTGGCCGCCCTGATCGACACCAAGAAGATTCCGCACCCGGGCCGCGGCGCCAACTTCATGCATCCGAAGTACGGCCCCGTCTGGGCGACCGGTCACTTGGGCGATGCGGTGGTTTCGCTGATCTCGACGCCTTCCGAGAAGAAGGAGCATGCGAAGTTCAAGCAGTACAACTGGAAAGTCGTCGAGGAACTGAAGGTTCCGGCTGCCGGCAACCTGTTCGTCAAGACCCATCCGAAGTCATCCAAACTGTGGGTAGACCTGCCGATGAGTCCCGAGCGTGAAACCGCCGAGGTGAACTACGTGTTCGACCTGAAGGATCTGTCGAAGCCTCCGGTCAAGGTCGACGTCGCCAAGGATTCCGGCCTGCCGGTGACCAAGGCGTTGCGCCGCGCGGTCCATCAGGAATACAGCGCGGATGGTTCCGAGGTCTGGATTTCCCTCTGGGGCGGCAAGACCGACCAGTCGGCCATCGTGATATATGACGACAAAACTTTGAAGCTGAAGAAGGTGATCACCGATCCGAGGATGATCACCCCGACCGGCAAGTTCAACGTCTATAACACGGTGCACGATATCTACTGATCGTCGCAGTGAGCAGCACAACCCGGGGGCCTAGTGCCCCCGGGTTTTTTCAGGCAGGGCAATTTCAGCTTCTCAGAACACAACACGGGAAATTCAAGTGTCCGATAAAGGCACCCCCTCTTTTGCAGGCCGGCTCTGGCAGGCTCTGCGCCATCCCAGCGCCAAATATTCGTTGCTGACCCTGCTGGTGGCCGGTTTTTTCGGCGGTGTCATCTTCTGGGGCGGCTTCAACACCGTGGTGGAAGCGACCAACACGGAGACGTTCTGCATCGGCTGTCACGAGATGCGCGACAACGTCTATGAGGAATACAAGAAGACCATCCACTACAGCAACCGCACTGGCGTGCGCGCCGTCTGCTCCGACTGCCACGTGCCCAAGGAATGGGGCCCGAAGATGCTGAGAAAGATCCAGGCCACGCGCGAAGTCTATGGCAAGGTTACCGGCACCATCGACACGCGCGAGAAGTTCGAGGCCAAGCGCCTGACGCTGGCCGAGCGCGAGTGGAAGCGCATGAAGGCCAACAACTCGCTGGAATGCCGCAACTGCCACGACCTGGCCAGCATGGATCCGGAGAAGCAGAAGCAGCGCGCCAAGAAGCAGCACGAACTGGCCATGAAGGACGGCGACACCTGCATCGACTGCCACAAGGGCATCGCCCACACGAAACCGCAGGGCATGAAGGAAGACGACGAGGAGTAAGTCCTGTCATCCTTCGAGGTGCTGATACGTTCTATAATCAACAAGCGATTTCAACCTGTAACCAAGGAGTTGGCCATGCAAAATCTGATCACAGCATCTGCCGCCGGTCTGGTGCTTGCGCTCGGCGCGGGCGGAGCGATGGCTGCGCCCGACTGGAGCAAGGCGCCAGGCAAGAAAATCACCGTGTTCTATCCGGGCGTGTCGCCGATCGAATGGATCACCAAAGGCACCGAGCATGGTGGCGCGCGCGGGATGAAGAAGGGCGAGTCCTGTGCATCCTGCCATGAACCGGAAGCAGCCGAAATGGGCCAAAAGATGGTGACCGGCCAGAAGATCGAGCCAAAGCCCATCAAGGGCAAGGCCGGCTCCATCCCCGTCACGGTTCAGGCATCGCACGACGGCGCCAATCTCTACATGCGCTTCACCTGGAAGCAGCCTGCCGGCGGCGCTGAGAAAATGGACAAGGACAACCAGGTCAAGCTGACTGTGCTGTTCGACGACAACAAAATCGAGCGTGCGGTTCTTTCCGGTTGCTGGGAGAGCTGCCATGGCGACGCCCGTACCATGCCCGACGCCAAGGACGACAAGAAAACCAAGTATGTCAAGGACGGCAGTCTTGCCAGCGGCAAGTACTACGACCTGATCCAGTGGACCAGCAAGGGCGCCAAGTTCGACGGCTATATCGCCGACAAGCGCGTGATGGAAGGCGGCAAGGCCCTGGTCGAGGCCAAGGGCGAGAAGAAGGGCGACGAGTGGGTCGTGACCTTCACGCGCAAGTTTGCCGGCGGTGAGGGTGACATTGCCATGGTGGCAGGCAAGACCTACAACATTGGTTTCGCAATCCATGACGACCATACCAACGGCCGTTACCATCACGTTTCGCTCAACTATACGCTGGGCATCGACGCCAAGGCGGACATCACCGCGGCAAAGCAGTAACGGAAAAGGATTCGCGGGAACCATTTTCCCGCGAATCTATCCGATCGGGTGTCAGGTGCAAGGAGCAGACCGCTGCTCCTTGTCTTTTTCCGGGCCTGCTTTCTGCGCAGGCCGATGTTGACATTGCCTTGGAGGAGTGATCATGCAACCGATTCATGCATTCCTGGCGCCGCTGTTGTTGTCGGCTTCGCTTGCGGTGGCCAATGGACCGAGCACCGCCGCCTCGACCGTCGAGGTCTTGATCGTGGATTACAAGTTTCAGCCCGCGGACCTCAAGATCAAGGCGGGCTCGACGGTCAAGTGGATCAACAAGGAAAAGAGGACCAGCCATTCTGTGCTATTTACCGGGCCGGGCGGATTCGAGTCGACGCGTTTTTTCCCGGACGAGTCCTACAGCCGGAAATTCGACAAGCCGGGAAGCTACCCTTATACATGCGGCCCCCACCCGGAAATGCTCGGGAAAATCGAGGTCGAGGAATGAGTTGACCGCTTGGCAACTCATTCAGTCTTAAACAAAAGCCGCGTCCATGCGGCTTTTGTTTTTTTCCAGTAGCCGATACACTGCGCCGGCATTGGGGCCTCTTCGGCCCGCCACGAATGGATCGCATGCAGATCGCGCGGGTGCTCAAATTCCTGGTCTTGCTGTGTATTGCAGGCCTATCGCAGGCGGCCGATTTGTCATCTGTCTATCCGCAGGCGCGCAATATTTTCCCAGACGCCGAAGCCTATGGCGGATTCGAGGGTACGCCGCCTTCGGTTGCCACCTACAAGGGCGGCAAAATCATCGGCTATCTATTCTTCACAGAGGACGTGCTGCGCATCCCGGCCTATTCGGGCAAGCCGATCAATACCATGGTTGGCATCGACCCCGATGGACGCATCGTCGGCCTCTCGATCGTGCAGCACGACGAACCCATCCTGGCCGTCGGTATTACACAAGACAGGCTCAATCGCTACGTTGCACAGTACGAGGGCAAGTCCACATACGACCGCATCACCATCGGTGCGGAGCGGAAGGGCTATGTCGCCATCGACGGCATCACCGGTGCCACCATTACCGTCATGGTGCAGAACGCCACGGTGATGCGATCGGCAAAGCTGGTGGCCGATGCGCGTGGCATCCGCAACCCCGGTGTGTCAGGGGCGGGCAGTAGTCGGGCCCGCGAGCCACCCAGTGCGGCACTCTCCTCGAACCCGACTGCGTTGCTACCGGGTATGTCTGACAAGGACCTCGCAAGCATCCCGATTGTGACGGGAAAGACGGACAGGTCGCCGAACCGGGGCAGTCCTGTTTCAGAGCGTCCCATCAGCGTTCCGCAGACACCCTCCTTGGTGCATGGTGTGGTTCCACTCTCGCGCGAAATGCCGCCACCCATCATTTCGCCATTGCCGTTAAAACCAGGCACGTGGACACCGCCGCAAGAGGAACCGGCCTGGATCGCCATCTGGCAGAACCGTACCTTTGACATCGCCGTACTGGTGATTGGCCTGGCCGCGCTCTCTTTCATCCTCGTTTTTCAGGACTGGCTGGCCCAGCATCCGACCGCGCTGATCTACATTCGCAACGGTTTTCATGTCTACACGCTCTTCTTCATCGGCTGGTGGGGGCTGGCGCAACTGTCGGTGATCAATGTATTGACCTTCGTCAATTCCTTTATGCATGGCTTCCAATGGGAGAATTTTCTCATTGACCCGATGCTGTTCATTCTTTGGGGATTTGTTGCGATGACACTGCTCCTCTGGGGGCGTGGCGTCTATTGCGGTTGGCTATGCCCGTTCGGTGCGCTGCAGGAACTCATTCTGATCGCCTCGCGCAGGCTCAAGTTGCCCGAGATTGAATTCAGCGATGCGGTCCACGAACGCCTGGTGGCGCTCAAGTACATCATCCTCATCGTGCTCTTTGGCGTTTCACTGCAGTCCATTGCCGAGGCCGCATGGTATGCAGAAGTCGAGCCGTTCAAGACTGTGATCTCGATGCACTTTCAGAGAGAATGGAACTACGTTCTTTACGCCCTCATCCTCATCGGCGTGGTGGCGGTCAATCGCAAGTTCTACTGCAAGTATCTGTGCCCGCTTGGCGCGGCTTTGGCCATTCCGGGCCGTTTCAGGCTGTTCGAGTGGTGGTTGCGGCGACGCAAGGAATGCGGCAAACCCTGCCAGGTCTGTGCCAATCGATGTTCTGTCCGGGCCATCCGGCCAACCGGCGAAATCAATGCCAACGAATGCCACTACTGCCTGGATTGTCAGGTGATCTACTACAACGACAAGGTTTGCCTGCCTTTAATCGATCGGCGCAAGCGTCGCGAACAGCAACTTGCACCAGGTCGGACAGGAAAAGTAGAAAACTCTTATGAAACCATGGTTACCTCTGATAATAATGCTGTCAGCATTGAAACCCAGGGCAAACCTTGAGGATTATCAAACGTAAAAGTTGAGAAATATCAAATAGTTGAAATCGACAATCTTGACCTGAATCAAGGCTTGCAGGTGGTGCGGGAACTCTAATGCATAACCAGAATTAAAACAGCTTATTCGTTAGGGAGGATGTCGATGCCAAGCCGCAAACTCGCACTGGCCGCAGGATTATCCCTGCTGGTCGCACTGCCAGCATTTACCTGGGCGCAGTCCAAGTCTGCGCATCCGGGCACCAAGGAAGAAGAGATGCGCTACAAGGGCGCTCCCGTGCCGATCAAACCGGGTGAGGCCAAGGAGACGCTGTCGCCGAAGGCGCCACCGCTCAGTACTGCCGAATTCACCCGCGCCAAGCAGATCTACTTCGAGCGCTGTGCAGGCTGCCACGGCGTGCTGCGCAAAGGCGCCACCGGCAAACCGCTCACCACTGACATCACCCTCAAGGCCGGCACCGAGTACCTCAAGGTCTTCATCAACTACGGCACGCCGCAGGGCATGCCGAACTGGGGCACATCGGGTGAGTTGACCGAGAAAGACATCGACATCATGGCGCGCTTCCTGCAGCACGAGCCGCCCACCCCGCCGGAATTCGGCCTCAAGGAGATGAAGTCCTCCTGGAAGGTGCTTGTGCCAACCGCCAAGCGCCCGACCAAGAAGATGAACACCCTGAATCTGGAGAACCTCTTCTCGGTAACGCTGCGTGATGCAGGCGAGATCATGCTGATCGATGGCGAATCGAAAAAGATCGTCTCGACCATCAAGACGGGCTATGCGGTGCACATCTCGCGTATCTCCGCTTCCGGCCGGTACCTCTTCGTCATCGGCCGCGACGCCAAGATCGACATGATCGACCTGTGGATGGAGAAGCCCACCACCGTGGCTGAAATCAAGGTGGGTCTCGAGGCGCGTTCGGTGGAGACCTCGAAGTTCAAGGGCTTCGAGGACAAGTACGCCGTTGCCGGCACCTACTGGCCACCTCAGTTCGTCATCATGAAGGGCGACACGCTCGAGCCGCTGAAGATCGTCAGCACGCGCGGCATGACGGTGGACACCCAGGAATACCATCCCGAGCCCCGCGTGGCCGCCATCGTGGCCAACCACCACAAGCCGGAGTTCGTGGTGAACGTCAAGGAAACCGGCAAAGTCCTGCTGGCCGACTACTCGGACCTCAACAACCTGAAGATCACCGAGATCGCAGCTGCGCGCTTCCTGCATGACGGTGGTTGGGAATCCACCCAGCGCTATGTCATGATGGCAGCCAACCAGTCGAACAAGATTGCCGTTATAGATACAGTGGAAGGCAAACTTGCTGCACTGGTGGATGTGGGCAAGATCCCGCACCCGGGCCGCGGCGCCAACTTCATCCATCCGAAGTTCGGTCCGGTGTGGGCGACCAGCCATCTCGGCGACGAGACGGTCAGCCTGATCGGTACGGACCCGGTCAAGCACAAGCAGAATGCCTGGAAGGTCGTGCAGACGCTCAAGGCCCAGGGCGGCGGTTCGCTCTTCATCAAGACGCACCCGAAATCGACCAATCTGTGGGTGGATACCACGCTGAACCCGGATGCCAAGATCAGCCAGTCCATCGCCGTGTTCGACATCAATGCGCTTGACAAGGGCTTCGTGGCCCTGCCGATCGCCGAGTGGGCAGGGGTCGGCGAAGGCGCCAAGCGTGTCCTGCAGCCGGAGTACAACAAGGCCGGTGACGAAGTGTGGTTCTCGGTGTGGAGCGCCAAGAACCAGCAGTCGGCCATCGTGGTGGTCGATGACAAGACGCGCAAGCTGAAAGCCGTCATCAAGGATCCGAAGCTGATCACGCCGACCGGCAAGTTCAACGTCTATAACACCCAAAAAGACGTGTATTGAGCCTGATCCGGCGCAAGCCGGCGTGAGCGGGGGCCTGTGGGCCCCCGTTTTTTTTAGCCTTTGACAAATATCAACGCATTGACCGTCCGCGACAGGCATCCTGTCTCTCAACAATGCGTTGTCCTCCGGATATGGCCCAATTTGCTGACAGGGTGCTTGCCGCCCTGTTCTTGTTCCTCCTTCTGCCTGCCGAGGTGCTCGCGGCCGATCCGGCGCCGGATCGGGCGCGCGAACTGGTGCGCATGGTGCGGCAGGATTGCGGTTCCTGCCACGGCTTGACTCTCAAGGGCGGGCTGGGACCCCCGTTGTTGCCGGACACGCTACGCGACAAGCCTGCCGAATCCCTTATGTATACTGTGCTGCTCGGCCGTCCGGGTACGCCCATGCCACCCTGGAATGCCTTCATGACCGAGGCGGAGGCCGGCTGGATTGTCCGCCAGCTCATGTCTGGATTTCCCGAAGAGGAACGCAAATGAAATCCCTGCTGTCCATTCTTGCCGCCCTGCTGCTATCCGCCTGTTCAGGCGTCACGTTGCGTGGCACAGGCGATCTGGGCATCGTCATCGAGCGCGCCACAGGTAGCGTGGTGGTGGTCGATTCCAGCGCGAAAAGCATCCTCGGCCGGGTCGAGGGACTGGGCGATCTCTCGCATGCTTCCGTCGTGTATGCGCGAGACGGCCGCTATGCCTTCGTATTTGGTCGGGACGGCGGCTTGACGAAGGTCGATCTGCTTGAGCGACGCATCGCCAAGCGCATCATCCAGGCGGGCAATTCCATCGGCGGATCCATCTCGCAGGATGGCCGGCTGGTGGCCGCGCAGAACTACCAGCCGGGCGGCGTGAAGGTGTTCGATGCCGACACTCTGGAACTGCTGGCCGACATTCCCGCCGAATTCGGTGACGCGAAGCAGCGCTCCAAGGTGGTGGGGCTAGCCGACGTGCCGGGCAACAAATTTGCCTACGCCCTGTTCGATGCCGGGGAAATCTGGGTTGCCGATTTGTCCAAGCCGCGCGAACCGAAGGTGACGAAGTTCCGCAACATCGGCAACCAGCCCTATGACGGCCTGGTAACGCCGGACGGGCGCCATTACATGGCCGGTCTTTTCGGCGAGGACGGCGTCGCGCTGGTCGATCTGTGGAAGCCGGAACAGGGCGCGCGGAAGATCCTTGCCAATTATGGCAAGGGCGCAGAGAAACTGCCGGTGTTCAAGATGCCGCATTTGCGCGGCTGGGCCGTCGCCGGCGGGCGTGCCTATCTGCCGGCCATCGGCCGGCACGAGGTGTTGGTGGTGGACACCACAACCTGGCAGGAGGTCGGCCGCATCCCCGTCAAGGGCCAGCCGGTATTCGTCATGGCGCGTCCGGATGGCCGCCAGGTCTGGGTCAACTTCGCCTTCCCCGACTATAGCCACGTCCAGGTCATCGACACGCTGGAGCAGAAGATTGTGCAGACGCTCTCGCCCGGCAAGGCGGTGCTGCACATGGAATTCACGCCACGCGGCGAGAATGTCTGGATTTCCGCGCGCGACGACAACCGCGTCGTGGTGTATGACACGTCCAGCTTCGCCAAACTGGCGGAGCTGCCGGCGCAGAATCCCTCGGGCATTTTCTTTACCAGCCGCGCCGCTCGGATAGGGTTTTAATCGATGAAAACCTGTTTTACCACAGAGACACAGAGACACAGAGAAGATCAAGATTGGCTTTTTTCTGTGTCCCCCAAGGGGATTTCCTTCGGGGCATCTCTGTGCCCCTGTGGTTAATGGTGTTGTTAATTTCATGGACAACCTCGATTTTCGCCTGATCAACGAATTCCAACGGGATTTTCCGCTGGAAGCACAACCTTTCGCAGAGATCGCCTATCGCCTGTGCGCCGACGAGGAAACGGTACTTGCCGGCCTGCAGCGCCTGCAGATGGAAGGCGTGGTCAGCCGCGTCGGCGCCGTGTTCGCGCCGCGTCGTTTCGGCGCCAGTACGCTTGCCGCGCTGGCGGCCCCGCCAGAGCAACTGGAAGAAATCGCGGCGCGCGTCAGCGCGCGGCCGGAGGTCAACCACAACTACGAGCGCGAGCATCGCTACAACCTGTGGTTTGTCGTCACCGCGCGTGACGAGGCGCATCTGACAGATGCGCTGGCGGCCATCGAGCGTGATACGGCTTGCCAGGTCATTTCGCTGCCACTGGAGCATGAGTTCTACATCGACCTCGGCTTCGACCTTGCCGGCGTGTGCAAGGCGCCGTGCACCATGCGCCGAATCGAACCTGGCGACCTGCGTGTCCTGTCGGAGCAGGAGCAGAAGCTGATGAGCGTGCTCCAGCACGGTCTCGAACTGGTGTCGCATCCCTTCGCTCGGCTCGGCGCCAAGACCGGCATGGACGAGTTGGAGGTCATTGCAACGCTTAAACGCTGGCGCGGCGAGGGACTGATCAAGCGCTTCGGCGTCGTCGTGCGACACCATGAACTGGGCTACACCGCCAATGCCATGGTCGTCTGGGACCTGCCGGACGACGACGTGGAACGCGTCGGCGGCCTGCTCGCGGCCGAGCCGGAGGTGACGCTGTGCTACCAGCGCCGTCGCCACGCGCCGGAATGGCCCTACAACCTGTTCTGCATGATCCATGGCCGTGCCCGCGGCGAGGTCGAAGCCGCCGCCGCGTCGCTGCGCCAGCGACTCGGCCTGTCGCAGGTGCCCTACGCCGTGCTCTTCTCACGCCGCCGTTTCAAGCAGCGCGGCGCCCACTACATGCCGCAGGCCGAAGCCGCCCATGGATGAACTCGACCGCCGCATCATCAATGCCCTGCAGGGCGGCTTTCCGATCTGCGACGAACCCTACCGCGAGGCGGCGGAGCGACTCGGCATTACTGAGGCCGGGTTGATCGAGCGCATCGAGCGCATGCTGGCGGAGAAGACGCTGACGCGCTTCGGCCCGATGTTCCAGGTCGAGCGCATGGGCGGGGCCTTCGTGCTGGCTGCGCTGGCCGTGCCCGAGGCGGATTACGAGCGCGTGGCGGAGGCGGTGAACGCCCAGCCCGAAGTGGCGCACAACTATCGCCGCGAGCATGCGTTGAACATGTGGTTCGTGCTGGCGACCGAGGCGCCGGAGGGGATTGCGGCAGCCATCGACAAGATTGAACGGGACACCGGCCTGACGGTCTACGCTTTCCCCAAGCTGAAAGAGTACTTCGTCGAAATGAGGCTGGCGGCATGAATCAGGGTAGGTCGGACTTCAGTCCGACAACAGCCGATGTCGGGCTGAAGCCCGACCTACATCCGGACGACCGCCGCCTGATCGTGGCCACGCAGAGCGGCCTGCCGCTGGTGCCGCGCCCCTACCACGCCCTCGCCGAACAGCTTGGCCTGACGGCTGTGGATGTCATGGCGCGTCTTGCCCGCCTGCTGGAGGAGGGCGTGATCCGCCGCATCGGCGCCGTGCCCAACCATTACGCCCTCGGCTATACCGCCAACGGCATGAGCGTGTGGGACGTGCCCGACGAGCGCATCGATGCGCTGGGCGAGCAGGTCGGACGCCTGTCTTTTGTCACCCACTGCTACCATCGTCCGCGCGCCCTGCCGCTGTGGCCCTACAACCTGTTTGCCATGGTGCATGGAAAGAGTCGCGATGCAGTGGAGGCGCAGGTAGCGCAGATTGCCGTTCTGCTCGGCGCCGACTGCCGCGCCCACGATGTTCTTTACAGCAGCCGCATCCTCAAGAAGACCGGCCTGCGCATAGGAAGCTCGCTATGACGACCTATCCCCCGACCCCTTTCCCGAGGAAAGGGGTGACGAAGGTTCAGCCGCTGCGCCCTGAAGGGCCGGCGAAGCCGCCCAGAAGAAGTACTCTTGGGGTGCGCGGCTTCGATGTTGCCGGCTTCAGCCCTCCTTGGGGGCCGCGCGGGAGCGTCGTGCCTCGGAACGTGCGCAGCGGAGCGCGGCATCAATTCGGCTTCACTGTGCAGCTTCGCAGGCACGGCCGTTACGCCGAATTCCCGGCGGAGGGCTGAGAACGTGTTCCGCATCTCGCAGTACATGGAAGAAATCGCCCATCCGACCCCGCTGGGCGAGAAGCGCAATCCGCCCGGTCCGGTGGTGATCTGGAACCTGATTCGCCGCTGCAACCTGACCTGCAAGCACTGCTATTCGATTTCCGCCGACAAGGATTTTCCCGGCGAGCTGTCCACGCAGGAAATCCATGCCGTGATGGACGACCTCAAGCGTTTTCGCGTTCCGGTGCTGATCCTTTCCGGCGGTGAGCCGCTGCTGCGCCCCGACATCTTCGACATCGCCAGACGCGCCAAGGGCATGGGTTTCTATGTCGGCCTGTCCTCCAATGGCACATTGATCGACGAAAAAAATATTCGCCGTATTGCAGAGACTGACTTTGACTACGTCGGCGTCAGTCTCGACGGCATCCGGGAGACGCACGACAAGTTCCGCCGCATGAAGGGCGCCTTCGACAAATCCCTGCATGGCATACGCCTGTGCCGCGACGCCGACCTGAAAATCGGCGTGCGCTTCACCATGACGCAGGACAACGCGCACGACCTGCCGGGGCTGCTCAAGCTCGTCGAGGACGAAGGTATCGACCGCTTCTACTTCTCGCACCTCAACTACGCCGGCCGCGGCAACAAGAACCGCAAGGACGACGCGCATCATCACATGACGCGTCAGGCGATGGACCTGCTTTTCGACACCTGCTGGGAGTACCAGGGACGCGGGCTGGAAAAGGAATTCACAACGGGCAACAATGACGCCGACGGCGTGTATTTCCTGCACTGGGTAGAGAAGCGTTTTCCTGACCAGGCAGCGCATGTCCGGGCGAAACTCGCGCAGTGGGGCGGCAACTCCTCAGGCGTCAATGTCGCCAACATCGATAACCTCGGCAACGTGCATCCGGACACGATGTGGTGGCATTACACCCTCGGCAATGTGCGCGAGCGGCCGTTCTCGGCGATCTGGGAGGACGTCTCCGATCCGATCATGGCCGGTCTCAAGTCCAAGCCGCGCAAGGTCGGCGGCCGCTGCGGCACTTGTGCCCATTTCGACATTTGCGACGGCAATACGCGCGTGCGCGCCCAGCAGCTCACCGGCGATCCCTGGGCGGAGGATCCGGGCTGTTACCTGACCGAGGAAGAGATTGGACTGAAACCATGAAAACCCTTAAACACAGAGACACAGAGACACAGAGAACTGCGAAACAAATATTTCGTTTTTTCTCTCTGTGTCTCTGTGTCTCTGTGGTTAATGGTCTTGTCCTTGCGGCGTTTGCCCATACTGCCGAGCCGGTGCCAGAGCTCTACCGCAAGCACTGCGCCGAGTGCCACGGCGCCGACCGCTTCGGCCTGATGGGCCCGGCCCTGTTGCCGGAGAACCTCTCTCGCCTGAAGAAGGATGTCGCCGCATCAATGATCCGCGACAGCCGGCCGGCGGTGCAGATGCCGCCCTTCAAGGACGTGCTGAAGCCCGAGGAGATCAAGCAGCTCACCGACTACATCTACACGCCCGTCACGCCCATGCCGAAATGGAGCGAGAAGGACATCCGCGCCTCGCGCATCGTGCATTACGCGCCGGGCAGCCTGCCCGACAAGCCGCAATTTGTCGCCGACATGATGAACCTCTTCATCGTGGTGGAAGGCGGCGACCACCACGTCACGCTGCTGGATGGCGACAAGCTCGAACCCATCCACCGCTTCCAGTCTCGTTTTGCGCTGCACGGCGGGCCGAAGTTCACGCCGGATGGGCGCTACGTCTTCTTCGCCTCGCGCGATGGCTGGATCTCCAAGTTCGACATCTGGAATCTCAAGGTGGTGGCCGAGGTGCGCGCCGGCATCAATACGCGCAACGCAGCCGTCTCCGGCGACGGCAAATACGTCGCCGTGGCCAACTACCTGCCGCACACCCTGGTTATCCTCGACGCCGATCTGAATCTCCTGAAGAACCACCCCGTGCGGGACCGGCAGGGCAAGCAGAGCTCGCGTGTCTCCGCCGTCTACACTGCCGCGCCGCGCAAGAGCTTTGTCGCGGCGCTGAAGGACGTCAAGGAAGCCTGGGAAATCAGCTATGACCCGAAGGCGCCGGAGATCCCCGCCGGCATGATCCACGACTTCCAGTACCGCGAGGGCGCCTTCCTTCCGGGATTCCTCAACCCGAAGCGCTCGATCCTCGACGACTACCTGGACGACTTCTTCTTCACGCAGGACTATAACGAAGTGATGGGCGCCAGCCGTGGCAAGGATGGCGAGGGCGGCAAGGGACAGGTGGTGCATCTCGACGTGCGCCGCACCATTGCCACGCTGGACCTGCCTGGCATGCCGCATCTGGGCTCAGGCATTACCTGGATGTGGCAGGGCCGCCGTGTCATGGCGACACCGAATCTCAGGGAAGGGTTGGTCAGCGTCATCGACATGAAGGACTGGAAGACCCTGAAACTGATCAAGACGCCTGGCCCCGGCTTCTTCATGCGCAGCCACGAGAAAACCCGTTATGCCTGGGTGGATTCCATGATGAGCCGTGAGCACAAGGACACGCTGACGGTGATCGACAAGGAAACGCTGGAAGTCGTCGCGCAGTTGAAGCCCGTGCCGGGCAAGACGCTGGCGCACATCGAGTTCACCAAGGATGGCAAATACGCCCTGGCCAGCCTGTCGGAGAACGATGGCGCCGTCATCGTCTTCGACGCCGCCACCCTGAAGGAAGTCAAGCGCATTCCGGCCAAACGGCCGGTCGGCAAGTACAACGTGTGGAACAAGATCACTCGTTCCGAGGGCACGAGTCATTGATTTCTCGCCGGCTTGTTTTCTGGGATTGTTTTATTGGATGAATCCGCCGGCCATGGCGTAAAATGACACCTTTCGCGTCGGCGGCGGACGTCCGTCATTCCGGTTTATTCCTGAGGCAGAAAAATGAAATGCGTGGATGACTACCGCCTGCGCTTCGGCAAGCAAGAACTGGTGCCGATCATGATCGGCGGCATGGGCGTGGACATTTCCACGGCAGAACTGGCGCTGGAGGCGGCGCGGCTGGGCGGTGTCGGCCACATCTCGGACGCCATGATCAAGACGGTATCCGATCGTCGCTTCGACACCAAGTTCGTCAGCACGAAACAGAAGCGCTACAAGGCCAACGTCGCCAATGTCGACAAGTCCACCGTGCAGTTCGACCTGGGCGATGTCGCCGAGGCGACCCGCCTGCATGTCGGCCGCACCATGGAGGCCAAGCGCGGCGAGGGGCTGATCTTCATCAATTGCATGGAAAAGCTCACCATGAACGCGCCGAAGGAAACCTTGCGCGTTCGCCTCGCCTCCGCACTGGATGCCGGCATCGACGGCATCACCCTTGCGGCAGGACTGCACCTCGGCTCCTTCGCCCTGATGGAGGACCATCCGCGCTTCCGCGACGCCAGGCTCGGCATTATCGTTTCCTCGCTGCGCGCGCTGCAGCTTTTCCTGCGCAAGAGCGCACGCACCGGCCGGATGCCGGATTATGTTGTGGTGGAAGGCCCGCTGGCGGGCGGTCACCTCGGTTTCGGCCTGGACGACTGGATGAAGTACGACCTGCGCACCATCACGACGGAAATTCTGGATTACCTGCGTCGGGAGAAGCTGGACATTCCGGTGATCCCGGCCGGCGGTATCTTCACCGGCACGGACGCGGTGTCCTTCCTGGAAACCGGTTCGGCCGCTGTGCAAGTGGCGACGCGTTTCACGGCGGCGGAAGAGTGCGGTCTGCCGGCGAAGGTGCAGCAGGAATACTTCAAGGCGAGCGAGGAGGATATCGAGGTCAACGGTATCTCGCCGACCGGCTATCCGATGCGCATGCTGAAGAACAGCCCTGCCATCGGCTCGGGCATCCGCCCGAACTGCGAGGCCTACGGCTACCTGCTCGACACCAACGGCCACTGCGCCTACATCGATGCCTACTATCGCGAAGTGGCGGCGCACCCCGGCGAGAAGAAGATCGCCGTGCGGGACAAGACCTGCCTGTGCACCCACATGCGCAATTTCGACTGCTGGACCTGCGGCCACTACACCTATCGTCTGAAGGACACCACGCGCAAGCTGGAAGACGGCAGCTATCAGCTTCTCACGGCGGAGCACATTTTTCGCGACTACCAGTTCAGCAAGGACGGCAAGGTCGCGCTGCCGGATTGACGCGGAACGTCATTCCCGCGAACGCGGGAATCCAGAAATGCAAATCAAATGCATTGGGTCCTCGCTTGCGCGGGGACGACGGGCATATTTCAGCTTTTCTCTTCTTCCGCAGGCACCTGGATGGCCATCGAGCGGGCCGAGATCGTGAAGGCGTCGGAAAAACACATGCCCTCCTCGGCGCCCTGACCCTTGAGCTTCGGGAAGACCGCCTCGACCATTCTCACCGAGCCACAGGCGTAGATCTCGTTGCCGGCGAGGCTGGGGAAGTCCTCCAGGATGGCCTCGTGCACCAAGCCCGTGCGGCCAGTCCAAGCGTCTTCCGGGCCGGGTTCCGAGAGCACCGGGTGATACTTGAAGTTGGCATGTTCGCGCTGCCACTGCTCGGGCAGTTCCGACAGGTAGAAGTCCCGGCGATTCCTGACCCCCCAATAGAGGTGAATCGATCGCTTGATGCCGCGGTGGAAGGCGTCCTCGACCATGCTCTTCACCGGCGCGAAGCCGGTGGCGCCGGCGACGAAGATGATCGGCCGGTTCGATTCGCGCAGTACGAAGTCGCCGAGCGGGCCCTCGAAACGGATCGGGTCGCCGACCTTCATGCCCTCGAAGACATGGGTGGTGAAGCGTCCGCCCGGCACCAGGCGAATCTGCAGTTCGATGTTCCGGGCGTTGTGCGGCGCGCTGGCAAAGGAGAAGGCGCGGCGCTCGTCGTCGTCTAGGATGATGTTGATGTACTGGCCGGCGGCGAAGGAAATGTGCTGGCCCTCGGGCAGCCTGACGACCACGCCCATGACGTCGTGCGTGAGCAATTCCATGCTGTCCACCACGCCGACGTATTCCATCGCCGGGGCGCGCGTCAGGGCGAACTGCGGCTCGTATTCGATCTCGATGTCGGACAGCGGAGAGGCGCAGCACATCAGCACCTTGCCCAGGGCGCGCTCGGCCGGGCTGAGGGCATTCGGCTGGTAGATGCCGGGGTCGACCTCGCCATTGAGCACCGAGCACTTGCACAGGCCGCAGCCGCCGTTGCGGCATTCGTAGGGCAGGTTGATCTCGCCGCGCAGGCCGGCGTCGAGAATGGTTTCGCCGAAGCGCGCCTTCACGGTTCTGTTGTCGGGATGCACGCTGATGTCCAGTTCGGCCTTGGCGCTGCCGCGCAATTTCGGCGGCAGCCAGGGCATCAGGTAGAGCAGGACGGTGGCGCCGATCAGCAGCGCCCAGACTTGCCAGAGCGGCCAGTCGTAGATGAGCGGATAGACCGGCAGGTAGAACCAGTCGAAGTCGAGCTGAACGACTTCAACCGACAGGTTGGCCGGCGCCTGGCTCACCACCGGCTTGATCAGCGAGAGCACGATGAAAGTCGCCGTGACCCAGATGGCGATGACCTTGGGCGGATTGGTGTGGGCGCGCGGCACGCGCTGCACGTGAATCCACATCACCATCAGCACGACCAAGGGTGCGCCGAGATGGATGAAGGCGAGCAGGCTGAACAGGCGGTCGTTGACGTGGCCCTCGAAGATGAAGTTGCGGATCAGCGCGCCCCTGAAGATCGGGATCCAGTCGAGCAGTTCGGCGGAGGCGACGGTGACGAACTGCGCCAGTTTGTCCCACACCAGCATGAAGCCGTTGATGCCGGTGATGTAGACCAGCCAGATGAGGATGACGCCTGTGATCCAGGAGAACCAGCGGAAGCCGCGGTACTTGTCGAAGGCGAAGTGCCGCGCCATGTGCAGCATCATGGTGATGATCATGCCGTCGGACGCGTAGCGATGGACGCTGCGCATGATGCCGCCGGCCCACCACTGGTCGTGCGTGATCGACTCGACGGACTCGTAGGCTTCCTTCACGCCTGTGTCGGCAAAGACGAACAGGTAGAGGCCGCTGATGCAGACCAGCCAGAACTGCCAGAAGGTGATGGTGCCGAGGTGGTAGAGTGGGTTCAGCTTGTCACCGAAAGCGATGTTGAACACGCCTTCGACGCGCATGAAGAACCACTGCATGGATTTGTGAACGAGCTTGAGCATGACTGTCTGCCGGGGTGGGGTGACAATAACCTTGTTAGGTCTGCGGAATATAAGGCTTCAATTATTTTCCTTCCATGACTTGCATCAAGGCCGGAGTTGGATGAGGAATGGACAATGCGGCCGCCGCATATTTCGCAGCGAATAACCCTGACAGGAGAACAGTCATGTCCCACCCGCACCTTCATCTGCAAGCCGATCAACTCTATCCCTTCGACGCGCGCGGCATCGCCAAGCGCTTCCGCCATGCTGCCATTTTCGGCGCGCTCGACGCGCTGTTTCCCGGCGAAACCATGCGCTTCTGCAACGACCACGATCCGCTGCCCTTGCTCGACCAGATGCGCGCCCGCTACGGTGAGAAGGTCGAGATCAAGTACGTGCAGCGCGAGCCGGGCGCCATCGTCATCGATTTCGTCAAGCAGCAGGCCTGAGCACATGTCATTCCCGCGCAAGCGGGAATCCATGGCCCGATCCGTGCTGCCGTTCCTCGTCGCTACGGCCGCCGCCTTCCTGTTGCCGGATTTCTTTCTTGCCGGCATTCGCCTCGCCGTCCTGGCGGGACTGACTTTTGCAATTGCCATGGCCGTCTGGATCGTGCACCGGGCGCGCGCAACACTCGGCGCGCCGCATCCCTGCCTGTACTGGTATCTGGCAGCGGTGCTCTGTCTGGCGCTGGCGCTGGCGGCGGTGCTGGCGATGGAGATCTTTCCGGCGCAGCGCGCTGCCTTGCGCCTCTTCCACCTGCATCTGAACACGCTCGGCTTCATCGGCCTCACCGCGCTGGGCACGCTCGTCGTGCTGCTGCCCACGGCCGCCGGCCAGCCCGACCCCGACGCCGCCAGACGGTTGCGCCGCGATCTGCCGCTGGCCGTGGCCGGCGTGCTGTTGACCGCGATGGGCGCCGCCTGGTGGCCGCTCATGGCCTATGCAGGCCTGCTGTTGCTGCTCCTGCCGCTCGCGTTACTCGGCACGGCCTGGCTGTTGCGTTTTCCGCACGCCATCCTGCGAATTCATGGCGCCGCGCCTTCCCTGGCGCTGGCGCTGGTCGGGTTGCTGGTGTTGCTGTTCTCCAGCGTTCTGCATGCCCAGCGCCGCCTGGAGGGCGCCGATGCCGTCTTCGGTTTCCTGCTGGCCTTCCTCCTGCCCCTCGTCAGTGGCGCAGTCAGCCAGTTGCTGCCGCTATGGCTGAGACCTGGCATGCAGACCGAATGGCATCACGCGGCGCGCGAGATGCTGGGCCGCTTCGCCGTACTGCGGGCACTGACTTTCGTTGCGGCCGGTTGGCTGGTTCTGGCCGGCTGGCGGCCCGGCGCCTGGCTGGCCGCCGCCGCCCTGGTTCTCTTCGCCAGCCAATTGCTACGCGTTCTCCTGCGGCGCTGAGCGCCGCATTGCGCCGAGCACCACGAGCACGAAGATCAAGCCGCCGATAATGGCGATGAGGCCGCCCAGGCCCATGATGCCCATGGCGGCGATTTCCTGCGTGCTGCGCAGCGCCTGTTCGGCGCCCGCCACCTTGCGCTGCACGCCGTAACCGCCCGACCACATCAGGCCGCCGATATGCATGGACTGACCCACCGCATAGCAATAGGAGGAGAAGGTCGCCCACTTGCTCGCCGGCAGGCCATAGCCCAGCCGCGGCAGCAGGTGGTAGACCAAGCCCATCAGCGCCAGCGTCACGCCGACGATGCAGCCGTGGTAGTGGGCGGGGATCTTGACGTTGTTGCCGGCAATGGTGAAGCCGATCAGTCCGCCGAAGCAGAACAGGGCTATCGATGACCACAGTGCGGCGCGCAGCGGGCGGGCGCTGTCGGAGACCGGCGTCCCGGGCCGCACCGCGATCAGGGCTGCCAGCGCAATGGGCAGAATGGGCAGTCCGCCGCCCAGCCCCATGGCGAAAGTGAGCAGGTTGCGGTGCTCTACGGTATGCGCCGGCCACAGCAGGTAGGCGACGGGAATCGCCAAGGCGCAGACCGTTCCCAGGGTGAAGCAGAGGAGGGCCACGCGCGGCGTCATCGGCACGCGCGCACCGCAGGCACTGGCCAGCCACAGCCAGGCGACGAGCATGAAGACCGTCCAGATGAACTGCAGGGCGTGGCCGCCGCCCCAAAAAAGAATCTCGTAATAGGCCTTGCCGTTGAGTTCGCCCGGCATGGTCAGCCAGGACCAGGCGAAAGCGATGATGGCGATGACTGCCGGTATCAGGCTGAGTGCGAGGCCTGCGCGCAGCGCATCGGCGCCGTCGCGCGGCATCGCCCGGAAGGTTGTGGCGATGAGGCTGTGCCCCACCAGCAGCACCGCGCCGGCGCCGAAGATCACCAGTCCCCAGAGGAAGAACGGGTCTTCGAGCACCGGGATGTAATTGGCCATCACCGGCCCGCCGCGTCCGATGAAGGGGGACAGGATCATGAGCAGGGTGCCCAGGCTGGCTACGACGAGTGCCGCGCGATTCAGGACGAGGGCGCGCGTGCTGCCTGAGAGGGTCCACAGGATGCCGCCGAGGGAAATGAACCACACCAGCACCGAGAGATCGACGTGAACGACCAGGGCAACGCGGAAGAAATCGGCGACGGGCAAGAGGCTCTGGAACTGCGGCGCGCGCGAGAGCACCAGGACGATCGACAGAACCCCGGAGCCGATCAGTGCGAGCAGACCGAGCCAGAGCCAGCCGCGTGCCAGGCCGCGCAGGCGGAGGTCAGCTTCGGGCAGGCTGAAATCGGTGGCTGGCGCGGCAGTTGTCATTCAAAGAAGATGCCGCCTTGATCCCTGCGCAAGTCGATGACGAGGATCTGTGCCGGCTTGAGTGTGACCTTCTCCTCGCGCACCATGTTGTAGTCCTTGAAGCGGGCGTTGTCGTTCATCTTCACCGACAGCATGTGCTCGCCGGCAGGGACTTCGAAGCGCTTGTAGATTGTCGAGGTGCCGTCCCTGGACAGGCCGGCGGGCGGTGCGATGCCCTCGAACAAGGGCTTGCCGTCCATGTCGATCTTGACCTTGATGGGTGACCGCTCGCGCGGGCAACTGGTCGGCGCCCGCATGTTGGGCGCCAGCTTGGCGAGTTCCTCCGGCGTGCGCTGGTGGCACTCGCCGACCGGCTCGCCGTGGTAGCTGAAAGACAGTTTGATGAGTGAGCGATCCGGCTCGAGGTGCGTGTATTTCGGCGCGGTCGAGAAATAGCCGATGATCACGGCAAACAGGCCGTAGAACAGGACCTGGCCGATCAGGACGAGGGGATTGAGGGGCGATTTGCTAACCATGTTGAGCGATCCTCCGTGGAGTATAAGCGCGAGGGCGTTTCTCGTCCGCGCCGAGGGTTTGCAGATATTCGCGGAAACTACCCAGAGCCGCCTTGAGGCAACTCATTTCGTGGGAGTCCGCCCAGGCGATGCGCAGGCGCTCGGCGGGCACCGTTGGCCTCAGATGCGGCTCGCGTTGGCCGGTGAGGCGCTGCTCCGTCAATTGCGTGCCCAGGCGGAAGGCGCAACTGCCTTCCCGGCAGCCGGTGACGAACACGCCGTCGGCGCCGCCGCGCAGCGCGTATTCGACGAAGCTGGGCGGCACGAGCCCGGTGCACATCAGGTTCAGCACGGCCGTGTCGGCCCTTTCGAGTCGGCTCGAATCCGCAGCGCATGTGCAGCCGAAGACGGCGATCTTCACCGGACCCGTCAGTGCGGCGATCTTGCGCTCCATTTCCTCGCGCAGCGCGCCGATCGGCTGCTGCGGCATGTCGATGCCGGTGACGAGTTGCTCGACGCTGCGGAAGGGCGTCGACGAAGGGCAGGCGCCGGCGCAGATGCCGCAGGAGGCGCACAGTTCCGGGATGATGCGCGCGAGTTGGTGGCCGGGCTTGTCCGGGTGAGGGAGCATGTCGATGGCGTCGTAGGGGCAATCGACGAAGCATCGGCGGCAGCCGTTGCAGTTGGGCGGATTGACGACGGCGATCGGCTCCTGCTTCGGATGCGGCAGCAGCGGCAATACAAGCAGCAGCAGGGTCAAGCCGGCGGCAATCGCCCATAGCCCCGCAGGCGAGGTGAGGTACATGAGCGGGTGGATGAACAGGTAGTACCAGTCGATGTGCAGGACGGTCGGCGCCAGCGAAAGGTCGGCGCGGCCGTGCGACAACGTCGGTTTGACCAGGGCGAGGACGAGCAGCATGGCCAACGTGCCGAGCGCCAGCGCGCGCGAGGGGAAGACGTCGGACTGCGAGACGCGCTGGATGTGCACCCACAGGCCAAGCAGGAGGATCAGCGGGATGCCGATGTGCAGGAATATCAACAGGGAGAAGAAGCGGTCGGTGAGCGCGCCAGGCGTGAGGAAATTGCGCGTCGCCGGATCGGTAAAGACGGGCAGCCAGTCGAACCATTCGACGCTGGCGATGGCGGAGAACTGGCCGAGCTGGTCCCACACCAGCCAGTAGCCGCCGATGCCCGAGGCGTAGACCAGCCAGATCAATGGCACGCCGGTGATCCAGGAAAACCAGCGGAAGCCGTAGTAGCGCCCGTAGAAAAACTCGCGGACGAGATGCAGCAGCATCACCAGCACGAGACCGTCGGCGGCGTAGCGGTGCAGGCTGCGCAGGATGCCGCCGAACCACCACTGTTCATGGGTGTAGTAGTTGATCGAAGTGAAGACGGCCTCGACGCCGGTGTCGAGGACAATGAAGAGATAGATGCCGGTGGCGAGGACGATCCAGACAAAATAGAAGCCGAGCGCTCCCAGATGCCGCCATGGATTGGCGGCGGCACCAAAAAGCGTATCGAAAAAACCTTCAACGCGCTGCAGCAGGACGAGTCCGCTCTGGCGGATGGATGCGATCAAACTCACGTCGGGGAACCCGCGGACGGGTTTATTAGATTTTGATTATATTACTTTGAGGCCTGAAGCAACTTGACCGGTGTCAAACACCGGGGTGTTTCCTTCTGCGCATTGATTTCCAGAGATACCAGATGATGTACAGGATGAATGTAATGAAGCCGGCGATCTCGAGGATCAGCGTGTAATCGAGGCGGTACTGCCCTGTTTTCGGGTCGTATACCGAGCAGAGGATGCGCACGCGGTCGAGAACGTCGGCCATGGCATTGGTCTGGGCTACAGGCGCGCCGGTGATCAGTTGCTTGAGGGGCTCGACCAGCATGTCGGCGCTGAGGGACTCGCCGTAGATCTGTCTGTAGATTTTGCCGTCGAGGTCGACGAGGGTGACCTGGACGATGTGGTCGAAGCCGGCCGGCGTGGCAGCGTAGCTGAAGCCGAAACTATTCGTCAGGTCGTCTGTGATAGCCAGAGCGGGGCTGAGGAACTCCCAGTTCTGGAAAACGATGCCGTTTTGTGCAGCGAAGGCCTTCATTGCCGAGGGGGAATCGAAAGGCTGGTTGAAGCCGATGCTGATCACGTTGAAGCGATCGGCGCCGAGCACGGCAACCGTGTTGGTGACGGCCTTCTGCAGGTTCCTGGTGGTGGTCGGACAGACCTCGAAACAACCGGTGTAGATGAAGCTCACCAGCAACGGCTTGCCGCGATAGGCGGCGAGCCGAACCGGCTTTCCACTGCGGTCGAGCAGGGTGAAATCGCCGACCGGCTGGTTGACGACGGATCGGGATAATTTCAGCGCCTTTTCCTCGTCGAGCACCGGCACGTTGGGCGCCGCTGCCGGATTGAGCGGGCGCGAGGCTACCGTGCTATCGCCCTGCGCGGCGAAGAGCGTTGCAGACCAGACTAGAAGAAGCGTGGAGCAGAATACCCGCAAGAGTCGAACGCTTGGCATGGCCCGCATGATCTCTGTCGCCTGATGGACCGTCAAGCGGGCAGATCAAAAACATCACGCGCCGGCGCGGCCGAAAACAAAAAGGGCCGCTTGCGCGGCCCTTCTCGGAACCCCCCGACCTTGCGGCCGGGACGAACGATGTTACGACAGACCCCACAGGGAGGACAGGTACTTCCAGTTCACGAAGTAGTACAGGATGAAGGCCGTGAGGAAGATCAGGGCCAGCACCATGGTGCCCGGAGTGGAGGGCGGATGGGCCGCGCCGCCGGGGGTCGGCGCCGGCAGGGTCAGCGGGATCGGCGTGCCGCGCATCTCGCCTTCCTCCAGCTTCTTGCCGAAGAGCAGCGAGAAGACGATCTGCAGGATCCACAGGCCGGCGGAGACGCAGGCGATCACGCCGAAGATGCCCATCAAGCCCATCATCAGGTAAGCGGCGCCCGGCCACTCGTAGGCCATCGGCGCACCGGCGAAGGCCATGTCCCAGTGACGGCGGGAAACGCCCAGTGTGCCCGCACCCATCATCACCAGCGCCACCATGTACATGGAGAGGCCGAAGATGTAGGGGAAGAGCTTGGCGTAGCCTTGGAACAGCAACTCACGCTTGAACAGCACCGGCACCAGGAAGTAGGTCAGGCCCATGAAAGCCAGCGTGGTGCCGATGACGACCGTCGCGTGGAAGTGGCCCGGCACGTAGATGGTGTTGTGGATCAGCATATTGAGCTGTTCCGCGCCCATCATGACGCCGGAGATGCCGCCGAGGAAGCCGAAGCCGATCAACGAGAGGAACATCGACGAGAAGGCCGGGTTGCCCCATGGCGCTTTGCGCAACCACTCGAAGAGGCCCTTGTTGAAGCCCTTCAGGCGCTGTGCCTGCTCGATGGAGCCCGGCACCGTCATGCCGTGGATCATGGAGGCCAGCACCGCGAAGTACATGAAGTACGAGGTGTTGACCACCTTCCACTCGGAACCCATGCCCGGATCGGACAACAGGTGGTGGGCGCAGGCGAGTTGCAGGAACAGGATGTAGAGGAAGTAGGCCGAGCGGCTCACCTTCTCGGACATCGGCTTGGCGCCGAAGACGATGGCGGCGATGGCGTACCAGATCGCCACATGCGCCGCGACGTTGATCTGCTGCGAACTGTGGCCCATGGCCCACCAGACGACGCGGTACGTCAGCGAGTCGATCTCGCGGATGTAGCCGAGCGACCAGAGCAGCGTCGGGATCAGGATGACGGCGCCCGAGGCGATGGTGAAGATGGCGATGATGGCCGCCGTCAGGGCGCCGAAGGTCACCAGCGGTACCGAGCCCTCATAGGTCTTCTCCGCCTTGGCTATCACGAGCGTGCCGAGGAAGATGAAGCAGGTGATGAGCGCGCCCACGGCGAAGAGGATCAGGCCGAGGTAGAAGTGCGGCTTGGCCATCATCGGCACGTAGGAGGTGAACATGACGCTTGACTCGCCCTGGAAGATGGCGACGTTGGTCATGATCGCGCCGAGCGCCATCAGCCAGAAGGAAACCCAGCCCAGCTTGGGTGTCGCCATCCGGCAGTGCAACAGCGTCGAGGAGGCGAAGAGCAGCACGGCCATCTCGAAGAAGATGATCCAGAACAGCAGCATGTTGATGCCGTGCGAGGTGAGCACCATATAGAAAACGTCAGCCTCCAGCAGCTTGACGGCCGGCCAGCGGGTGAGAACGACGCCCAGCGCCATGATGCCGCCAAGGAGCAGCGCGAGCACGCCGGCGACAGCGTGCCAGCGCATCAGTTTCTCGGCGTCTTTGTCGAATTGCAGCCCTGAACGCGGGCAGATACGGTAGGTCGTAGCCATTTACGCGCTCCCTTATTTCACGTAGATGCGACCGACCATCGTGTGATGGCCGATGCCGCAGTATTCGTTGCAGACGATGGAGTAGGTGCCGGACTGGTTCGGCGTCACCTTGATCACATGGTCGTAGTTCGGGTGCACCTGGATGTTGATGTTCTGCGGCTGCAGCGAGAAGCCGTGCATGTAGTCCATCGCCGACAGGTGCAGCTTGTAGGTCTTGCCCTTTTCAAGTTCGTAGATCGGCCACCAGTCCCACAACCGGCCGATCAGGTAGATGTCGGAGCCGGCGGGCGGTTTGACGACGGGGATCTGCTTGTCGGTCTCGGTACGCACCGTGTATTGATCCACCACGGCTTGCGTCTTGGCGGCGAACATCTCCTTGGTCGTCTTGTAGGTTTCGTTGGCCAGGTTCTGGTTGCCGAACATATGCCACCAGATCATCATTCCGAACATCACCAGCGACCAGACCAAAGCGATGGCGATCCAGGTGAATTCGAGTTTGTCTATGGATTGCTTCCACCAGATCCGATCGGGGGGCGGCAGGATTGCACTCATTAGTATTTCTCCCTGAAATTTAATAAGGCTGCCGGTCGCTCAGCGAGCGACAGGTATGTTGGCTATTTCCATCACGCCCCACAGGATATAGAGCACGGTGGGAATCGTGATGCCCAGAAACAGCAACAACCATGGGTTGTCCAGCACCCGCTGCATCACGGGAATGCGTTCTTCTTGATCAGCCATTAAAGCCTCCTTTTTTACCGCGGGCGACGCGGTTTTTTCGATCAGACAAACTACGGGTATTTAACTGACGAAATGTTGCCCGGGGGCAGCCCTGAATAGTTTGATCTATGTTAAGAAACCCCCAAATACGCAGTAGCTTGCATGCGGCGGTGCGGCACGTTGTCGCATATAATTTGGCCACATAAGTCAAGCCGTAAAATCCCAGGAAAACATCGAATCCGGAAAATGAATCCTGCTGCGCACCGCCAGATCGCCATCTGGCTGTTCATCTGCTCCGCCATGGTCTTCGCCACCCTGGTGGTCGGTGGCGTGACACGGCTGACGCATTCAGGTCTGTCTATCGTTGAATGGCAACCGCTGATTGGCGCGATACCGCCGCTTTCACAGCCTGAATGGCTTGAGATATTTGAAAAATATAAGCAAACCCCGGAGTTCGAGAAGGTGAACCACGCCATGTCCCTGGATGAATTCAAGGGGATTTTCTGGTGGGAATACCTGCATCGCATGGTCGGTCGAAGTATCGGGGTTGTTTTCCTGCTGCCTTTCCTCTATTTCCTGCTGCGGCGCAAAATCGAACGCGCCCTGGTGCCCAAACTTGTAGGCATCTTCATTCTCGGTGGCCTGCAGGGGGCGATGGGCTGGTACATGGTGAAAAGCGGACTGGTGGATGACCCGCGCGTCAGCCAGTATCGTCTGACGGCCCATCTTTCACTGGCTTTCGTGATCTTCATCGCCATGATGTGGCTGGCGCTGGGACTGATCGAGGAACGTTCGCGCTATTTCGCCCATAAGGGTTATCGCCGTTTGCAGAAATTCGGTTTATGGCTGGTCGTTCTTGTCTTTTACATGGTGGTCACGGGCGGCTTCGTCGCAGGCATCCGCGCCGGCAAGGCCTACAATACCTTCCCGCTCATGAACGGCCATTTCGTGCCGCCCGAAATATTCATGATCAAGCCGTGGCACATGAATTTCTTCAACAACATGGCCACGGTCCAGTTCGATCATCGGCTCGGCGCCTGGCTGCTTGCACTTTTGCTTCCCTGGTTCTGGCTCAAACTGCGTGCTTTTCCGGATCGTCGGCGGGCGCAACGGGTTGCCGGATTCGCCCTGGTTGTGCTCGCCGCGCAATTCACGCTCGGCGTGCTGACCGTGCTGCATGCGGTCCCGGTCGTATTGGGGGCGACACATCAGGCCGGATCGATGGTGCTGATGGCCGTCATGCTCTGGCTCAATCACGAGTTGCGCGTACCGGCCCAGATCAGGGCGTTCTGACGGGCCGGAGGCCATGGCGGGCATTCCCTTGAGCGCGACCTTGCAGCAACGGCGCGTTCGCACCTTGGCCCTGCAGACCTGCCTGCTATCCATTCTGGTGGTGATGGTCAGTGCCTACTTGCGCCTTTCCGGCGCCGGCTTGGGCTGTGCCGACTGGCCCGGCTGCTACGGGCGCATTCTGACGGGGGTGCCGCATGCGCCTTGGGAAGGCGCCCGGCTGGCGCATCGCATCGTCGCCACCCTGGCCTTGCTGGCAGGCATCCTGCTGGTGTGGCGCTGCTGGCGGCCGCAGCCCCTGCAACCGGCCGCGCGCTACGCGATGCTGCTGCTGGCGCTGATGCTGTTCCTTTCTATCGTCGGGATATGGAGTTCGGATCCGCGCATGGCGCTGGTGAATTTCATCAACCTGATCGGCGGACTCGGACTGGTGACGTTCTCATGGCGGGTGGCGATTACGGCGGAGCCAGCGCGGCTGTTGGAGCAGGGATCCGGTGGGCGGTTTTGCCGCGTGGCGATTGCGACACTGACGCTAACGGTACTGCTGGGGGGGCTAATCGGGGCGCGCTATGCGGCGCCGGCCTGCGGCACGTTGCCAGATTGCCAGGGCGCCTGGTGGCCGGCGACGCCAGGCTGGCTGGATCTGCATCCCTTCGCCACGCTGGCGGGTCCGGCCGGGCCGGGCGAGGACGGCGGTGTGGCGCTGCACCTGCTGCACCGTTACGCCGCCGTGATGGCGTTCGTTCTGCTGTTTGCCGTGGCACTGCGGCTGCGCGCCGTGCCACGGGCGCGCAAGGCCGTGTTGGCAGTGCTGGCCCTGCTTGTACTCGAAGGGGTGATCGGCGTACTGATGGTGGCGAGCGGTTTTTCACTCTGGCTTGGGGTGGCCCACAACGTCGGCGCGGCCCTTCTGCTCGCTGCGGCAGCCAGCCTGATGCACGCAGTCCGACAATAAAAAAGCCCGTGGATCACACGGGCTTTCACTCCCAAACGGCCCTGGTCAGGCCAATTGCACGGGAATCTTGTGGCGCTGGTTCATCATCCGGTTGCGTGAGTCGACGTAAATCAGATCCGGTTCGAATTTGGCGAGTTCCGTCTCGTCATACATCGCGTAGGTGGCGATGATGAGGAGGTCACCGGGCGCGGCCTTGCGGGCCGCGGCGCCGTTAACGGAAATGATGCCGGAACCGCGCTCTGCGGAAATGGCATAGGTGGTGAAGCGCTCGCCGTTATTGACGTTGTAAATGTCGATCTGCTGGTATTCGCGGATATCCGCGGCATCGAGCAGATCCTGGTCGATTGCGCATGAACCTTCGTAGTGCAGTTCAGCGTGCGTAACAGTCACGCGGTGCAGCTTGGACTTGAGCATCATCCGTTGCATCGTGGTCGCTCCTTCTCTCAGTGCCCCAGCAGCAAGGGCGGGTACGAGTGCCCTAGCAGCAAAGGCGGGTACCAGTAGCTGGCAGGTTGCGGTTTCCTCTCCCGCAAGGTGCGCTGCTGGCGCCCCGCCGGCCTGAGCGCATGGCGGAGCCCTAAACTTCCAGGTTGTCGATCAGGCGCGTGCTCCCCAGGAGTGCCGCGCCCAGCACCACCAACCCGGAATCGTGAGCGGCTGGCAATTGTAGATCAAGTTGTTTTCGCACTGCAACATATTGTGGAATCCAGCCACTGGCGCGGAGTTCAGCCATGGCCACATGCTCAAGCCGCGCCAAATCTCGTTCTCCGGCCTGTATGGCCTGCCGAATCGCAAGCAGCGTCCGATACAGGTGGGGGGCCTCGGCCCTTTCGGCCTTAGAGAGGTACCCGTTGCGGGATGACAGGGCGAGGCCGTCCGCAGCACGTACCGTCTCGCCGGGGACGATGTCGATGGGCAGGGCGAATTCCTGCACCATATTGCGGATGATCATCAGTTGCTGGAAATCCTTCTTGCCGAAGACGGCCACCTGCGGCTGCACGACGGAAAACAGCTTCAGCACCACGGTGGCGACGCCGCGGAAGAAGCCAGGGCGGAATTCTCCTTCGAGGATGTCAGCCTGCGCCGGGTCCGGTTGCACATGGTAGGCCTGCGGCGTCGGGTACATCTCCCGCTCATCCGGCGCGAAAAGATGCGCCACGCCGACCGCTGCCATCTTCTCGCAGTCGGCCTCGAAAGTCCGCGGGTAGGTGTTGAAGTCTTCCTTCGGGCCGAACTGCAGGCGGTTCACGAAGAGACTGGAAACGACCGTATCGCCATGCGTCCGCGCCTGACGCATCAACGCGATGTGGCCTTCGTGCAGGTTGCCCATGGTCGGGACGAAGGCAATGCGGCCGGCCTTGGCCAGCACGGAGCGCAGGCCGGCAATCGTGTCATGGATCTGCATCGTCAATAACAGTGCTCCGGCGCCGGGAAGGAGCCGTCCTTCACTGCAGCGACGTAGGCCTTCACGGCATCGTCGATGCTTGCGGCGCCTTCCATGAAGTTCTTCACGAAGCGTGCCTTCTTGCCGGGATAGATGCCGAGCATGTCGTGCAGCACCAGCACCTGGCCGTGGCAGTCCGCGCCGGCGCCAATGCCGATGGTGGCCATGCCGGTTGCGCCGCGCGTGATGTCGACGGCGAGCGGAGCGGGCACCATTTCCAGCACGATGAGGGCGGCGCCGGCATCCTGCAGGGCGATCGCGTCCTCCTTCATCTGGCGGGCGCCGGCATCGGTCTTGCCTTGCACGCGGTAGCCGCCGAGTTGATGCACCGACTGCGGCGTGAGGCCGATGTGGGCGCACACCGGCACGCCACGCTCGACGAGAAAACGCACCGTCTCGGCCATGAAGGCGCCGCCTTCCAGCTTGACCATCTGTGCGCCGCCGGCCATCAGCGGAATGGCCGAGCGCATGGCTTGCGCCGGGCTTTCCTGATAGGAACCGAAGGGCATGTCGGCGACGATGAAGGGGCGCCCTTGCTGGCCCAGCCCGCGGGCGACGCAGCCGGTGTGGTAGGTCATTTGCTCCAGCGTCACCGGCAAGGTGGAGGCATGTCCCTGCAGCACGTTGCCGAGGGAATCGCCCACCAGCAGCACGTCCACGCCACAGCGGTCGAGCAGGGCGGCGAAGCTGGCGTCGTAGCAGGTCAGTACGGCGATCTTCTCGCTCTCGGCGCGCATGCGCGCGAGTTCGGTCAGAGTCACCGGGCGCGAATTTTCAAGATAGTTCATGTCGTTGCTCAGCCTAGGATCGAGCGGGCATCATAGCCGGTCGGATGCCACGAGCGAAAGATGAACTATATCGCGCTCACGAAGCACAGCGTTTCCTGATTCAGAATGTTTTGAGGGATTCGAGCCGAGTTAAGGCCTGGTGACGCACGCTCTCCAGCAGCGCGGCGGCCGGCCCACGGCCGGGAATCACCGTATCCGGCGCGATCTCGACCAGCGGCAGCAGGACGAAGGCGCGCTCATGCATGCGCGGGTGCGGCAGGATCAGCTGCGCCGTGTGGCGTGTTTCGTCTCCATGGAGCAGCAGGTCCAGGTCCAGCGTGCGCGGGGCATGCTGGAACGCCCGTTTGCGTCCGAAGCGGGCCTCGATGGCGAACAGTTCCTCGAGCAGGGCGTCAGCGCACAACTGCGTATCGAGTGCGGCAACGGCATTGATGAAATCCGGCTGGTTGTGCAAGCCGACCGGCGCACTCAGATAAAGGGAAGAGGCCTTCGCCAGCGTGCTGTGGGGCAGACTTTCCAGCGCAGTGAGCGCCGCTTGCACGGTGGCTTGCGGGTCGCCCAGGTTGCTGCCCAGCGCGACAAACGCCCGCGCTGTCATGCGTCTTCTTCCGGAGTGGTCCCATCCCCACCGCTCTTGCGGCGTCGCCGTCTTCTGCGGACTGACTTTCCCTCCGGCGTTACCCGGGGACTTCCCTTGGTCGTCAGCATGGCCAGCCGCGCCTCCGTGTCGGCTTCGAGGAACAACCGCCACCAGTCGGCCAGTTCCCGATCTTGCTCGCCGCTTTCCGCGCGTAGCAGAAGGAAATCATAAGCGGCCTTGAAGCGTGGTTGCTCGATGACCCGCAGTGGCCGGCGTCCGGCGCGATTTTCCAGGCGCGGCTGGAGGATCCAGATGTCCTTGATGTCTGCGGCGATGCGGCGTGTGATGGCCAGCTTGCCGCCCTGTATGTCGAGCACCTCGTCCATGGCCACATGCAGGGCTGGGATGGGCGGCTCGCCGCTCTGCTTGCGCGCCTCCCAGGCGGCGAGCACCTCGTGCCAGAGCAGGGTGGCGAAAAGGAAGCCGGGCGAGGTGCGCTTGCCGGCGTTGATGCGCGCGTCGGTGTTGGCGAGCGAGAGCCAGACGAAGCGCTCGCCCAGCGGCTGCTCCATGATGACGTCGAGCAGCGGCAATAGGCCGTGGTGCAGGCCTTCCTCGCGCAATTGCTTGAGGCATTCGACGGCGTGGCCGGAGAGCAGCAGCTTGAGCATTTCGTCGAAGAGACGTGCTGCCGGCACGTTCTCCAGCAGGTCCGCCATCTCACGGATCGGCGTGCGCGCCGCCGGGTCGATGGTCAGACCCAGTTTGGCTGCCATGCGTACGGCGCGCAGAAGGCGTACCGGGTCTTCGCGATAACGCTTTCTCGGGTCGCCGATCATGCGCAGGGTCTTCTGCCTGAGGTCGGCGACGCCGTGATGGTAGTCGGTGATGGTCTCGTCGGCGGGGTTGTAGTAGAGCGCGTTGATGGTGAAGTCGCGCCGTGCCGCGTCCTCCTCGACGCTGCCGAAGACGTTGTCGCGCAGAACGCGCCCGTGCGCGTCAGTCTCGGAATCGACGTCGTTGCCGGCGCGGAAGGTGGAGACTTCCATGGTCTCGCCACCCGACATGACATGCACGATGCGGAAGCGCCGGCCGATGATGCGCGAGCGGCGGAAGATGCCGCGCACCTGCTCTGGCGTGGCGTCCGTGGCGATATCGAAGTCCTTCGGCTCGATGCCGGCGAGGAGGTCGCGCACCGCGCCGCCGACGACGAAGGCGGCGTGGCCGTGCTCCTGCAAGCGGGCGATTGTCTGGCGCGCGCCCTGTGAAATCGACTCGCGACGGATGTGGTGCTTCTCGACGGGGATCAGCGCCGGTTCGTGCGCGGGGGGAGCCTTGTTGAATACGCGGCGCAACAGCTTGCGGATCATCCTGCTATCGGGATTGATGAAAAGGGCGCAATGATACCGGAAAGGGTCCGGCAGGCGGTCTCATGCTTCCTGTCGGGCAGGGAACGAAGTGAGCGTGGGGGCGGTTCATCTCAAGCGGCGGTCTCTACGCGATTGCGCCCGTTCTCCTTGGCCCGGTAGAGCGCGGCATCGGCGTGGCCGATGAGCGCATCCAGTGCATCCTCGGTGCGCGCTTCGGCCAGCCCGATGGAGACCGTGACGCGGACGGTTTCCCCGCTCTCGGACAGTGTCAGCGAGGCCCACTCGATGCCGCCGCGCAGCCGTTCGGCGATGCCCACAGCCTCCGCCAGCGAGGTATCCGGCAGCAGTGCTGCAAACTCCTCGCCGCCATAGCGTGCCATCAGGTCGGTCGGCCGCAGGTGGGCGGCGATCTGGCGGGAAACATGGCGCAGCACGGCGTCGCCGGACAAGTGCCCCCAGGTGTCGTTGAAGACCTTGAAACGGTCGACATCGATCATCAACAGGCAGGCAGGGCGCGAATCGTTGTAGCAGCGGCGCAGCATGCGCGCGAAAGTCTCATCCAGCCAGCGCCGGTTGTGCATGCCCGTCAGGACGTCGACGCTGGCGGCATGCTCAAACTCGAGGCTGCGCGTGCGCGTGGTTTCGAGCGTCTTGTTGTGATTGCGCATGCGTCCGGACAGGATCCAGAGCAGGTTGAAGGCCACGCCATGCGAGCGGTTGAGCAGCGCCCACATGGGCGCATGGCCGAGCACCAGGACGCGCGTACTGCTGGCGGCCTCGACGCGGGCCGAAGGTCGCTGGCCGTCGACCATGGAAATTTCGCCTACGCATTCGCCGGGACCGAGGCGCGTGACCTCGAAGGCTTCGCGACCGGTGATCTGTACCGAGAGATCGCCCTCGAGGACGATGTAGACCGCATGGTTTTCCTGTTCAGGCTCGATGAGGGTATCGCCGGCAGCCAATGCGTAGATTGGGCAGTCGGCAAGGATCTCCTCTACGGCGTCGATGCTGATGTGCCGGAACAGCTTGCTCTGTTCGAGAATCCTGCGGTCGGCGTCGGTGATCATGCGCGCTCCTAATGGTCAGGAGCACCCATTCTAGCGCAGCGAGATGATGGGCCAGCCGTTTTGCCGCGCGTGCCGTTCCAGCGTCGGGTCGGGATCGACGGCGACCGGATCGGTCACTTTCCCCAGCAGGGGCAGGTCGTTGAGCGAGTCGCTGTAGAACCAGCTGCGTTCGAAATCCCGCAAGGCATGGCCAAGTCCCGCCAGCCAGGCGTCCACCCGCGCGATCTTGCCCTCGCGGAAGCAGGGCAGGCCTTTCACGCCGCCGCTGAATTCTCCGCCCGCCTGCTCGGGCTCCGTGGCGATCAGGTGTGCGATGCCGAACTCGCGGGCAATCGGCGCGGTGACGAAGCTGTTGGTGGCGGTGACGATGGCCGCGAGCGCGCCTTCATCGAGATGCCGGCGCACCAGTTCGCGGCCTTTGGCTGTGACGATGGGCAGGATGCGGGTGGCCATGAAGTCGGCATGCCAGGCATCCAGTTCGCTGCGCGGGTGGCGCGACAGCGGCTTCAACTGGAAGTCGAGGAACGCATGGATGTCCAGCGTGCCGGCCTTGTACTGCTCGAAGAAGTCGAGGTTGCGCGCCTCGTACACCTCGCGGTCGAGCACGCCGCGGGAGATGAGGTATTGCGCCCACTCAAAGTCCGAGTCGCCGGCCAAGAGGGTGTTGTCGAGGTCGAAGAGTGCGAGATCCACGGTATCAGGGTTTCTTGTTGAACTTGGTAATTATTTCCTTCAGCAGCGGCACGGTGACCGGCCGTTTGCGCTCAAGCGAGGCTTGGTCGAGCGCGTCCAGCACTGCCATCAGCGAAGGCAGGTCGCGCGCGGTGTGGCGCAGCATGTAGCCGATCACCTCGTCCTCCATACGCAACCCGCGCTGGTCGGCCTGGCTTTGCAGGGTCGCCGCCTTTTCCTCGTCGCTCAGCGGCTTGACCTGGTAGACGATTGCCGAGCCGATGCGTGTGCGCAGATATTCACGCAGCTTCAGCTCCAGCGGTGGCGCCGATCCGCTCAGGAGCAGCGCCAGTCCGGCCAGGCGGGCCGAGTTGAAGGTACGGAACAGGGCGATCTGGGCCGTTTCGTCGAGGCGGTCGACGTCGTCGACGATGAGCAGCCCGCCCGGCGGACAGGGCAACTCGGCGCCGGCTTCCTCGGCAGCGAGCTGGACGACGCGGCGGCTGGCCGCATTGGCGGCAGCCTGGGTCGCCCGCAGCAGGTGCGTGCGGCCGCAGCCGTGCGGCCCCCAGAGATAGACGGCATCGAAAGCCCTGGGCTGCGCCAGCGCGCGCAGGCGCGCCACCAACTCGGCGTTGGCGCCGACAATGAAATTGTCCAGGGTCGGGTGCGGCTGGGGGCGGATGTCGAGCGTAAGTTGCTGGGGCATAGTCGTCGCAATGGCGGCGCAATGGCGTCGAATGGTGTCCAATAGGTGTCCAATAGGTGTCGATTGGGCGGGACATACGATAAAATCCGGCCTGGACTTGCGCGAAGCGCAACTTTATCACGAAGCGGATATCCCCTTGACCTCTCTCACCTACCGTGATGCCGGCGTCGATATCGATGCCGGCGACTCCCTCGTCGAGCGCATCAAGCCTTTTGCCAAGCGCACCATGCGTCCCGAGGTGATGGCCGGCATCGGCGGCTTCGGCGCCCTGTTCGAGATCTCGAAGAAGTACCGGGAGCCCGTGCTGGTCTCCGGCACCGACGGCGTCGGCACCAAGCTCAAGCTGGCTTTCCAGTTGAACCGCCACGACAGCGTCGGCATCGACCTGGTGGCGATGAGCGTGAACGACATCCTGGTGCAGGGGGCCGAGCCGCTGTTCTTCCTCGACTACTTCGCCTGCGGGCGGCTCGATGTGGACACGGCGGCCACGGTGATCCAGGGCATTGCCAGGGGCTGCGAACTGGCCGGTTGCGCCCTCATCGGCGGCGAGACGGCCGAGATGCCGAGCATGTATCCGGATGGCGAGTACGACCTGGCCGGCTTCGCCGTCGGCGCGGTCGAGAAATCGAAGCTCATCGACGGCGCCGCCATCGAACCGGGCGACGTGGTGATCGGCCTGGCCTCCAGCGGGGCGCATTCCAACGGTTACTCCCTGGTGCGCAAGATCCTCGAGCGCGCCAAGCCCGACATGAATGCCGACTTCGACGGGCGCACGCTGGCCGATGCGGTGATGGCGCCGACGCGCATCTACGTCAAACCGCTGCTGGCCCTCATGGACGCGCTGCCGGTCAAGGGGCTGGCGCACATCACCGGCGGCGGCCTGCTCGACAATGTGCCGCGCATATTGAAGGACTCCCTGGTGGCCACGCTGGACAGCACGGCCTGGACGCGCCCGAAGCTGTTCGACTGGCTGCAGCGCGAAGGCCAGGTGGCGGACGCCGAGATGCACCGCGTCTTCAACTGCGGCATCGGCATGGTCGTCGTCGTGGCTCAGTACCATGAAGATCAGGCGTTGAAGCTGCTGCGTGAAGCCGGCGAGACCGCCTGGACCATCGGCATGATCTGCCGGCGCGGCGCCGACCAGCCGCAGACCATCGTCGCCTGAGGCGAAGCGCGGCGCAACTTAACCCTTCCGGCTGTTGCCGGAGGGGTTCCGGCCAAGCAGGAAGAAACAAGACAGAAGAAATTCGTCAGCGAGCGGGCAAGAGACGAGTCGGCGGCCAACCTCAAGGTGCTCGAGGCGGCCGTGGCGCTGGCGCGGGCCAAACAGCAGAAGCACAGAGATGAACATGGGTTTCTCCGTGTGCTCCGTGCCTCCGTGTCCTCCGTGTTGAAAGAGGTGTGGCGTGAAGCTTCCTGAAATCTGCATCCGCCGTCCGGTCTTCGCGACGGTGATGAGCCTTGGTGATGCTCCTCGGCATCGTCTCCTATTCGCGGCTGCCGGTGCGCGAATACCCGAAGATCGACGAGCCGGTGGTGACGGTGGACACCACCTACAAAGGCGCCTCGGCGGAAATCATCGAGTCGCAGATCACCAAGCCGCTGGAGGATTCGCTGGCCGGCATCGAGGGCGTGGATGTGCTCTCGTCCATCTCGCGCGCCGAGAACAGCCAGATCAGCGTTCGCTTCAAGCTGGATCGGCGAACCTCGCACCGGGCTACACCCTGGGCGAGGCGCTGACCTTTCTCGACGACACCACGCGCCGCATCCTGCCGCCCGGCTACGCCACCGATACGGCCGGCCAGTCGCGCGAGTTCCGCACGTCGACGGCGAGCCTGGCATTGACCTTCGTCCTGGCGCTGGCCTTCATCTACCTCGTGCTGGCGGCGCAGTTCGAGAGCTTCCGCGATCCTTTCGTCATCATGCTCACCGTGCCGCTGTCGATGACCGGGGCGCTGCTGGCGCTGTGGTTGTCCGGCGGCACGCTCAATGTATACAGCCAGATCGGCTGGGTCATCGTCGGCGGCCTGCTGCTCGGCACCCTGCTGACCCTGTTCGTCGTGCCGACGGTCTACAGCCTGCTCGCCCGCGACGTGCGCAGTGCCGAGCGCAGCCCCGGTACGGCAGCGGCCTGATGACGGTGGGTTCGCGTCCGGTCGGCGTCTTCGATTCGGGCGTCGGCGGCCTGTCCGTGCTGCGCCACATCCGCGCGGCGCTGCCGGGGGAGGATCTCCTGTATGTCGCCGATTCCGCGCATGCCCCTTACGGCGTGAAGTCCGCAGCATTCATCGAGGCCCGTGCGCTGGCCATCGCCGAATTCCTGGTGGGGCAAGACGCCAAGGCCCTGGTCGTCGCCTGCAATACCGCCACCTCGGCCGCCATCGCCAGCCTGCGCCGGCGCTTCGACCTGCCCATCGTCGGCATGGAGCCGGCCGTGAAGCCGGCGGTGGAAGCGACCCGTTCGGGCGTGATCGGCGTGCTCGCCACCAGCGGCACGCTGGAAAGCGCCCGCTTCGCCGAACTGGTGCTGCGCTTCGGCTCGAAGGCACAGGTGATTGTGCAGCCCTGTCCGGGCCTGGTGGAGCGGGTGGAGTCGGGCGATCTGTCCGGCCCAGCCACCCGCGTGTTGCTATCTGGCTTCGTAGCGCCCCTGCTGGCGCAGGGCGCGGATACGCTGGTGCTCGGTTGCACCCATTACCCATTTCTTGAACCGCTGTTGCGCGAACTGGCCGGCGAGCATGTCGCCATCATCGAGACAGGCGAGGCCGTCGCGCGGCAGTTGTCGCGCCGTCTTGCGGAGGCTGACTTTAGTTCCGACATCACGCCTGCAAGCGGGCATGAGTCTTCACTGAAACAGCGTTTTCAGTCGGCCGGGTCACACGGCGTTGAGCGTTTCTTCAGCAGCGGAGAACCCGTACAATTGGAAGCGCTGCTGCCGCGGCTATGGGGCAGCGCAGCGCCCGTCGAACGCCTTACGGGCGATTGAATTCTTCCAGGCAGGATTTCAGCGTGCTGCCGATGCTGCCAGGACGCAAGGTGCAATCGCCTGTCTTGCCGGCCTCGGTTTGCCCTCTGGCGGGGCTGGGCTGGCCCGAGGCTGAAGGGGCCGCGACTGAAGGGGCCGCGGGCGCCTCCCGTGGCGGCGGTCGGCGCGTCAGATCGGATTGCGCGATGGCCAGCCGGTTTCCCAGTTCTGCCCGCTTGCCCTTCTCCGTTTCCAGCTTCCTGTGGTTCTCAAGCATCATCCTGTCGTAGCCCGCCAGCACGCCCTTCAGTCGCGCGATATCGTCCGCTTGTTCGCTCAGTTCCGTGGATTGATGGGCGATGACCTGGGCCGAGAGCCAATAGATCGCGCCGCCGCCGGCTGCAGTGCCCGCCAGCAGCAACAGGCCATAAGGCAGGAGACGACGCCACAGCGGAAGAGCGGCAGCGGGTGCTGTCTCGGTTTCTTCCGACGCTCCGCGCCTGGCGTTGCCTGCGCGGGGCTGCGCTTCTTCCGCTTCCTCGCTCTGTTTAACTGCCTTGGGGCGGCGCAGTCGCTTGAGCAGAAGCAGGGGAGCGATCAGCAGGCGCTTGGCGCGCAGGGCCAGGCTGGGCGGGGCGGCGGCCTCTTCGGCTGGTTCATCGACGGTTTTGCTGGCTGCGGACAAAATCTGTCTCCGCTATTTCCCATAACAGGGGAATTAACGGCGGGACGGCGAAGAACTTAAGCCAGCGCGTGCTCCACGGTGTGCGTCACCTGCGCGACGAGATCCGCCGCCAGGCAGTCGAAGGCCGTGACCTCCGGCCAGCTACGCAGCCAGGTCAGTTGCCGCTTGGCGAGCTGTCGCGTGGCGGCGATGCCTTTCTCGCGCAGCGCCGCCAGGTCGCAGCCGTCTTCGAGGAACTCCCACGCCTGACGGTAGCCGACGCAGCGCATGGAAGGCAGGGCGGCATCGAGGCGGTAGGTGTGGCTCAGGGCGCGCACTTCATCGACCAGTCCGGCGGCCAGCATGGCATCGAAACGCTGCGCGATGCGTTCGTGCAGCACGGCGCGGTTGGAGGGGATCAGCGCAAGCTGGATGAAGCGGTAGGGCGTGCCGATGTCGGTTTTGCGTGCCAGGCTTTCGGCCAGCGGCGCGCCGGTCAGGCGAACGACTTCCAGGGCGCGCTGGATGCGCTGCGCGTCGGTCGGCTTGAGGCGCGCCGCCGCTGCGGGGTCGAGTGCCGCCAGTTCGGCGTGCAGGGCCGGCCAGCCGCGTTGCTGCGCTTCCGCGTCGATCTGCCGGCGCAGTCCGGCATCGGCCTGCGGCAGGTCGGAAAGACCCTCGCGCAGCGCCTTGAAGTAGAGCATGGTGCCGCCGGCCAGGAGCGGGATCCTGCCGCGCGCCGTGATCTCCGCCATGACGCGCAGCGCATCGGCGCGGAAGCGGGCGGCCGAATAGCTTTCCTCCGGACTGATGAGGTCGATCAGGTGGTGCGGATATTTGTCCAGCGTCGCGCGGTCCGGCTTGGCCGTGCCGATGTCCATGTCACGGAACACCTGGGCCGAATCGACGCTGACAATCTCCAGCGGAAAACGCAAAGTCAGCCCCAGCGAGACGGCGGTCTTGCCGCTCGCCGTCGGGCCCATCAGGCAGATGGCCGGTGGAAATCGGCCATCTGCCTGATGGGCGTCGGGTTGTCCCCCACCCCCCGGCCCCCGCCCCGGGGGCGGGGGTGACTGATTGGCCGCGCCGGACGGGCGCGGAAGAGTTCTATCGGCCACGGAGGAACAACCGGTCGAGCTCGTCCATCGACAGTTGCGTCCACGTCGGCCGGCCGTGGTTGCACTGGTCGGCGCGTTCGGTCTCCTCCATCTGGCGCAGCAGGGCGTTCATCTCGGGCAGGGCGAGCGTGCGGTTGGCGCGTACTGCGCCGTGGCAGGCCATTGTGGCGAGCAGTTCGTTGCGGTGCTCGGCGGCGGCGCGGCTGGCGCCGAACTTGTCCATATCGGCGAGCAGCGCGCGCACCAAGTCGGGAATCCGCGCAGAAGTCAGCAGCGCCGGCACGGCGCGCACGACCAGTTCGCGCGGGCCGGCCGCGGCGATTTCGAAGCCGAGGCGGCTCAGCGTCTCGGCGTGCGCCTCGGCGGCGGCGGTTTCCTCGCCGCTGGCCGATAGCACCACCGGCACCAGCAGCGGCTGTACCACCGGCCGCTCGTCGAGCACGGCTTTCAGTTTCTCGTAGAGGATGCGCTCGTGCGCGGCGTGCATGTCTACCAGCACGAGGCCGGCGGCGTTCTGCGCCAGGATGTAGACGCCGTGCAGCTGGGCCAGCGCGAAGCCGAGCGGTGGCGCTTCGCCAGCCTGCGTCGAGGGCAGGGCCGTCTGCGCGCCCTGCTGTGCGAAATCGAAATAGGCGGCCAGCGGTTGCTCGACGGCGAGCGTCTGCTGGTGCGGCGCATAAGCAAACGCCGGCATCGCCGGTTGCGCGGACGAAGCCGGCGCGGCGTGCGAAAGCGGCGACGCCAGGGCGCGCTGCAGGGCATGGAAAACGAACTGGTGCACGGCGCGGCCGTCGCGGAAACGCACCTCGGTCTTGGCCGGGTGCACATTGACATCCACGCCCTGCGGATCGAGTTCGAGGAACAGCACGTAGGCTGGGTAGCGTTGCCCATGCAGGATGTCCGCATAAGCCTCGCGCACGGCATGCGCCAGCAGCTTGTCGCGCACGAAGCGGCCATTGACGAAGAAATACTGGGTGTCGCCGCGGGCGCGCGAATAGGCCGGTAGTGCGGCGTGGCCTGCCAGGCGCAGCCTGCCGGCGGACGCATCGATGGCGCGCGACTGTTCGGCGAATTCCCCGCCCAGAACGTCGGCCACCCGCCGCTCCGAATTTCCAGCAGACAGGCGCAGGACGCTGCGGCCATTGTGCTGAATCTGGAAGGCGATGGCGGGATGCGCCAGGACGATGCGGCGGCAGGCTTCCTCGCAATGGGCGAACTCGGTGTGCTCGCGCTTGAGGAACTTGCGCCGTGCCGGGGTGTTGAAGTAGAGGTCGTCGACTTCGATCACGGTGCCGCCGCCGAGTGCGGCGGGGGCGATGGCGAGGCTGGCCGTGTCGATGCGCCAGGCGTGCGGCGTGCCGCGCAGCCGGCTGGTGATGTTCACGCGGGCAACGGAAGCGATCGAGGCGAGCGCTTCGCCGCGAAAGCCCAGCGAGGCGACGTTCTCGAGATCCTCCAGTGAAGCGATCTTGCTGGTGGCGTGACGCGCCAGCGCCAGGGGCAGTTCGTCGCGCGGGATGCCGCCGCCGTCATCGGCGATGCGAATCTGCCGCACGCCGCCTTCGGCCAGTTGCACCGAGATGTCGCGCGCACCCGCGTCGATGCTGTTCTCGAGCAGTTCCTTCACCACCGAGGCGGGCCGCTCGACCACCTCGCCGGCGGCGATCTGGCTGACAAGAAGGTCGGGAAGCGGCTTGATGGCGGGCATGGCGGGCGGGGAGCGGACTGTGCAGCGATTATAGCCGCCCGGATGCGACGTTGACGCGCGACGTCCTGCAGCCTAAGGTTCTGCATAAAGCGTTCGCATGCCTACGGTGGCAACGAAACTTTGCCAGGGAGCCAAGAGGGAATGTCCGCAGTCGCGTTTCAAGAGATTCCGCCTGGGGCCGAAGCGATCGGCTTCATCGAGGAGGTGCATGGGCCCGTCGTCGACATCGTCTGCGAGCGCCTGCCGCCGCTGCATCAGGCGCTGACGGCGACGGTCGGACAGGAGCGCTATACCTTCGAGGTGTACCGTGACCTCGACGAGCGCCGCGTGCGGGCGATCGCCCTGCATCGAACCGCCGGGCTGCGGCGCGGCCTGCCGGTCTTCGACACGGGCGGCCCTTTGCGCGTGCCGGTATCGCGCGATTGCCTGGGCCGATTGCTCAACGTGTTCGGCGCACCGCTCGATGGCGGCGCGCCGCTCGATGGCAGCGAATTGCGCAACGTGATTGCCCGCCCCCCCCCCCCTTGTCCGAGACGGTGCCGGTGTCGGACATCCTGCCGACCGGCATCAAGGTGATCGACCTGCTGTGCCCCTTCGTGCGGGGCGGCAAGACCGGCCTGTTCGGCGGCGCCGGCGTCGGCAAGACCGTGCTGATCATGGAGTTCATGCACGCCATCGTGCATCTGCACCAGGGCGTGTCGGTGTTTTCCGGCATTGGCGAGCGAATCCGCGAGGGGCACGAGCTATGGCACGAGATGCAGGACGCCGGCGTCATGCCGCAGACGCTGATGGTGTTCGGGCAGATGGACGAATCGCCCGGCGTGCGCTTCCGCGTCGGGCTGACGGGGATCACCTACGCCGAATACCTGCGCGACAGCCTGGGCAAGGAAGTGCTGCTGCTGATGGACAATGCCTTCCGCTTCGTGCAGGCAGGCAGCGAGATTTCCGGCCTGCTCGGGCGCATGCCGGCCACCGTGGGTTATCAGCCGACCCTGATCTCCGAAGTGGCGGAATTGCAGGAACGCATCACCTCGACCCGCTCCGGCAGCATTACCGCCGTGCAGGCGGTGTACGTGCCTGCAGACGACATGACCGATCCCGCCGTAAGCACCATCCTGTCGCATCTCGACACGACGGTCATCCTCTCGCGCACCCAGGCTGGCAAGGGCATCTATCCGGCCGTGGACCCGCTGCAGTCGACCAACAAGATGATGGACCGCAGCCTCGTCGGCGAGCGTCACCACCGCGTCGCCGAAGCGGTGCGCGAGCACCTGGCGCGCTACCACGAGCTCGAGGACATCATCGCCATGCTCGGCATCGAGGCGCTGTCGGAGGCGGACCGGCGCATCGTGCAGCGCGCGCGGCGCCTGCAGCGCTACCTGACGCAACCCTTCAACGTGGTGACCGAGCACACGGGTATCGCCGGCGTCTTGGTGCCGCTGGCGGAAACGCTGGCCGATTGTGAGGCGTTCATCCGTGGCGACTACGACGACATGCCTGAGGCGCGCTGCTACATGCGCGGCGCCATGCGGGAGGGCGGCGCTTGACATCATTCGACATGCACCTCCACGGCGCCAGCCAGCACGAGCACGTCGAGCGCGTGACGAGCTTTGTCGGCGAGGATGCCAGCGGCACCTTCGGCATCCAGGCCCGCCACGGCCGCATGATGACCGTGCTCGCCTACGGCCTGGCGCGTTATCGGATTGGCGAGGAGGACTGGCGCTATCTCGTGTTTCCCGGCGGCGTGCTTTATTTTGTCGGCAACACGCTGCATGTCAGCGCGCGGCGCTATCTGCACGAAACCGACTACGAGCGCATCAGCGGCGAATTGATGCAACAATTGCTGGACGAGGAGAAGCAGTTGCGCGGCGTCAAGGAGAATCTGTATCGTCTCGAACAGGAGATGTTCAGACGCCTTTGGCAGATGGGACGCGACGTCAAATGACCCCCCCCGATCAGGACGGCGAACTTCACGCCAAGGTGGAAAAGCAGGTGCGGCGCATGCAGCAGGCGCAGCGTGACCGCCCGAACCTGCTTGCCCAGTCGGTGTTCATGGGCACGCTGGCGGTGCTGTTCGTCCTGCCGGTGGTGGTGGGCGCCTATGTCGGCAACTGGCTCGACGGCATGGCGACGGGTTACTCGTTCCGCTGGACGATCGGCCTGATCTTCGCCGGACTGGTGATCGGCGTCATCAACGTCTACATGTACGTGCGGGAGCGGGATTGATGGAGAGCGCCTCCGTCGTGTTTCATCTCGGCCCGCTCGCCATCACGTCGACGGTGGTGACCACGTGGGGCATCATGCTGCTCCTCGGCTTCGTCGCCTGGCTGTCTACCCGGCGCCTTGCGCTCGATCCCGGCCCGCTGCAGACCCTGGTCGAGGGCATCGTCAGCGCCATGGACGACGCCATTCGCACCATGCTGCCGCAGCGCTCGCAAGTGCTGTTGCCGTTCATCGGCACGCTGTGGATTTATGTGCTCGTGGCCAACCTGACCGGTTTGATTCCCGGCCTGTCGTCGCCGACCGGCAGCCTGTCGGTCACGGCCGGACTGGCGCTGCTGGTGTTCCTGTCGGTGCACTGGTACGGCGTGCGCAGCGAGGGGGTCGCCGGCTACCTCAAGCACTACTTGAGGCCGAGCCCGATCCTGCTGCCGTTCCATCTCATCAGCGAGGTGTCGCGCACCGTGGCGCTGGCAGTGCGCCTCTTCGGCAATGTCATGAGCCTGGAGTTGGCGGCATTGCTGGTGCTGCTGGTGGCGGGCCTGCTGGTGCCTGTGCCGCTGCTCATGCTTCACCTCATCGAGGCGGTGGTGCAGGCGTACATATTCGGTGTGCTCGCGCTCGTATACATCACCGGGGCGATGCAATCGCAGCAGACGGTTCTTGATTCTGACAAGGAGGGCGGCACATGAGCGACATGACGTGGTTTACGATTCTCTCGACCCTGGGTGCAGCCCTGGCCGTGGCGATCGGGGTGATGTTCCCGGCGCTGGCGATGGGGCGTGCCATCAGCCAGGCGCTGGACGCGCTGGCGCGCCAGCCGGAAGCGGAAAAATCCATCCTGCGCACGCTGTTCATCGGCCTGGCGATGATCGAGTCGCTCGCCATTTACGTACTGGTGATCGCGCTGATCATCCTGTTCCGCAATCCGCTGCTCGAATACCTCGTCAAATAGAACGGGGCCTGCCGTGGAAGTCGACTGGACCACCTTTGCGCTCGAGATCATCAACTTCCTGATCCTCGTCTGGATCCTGAAGCGCTTCTTCTACCATCCCGTCCTCGAAGTCATCGCGCGGCGGCGCGCCGGCATCGAAAAGGAAATGGCCGACGCGAAGGCCGTCGAGGAGCAGGCGCGGGCACTGGAGCAGCAATACGAGAACCGGCTCGCCGATTGGGAAAAAGAGCGCGAAGGCGCGCGCGTCAAGCTGGCCGAGGAGGTCACGCGGGAACGGGAACACCTCATGGCCGGCGTCAACGCTGCCGTCGAGGCGGAGCGCGAAAAGAATCGCGTGCTGGACGAACGTCATCGGCAGGAGTTGCGCCGCACAGCCGAGGAACAGGCGCTGGCGCAGGGCGCCGCCTTCTCCGCCAGGGTCCTGTCGCGGCTGGCGGACGAGGGGCTGGACGGGCGCATCGTCGAGGCCATGGTCGCCGACCTGCAGCGGCTGACTTTGGAACAGAAGCAGACGCTGGCCGCCGCGGCCGCCGAAGCCGGGGTGAGGGTACGCGTCGTGACGGCGCGGCTGCTGCGCGAGGACGCACGCAAGGCCCTGGCGGGCGCTCTGGCGGAGGCGCTGCAGCGGACGCTGCCGGAGGAATATGCGATCGACGAAAGCCTGATCGGTGGCGTGCGGGTCATGGTCGGGCCGTGGGTGCTGCATGCCAATCTGAGCGATGACCTGCAGTTCTTTGCCGGGGGCGTGCAGCGTGCATCGTGATCCGGACGCCCTGGCCCTGCCGCTTGCCGCGCAGGCGGCGCGGCTCAAGGATTACGCGTTCCGGCTGCGCCTGTCCGAGCAGGGCAGGGTGGTCTCCGTGGGCGACGGCATCGCATGGGTATCCGGCTTGCCCTCGGCGGGCATGGACGAGATCATCCTGTTCGGCGACGGCAGCGAGGCGCTGGTATTCCATCTGGCGAGCGATCAGGTCGGCACGATCCTGCTGCGCCAGACGGAACGCCTGAGTGCCGGCACCGTAGCCCATTTGTCCGGCCGCAGGCTCGACATCGGCGTCGGCGACGACCTGATCGGCCGCGTCATCGATCCGCTCGGCAACCCGCTCGACGGCAGGCGCGCGCCGCACGCGTCGGTACGGCGCAACCTCGATGTCGCTTCGCCGCCCATCGTCGTGCGTGATTTCGTCAGGCGGCCGCTGCATACCGGCAACAAGATCGTCGACACCCTGATTCCCGTCGGCAAGGGACAGCGCCAGCTCATCATCGGCGACAACGGCACGGGCAAGAGCGCCCTGGCCATCGACACCGTGATCAACCAGAAGGGCAAGAAAGTGCTGTGCGTCTACGTCCTCATCGGGCAGAAACGCTCGGCCGTAGCCGGCACCATCGAGACCCTGAAGCGTGCCGGTGCGCTGGAATACACCACGCTCGTCGTGGCGGAAGCGACGGCCATGCCGGGCCTGAAGTACCTGGCGCCCTTCTCCGGCTGCACGCTGGCGGAGGCGTGGACCTGGCAGGGGCGCGACACCCTGGTGGTATATGACGACATCACCACCCATGCGCGCACCTACCGCGAGCTGTCGCTGCTGCTGCGGCGTCCGCCCGGACGGGAGGCTTACCCGGGAGACATTTTCTATCTGCATTCGCGGCTGCTCGAACGCTCGACCTGCCTGGCGCCGGATCACGGCGGCGGCAGCATGACCGCGCTGCCCATCGTCGAGACCGAGCAGGGCGAGGTGTCGTCCTACATTCCGACCAACCTGATCTCCATCACGGACGGGCAGATCTATCTCGATCAGGCATTGTTTGCCCGCGGCTTCCTGCCGGCCATCGACATCACGCGCTCGGTCTCGCGCATTGGCGGCAAGGCGCAGGACGCGGCCATCAAGAAGGAAGCCGGGCGCATCAAGCTCGATTACCTGCAGTTTCTCGAACTGGAGGTGTTCACGCGCTTCGGCTCCAAGCTCGAAGCGAGCATGGAGGCGCGCATCCGGCGCGGACAACTCCTGCGCGAGATCCTCAAGCAGGAGCGGCTCGATCCGCAGCCGGAAACCTTTCATATGGCGTGGCTGGTGGCCTACAACGAAGGGCTGCTCGACGGCCGCGATGCGGAAGGCGTACGCAAGGACCTGCAGGCCCTGCGGCGCGGCGCCGAGGAATCCGGTCTCGGCGTGACGGGCGGACACGATCAATGGCGCGAATCGGTCCGCGCCTGGCTGCGTGAGGTGCGGCATGACGCGGCGGCGTGACCTGGTCAGGCGCATCGCGACCTACAGCGAGATCAACGGCATCATGGTTGCCATGAAGAACCTGGCCTACGTGGAGACGCGGCGGCTGGCGGGTTTTCTCGACATGCAGCGCAAGGCCGTGGCTATGATCGAGACGGCGGCGGCGGATTTTCTCGGATTCTACGGCGATCGGCTCAACCACGCGCCGCCTGCCGCCCAGATCCATCTGCTGATCGGCTCCGAGCGCGGCTTCTGCGGTGATTTCAACGATGCCTTGCTGGCCCAGGTGCGGCAGCACCCCGGGGCGATGGACGGTACGGCGCCGGTGATCGCCGTCGGCAGCCGGCTGGCCGCGCGGATGCAAGATGCCGTCGGCGTGGCTGCCTTCGTCGAGGGACCCAGCGTGGGGGATGAGGTGCAGCCGGTGCTGGTGCGGCTGGTGCAGCAGTTGCGCGAGATTCAGCAGCAGCATCGCGGTGCGCCGCTGCAAGGCCTGACCGCGCATTATCACGGTGGGGACAACGGGGAAGTCGTCGCTCGACGCCTGCTGCCCATGCCGGAACAGCGTGCGCCCAAGCCGCAGCATGCCTTCCCGCCCCTACTCAATCTGGCCCCGTTCGATTTCTTTTCGCAACTGACGGACCAGTATCTCTTCGCGGTACTGCACGAAGTTTTTTATCAGTCGCTGATGGCCGAGAACCGCCAGCGGCTCGAGCACATGGATAACGCACTGCGCAAGCTCGAGAAGGACATGACGCGCCTGCACCAGCAGCACAATCGCCTGCGCCAGGAGGAGATCATCGAGGAGATCGAAGTCATCCTGCTCAGCGCCGAGGCCCTCCAGGGAGAACTGCGCCGGCCCCGTGCGCCGGCGGCTGCCTGATCCTTGCCGCCGCCGCTTAGGCCAAACGGGCCGCCCGTTTCGGGTAAGATGGCGCATGTTTTTGCGCCTTATCCCATTGATTTTTCTGCCACTGTTGGTGGGTTGCGTGAGCATGGGCACCACGCCGCGCAAGCCTGCCGCCGGTTTCGATCCGAACCAACTTGCCAAGTCCGACATCGACCGCGTCGCCGAAGCGCATCAGCGAGAGGTTTTTACCAGCCTCAAGGCACTGACGGAAAAACTCTACCGGCGTAATCCGCGTGAATGGCGCAAGGGTGGCCAGGCAAGTCTGGAGGCGGCGGTGGCGCGCATCTTCGAGGCCAACCACGGGTGGAAATTCGCCGAGTTGGAGGGAAGGCGCGGCACCGATGCCATTCACTTAGCCTTCCGCGAGGACTATGCGGGGGATCGCGTGCTGGCCTTTATCATCGGCCTCGGCGGCATGGTGCAGACGGCTTTCAATGACAAGTCGGAGCTGTTCATTCTCGATGACCTTGATCCGCAGGCGCTGTTCAACGCCGCGCGCAACGTCGAGATCGCCGTGTGGAAGCTGTCCAACGCGAAGACGACGAACGGCGAGTGGGTCCTGCTCTCGAACGAAGCGAGCGGACCGGTGAGAAATCTCTCCTTCGAGCGCGAGTTCGGCAAGATCATCGGCGGCCTCGATGTGCTCTCGAAGATCATCGCCGACAAGACCAACCGCCTGGTGGTCAAGGTGTTCCAGAACCTTGCTACCGCGATCTTTCTTCCCGTGAAGTTCTGAACATGAAAAACATCGTCATCCTCATTTCCGGCCGCGGCAGCAACATGGAAGCCATGATCGAAGCGAAACTGCCCTGCCGCATCGCCGCGGTGATCAGCAACAAGGCCGATGCCAGGGGACTGGAGACCGCGCGCGCCCATGGCATCCCCACCTCGGTGGTGGCCCACGCCGAACATGCTTCGCGCGAGTTATTCGATGCCGCGCTGGCCGCCGAGATCGATCGCCACCAGCCCGATCTGGTCGTTCTCGCCGGTTTCATGCGCATCCTCGGCGATGATTTCGTGCGGCGCTACCACGGCCGCCTGATGAATATCCATCCCTCGCTGCTGCCGGCCTTCCCCGGTCTGCACACCCATCGGCGCGCCCTCGAGGCCGGCTGCCGCATCCACGGCTGCACGGTGCACTTCGTCACGCCGGCGCTGGACCACGGCCCGGCCATCATCCAGGCCGCCGTGCCGGTGCATGCGGACGACAGCGAGGAGACGCTCGCCGCGCGATTGCTGGCGCAGGAACACATTGTCTATCCGCAGGCGGTGCGCTGGTTCGTCGAAGGGCAGCTGGCGCTCGCGGCCGATGGACGCGTGCAGTTGAGCGGCGAACGGCGAGGCGGAGATGCCCTCTTGTCGCCGGTACCTGACTCCCTCTGGAAATGACCGATCGCCGCTTGCTTGCCGCCCTGGGCTTCTCGCTGCTGCTCCATGCCACGGTAGTCGGCAGTCCCGGCTGGCCTCTGCCGTTCCTGAATGAGCCGGCGCCGGGTGGTGTATTGGAGGCGCATCTCGCACCGAAATCGGTCCCCGCTCCGCAACCGTCACCGGCCGCCGAGATACGACCTGAACAGCGCCCGGAACCCCGACCCGCAGCGAAGAAACCGCGCCCACCGCAGCCGGCACCGGTGGAGAGCCCGCCACGCGAGGTCGTCGCGCCTGAGGTGGCTGCCGAACCGGCTGCTGCACCGATGCCACCCGCGGCGCCGGCATCCATCACCACGCCGGCTCCGGTCGAATTGCCCTGGCCGCGCCAGGGCCGCATCCGCTTCGCCGTCATGCGCGGTGAAGGTGAGCGGGGCATGCAGATCGGCCAATCGACGCACACCTGGCAGCATGACGGCGCGACCTACGCCCTGCGGTCCGTGACTGAAACGACCGGCCTGGTGGCGTTGTTTCGTACTGTGCGGATCGTGCAGTCGAGCGAAGGCACGTTGACGGCCGAAGGCCTCGTGCCGCAAGCGTTCAGCGTCGAACGCAACGGCAAGCAGGCCGAGCAGGCGCGATTCGACTGGAACAGCAGGAAGGTGATGCTTCAGTCGGGCGGCGGTGTCGCGCGTGAGGCGCCGCTGGTGGCCGGCGCCCAGGACATCCTGTCGCAAATTTACCAGATCGGGTTGACCGGGGCAGCGGCGCGGATCGAATTGATGATTGCCACCGGCAAGAATTACGGCCGATATGCCTACGAGGCGGTCGCCGACGAGAAGATCGCCACGCGCTTCGGCGAGTTGCGCACCTGGCACATCAAGACGGCTGCCCTGCCGGGTGAACAGGCCATGGAGCTGTGGCTGGCTTCGGATTACCGCAACCTGCCGGTGCGCATCCGCTTCATCGACCGCAAGGGCGACGTGTTCGATCAGAACGCCGTCGAGCTGGAAGTCGACGGAACGGCACTGGCCGAACGGCAACAATAAAGAAAGGCATCATGCGCATCACGCCAAACCTCATCGACGCAACGACGACGGCGCTCAACGCGCTGTTGACCTTCAAATATCCGGCCGACGCCGTCCTCTCGAAATTCTTCCGCGACCATCGCGCGCTCGGTCAGAACGACCGTGGCTTCATCGCTGAAACCGCTTACACTGTGCTGCGCCGCCGCAGACTGCTGGAACATCTGCTCGGCGCCGATGTGACGCGGCGGCGGCTGGTGCTGGCGGCACTTACGCGCCTGTCCGGCGTCAGCCAGCGGCAACTGGAAGGCGTCGTCAGCGAGAAGGAATTGAAGTGGGTTGCCGACCTCAAGGGCAGGCAGGCGAGCGATCTCAGCCTGGCCGAGCAGGCGGATTTCCCCGACTGGCTGACCGACCGGCTGCTCAACCACATGACGCCGCAGGACCTGCTCACCCTGGCCCAGGGCCTCAATCAGTCCGCGCCGCTCGATCTGCGTGTGAACCCGCTCAAGGCCGAGCGCGAAGCGGTGCTGGCGCGATTCGCGGAGGAGGGCATCGCCGTCGAGGCGGGCAAGCTTTCTCCGTTGTGCATCCGCCTCAAGGCCAAACCGGCGCTGCAGAAGCACCCGCTTTATCTGGACGGCACGATCGAGGTGCAGGACGAGGGCAGCCAGTTGCTCGGCTACCTGGTGGCGCCGAAGCGCGGGGAGATGGCGGCGGATTTCTGTGCCGGCGCCGGCGGCAAGACGCTGCTGCTGGGCGCCCTGATGCGCTCCACCGGCCGGCTCTACGCCTTCGACGTTTCCGACAAGCGCCTGGCGCGGCTGAAGGATCGCGTGGCGCGCTCTGGCTTGTCAAATGTGCATTCGGTGGTGATCGCCAACGAGAACGACATCCGCATCAAGCGCCTCGCCGGCAAGATCGACCGCGTGCTGGTCGACGCGCCCTGCAGCGGACTCGGCACGCTGCGGCGCAACCCGGATCTGAAGTGGCGGCAGACGCCGGAAGGCGTGGCCGAACTCGCACGCAAGCAGCACGACATCCTCAAGGGGGCCTCCAGGCTGGTGAAGCAGGGCGGACGGCTGGTGTACGCTACCTGCAGTTTCCTGCCGGAGGAGAACGAAGCCATCGTCGCCGGCTTTCTCGCCGCCCATCCGGACTTCAAGGCGATTTCCGCGCAGGATATCCTTGCTCAGCAGGGCATCGCGCTGGAATGCGGCGACACGCTGCGGCTTGCGCCGCATGTGAACGGCACGGACGGTTTTTTCGCAGCGGTACTGGAACGCAACCCCTGAGGCATCAGCATGAGATATCCCGCTTTCTTCGATCAGACGCCCGGCATCACGATGTACGATCCGCTCGCCAAGTTTCTCGGCACAGCGGAGGGCGGCATCATCGAATACCGTTATGTCGATGCCGTCAAGGCGGCAGGGCATTCCTGCCCGACCGTGGCGTCCGCCTGGCTGATGACGGCACGGGCGCTGGAGGCGCTCTACCCGAAGGACATCCCCGAGCGTGGCGCCATCCGCGTCGACTTCCGCCACGACAGCACGAGCGGGGTGACCGGCGTCATTGCCAATATTGTCAGCCTGGTCACGGGGGCGACGCACGACACCGGCTTCAAGGGGCTGGCCGGCCGCTTCGACCGGCGCAACCTGCTGTTCTTCAACGCCGAGGTGGGCGAAGAACTCCGCTTCACGCGCCAGGACAGCGGCGCGGCGGTGGATGTCACGGCGCATCTGGAGCGCGTGCCGGGCGAGCCGCACATGGGCGAATTGATGGCCGCTTGCATCACCGGCCGCGCCACCGACGAGGTGCAGCGCGAGTTCGGCCGCCTCTGGCAGGAGCGTGTGCGCCGCCTGCTGGTCGAGCACGCGCACGACGCGCAGGTCATAGTCGTCCGCGCCGTATGACGGAGACTGACTTTCGCGGTTTGCGAATGGGGCTTGGATGAGCCGTTTTGAAATCGCTCTGGCCGCGGTGCTGTTTCTGCTGGCGCTGCCCACCGCGGCCTTCGATCCGCGCCCCGCACCCGTCCATGCCGCACAGGGAACGGTGGAAGTCCTGTTCAGCCCGCACGACGACGCGGAAGCGGCCATGCTTCGCGTCCTGCGCGGGGCACGGCACAGCGTCCACGTGCAGGCCTTCCTGTTCACCAGCCGCCCGCTGGCTGCCGCATTGATCGAAGCCAAGACGCGCGGCGTACAGGTGGAGGTGCTGGCGGACCGCGAGCAAACTTTGCGCGTCGAGAACAGCCGGATTCCGTTGCTCGTCGAGGCGGGCATCCCGGTCGCGCTGGAAGTGCGCTTTGCCGCAGCGCATAACAAGATTATGCTGATTGATGCGGCACATACGGGTGGCGCCGTGATTACAGGATCCTATAATTTCACCTACTCGGCACGGATGCGCAATGCGGAGAACGTGGTGATCCTGCGCGGCAATCCATCCGTGCTGCGCGCCTATCTCGACAACTGGAAGCGCCATCGCGCCGAGGCACTGCCTTACGCCGAGGCGATCCTTCGGGACTGACATGCAGACAAACCAAATCGGCCATCTTCTCGGCGCCCTCTGGAACGATCTGCAGCAGCCCGACGTACTTTGGCAGATTGCCACCCTGGCCTTCTGCCTGGGGCTGGCCTGGCTGGCGGCGCGTTTATTGCGACGTGAGCCGATCGCCACCGAAAGCGCCTGGCGCACCGGCCACAGGGGGCTGAACCGCCTGCTGTTCCCCCTTTTCGCGCTCGGCCTGGTGTTGCTGGCACGGCTTGTCCTCGGGCAGTGGCACCACGTGAATCTGCTCAACGTGGCGGTGCCGCTGCTGGTCTCCTTCGCCATCATCCGTGCCGTGATGTTCACGCTGCGCCAGGCCTTCTCCCCCTCCGGCTGGCTGGCCACTTTTGAACGCATGCTTGCGCTGATGGTGTGGAGCGTCGTAGCCGTGTATATCCTCGGCCTGTTGCCTGAACTGATCGATGCGCTGGAATCGATCAGTTTCACTGTAGGCAAGCAGAAACTTTCACTCTGGCTGCTGCTGCAGGGCATCGCCACCGTACTGGTCACCCTGCTGCTGGCCTTGTGGGGAGGCGGCCTGATTGAAGCGAGGCTGCTGAAAGCTGCCACGCTCGACGGCAATCTCCGGCTGGTGTTTGCCCGGCTGTCGAAGGCCCTTCTGATTGTGCTGGCGGTGCTGATCAGCCTGCCGCTGGTGGGCATCGACTTGACGGTGCTGTCGGTGTTCGGTGGTGCGCTGGGCGTGGGCATCGGCTTCGGCCTGCAGAAGATCGCTGCCAGCTATGTTTCCGGCTTCATCATTCTGCTCGACCGTTCGATCCGCATCGGCAACGTCATTACGATCGAGCAGCAAAAGGGCGAGGTGACGCGGATCACCACGCGCTATACCGTGCTGCGGTCGTTGTCCGGTATCGAGGCGATCATCCCCAACGAAATGCTGATCGGCTCGGTGGTGCTGAACGAGACCTACACCAATACGCGGGTCCGCATCAGCGTGCCGGTGCAGGTGAGCTACAAGACTGACCTCGAAGCGGCGATGCGCATCATGGTCGAAGCGGGACAGGCGCATCCCCGGGTGCTGGCCGACCCGCCGCCCAGGGCCTATCTGAGCGCCTTCGCCGATTCCGGCGTCGACCTTGAGTTGGGTTTCTGGATAGGCGACCCCCAGGAAGGCACGTTGAACGTCAAATCCGACATCAACCTGGCCATCTGGCATGCCTTTCACAAGGCAGGCGTCGAAATTCCCTATCCCCAGCGGGAAGTGCGCCTGCTCAATCCTGCGGTTGCCGAACCCCCGAGGACAATTTAGGTTTCAAGTACAATCCAGGTTCCTGCTCCTTTCGGCTCTGCTCATGCTTTATTCCGGATTTTTCGACCTTCCCTGGTGGGGGTACCTGCTGGTTGTCCTGATGCTGGCCATCGACCTCGTCCTGTTTGGCCTCGTGCCGGGCGTGCTGATCTGGGGCGCACAGATGATCTGGATTCCGTTCTGGGCGGCTGGCGTGATCAACGGTGTCGGCCATTTCTGGGGCTACCGCAATTTCGCCAGTTCCGATGCCAGCACCAACATCGTGCCCTGGGGCATCCTCATCGGCGGCGAGGAACTGCACAACAACCACCATGCCTACGCCACCTCGGCCCGGTTGTCCAACAAGTGGTACGAGTTCGATATCGGCTGGTTCTACATTCGCCTGTTCGAAATGCTTGGCCAGGCCAGGGTGAAGAAGGTCGCGCCCCAGTTCGTTCAAGGCGCTCAAGCGCTGGCTGGGTGACGACGTCGAGGTTCTCTCCGCGCAGGATCGGCAACAGCTGAATGCCGTGCTGGAAAAAAGCAGCCGCCTGTCGCTGGTCGTTGAAATGCGTTGCGAGTTGGCCGCATTATGGCAGCGCTCCACCGCCACGCAAGAGGAATTGATTGCCCGCCTGCAGGACTGGTGCCGCCGTGCCGAGGCGAGCGGCATCCGCCAGTTGGAAGAGTTTTCCCTTCGACTGCGCAGCTACGCCATGTAGCCCCATGTAGCTCACAAGGCAGCCAATAAAAAACCCGCCAGTCGGCGGGTTTTTTATTGGCTGAGCCGAATTACTTCAGCTTTGTTTCCTTGTACAGGACGTGCTTGCGCGCCTTGGGATCGAATTTCTTGAGCTCCAGCTTCTCGGGCTTGGTGCGCTTGTTCTTGGTCGTCGTGTAGAAGTGGCCGGTGCCGGCCGTGCTTTCCAGTTTGATTTTCTCGCGGGGCATGGTGTATCTCCTTAAAGGGCGCCCTTGGCGCGCAACTCGGCCAGGATAACGTCGATGCCCTTCTTGTCGATGGTGCGCAGGCCGGCGTTGGAAACGCGCAGGCTCACCCAGCGGTTTTCGGTTTCGACCCAGAAGCGGCGGCTCTGCAGGTTGGGCAGAAAGCGACGCTTGGTCTTGTTGTTGGCGTGGGAAACATGATTTCCCACCATCGGTGCCTTACCAGTCACTTGGCAAACGCGGGCCATGGTGTGCTCCAAAAATTCGGATTACGAAAAGCCGCAAATTATACGCGATCCTGGGCTGGAAAATCAAGCCAATGTTTCTTCTGCGGATTTTCGACTGTGTTGGCCCGGGCGAAATGTTCCAAAAGGGAGGCAACACCCTTTGTGGAATGGCGGGCGCTCGGATAGAATCAAGTCATAAACGCAGGACTTCCTGGCAGGGAGTTCAATATGGTCCATCGCCTGGGGAGGGTTATGGAAGCGATCGGGGTTGTACAGTATCTTTATGCTTTCGTGGTGTTGTCAGCGGCGTACTTCGTGCGCGGCGTTGCGGGATTCGGATCCGGTCTCATCGCCATTCCGCTGCTCCTGGTGTGGTTTCCCCTGCTGGTGGCAGTCCCGTTGGTAGTGGCGCTGGACTATCTTGCTTCCGCCAGTCAGGGGATCAAGGACAGACAGGCGATACGCTGGCGCGAGATCTGGCCCCTGCTGCCTTTCGCCTTCCTGGGAATGGCGGCGGCCATCTACCTTCTGCAAACCATCGATGCGCAACTCCTGCTGAAAGCCCTGGCGGTATTCATCATCCTGTATGCCTTGTATAGCCTGGCAGGGAGGAATCCGGAGTCGGTGCATAGCCGCTGGTGGGCGATACCGGCGGGAGGCCTCGGCGGGCTGATCGGTACCACGTTCGGCACGGGCGGTCCGTTTTACGTGGTTTATCTGCAGATGCGCAAGCTGGACAAGACGCAGTTCCGCGCCACGTTTGCCGCCATATTCCTGCTCGACGGGGCGAACCGGCTGGCGGGGTATTTCTTCTCGGGGATGTTGACGCTGCAGTTTCTCAAAATGCTGGCGATGGCACTGCCGGTGATGATGGCCAGCATCTATCTCGGTGGGAGGGTGCATACCACTGTCAGCCAGGAAACCTTCCGGCGCGGCATTGGCATTCTGCTGATCTGCAGCGGTATTGCCTTGCTGATCCGATGAGGTCAATTCTTAACGCTCAGTCTGCCAGTCGACCCGGAGCAGTCTGAGCACCACGAAGGGCAAGGCCAGCAGACCCATGGCGAGCAGAAGCTCCAGGGGAGCCAGTCCGGAAAGGCTGGCTGCAGGACCATGGAGATCGAGCAGGCTGTGGGCATACCAGATCAGCGGGGCACTGAGACCCATCATGAACAGAGTCGTCGCTGCCGTTCCAAGCGGAAGAAGAGCTTTCTGCCGGGTTGTTGCCTGTGCATTCGAGGTTGGCCGATCCATGTTTTCACCTTGCCGCTAACCTTAGAGTACAGATTAACGGCAGGGGAAACTGCGACTTTAGAGCAATCCGCGCTCAGCAAAGGAGAGAGGATCGGCGCTCCCGGCGACGATGAAGTGGTCGAGCAACTTTACATCGACCAGCGCCAGCGCCTGTTTGAGGGCCTGTGTGAGCGCCTCGTCGGCCCGGCTGGGTTCGGCCACCCCGGAGGGATGGTTGTGGGCGAGGAGGACGCCTGCCGCATTGTGCGAGAGCGCCAGCTTGACCACTTCGCGCGGGTGCACGCTGGTTTGGGTCAGGGTGCCGCGAAACAGCTCCACGGCGGTGATCAGCCGGTTCTGCGCATCGAGTAGCAGCACCATGAACACCTCATGCGGCAAGCTGGAGAGGGTCAGGCGCAGGTAGTCGCGCACGGCACGCGGCGAGGAGAGAGCATCTCCGCTTGATAGTGTTTCGCACAGGGCGCGGCGCGCCAGTTCCAGCACCGCCTGCAGTTGGGTGTACTTGGCGCTGCCCATGCCGGGGATCGCTGAGAACTCGGATGCTGAAGCGGTAAACAACCGGTTCAAACTGCCGAAATGACCCACCAGGGTACGAGCCAGGTCGACGGCGCTGGCGCCCTTGACGCCGACGCGCAGAAAAATGGCGAGCAGTTCGGCATCGGAAAGCGTTGCCGCGCCATGCTTGAGGAGCCGCTCACGCGGTCGTTCTGCTTCCGGCCAGTGCTTGATCGCCATCACCCAAACAATCCTTATCCAATCCAGTAGAATCGCCCAATCACAGGAGCGGATTCTATCGCATCGTTATGGCTGAACTGAACGGAAAACGGTTGGTGCTGGGCGTTACCGGCGGCATCGCGGCCTACAAGGCGGCGGAGTTGGCGCGGCTTTTCGTCAAGGATGGCGCGGAAGTCCATGCGGTACTGACGCAGTCGGGCGCGCAATTCGTCACGCCGGCGACTTTTCAGGCGCTCACCGGAAAGCCGGCCTGGAGCGACCTGTGGGATGCGCGCATGCCGGACAATATGGCCCACATCGATCTTTCGCGTGGTGCGGACGCCGTCGTCGTCGCGCCGGCCTCGGCGAATTTCCTCGCCAAGCTGGCGCACGGCCTCGCCGACGATCTGCTGTCTACGCTATGCCTGGCGCGGGACTGCCCACTAATTGTGGCGCCTGCGATGAACCGCCAGATGTGGGAGCATCCGGCCACGCAGCGCAACCAAAGTCAGCTTCTGCAGGACGGCGTGATCGTCCTCGGCCCGGTCAGTGGCGATCAGGCCTGTGGCGAAACCGGCATGGGGCGCATGCTGGAGGCGGCGGAACTTTTCGATGCGGTGGTCGGCTTCTTCCAGCCGAAAGTGCTGGCCGGGCGCCGCGTGCTGCTTACCGCCGGGCCGACCTTCGAGGCGCTCGACCCTGTGCGCGGCCTGACCAACCTCAGTTCCGGCAAGATGGGCTTCGCCCTGGCGCGGGCGGCGCGGGATGCCGGCGCCGCGGTGACGCTGGTGTGCGGGCCGGTGACGCAGCCGACGCCGGCCGGCGTGGCGCGCGTCGATGTGCTGAGCGCGGGCGAGATGCGCGATGCGGTGCTGCGCCGCGTCAGGGAAACGGACATCTTCATCGGTGTGGCCGCGGTGGCCGACTACCGCCCGGAGCAGGCCGCGGCACAGAAGATCAAGAAGGCCGTCCAGCCGCTGACGCTGACCCTGCAGCCGAATCCGGACATCCTGGCCGAGGTCGCCGTGCTGCCGAAGCCGCCGTTCTGCGTCGGTTTTGCCGCCGAGAGCGAAAACCTCGACGAATACGCACAAGGCAAGCGCCTGGCCAAGAAACTGCCGTTGGTCGTCGGCAACCTGGTGCAGGACGGCTTGGGCGGCGACGACAACACGGTGATCCTGTTCGACGACCAGGGCAAGCATCCGATGGGCCCCGCGCCGAAGATCGACATCGCCCGGGGCATCGTCGATCACATCGGGCAGATGCTCGCCGGCAACGGGAGGGAGTAGAGGTCAATGCATCGCATCGACGTGCGGATCATTGATCCGCGACTGAAAGACAACCCGCCCCATTACGCCACTCCCGGAGCCGCCGGCCTCGACCTGCGCGCCTGCGTCGAGGCGCCGGTGAAACTGCATCCGGGTGACACTCAACTGATTCCCACGGGAATTGCCATCCACCTGGCCGATCCTGGGCTGGCGGCGCTGATCCTGCCGCGCTCGGGGCTGGGTCACAAGCACGGCATCGTGCTGGGCAACCTTACGGGCCTGATCGACTCGGATTACCAGGGCGAAATTTTCGTGTCCACCTGGAACCGCGGCCGAGAGACCTTCACCATCAACCCGATGGACCGCCTGGCGCAGATGATTGTCGTGCCGGTGCTGCAAGTGGCCTTCAATATCGTTGATCAGTTCGAGGAATCCGACCGTGGCGCGGGCGGATTCGGCAGTACAGGAAAGCACTGATTCAACCGACTTTATGCAAGCCTAACGAGTTCTATCGACGTTCCATCAGGGCTCTGTTAGGATTTTGAGGTCTAAATCAAATCCGGAGTCCGTCGTGAACAAGCTCGTTGTCGCCACCGTAGTCGCTACTGTTGGGTTGCTTGCCAACCCGTCCTTCGCGCAAGCCCAGAAAGCCGCATCTGCGCAGCAGAACCCCCAATTAAAGCGTGCGCAGGAAATCGTCAATGGCCGTTGCGCACTCTGTCATGGCGCCGAGGGAGAAAGCGCGAGCCCCATCTTCCCGCGGCTGTCCGGCCAGCATCCGGAGTACATCGCCAAGCAGTTGGCCGACTTCAGGAGCGGCCGGCGCAAGGGCACCATGAACGATCAGGCTCAGGAACTGACAGACGACGAAATCAAGGCGCTCGGCAAGTTCTTTGCTCAGAAGAAGCCGAAGGCTTACAACGTCAGCGATCAGGATCTGGCTGCCGTCGGCCGCTACATCTACCACAAGGGGAATTCCTACTCAGGCGTGGCCGCCTGCGCCAGTTGTCATGGCCCGACCGGGGATGGCACGGACCAGTTGCCGCGTCTGGCCGGCCAGCACGCCGCGTATGCGGAATCGCAGTTGAAGGAATTCAACAAGCGCGAGCGCACCAATGACAACGCCGTCATGCACTCCATCGCCTCCAAGCTGACCGAGCTGGAGATGCGCGCCGTGTCTGTTTATCTCAGCGGGAAGCTGTAACTGCCTATTTGATGCCCAGGGTCTTCGCCAGATCGTCGTAATCGGACAGCTTGGCCGGTTCGAAGCCGGGGAAATTGCTGAAGCGGAGAAACTCCTGGGCTTCCTTGTCCTGGTGGGCCTTGAGCAACGCTTCCGTGATGGCGCGCCGTACGGATTCCGGTAGATCGCCACGCACGCCGAAGGTCAGATGCGGCACGCCTTTGCCGGCGTGGATCAGGTTCATGTTCTCGCCCTTGTTGGTCCACACGTTGAACAGCCCCGAGTTGGCCACGCCGATATCGATCAGGTTCATCTGCATGCCTGCCAGCACGCCGTCGACGTCGTTGTAGTAGGCCATGCTGCTGAAGTACTTCTCCGGTTCCTTGATGCCCAGCGTCTTGAGTTCCGCGAAGGCCAGCTTGGTGATCATGGCATCCTTGCCGGTGAAGCCGATGCGCTTGCCCTTCATGTCTTCCGGAAAGGCGATGTTGGTCCGGCCCTGCGCCATGAAGGAGACGGAGAGCAGCCCCGGAATCTTGGCGACAGGCAGGTAGCCGGCAGATCGGTTCGCATCGATTACCGCCGAGGGGGCCACGAACATCATGTGATAGCGCTTTGCTTTGGCACGCTGGCCGAAAGTGTCGAAATCGCGCGCGCCTTCCAATCTCACCGGGCGCTTGAGTACCCTGGAAAGGTAGGTGGTGAGGCCTTCGTACTCGGAGGCAATCATCTGTGCGCTTTCGCCGTAACTGATGACGCCAAGCAGGTAGGCTCTCTCCTGCGCCGCTGCGGGGCGCCAGGCGAGCAGCGCGAGTGATAAGAGGCCTGTCAGCAGGATGCGCAATTTCATCTGTCTTCCTTCTCAACGTGCACCCGCTCTGCGGCGGGCTAAAAAAACGGCGGCAACCCTGTCCAGGGCGCCGCCGCATCAGACTGCGCTAATGACAGACCATCAAAGCAGCATGTCGGCCCAGATGTTCTTGGCCCAGGCCATGGCGTACTTGGCTTCGAGTTCGTTACGCGAACTGGAAAGACCGCCGGAACCGGCGACAGGAGCGAATTCCTTGCCGTTGTAGGCGTAGACCGCCGCGACGTGTACCACTTCCTTGCTGCTGACGAAGCTGTAGCAGGTGTTGGCAATGACCATCGGATCCGGTGCGGCCTGGCCGCTCATCAGGTTCACGATGGCCGCGGCCGCCACCTTGGCATGCTGGGTCGTCATGTGGCCCGACTTGGGCATGCCGGCCGTGGCGTTGGTGGCATCGCCGAGCACGTGGATATTCTTGTGCGCGGTGGACTCCATCGTCTTCCAGTCAACCAGGCACCAGCGGTTGCCGGAGTTCGTCAGCCCAGCCTGCGTGGCAATCGTGCCGGCCTTCTGCCCCGGTATGATGTTGAGGACGTCGGCCTTGACCTTTTCGCCGAATTCAAATTCGACGGTCTGGCTGGCGGCATCCAGTTTGGTGATGCTATGGTTGCCGCGGAACTCGAGCATGCCGCCGTAGAGGTCGGCCCAGGCCTTCTTGAAGAGCCCTCCCTTCGAAGTGACGTCGGCGTTGGCGTCCAGGACCAGCACCTTCGATTTCGGCTTGTGAGCCTTGAAATAGTTGGCGATCATCGAGGCGCGCTCGTAGGGTCCCGGCGGGCAGCGATAAGGGCCTTTCGGGACGCACAGGGCGTATACGCCGCCGTCCTTCATGTCCTCGAGCTGCTTGCGCAGGGCCACGGTTTGCGGACCGGCCTTCCAGGCATGCAGAATCTTGCTGTCGGATACGGCCTCGGTCAGGCCGGGCACGCTGTCCCACATGAAATCGATGCCGGGGGATACCACCAGGCGGTCATAGCTCAGGCTGCCGCCCTTGGCGAGGGTGACGGTGCGCTTGGCGGGATCGATGGCCGTGGCGGAGTCAATCACCACCGTGACGCCGTGCTTGCGCAGGCCGTCATAGCTGGTGGTGATGTCCGCCATGGTCTTCTCGCCGGCCAGCACCAGGTTGGAGATGGGGCAGGAGATGAAATTCGAGGTGGGGTCGACCATGGTGACGTTGATGCCGCCACCCGACCACATGCGGATGTACTTGGCGACGGTGGCGCCGCCGTAGCCGCCCCCGATGACGACCACATGGCCCGAGCCCTTGGCGCCGCCCGCACAACCGTAGAGGGAACCGAAAGCAACCGTCGCGCCGGCCGCCTTGATGAAATCGCGTCTGTTCAGTGTCATGTTCTCCCCCTTATTTCTGCGCGGCGTAGAAACCCGCGATCATCTCGACCTGCTGGTCGGTGTAACCCTTGGCCAATTGGTGCATAACCGTCGCGGGCTTGGCGCCGGAGCGGAAATCCTTGACCTTGCGAATCATCTCGTCCTTGGGCATGCCGGCGAGGGGGTCATATCCTCCCACGCTGTGGCCGTTGGTGCCATGACAACTGTTGCAGGCCGAGGCCATGTTGCGGGCGAGGGTGTGGTTGTCCGCGAACGCTGCACTGGCAAAACCCAGCAGCGATACGGCGAGCGCGATCTTGCGGTACTTCATCGGCTTCCTCCTTGAGTGAATGATGCTTGGTAAACGCTGTTCCCGCTTCCGTGCGCGCAATTGCGTCGGAAGCTTGTTTTGTCCGTGTGAATTTAAAGGATATTCCCTCAATGTAGCAATTAATTTTCTTATTGCCCCAATCACGGAACATATTTGACTTTATCCTATCGAACCGAGCCTGGTCTGTTTTCACTATGAGCGCGTTGATCGAAGTCCGCATGCCGGCCGGGTGGTCGATCTGTATGCGTTACCGAGGGCGATCCCGTGGCCGAGGGTCAGCTCTTGTTGACGATAGAGTCCGCCTGAGCGTCCGCTCTCCGTTAAAATTCCCCTTTTCTTCAGGCAGGCACTTCGAGCATGGCTCAATACGTTTTCACCATGAACCGCGTGGGCAAGATCGTTCCGCCCAAACGCCACATCCTCAAGGACATCTCCCTCAGCTTCTTCCCCGGCGCCAAGATCGGCGTGCTGGGTCAGAACGGCTCGGGCAAGTCCACCCTGCTCAAGATCATGGCCGGGGTGGACAAGGATATCGAGGGCGAAGCCACCCCGATGCCCAATCTATCCATCGGCTATTTGCCGCAGGAGCCGCAACTCGACCCGGAACAGACCGTTCGTCAGGCGGTGGAAGAAGGTCTCGGCGAGGTGTTCGAAGCGCAGCAGAAACTGGATGCCGTGTATGCCGCCTATGCCGAACCGGATGCCGATTTCGATGCGCTGGCGGCCGAGCAGGCGCGCCTCGAGGCAGTCATCGCCGCCTCCGACGGACACACTGCCGAGCAGCAACTTGAGGTTGCTGCCGATGCCCTGCGCCTGCCGCCCTGGGAGGCGAAGATAGACAAGCTTTCCGGTGGCGAGAAACGTCGTGTGGCGCTCTGCCGGCTGCTGCTGTCCAAGCCCGACATGCTACTGCTCGACGAGCCGACCAACCACCTCGATGCCGAATCCGTGGACTGGCTGGAGCAGTTTCTCACGCGCTTCCCTGGCACCGTGGTGGCGGTGACACACGACCGCTACTTCCTCGACAACGCCGCCGAGTGGATTCTCGAACTCGACCGCGGCCAGGGTATTCCCTGGAAAGGCAACTACAGTTCGTGGCTGGAGCAGAAGGAGGGACGGCTCAAGCAGGAGGAGTCATCCGAGTCCGCCCGCCAGAAGGCGATCAAGAAGGAGCTGGAATGGGTGCGGCAGAACCCGAAGGGGCGGCAGGCGAAGAGCAAGGCCCGCCTGGCCCGCTTCGACGAACTGTCGAGCCAGGAATACCAGAAGCGCAACGAGACGCAGGAAATCTTCATTCCGGTGGCAGAGCGACTCGGCGACAAGGTCATCGAGTTCAATGGCGTCTCCAAGGGCTATGGCGAGCGCCTGCTCATCGACAACCTGAGCTTTCAGATTCCGCCCGGCGCCATCGTCGGCATCATCGGCCCCAACGGAGCAGGCAAATCCACGCTGTTCCGCATGATCACCGGCCGCGAGCAGCCGGATGCCGGCGAGATCGTCACCGGCCCGACCGTCAAGCTGGTGTCGGTGGAGCAGTCGCGCGAAGCGCTGCCCAACGACAAGAGCGTGTGGGAGGCCATCTCCGGCGGCGCCGATATTCTCACCGTCGGCAAGTACGAGACGCCCTCGCGCGCCTACATCGGCCGCTTCAACTTCAAGGGCGCCGATCAGCAGAAGATCGTCGGCAACCTCTCCGGCGGCGAGCGCGGCCGGCTGCATCTGGCGAAGACGTTGATTGCCGGCGGCAACGTGCTGCTGCTCGACGAGCCGTCCAACGACCTCGACGTGGAAACCCTGCGCGCGCTGGAGGATGCCCTGCTGGAATTCGCCGGCTGCGTGCTGGTGATTTCCCACGACCGCTGGTTCCTCGACCGCATCGCCACCCACATCCTCGCCTGTGAGGGCGAGTCGCAGTGGACATTCTTCAACGGCAACTACCACGAGTACGAAGCCGACAAGGTCAAGCGACTGGGAGAGGAGGGCGCCAAGCCGAAGCGTCTCCGCTACAAGCCGCTGAAAGGCTGACATGCACAAGTCGACCATGAAACGCGCTGTCCTGCTTGCCTGCTGCGTGGGCTTGGCCGTGGCTGCGCACGCATCGCCGGAAGCCGGACTCTCTGTCGTGCGCGAGCTGGGCCGCCTGAACGGCCAGGCGCTCGCCTGCGGCAACAAGGACACCGCTGCCTGGGTGAAGATTCTCATGCTCAACCATGCGCCCAAGACGCGAACCTACGGCGAAGCCTACGAGGAAGGCACCCAGGAGGCTTTTGCCGCCCATGGTCGCGGTACGCCCTGTGCGGAACGCACCGTGCTGGCTGTCAGGCTTGATGCCGTCACGCAGCAGTTGAAGATCGCGTTGCCCATCCCCGGCCTGGTTCCGCAAGGACATAGCCAGGCGGAAAGCGAGCCGAACGCCATCGTGCCACGCTATCTGCTGCAGGATCCGAACGGCAGGGCGGTGACGAACGAAGACTTCCTCGGCCACTTTCAGTTGATTACCTTCGGCTACACCTCCTGCCCCGATGTCTGCCCGACCACCCTGCTGGAAATGAAGGAAGTGCTCAAGGCGCTGGGTGACAGGGCCGCGCAGTTGCAGCCGATCTTCATCACGGTCGATCCGGAGCGTGACAGCGCACAAGTGCTGCGCGAATACACCGCGGCCTTCGATCCGCGCATTCTGGGCCTGCGCGGATCTGAGGAGCTGACCCGCCGTGCCGCCAGCGAGTTCAAGGTGCGCTATGAGAAGGTACGCGATCCCTCTGCGCCGCCCGGGAGCTATACCGTCGATCACTCCGCCGGGATGATTCTCCTCGGCCCGGACGGTCGCGCCGTCGTCCGTTTCGCCTATGCCACGCCGGCGAAACAGATGGCCGAGCGGATTGAAGCGCTGATGCAGGAAGGTGGCCTGCGCCCGTCACGCTGACAACGGGTCCGGCTGCCGGCGGGCGCTACAATGCCAACACTGCAGTGGCAGTCCCGGGAGAAAGATATGAGCCCCCACGCTCACATGCGTTCGCTGCCCCCCGAGGGGGTGCATACCCCCTTCGGGGCGGCCCTTCAGGAGGAATGATCATGGCCGCAACGAAAATGCAGCGCTGGGCAATCATTGGCTTGTCAGTCGTCGGCATTCTTGTGTTGCTGTTCGCCGCCGGCCTGTATTTCGGCGCCAAGGCGCTCAAGGGCAAAGTGGAGCAGGCGCTTGGGGCGGAGAGCCAGATCGGCGAAATTCGTCTCGGCCTGACTGCCGTCGAGGTGTTCAAGCTGCGCATCAAGGCGCCCTCGGGCTGGCCTGCGCCGGACACGCTGCGCGCCGAGCGCATCCGCATTGCGCCCGATCTGCTCGGTCTGCTCTCCGGCAAGATAAATATTTCCAGCATCGTCGTCGAAGGCGGCTATGTCTCGGCGCTGCGCAGTACCGAAGGCAAGCTGCGCGTCGTGCCCAGCCTGCTGGAAAAGAAGGACGACAGGAAAGAGAGCGGGAAGGGACCGGAAGTCGGCATCGGCGTCATCGAGCTGAAGGATGGCGTGATGGAGTTCTACGATGCCACCGTGCGCAGGACGCCGCACAGAATCCGCCTCGAACAGTTGCAGGCGAAAGTGACGGACATTCACCTTCCCGAGTTAAAGGCCAAGTCGCAGTTGCATCTCGACGGCGTGCTGAAGGGCGTCAGGAGCGACGGCAAGATCCTCATCGACGGCTGGATGGTTTTTGCCAGCAAGGATTCCGTCATCAGCAACACGCTGCGCGGCGTCGACCTCATCGCCCTGCAGCCCTATCTGCTCAAGGCCTCGGAAACCGGCATCAGAAAAGGCAGACTGGATCTCGACCTCAAATCCACCATCAAGGCAAACCACCTGAACGCACCCGGTACGTTGACGCTCAATGACCTTGAACTGGAATCCGGCGGTACCTTCATGGGCATGCCGCGCGCCGCGGTGGTTGGCCTCATGAAGGACAAGAACGACAAGATTACCGTCAAGTTCACGCTCGACGGCAAGCTTGACGATCCGAATTTCAAATTGAATGAGGGTTTCTCAACTCGCATCACCGCCTCGCTGGGCGATGTGCTCGGCATCAGCATCGAAGGCCTCGCCAAGGGCGCCGGTGCGGTCGGTCAGAAAGGGCTGGAAGCGGCCGGCGGCGCTGTTGGGGGCGTCGGCAAGGCGGTCAAGGGACTCTTCGGCCAATAGACGGGGAAAAATGATGCTGGCTGGGCTGCTGCTGGCGATATTCGGGCCGCTTGCTGCTGCTGCCGCTGGCCCTGCTCTATTTTGTTTTCAAGGGCCTTGGCATCGGCCCTCGCCTGGGGTTGAATCCGGTCAATGCCCGCCTTCTGCATCTGGTCGCGGCGGCTGTGCCGATCCTTGTCCTCGTTCTCGTCAGCTATCTTCCCGGGCGTCTCGAATTCGAGCGCCTCTGCGCCGATCTCGCCGAGCCATTGTCCCAGCCCCATCTCGTCCGAGGGCCGCCGCCAGTTCGATCTGTATTACCACCTCGTGCGCGAGGTGCTGGGATCGGGCGGCTAGTCACTGCCTGCAAACCACGCTTTCAGGCGCGCATACACTTCGGGCCGATCGAGCAGATCGAGATGGCCCGTTTCGCGGGAAATCCACTGCCGGTCCTGCGGGAAATTCAGGCTGCGCGCTTTCTTTGCGTGGCGGCCGAGCGCGCTTTCCAGCGGCACCAGCCCGTCGCCGATCAGCCTGTCCTTGAGATCGCCCGTCTGCTTGCCGGTGGTTGCGGCAATCGCATAGCACTGCACGTTTTCCGGCAGCGGCAGCGTCTTGTGATGGTCGGCTGATCGCGCGAAGCGGTCGCGGCCGTGCCAGTCCTCGTCCAGAAGATAGCCGTGGCGCAGGTCCGTGATGCCTGCGCTGCGGATCTTGCCCAGGCGAGACAGGGGCGCGGTGTAGGGGCTGAGTCCCAAAGTGATGTCGATCCAGTTGCCGCCACGTTCCATCGGAGCGCCATGGTGCGGCGTGCCGATGAAGACGATTTTTTTCAGCCGCCGTGGCCAGGCGTGGCCCGCTGCCATGCCGTAATGCCAGGCGCTGCGGGCCAGGAGGCCGCCCATGCTGTGGCCGAGAATGGCCAGTTCCCGGACCGGGGCCGGCCAGTTATCGAGCAGGGTTTCGAGCAGTTCGGCGAATTCGCGTCCATTGGTGGAAATGTGGCGACCGCTGTTGTAGTGCAGATAAACGGGCGTGTAACCCAAGTCACGCGCCAGCGCGGCGCCGTGGTCGTGGCCCTGCCGCTTCCACTGCAGGTCGTTCATGCACAGACCGTGCGCCAGTACCAGCAGCTTGCCACCCGCGTCAGGGATGGCGGCGGTGAGTGCAGTTTTATCCAGCTGCATCGCGTGTCCGTTGCGGCGCAGGCACATGCGTATGGCCAGCGGATTCCCGCTGGCTTCGAGGTAATCACCCAGTACACCGTTGAGCGCAGCCAGGACGGCCTCGCGCTCGGGCGAAGATTTCTTTTGATTAATGTCCCAGATTGATTTGCTTGTCGCCTAAAACACCCGGGGTTTCGGCGTGTATGATTTCCGCTTCGTCAATGAATGGACTCAAGTCATGGCTGACTGCTCCGATAACGCCTCTCGCATTCACGCCGGCATCGGCATCCCGCGCCAGCACGCCTTCGATGCCGCTGCCTTCGAGCAGGCGGTGAGCGACCTGCTCGCGGCCTGCGGCATCGCGCCGGACATGAAGCACATGGGGCGTACTGCGGAGCGGGTGCGCACGCTGTGGCAGAAGCGCCTGCTGGGCGGCTATGACATGGATCCGGCCGAGGCGCTGGGTGAAGGCTTCGAGGATGTCCGCAACGACATGGTGGTGGTGCGCGGCATCGCCGTGCATGGCGTCTGTCCGCACCACCTGGTGCCCTTCCGCGGCGTAGCGCACGTGGCCTACCTGCCGGGCGGGCGGCTGCACGGCTTCGGCCGCATTGCGCGCATGGTGGATGCCATCGGTCACCGCTTCACCTACCAGGAGTGGATGACGCGCGACATTGCCGAGGCGCTGGTGACGCACGGCCAGGCTGCGGGCGGCGCTTGTGTCGTCGAGGCCGAGCAGTTGTGCCTGCTGCTGGGCGAGGATCGCCGCGGCGACGAGCGCGTGGTGACGCAGGCGTTTACCGGGGCGTTCGAACAATCGGATCAACTGCGCATGGAGTTCCTGCGCGCCATCGGAGGAAACATGTCATGAAAGCGACTGCTGGCACGGGCGCCTCGGACACATTCAGCCGGCAGGTGATTCCCGTTGGCGAGCATCAGCACATCGTCGCCCGTTTCTTCGCCCCAGCGGGCGAACCCAGGGCTGCAGTGCTTGTCGTGCCGGCGATGGGGGTCACGCAGGCTTATTACGCGCCCTTCGCGCAGTGGCTGGCCGGACAGGGATTCCTGGTGGCTGTGGTTTGTCGTGGCGCCGCTATCCGTGCGGTTGTTCGGTTACTTTCCCGGCAAGCGCCTGCGCAAGGTCGGCGACCTGCCGCGCGGCGTGATGGAGCAGTGGCGGCGCTGGTGTCTCGACCCGGAATACGCCGTCGGCGTCGAGGGCGATGCGGCACGCGCGCTGTATGCGGCCGTGGAAACGCCGATTGTCTCGCTGTCCTCCACGGATGATGAGTTCATGTCGCGGTGGAACATCGAGTCGATCCACAGCCAGTACAGCAACGCGCGTCGCACCATGAAGCGCATCGCCCCGAAGGAAATCGGCGAGAAGCGCATCGGGCACTTCGGTTTCTTCAAGCCGAAGTTCGAGCACTCGCTCTGGCGAACCTACCTGCTGCCTGAACTGGTCTGACTGCCGTCGCGCGGCCTACAGCTTCTTGTGAATCCCGTCGCACAGCGGCTTGTTTGCCGTGTGCTTGCAGCCGCAGAACCACACTTTTTCCGACTTATCCGCCTTGTATTCCACCGGCGTAAAGTCCGTGCCCTTGTGCGAGCCGTCGCAGAAAGGCTGACTTTTGCTTTTTCCGCAGGCACACCAGAAGTATTTTTTGCCAGCTTCCACATCGACGGCATAGGGGGCTTTCTGGGGGATGTCGGGTTGGCTCATGTCGGTTCTCCGCATTGATGGGGGTATCAGGAAGTTCATTTGACATTGAATAATTCCCGACTAATAATGTCAAGTATTAAATACTATAAAACACCCCAACCCCAACAGAGAGAAAACATCATGATCGTCATCAACGGCACGGAAATCGAAACGGATGCGGAGGGCTATCTGGCCCAACTTGACGATTGGTCCGAGGATCTCGCGACACAACTGGCGGAGCAGGACAATCTGCAGCTTTCTGAAGAGCACTGGAAGCTGCTGAACTGGATTCGCGGCTACTACCAGGAAAACGGCACGGCACCGAACCTGCGCACCATGCAGAAGCTGCTCAAGGATGAACTGGGCGCGGAATGGTCGGACAAGCGGCGACTGTTCGAACTCTTTCCCTACGGCCCGGCCAAGCAGGGCGCGCGTTATGCCGGCATGCCGAAGCCGACCGGCTGCGTCTGACCTTCAGTCGGCCTCCTTCAGGCGCAGCGGTTCGATGTGCGCCAGGTTTTCTCCGGCACTAAGCCATATCTGGCCTTCCTGAATCGTGCATTGCAGATTCATGTTGCGGCTTGCGAGCAGCGCGAGGCTCCGGCTGGCATCAGCGGTCAGATTCAGCACGGTAAGGTTACGCAGTCGTTCCAGCTTGTCGCGGATCTGATTCCACCAGAGATCGGCGCCGCGACCGCCGTAACTCAGCACCACGACGCGACTCGCCTTGCCGCAGGCCTTGCGGATGTCGCGTTCGTCAGGCAAGCCGACTTCGATCCACAACTCGATGGCGCCGGTGAGGTCCTTCTGCCAGAGCGCAGGTTCGTCCTCGGACGACAATCCCCGACCGAATTCCAGCCGCTCGTTTGCGAATAGCGCGAAGGCCAGCAGGCGCACCATCATGCGCTCGTCCGTTTCGGACGGATGGCGGGCGAGGGTGAGAACGTGGGTCTGGTAGTAATTGCGGTCCATGTCCGCAATCTGCAGATCCGCTTTGAAGATGGTTGCCTTGAGCGCCATGCGGCGAATCATAGCGGATCGCGCGAATTCGCCGTCCTGTGGGGGCTGACTTTATTGTCTGCCTGTTCCCGCGATATGCGTACCGGCTGGCCTTCTGCTACAGTTTGCGGGCAAGGTCGCCGACATGATCCTCCACTGTACCGCCAAGCTATCGATAAAAATCTCCGGTGTTTCCGCAACACCGCTGGCAGAGGTCGGTCCGCTCGGCTCCTGGCACAGCCATCTCGTCACGCTGGAGCGGCGGCAATGCGTCTTCTTCGTGCATGACGCGACGCGCTATGTGTTGCTTCTGCCGGCAGCGCGCAAGGAACACATGGCCGAGCTGGGACGCTGGCACCGGGACCTTTTCCTCGCCGCGCTGGCGGCGCAGGGCCTGCCGGATGCGCAGATCGGGCGCGCGCGATTGGCGTTGGGCATACTCCGCTGCGACCGGGCGACGGACCGCTCGGTGCTGGGCTCGCTGCGTGTGGCGGTGGACGACCTGGCTTATACATTACCGAGCTGGGGCGGCGTAGCGGGTATGGATCCGTTGGAAGTCTCCGCTTGGCTCAATCGCCGTCCGACACGCGCCAAGGACGAGCTGCTCTGGCCGGATAGGGGGATGGTGGCGCTGATCTCAGGTCTATAACATCTTGCGAGTGTCAATATCGCTGCGGCCTTGATGACGCTGAGCTATGGGATAATCGTACATGCCCAGAATTTTCGATAACATCGAACAAGAGCTTCTTTCGGCTCTGCGGGCAACGCTCTCCCTTTCCTCGCGCTCGGATTTCTGTGTTGGCTACCTGAACCTGCGCGGCTGGCAGTCCATCGATGATCTGATCCAGACGTGGGATCCGGCCGCGGGCCAAATCTGCCGTGTCCTGGTGGGCATGCAGCGCCCCCCGCACGAAGAAATTCGCGAACTCTATCGCGCAGCCGGCGACGGCGGGCTCATCGATAACGCGACGGCCGCGCGCCTCAAGAGCCAGTTCGCCGCGCACCTGCGCGAGCAGATCACCATGGGCATTCCGAGCGGCAAGGACGAGGCGGCCTTGCGGCGTTTGGCGCATCAGCTCCGCGCCGGGCAAGTTATCGTCAAACTTTTCCTGCCTTATCCGCTTCACGCCAAACTCTATCTGCTGTTCCGCGATGACGTGAACAATCCGATCACCGGCTTCGTCGGCAGCAGCAACCTGACGATGCAGGGTTTGGCACGGCAGGGTGAATTGAACGTCGATGTCCTCGACCATCATGCCACGCAGCGTCTGTCCACCTGGTTCGAAGACCGCTGGAAAGAGCGCTGGGCCCTGGACGTATCTGTGGAATTGGCGCAGATCATCGAAACAAGCTGGGCGCGCGAAGAGGCCATCCCACCGCACCATATCTACCTCAACATTGCTTATCACTTGAGCACCGAAGCTCGCGCCGGCCTGAGCCAGTTCCGCCTGCCGGGCCGCTTTGAAAACGAACTGTTCGAGTTCCAGAAAAGCGCCGTGAAGATTGCCGCGCGCCACTTGCACAGGCGCGGGGGCGTGATGATCGGCGACGTGGTCGGTCTCGGCAAGACCATGATGGCCACAGCGCTGGCACGCATGTTCGAAGACGACCTCGGCTACGAAACCCTGATCATCTGCCCGAAGAACCTTGAGCCGATGTGGGAGTGCTACCGGACCGAATACGGTTTGCGTGGCATGGTCCTGTCGATATCGCAGGTCACCAGGAAGCTCCCTGACCTCAAGCGCTACCGCCTGGTATTGATCGATGAGAGCCACAACCTGCGCAACCGCGAAGGCAAACGCTACAAGTTCATTGCTGACTACATCCGCAGTTGTGACGCCAAGGTCATCCTGCTTACCGCTACGCCCTACAACAAGACCAAGACCGACTTGTCGAGTCAGTTGCGCCTGTTCATTGACGAGAAGGCCAATATCGGCATTCGCCCGGAACGCCACATGCGCAAGCACGCCATCAGCGAGGCGGAGTTCGAGCGCAAGCACCAGTGCAAGGTCAACTCCATCCTCGCCATTGAAAAGAGCGAAGAGTTCGACGACTGGCGCGAGCTGATTCGGCTCTACATGGTGCGCCGCACGCGCAGCTTCATCATCCAGCACTACACCGAAGCCGATAAGCAAGGTCGCCGCTACATATCCGTTAATGATGGCGAGAAGCGCTACTTCCCGGTGCGCAAACCCTCGTCCCTCACCTTCCCGGTCAACGATGCCGACCCGGCCGACCGCTACGCACGTCTGTATTCGGCCGTCGTGGTCGACCAAATCAATGCCCTGCACGTTCCACGCTACGGCCTGGGCAACTACATCGACCCGGTTGCCGAAAAAGGCGCGTCTGCCACCGAGCGAAAGTTCATCGAAAATCTCGGCCGTGCCGGCAAGCGTCTCATGGGCTTCTGCCGCACCAATCTGTTCAAGCGCCTGGAGTCCACCGGTTTTTCTTTCCTGCAATCGATAGACCGGCACATTCTGCGCAATCAAATTTATCTCTACGCCATCGAGCAGGGCCTGGATTTGCCCATTGGCGTGCTCGATGCCGGCCTGCTCGACCTCGAACGCGTGGATGAAGATGCCGAAGGCGTGGAGGGCGATCCCGAAGACCTGCTCGACGGCCTGGTCGAAGCCGTTGCGGAAGAGGCAAATGCTGCCCCTGGAATGGTCCGCGCCAAGGCCGTGTATCAACAATACGCGACCGAATACAAGCGGCGCTTCAAGTGGATACGCCCAACACTGTTCAAGAAAACCCTGGCGCAAGACCTGGCGCAAGACACTCAGGACTTGCTGGAACTGCTGCGCAGCCACGGGCAATGGGACCCGCGACACGACCAGAAGCTGATTGCCTTGCACAAACTGGTCACCAAGACTCATGGCAAGGACAAGGTACTGGTCTTCACCCAGTTTGCCGACACGGCCCGCTATTTGGCGCGCGAGATTGGCAAGCTTGGGGTCACGCACGTCGGCATGGCCAGCGGGGCCAGCGCCGACCCCTATGCGATGGCCTGCCGCTTCTCGCCCAAATCGAACAACAAAACCGTCAGCAAGGCGGACGAACTGCGTGTGCTGATCTGCACCGATGTTCTGTCCGAGGGCCAGAACCTGCAGGACTGCAATGTCGTCGTCAATTTCGACCTGCCCTGGGCCATCATCCGCCTGATCCAGCGTGCCGGTCGGGTGGACCGCATCGGCCAGCGTGCCGAGGAAATCCACTGCTATTCCTTCCTGCCCACCGATGGCGTCGAAAACCTGATCATGTTGCGCGCCCGGATTCGCCAGCGCCTTCTGGAAAATGCCGAAGTGGTCGGCACCGACGAAGCCTTTTTCGAGGACGACGAAGCCAATACCATCCGCAATCTCTACACCGAGCAGTCGGGCATCCTCGACGACACCGACGACGAAGTCGATCTTGCCTCCTACGCATGGCAAATCTGGAAACAAGCCACCGAGCACGATCCCGAGCTGGCCCACGCCGTGGAATCGCTACCCCCGGTCGTCTATTCGGCCAAGGCATTTCAGCTCGATGCCGCGCGCTTTCCCTTGCTGGGCGACGAGGCCGAAAAAGGCGGCGTGCTGGTCTATGTCAAATCCCCCGAAGGCAACGACCACCTTGCCTGGGTCGGCAACGACGGCAAGACGGTCACCGAATCGCAATTCACGGTGCTGCGCGCGGCCGAATGCGAAGCCGGCACGCTGGCCCTGCCTCGCATAGAGAACCACCACGACCTGGTGGCCAATGGCCTGCACCTGGCCGTTTCGCAGGACAAGTCGGTGGGTGGTGGCTTGGGCCGCCCCTCCAGCCCGCGCCGCCGTGCTTACGACCGGCTCAAGCACTATTCCGAACAGCAGATGAATACCCTGTTCCGCGACGAAGAGCTCGAACGCGCGCTGGACGACATCTACCAGCGCCCCTTGCTGGAAACCGCCGCCGACCTGCTCAACCGGCTAATGCGCAGCGGGGTCAACGACGAAGAGCTGGGCGATGCCGTGAAGTCGTTGCGCGAAGAAGGCCGGCTGACCTATGCCGAGGAAGATGCCGCGCTGCGCGACCCGCGCGTGGTGTGCTCGCTGGGTTTGATCCCTTCCAAGGGCGCTGCCTGACACCATGGCCGACTTCAGCCTCGACCACCTCAAGCACTTCCGCTTCAAGCAACTCTTCAATGAACTGGGCTGGGAACTCCCCGCCCAGCAGCAACCCTATGTGGTAGCCGTCGGAGAAGAAAGCTTCGCGCTCGACGTGATGGCCCTCAAGAAGGGTGTGCAAATCCTGCATTGCCTGCCCGATAGTGCCGGCCATATCCCTGCCTACGCCCTGCGGCAAAAAATCGAACGCAAGGTCACCGCCGAGGCGCGCGAACACCTGATCGTATTCACCGACGCCGCGCAGACCACCCAGGTCTGGCAATGGGTCTCGCGAACACCCGGCCGCCCCAACCAGTATCGCGAAGTCCCTTGGCGGAAAAGCGAGTCCGCCGAGTTGCTGCGGCAAAAGCTCGGCGCGATTGCCTTCACGCTGGACGACGAGGAGTCGCTCACCGTCTTCGGTGTCACCCAGCGCCTCACCGTCGGCTTCGATCGCGACAAAGTCACCAAGAAGTTCTACAACGAGTTCGAAAAACAGCGCAAGGCCTTTGCCGATTTCATCGCGGGCATTCCCGCCATCGGCGAAGACCAGCGCTGGTATACGGCGGTGCTGATCGACCGCCTGATGTTCCTCTGGTTTCTGCAGGAGAAACTGTTCCTCGACGGCAACAAGCGCTACCTGCAGGAACAACTTGTCGCGCATCTCGCGGCAAAGCACAAGACCAGCTTCTACCGGCGCTTTCTGTGTCCGCTGTTTTTCCGCGGCTTTGCCGAAGAGCGCACCGAAGCAAGCCGCGCCGCGATCAAGGAAGCCTATGGCGATGTGCCCTATCTCAACGGCGGGCTGTTCGCCCAGCACGAGCTGGAACAGCGCCATGGCGCGGCACTGGATGTGGCGGATGGCGCATTCGAAAAGCTGTTTGCCTTCTTCGGCCAGTGGGACTGGCACCTCGACGACCGGCCGCTGGCCTCCGGCCGCGAGATCAACCCCGACGTGCTCGGCTACATCTTCGAGAAGTTCGTCAACCAGAAGCAGATGGGGGCCTACTACACCAAGGAAGACATCACCGAATACATCGGCAAGAACACCATCATTCCCTGCCTGCTGGCCAAGGTGCGCGCCGAACATCCCGGCGCATTCGACGAATTGGCCTGGCCGCTGTTGCAACAGAGCGGCGACGCCTATCTCTATCCGGCCATGCTCAAGGGCGTCGATACGCCCTACCCGGTCGAGATCGCCGCCGGGCTGGACACGAGTTTGGGTACTGAGGCGCCCGATCTGCTCGAACGCCGCAAGCCCTGGAACAAGCGCGCCGACGCCGCCGTAAGCCTGCCCACCGAAATCTGGCGCGAAGCCATCGCCCGCCATCAGCGCAGCCGAGAGGTGCGCGCCAAAATCGCAGTGGGCGAGCTGCGCGAGGTAGGCGACCTGATTACCCATAACCTCGACATTCGCCAGTTCGCCCAGGACCTGATCGAACGCTGCAGCGACGTAGCGCTGCTCAAGAGCTTCTGGTTCGCACTCGCCGGCCGGCTGCCGCGCAAGAGCAATGAGAAGTTCCGTCACGGCTTGAGTGTGCTCGACCCCACCTGCGGCTCCGGCGCCTTCCTCTTTGCCGCGCTCAATATCCTCAAGCCCTTGTACGACGCCAGCCTGCGCACCCTGCATGCGGTACGCAGCGACGCCTTGATTGCCGGCGAGAAGAGTCGCCCCGAGAAGTGGGCCGAGGTCGATGAAATCCTCGCCCGTTTTGCCGCCGCGAAGTCCGACCGCGCGCAGGACTATGCCGTCATCAAGCACATCATCGTGCACAACTTGTACGGTGTGGACATTGAGGAGCAGGCAACGGAAATCGCCAAGCTGCGCCTCTTCCTCAAGCTGGTGGCGCTGCTGGAACCCGGCGACGACATAGAGCCGCTACCCGACATCGACTTCAACATCCGTCATGGCAATACGCTGGTCGGCTACGCCACGGCCGATGAGACCGAACGCGCCGTCAAGGGCGACAATCAAGGCAAGACGTTCAATCTGTTTTCCGATGCGTGGGAAGACATACGCATCCGCCTGGTCGCCGTCGAGCAGCAGTACGACAATTTCCAGATTCAGCAAGTCCAGCGTGGCGGGCATGTATCGGCACAGGACAAGCAGGCATTGATCGACACCTTGCACGACCTGGAAGAAACGCTGAACTACCATCTCGCCCGCGAGTACGGCGTGGACCCGACCAAGACGAAGAAATATGAATCATGGAAGGCAAGCCACAAACCCTTCCACTGGTATGTGGATTTTTTCCCATTGATCGCAGCAGGCGGGTTCGATGTCGTAATTGGAAACCCGCCGTATGTAGAACTTTCTGCGATCTCCAAACAATACCGCCCGCTGAACTTTTTTACCGAGTCGTGCGGCAATCTCTACGCTCTTTGCACGGAGCGGTCCTTTGCATTCCTCAATCCCCAAGCGATGTTCGGTTTTATTGTTCAACAGCCGATCACATCGACGATTCGAATGGCACCGTGTCGAGAGTTCATGTTAAGAAACTCAGCTTCTGTATGGTCGTCTACATACGATGATCGGCCTTCGAAGCTCTTCGACGGAATGAATCATGCGCGTCTCGCAATCCTCCTTGCTAGTCGGAGGGCTATCGGTCCATCAGATGCAACATTGATGGTCACTCCATATATCAAATGGTTCAAAGAGGAGCGCAGTCACGTATTCGAGCGGCTTGGCTACATAAACGCCAAGCCCAGCCAACCCGGAAATATATTTCCGAAAGTCTCAACGAGCACCGAGCTTGGCGTCATTGGCAAGCTGAGTTCGGTATCGGGCAGATTTGAGACTTGCCTTTCGAAGAATCAGTCGCCATACCAACTCTTTTACAAGATCACCGGCGTAGGAAGTTGGTTTACTGTTACGCCTCGTCCTCCGAAGTTTCTACGCGCTGGAGAGCAGTCTTCCTCATCGCGACAAAGTGAGCTGAACTTCTCGACCGAAGGCGACCGTGATCGTGCGTTTAGTCTACTGAATAGCACGCTCTTTTATTGGTTTTATCAGGTTCGCACAAACTGTCGTGATTTCAATCCTACGGACTTCAAAAGCTTCCCGGTCCCCGCTACGCTTGCTCAAGAGGACATGCGCGCGACAGCGCAGCGCCTATGGATTCAGATCGAAGGCTCCGCAGGAACGGTAGCTGCTTCTCACAGCCTTACCGGAGCGATTAACTACGAACAGTTTCGACCGCGACGCGCGAAATCTACGATTGATGAAGTTGATTGTGTACTTGCCCGTCACTACGGATTCAGTCCGGTAGAGTTGGACTTTCTCATCAACTACGACATCAAGTACCGCGTGGGCCAAGGCAGCGAAGACGCCGATGATTGACCTCAGCCCCGCCTTTGCCACAGGCGAAATTGCTACGCTGTCGTCTGCGTATGAGATTCCCTTAGTACGCAGGTATGCCAAAGACAAGCTCGGTGCATGGTGCACTCACGGAAGGAGAACCAATGGGCATTGAAACCTTGACCGACGAAATAATTGCGCAACTGCTCACTTGCCCCAAGCGCGTCGAAAACCCCCAGGCGCGCGAAAAGCCGGAAGGCAAGCACCTCAGGCGCGATTTCCGTGTTATCAGTGACGATGGCGAGCATCGCTTTGCCTTGTTCACCCGCCAAAGCACCCGAATTGCCGAGGGCTTCAGCGCCGGGCTGTTGTGGCACGCCAAAACCGGCGAGGAGGTGATATTGCTGCGCTGCAATGGCAACGACCACCCTCATCCCAATGCACTTGAGCGGGAGCGCATCGAGTTCCAACACCATGTGCACCTGGCGACTGAGCGTTATATACAGGCCAATCGCAAACCCGAGGGTTATGCCAAGGAGACGCAGGCCTACCGAACCCTGGCGGGCGCCTTGCACCATCTGGTGCAAAGAGCGCATATTCAGGGTTTGCAAACCCTGCCTGACGAGGCGCTTCAGCCGGGTTTGTTTGGAGACCAGCCATGAACACGAGTGATCTGGAAAGCACGCTCTGCCGCGCCTTGTGCGGCAGCGTGACGGTGCAGCAACGCTCCGATGCCTTGTGGCGCGTCGATACACCCTGGACATTTCCCGACGGCGACGGCTATTCGATTTATATCTCGCCCGCACCCACTGGCGGTCTGCGCATTGGCGATCAGGGCTTGACGCTGATGCGCTTGAGTTATGAAAACGACTTGGCCAAATTGCGCGAAGGCACGCGGGGCCGCTTGCTGGCGCAAGTGTTGGCCGATGCGGGGTTGATGGAAGACGACGGCGAGTTTTTTCTGGACTCCACGGCTGAAGACGTCGGCGCCAATGTGCTGCGCCTTGGGCAAGCGCTGACTCGGGTGCATGACCTGACATTCCTGAACCGCGCCAGGGCGGAAAGCACGTTTTACGAAGACTTGCGGGAGAAGCTGGAAGCACTGGTGGGCAGTGAGCGATTGACGGAAAATTACGTCGTACCGGACGTGCCAAATGGCTGCGACTATCCGGTGGACTATTTCATCCAGGGAGGGGCTATCCCCCTTTATTTGTTTGGTGTGCCCAACCGGGACAAGGCACGCTTGGCGACCATCATCCTGCAGCATTTGATTGCTTCCGGGCAAGACTTCAATTCGATGATCGTCTATCAGAACATGGCCGAATTACCCCGACCGGATCTGAGTCGTCTCACCAATGCCGCCAATGACATGATCGATTCGCTGGACGCGACGGATGATTTCCAGCGCAAGCTGTTGCGGCGCGTGAATGCATGATTGACCTCAGCCCAGCCCAAGCCGCCTCCCGCATCGCTACGCTGCTCAAGACTCCCGAGAGCCAAACTCTCGAATTCAAGCGCGTGTCGGGCAAGATGGTCGGCAAGGCGCTGGAGACCATTTGCGCCTTCGCCAATACCGAAGGCGGTGTTCTGGTGCTCGGCGTCGGCGATCCGGCCAGCAGTAGTGGTGGTGCGCGGCTGCATGGCGTGCAGGAAAACCCCGAGGCCGTGGATGAACTGCGGCGCAAGACCCTCACGCAATTGAACCCGGCCGCCGAAGGGCTGCACTGGCTGCGCCTGCCTTGCACACTGAACACCGGCAATCCCGGCCACGTGGTGCTGTTGCGCGTGGAGAAAAGCGACAAGGTTCATTCCATCGTCGATGACGGCACCTGGACGCGCATGTCGGCATCCAACCGCGAAATGAATGCGGCCGAGATTGCCGATCTGCACTACCGGCGCGGCGTGCGCAGCGCGGTCAGCGAGCCGGTGCCGGTGGCGCTGGAGTTGCTGGAGACGGATGCATGGCGCCGCTTTGTCGGCGCGCGCGGGCTCAAGTCGGGCAGCTTCGCCGAGCAGTTGCAGCGCATCGGCCTGGCGATCAAGGTGGGGAGCGAATTGCAGCCGACGCGCGCGGCGGTGTTGCTGTTTGCCGACGAGCCGGGCGGCCTGCTGGCCGCGCACGACACGCGCGCCGACATCCGGCTCATGGTTTATGACGGCAAGGCGGCGCTGCCCGGCGCCACGCCCAACCTGCGCAAGGCGGCCAAGACAATACGCGGCCCGCTGATCGATCAGATCGATACAGCGGTTACGACAGTGCTGGATGAACTGGCGCAAGGGCTGACGCTCTCGGGCAGCGGCTTCAAGACGCGCCATGTGTACCCGGAGCGGGTGGTGAAAGAGGCCATCGTCAATGCGGTGATCCACCGTGACTACCGCTTGAACCGCGACATCTTCATCCGCATCTTCGACGACCGGATCGAGGTGGAAAGCCCCGGCGTGTTCCCCGGCAACATCACGCCGGCCAACATCGGCCGCGCCGGCTCGAAGGCGCGCAATCCGCTGGTGGCGCAGAACCTGCGCGAGTTCCCGGTGGCGCCGAACATCGACGCCGGCGAGGGTGTGAAGATGATGTTCGCCGAGATGGATGCCGCCCAACTCTACCCGCCGCAGTACAGCCAGAATATCGAAGCAGCGGTGGAGAACGTGACGGTGACGCTGCTGAATCTGGCACGCCCCAGCGTGTGGAACGAGGTGAGCGACTGGATCGACCGGCATGGATCAATCGCTAACGCGGATTTGTGCAGGATTGCCAAGGTAGAGACGCTCAAGGCGTCGAAGATGCTGGGCGGCTGGGTGGGTCAAGGTGTACTCGAAGCCTTGCCGGATAGAGGCAAGCGCAACATGGCCTATACCAAGCCGGCGCAAGGTGGGGAGCAACAAAGTTTATTATCCGACCTGGCAGATAACAACGGCGGCGAAAGCTGAAAAACCTTATGCGGCAATGGCTTGGCGAATTGCTTGTTATCTGCCATTGACCTCGGGCTGAAATCAGGCCGCCGTCGGTATTCCGTATTCCCGCACCGCTCGATGCCAAGGAATTCAAAACAGTGACAGGACTTTCTTTTCCAAGGGTCCGGATAATAAACCGGGAAATTATGGAAAATTACGTTAAAACAAAGCCATAGGAGAGCCGTTATTATCCGGAAGGCCGAACCATGGGAAATCGAGCGTGCCGGCACGCTACTCAGTGGCGTAGGCGAGCCGGGCTTGCTTGCGTCGCCCATGACCGCATTCTTCGCCTCCCGCCAGTGTCCCGGCACAGCCATCCGTGCCGCGATGGACTGGGCGCTTGAGCAAGCACGCACCCGGCAGACTATTGTCGGTGGCTTTCATTCGCCGCTGGAGCAGTCGGTACTGCGCTTGCTGCTGGAAGCGCACAGCCCGGTGGTGGCGGTGCTGGCGCGGCCGGTGAGCGATGCACGCCTGAAACCCGAGTGGGAAACAGCCATCGCCAAGGGCTGCATGACCGTGGTGAGCGCCAGCACCGAGAAGGAACGGCTGACCGGCGAACAGGCTGTGCAGCGCAACGAGCTGGTGGCGCAACTGGCCAATAGAATTGTCATTGCCCATGCTAGCC
>CAMTUN010000001.1:0-106989 GCA_947084915.1 uncultured beta proteobacterium | reverse complement strand
GGGAAACAGCCATCGCCAAGGGCTGCATGACCGTGGTGAGCGCCAGCACCGAGAAGGAACGGCTGACCGGCGAACAGGCTGTGCAGCGCAACGAGCTGGTGGCGCAACTGGCCAATAGAATTGTCATTGCCCATGCTAGCCCTGGTGGTAGGTTGGAACGTCTGATTCAGCGGGTTTCCTCGGATACAGGCGTGGTGCATTGGCTGTAGAGAAAAAACGGCGCCGGGTTGCCCATGCGCCGTTTTAATCGCCGTGTTGCGGGGACTGACTTTTCCCCGCCTTACTCCATCGCCTCGTACAGCGGCAGGGTGAGGAACTCCGGATAGTCGGGCGACAGGCTCATCGTCTCGAAGATGCCCGCGGCCTGGTCGTAGGTCCCGGTCTTCTCGCCGGCGGCGCTGACAGTGGCTTTGACCTTGGCGAGTTCCTCGACGATGAAGCCCTTCACCATTTCGGCGGTGACCTTGCGGCCGTCGTCCAGTTTGCCTTTCGGACTCACCACCCACTGCCAGATCTGCGAGCGCGAGATTTCCGCGGTGGCGGCGTCTTCCATCAGGTTGTGGATGGGCACGCAGCCATTGCCGGCGAGCCAGGAACCGAGGTAATGGATGCCGACGTTGACGTTGTTGCGCACGCCGGCTTCGGTAATCGGCTGTTCGGGCTGGAAGTCGAGCCAGTCCTTCGGGCCGTAGGTGTCGGTGCGCTGCTTGTCCCACTGGTTCGGCTTGTCGCCGAGCACCTTGACGAACTCTTCCATGGCAATGGAGACCAGGCCCGGGTGGGCCACCCAGCCGCCGTCGTAGCCGTCGTTGGCGTCGCGCGTCTTGTCGTGGCGGATGCCGGCGAGCGCCTTATCGTTGGCGACCGGATCGTTCTTGATCGGGATCAGCGCGCTCATGCCGCCGATGGCCGGCGCGCCGCGCTTGTGGCAGGCCTTCACCAACGCCAGGGCGTAGCTGCGCATGAAGGGCACTTCCATGGTGATGGCGCCGCGGTTGGCCAGGCAGAAATCCTTGTTGTTCTTGAACTTCTTGATGCAGGAGAAGATGTAGTCCCAGCGCCCGGCGTTGAGGCCGGCGCTGTGTTCGCGCAATTCGTAGAGGATCTCTTCCAGCTCGAAGGTGGCGAGGATCGTCTCGACCAGCACAGTGGCCTTGATGGTGCCACGCGGCATGCCGATCTCGTCCTGCGCCATGCAGAAGATGTCGTTCCACAAGCGTGCCTCGAGATGCGATTCCATCTTCGGCAGGTAGTAGAAGGGACCGGCGCCGCGCGCGACTTGTTCCCTGGCGTTGTGGAAGAACACCAGGCCGAAGTCGAAGATGCCGCCGGAGACGCGCTCGCCGTCGACCAGCATGTGCTTCTCGTCGAGGTGCCAGCCGCGCGGGCGGATCTGCATCACGGCGATCTTGTCGTTGAGCTTGTAGGCCTTGCCGGCCTCGTTGGTGAAAGTCAGCTTGCGGCGCACGGCGTCGTAAAGGTTCACCTGGCCCTGCACCTGGTTGAACCAGTTCGGGCTGTTGGAATCCTCGAAGTCGGTCATGTAGGAATCGGCGCCGGAGTTGAAGGCGTTGATGATCATCTTGGCCTCCACCGGTCCGGTGATCTCGACGCGGCGGCATTCCAGCGCCTTGGGCAGCGGCGCCACCTTCCAGTCGCCTTCACGGATGTGCTTGGTTTCCGGCAGGAAGTCCGGCATCTCGCCGGCGTCGATGCGCGCCTGGCGCTCGACGCGCTTGGCGAGCAGTTCCTTGCGGCGTGCCGCGAAGGCGCGGTGCAGCTTGGCGACGAAGGCGAGTGCTTCGGGGGTGAGGATTTCGTCGAAACGGGGATGCATCGGCGCGTTGATCTGCACGCCGGCGGGTAGCTTGAGGCTCATGACGACTCCTTGATTGAATTTTTGATGAATGCGACCACATCGGTCAGCAGCCGGCCCTGGGCGGTGGGTGTCACGCCGAGTTCCTCGAGGGGCTGGCCGCTGCGATTGATCCAGAAAGTCGTGTAGCCGAACCAGGTGGCGCCGAGGGCGTCCCAGCAATTCGACGACACGAAGAGAATCTCCCTCGTGGGGAATTTGAAGGCATCCGGCCCGAGTTGATAGGCCTCGGGCGCGGTCTTGTATTTCTTCACCGACTCGACCGACAGCAGGTGGTCGAAAAGGCCGTTCATGCCGGCGCTTTTGACGGCGATGTCGAGCATCTCGGGCGTGCCGTTGGAAAGGATGGCCAGCGGCAGGCCCAGCGCCTTGAGTTCCTTCAGGGCGCTGAGGTTTTCGGGAAAGGCGGAGAGGCAGGCGTACTGGCTCATCAGGCGCTTGCGCGCGTCCTCGCCGAGGTCGAGCCCGAGCTTGCGAGCGGAAAAAACCAGCGCGTCCTGCGTCAGTTCCCAGAAAGGAATGTAGCGATCCGACAGGGTGCGTACGCGCGTGTAGCCGATCTGCGCGTCGCGCCACTGCGCCGCCAGCTCCGCGCCCTTGCCGGGGAAGAACTGCTCTGCGAGGGCGCCGACGGAATAGACGTCGAACAGCGTGCCGTAGGCGTCGAAGGCGATGGCGCGAATGGGTTGGGTCATTGCTTGTTCTCCAGCCAGGGAGCGAGCCAGCCGAGCCCGGCTTCGGTGGCGGCTAGGGGTTTGTATTCGCAGCCGATCCATCCTTGATAGCCGAGGCGGTCGAGGTGCGCGAAGAGAAAGGCGTAGTCGATCTCGCCCGTGCCCGGTTCACGGCGTCCGGGGTTGTCGGCGATCTGGATGTGCGCGATCTTGTCCAGATGCGTGGCGAGGGTGTTGGCCAGGTCCCCCTCCATGCGCTGCATGTGATAGACGTCGTACTGCAGATGGAGATTGTCCGCTTTTCCGTCAATTGCGACTTCGGCGATGATGTCCAGCGTCTGCTGCGTGCCGTTGAGGAAGAATCCGGGGATGTCTTTCGTGTTGACCGGCTCGACGAGGAGTTTCAGACCGTTCGCCTTGAGCTTCGTGGCGGCAAAACGCAGGTTGTCGACCAGGACGCGCCGGGCCTCCTGCTCGTTTGCCCCTGTGGGCCGAATGCCGGCCAGGCAATTGAGTTGCGGCGCGCCCAACGCCGCGGCGTAGGCGAGTGCCGTGTCTACGCCCTGGCGGAATTCTTCGATCCGGCCCGGATGGCAGGCGATGCCGCGTTCTCCCGCAGCCCAGTCGCCGGCGGGCAGGTTGTGCAGCACGAGCTGGAGCTTGTTGCGCCGCAGCGCCTGCTGCAATTGTTCCGCCGGTACCTCATAGGGAAACTGGATTTCCACCGCCGTGAAGCCGGCGCGCGCGGCGCGCTCGAAGCGCTCCAGCAGCGGCGCTTCAGTGAACAGCATCGACAGGTTGGCAGCAAAACGGGGCATGGGATCACGATACCCCGGTTTGTTTGTTAATAAAATAGCGATAAAATCAAATCATTATTGCCTTTATTGCAAAAATGACATGGGTAGACTGAAGCAGATCGAGACTTTCGTCGCCGTGGCTACCCGGGGCAGCCTGACGGCGGCCGCCAATGCCGAGGGGGTCGCACCGGGTGTGGTGAGCAGGCGGCTGAATGCCTTGGAATCCCGCCTTGGGGTGAAGTTGCTGCTGCGCACGACGCGCCGCGTGACGCTCACCTTCGAAGGCAGCGCCTACCTGGAAGACTGCCAGCGCATCATGCGCGAACTGGGCGATGCCGAGGCCTCGGTGACCTTGGGCGGCGTGAAGGCGCGGGGACATTTGCGCGTATCAGCCCCGGCCGGTTTCGGCCGCAAGCATGTCGCGCCCCTGATCATGCAGTTCCTCGATGCCAATCCGGAAGTCACATTGAACCTCGATCTTTCAGACCGCCTGGTCGACCTGGTGAACGAGGGCGTCGATTGCGCCATCCGCGTTGGCGAGCTGTCGGATTCCAGCCTGGTGAGCATCAAGCTGGCGGAGACACGGCGCGTGGTGGTGGCCAGCCCCGACTATCTCGAACGGCACGGCACGCCGCGCACCCTGGCCGACCTCTCGCGCCACAACTGCCTCTCGCTCGGGCAGCAGCGCGGCTGGATGTTTCACGATAAGGATGAGATTGTCAGCATCAAGGTTTCCGGACTGCTCGAATGCAACGACGGCGCGGTGCTTCACGAGTGGGCGCTGGCCGGACGCGGACTCGCGTGGCGCTCGATGTGGGAAGTCGGCGAGGACTTGCGGCGAGGCGCGCTGGTTTCCGTCTTGGATGAATTCGCCGCGCCGCCGACCGGGATTTTCGCGGTGTTTCCGCAGCGCAAATATCTGCCGCTGCGCGTGCGCCTGCTCATCGACCACTTGAAGCATACCTACGGCAACGCAGCCTACTGGGACGCGGTGCACTGATAAACTGGCGGCTATCTCGATATCGAGGTGGAGGGTGGTGGCTCGTCCGACCACATCGCCGGCCTCAGTCAGGAGAATGCCCCACGAACCCTCGGCCATGCGTGGCGGGCCAATCTTCGAATTCCTCTTCGGCCTTGACGCGCAGTTGCGCCGGGAGGGGCGGCGCGACCGGATCGGGCTGACGTTTTTCAATCCGATGCCGAATCCCGGCAATCGTCTTGGCGAGAAGGCGGTGCAGCGCCTTCTCGGCGAAATGAAGCGCCGCGACATTGCTACTCATCTCGGCCACAAGCTGGTGGGCTTCGAGAAGGACAAGGTGAAGACGGAAGGCGGCGATTTTGCCGCCGACCTCATCGTCTTCATGCCCGGCCTTACCGGCAACGCCTGGTTCGACGCCACCGACCTGCCACGCTCGCCGGGCGGGCTCATCACGGACAAGACCTTCGAGGTCGAACTGCTTTGCATTGTGGACAGCCTCGATGCCGGCATGCTGGTCAAGCGCACACTCGAGGGCGGCTTCGCGCTGCCGTCGATAGGTCTCATGCACAACGCCAAGGCCTTCTTCGAGTCCTGGTATCTGCGCCGCTATCGCTGAGTCGACGTCCCCTTGTTGGCTGCCGTCTTTCCGCAGCGCTTGCATCTGCCTCTGCGCCTGCTCGAGACAGGTCAGAACTTGTCCGGGCGCAGGATCTCGATCTCCTGGAGATAGGCCACCATCGCATAGTCGGCGTAATAACGGGTCTGCAAGTGGCCGATTACAGACTCCGCCTGGCCGCGCGGACAGATGACCTCGATGCGGATGTTGGCGGCTTCTTCCCAGGCGGCGTCGCGCACGCCACGGCTGCCCCGGCCGCGCGCATCGGAAACGGTGTAGCCGCGCACGCCAATTCGCTCCAGGTCACGCAGCAGGGATTGCTCGATGACGGCCTCGGTAATCACGGTGAGCAGCGTTCTTTTCTCGGTCGGAAGTGTCATGACGTGGCTCCGGATAGCAGCGTGGCCAACCAATGATAGAACGGTATACCGGCCAGGATGTTGAAGGGAAAGGTGACGCCGAGCACGGCAGAAAGCGACAAGGCTGGATTGGCCTCCGGCACAGCCAGACGCATGGCGGCCGGCACTGCGATATAGGAGGCGCTCGCTGCCAGCGTGGCAAGCAGCGTCAAGCCACCCACCGTCAATCCCAGGGCGAGGCCGCAACCAAGCCCGAGCAGTGCTGACAGCAGCGGCATGAGCAGTCCAAATGAGATGATGAATGCGCCTCGTCGTCTCAATTCGCCGGCATACCTGCTGACGATCAACCCCATCTCCAGCAGGAACAGGGCCAGCGCGCCCTTGAACAGATCGAAGAACAAACTCTTGATGGGCATGAGCCCCTCCGGTCCAGCCGCCCAGCCGATGGCCATGCCGCCCAGCAACAAGGTCACGCCCTTGCCGAGAAAAGTTTCGTGCGCCAGCAGGCGCCAGTCGGTTTGCCTGCCCACGCCACGCGCAAGGATGATGCCGACCATGATGGCTGGCACCTCCATGACGGCAAGATAAATCGCCATCTGCGCCTCGAACGCGATGTCCCGGGTCATCAACCAGTTGATACCCACTGCAAAGGTGGCGACACTCACCGAGCCGTAGTGGGCCGCCGTGGCCGCGGCGTCCGCTCGTCCGAGTCGCCCCATGCCGCGCAGAATGGCGAAGGCGATCAGCGTCTGTGCCACACCGAGCAGAATCACCGCGCCCAGTTGCGGCGCCAGCGGGGCGAGCGCCTGTTGCGCCAGGCCTTCTCCGCCCTTGAGGCCGATGGCCAGCAACAGGAAAACCGACAGGGAGTCATAAAGGGCAGCGGGCAGCTTGAGATCGGAACGGGCCAGGCCTGCCGCCAGACCGAACAGGAAGAATAGGACGACAACGTCGATCATGAAGCACCAATGAGGCCACTAAGCCCATTCAGATGCGCAAGAATAAGTACGCTTCGTGCGCTGCGCGGACAAACGCCGACTCGCCGGCCCAATCCCGCTCGATCCGCGATGTCTGCTCTTTCAATCATGGCCTATTATCCGATGCCATTGAGTGTTTGGGAGAATCAAGGATTGCAATAGTCGCACCGGCCCGGATTGGCATGTTCCACGCCAACACGCCCACGTATGTCGCGGTAAGCGCATTTTTGGCAGCCGTATGTGTCGGCGCGGATCTCCCGTGTAGGCGCGCCGCAGTCGGCGCAGGGCAGACCAGCCACGCGTTCCACCACCGTAAATCCCGGCGTACCACAGCTCGGGCACGGTGAGTTGAGTTTCGCCGAAAGATCTTCGGCGGCCATGCGTATCACCTCCATGCGCGTAGGATGTGCATGGGCGCGGGCATCGTGGATTCAGTAAGGAGCGCCTCATCCCCGGTAGATGAATGCACCGGCCACGATTAACGCTACGGTCGCCCAACCCAGACGGTCGATGTAGCGGGGCAGCACTGCTTCCATGCGTACTCCACCCCAGGCCATCAAGCCGGCGACGAGGAAAAAACGCGCGCCGCGCCCGATCAGCGAGGCCAGGGTGAAGGGCAGGAGCGCCATGGACAGGGCGCCCGCAGCGATGGTGAATACCTTGTAGGGGATCGGCGAAAAACCAGCGACGAAAATCGCCCAGAAACCCCAGCGATCAAACCAGCTTACTGCCGCCAGATAGCTGTCCCAATAGCGGGACCCGCTCAGCCAGGGCTCGATGGCATCAAAGGCGAAATAACCGATGGCATAACCGAACAGGCCGCCGGCCACCGAAGTCAGCGTGGTCAGCAAAGCGAGTCGGTAAGCTTGCGACGGATTGGCAAGACACATGGGCGCAAGCATCACGTCTGGCGGCACGGGGAAGAACGACGACTCGGCGAAACTCAATCCGCCCAGATACCAAGGCGCATGCCGGTGACGCGACCACTGCATTGCACGCTGGTAGAGGAAGGAGAAGATTCGCATTGCGGTCAGGCGCCTCGCACCATGGACATGATCTGGAAACTAGCGTGCAGCATCTGCATATTCATCACGCGGCCGTCGGCGTAATAGCGCTTGGCGGACTGCCCCAACGCGTAGGGGGTAGCGAAGGAGATGGCCATGCCGGTGGCCGCGCCACCCAGGCTTTGGCAATGCGAAGGATTCCTTCGCGCTCACGGTCGTGTTTGGCTCCATCGGCGAAAGCCGCATGGAGGGCAATGGCGAGGATGGCGCGTTGCTGTTCATGGATCACGGTGAGTGGCTCCTTCAGACATGGGGATTCGGCGTCATTGTTCGCCCCGGCAGGCCAACGTAGGCCCCGGAACTCCACGCGGAAATCCATAGCGGAATGGGCGCCAGATAAAGAACCAAGGCCAGCCCCGCCACTACCGCCATGAGAATGCCCAGCCCGCCAGTCATGCTATTCAGGATTTCGATCATTTTGCAGTCCTTTTTTGCCGATGTGCGGTATTCGCCGCGCGATGATCGCCGCGTAACCTGGGGGCGGCGCCCACCGTCAAGGCACCATCAGCACCGGCAGTTCGCTGGCGTGTATTACTTTCTCGGCCACCGAGCCCAACAGCAGGCTCTCCGTTACACCCAGGCCGCGGCTGCCGATGACGATGCCGGAACAACCGAGGCGCCCGGCCAGCGCAATGATTTGCTCGGCGGCCTCGCCCATCGCTACATGCAGCCGCCATGGCTGGCCGCTCGCGTCGAGCAGAGCGCGTGCCCGCGCAGTGGTGTGCCAGGCCCGTTGCGCAAGTTCCGCTTCCGCCGCTTCCAGGCTGAGCCAGGGCTGAACGTTCACCAGATGCAGCGCACAGACCGTCATCTCGTCGGCCTGACGCGCGGCGTGGGTGACGGCGCGCAGGGCGTTGTCCGAACTATCGACCGCGACCAGCCAGGGATTCGTTGCGGGCGCCGGCAGCGGCGGCGCACTGTCGTACACCAGGCCGACGAGACGGCCATCGGCGTCGCGCTGGCAACTCGCTGGGGCGGGAAGATCGATTGCATTGCTCATGCTTCTTCTCCTGAGACGGCTGCCTTGGGTTTCGACAGGGCCAGGCTCGCCACCACCGAGACGAGGATGATGCTGGCGACGATGGAAAGCGACCACTGGATCGGTATGTGGAACCAGGGCATCGCCAGCATCTTGCCGCCGATGAAGACGAGCACGATGGCGAGCCCATACTTGAGCAGATGGAAGCGATCCGCCATGTCGGCGAGCAGGAAATACAGCGCGCGCAGGCCCATGATGGCGAAGATGTTCGAGGTGAACACGATGAAGGGATCGGTGGTGACGGCGAAGATGGCCGGGATGCTGTCGACCGCGAACACCAGGTCGCTGGCCTCGATCAGGACCAGCACGAGAAACATCGGCGTCGCCCAGAGGATGCCATTTTGCCGGACGAAGAACTTCTCGCCATGGAATTCCGGCGTGATGCGTAGATGCCCGCGCAGCCAGCGCAATAGCGGGTTCTGTTCGAGATCGGGCTCGTGCTCGGCGAAGATCAGCATCTTGATGCCGGTGACGACGAGGAAGGCGCCGAAGACGTAGAGGATCCAGGCGAACTGCTGCACCAGCCAGACGCCGGCGAGGATCATGCCGGCGCGCATGACAATGGCGCCGAGCACGCCGTAGAGCAGCACACGCCGTTGCAGTTCCGGCGGCACGGCGAAGTAGGTGAAGATCATGACGAAGACGAACATGTTGTCCACCGACAACGACTGCTCGATCAGGTAGCCGGCGAGGAACTCCAGGGTCTTCGTGCGCGCCACTTCGGCGCCTTGAGTGTCGTTCAGATACCACCAGAGCAGGCCGGCGAAGGCGAGTGCGAGGCTGACCCAGGCGGCGACCCAGGCGGCCGCTTCCTTGACATGCACGCGGTGCGCCTTGCGCCCGCCGAAGACGAACAGGTCGAGCGCCAGCATGACCAGCACAAAGGCGATGAAGGCGGCCCACATCCAGGGTTCGCCGATGGAGATCGTGGAATTCATGGCAATGTTCGTTGCGGTTTGATTGGTGGCTTTTGCCCCGCGATTTACTGACCGGCCTTGAGTGCCGCGATGCGCTCCGCGAGCGGTGGGTGCGTCATGAACAGGCGCTTGAGGCCGCCCGCGCCACCACCGGCAACACCGAAAGCCGCCATCTTGTCCGGCAAGGGTGCAGGGTGCAGTGTATTGAGGCGCTCCAGCGCGGCGATCATTGCGCCCCGTCCGGCGAGGCTGGCGCCGCCGCGATCGGCGCGAAACTCGCGCTGGCGGGAGAACCACATGACGATGATGGAAGCCAGGATGCCCAGCACCAGTTCGGCGATGATCATGGTGACGAAGAATGCGGGGCCATGGCCACGCTCGGTTTTGAACACGACCTTGTCGACCAGATGGCCGATCACGCGCGACAGGAACATGACGAAAGTGTTCACCACGCCCTGGATCAATGCCAGCGTGACCATGTCGCCATTGGCGGCGTGGGCGACTTCGTGTCCCAATACCGCCTCGGCTTCCTCGCGCGTCATCTGCTGCAATAGTCCAGTGGATACGGCGATCAGCGAGCTGTTCTTGCTCATGCCGGTGGCAAAGGCGTTGACGTCGGGCGCATCGTAAATCCCGACCTCGGGCATCTTGATGCCGGCTTCGGCAGCGAATTTACGGACGGTCTCCACCAACCAGAATTCGCTCGAATTCGACGGTGTTTCGATGACCCGCACGCCCAACGTCTTCTTTGCCGTCCATTTGGAAATGGCAAGAGAGATGAAGGAGCCGCCGAAGCCCATCACCGCCGCGAAGATCAGCAGCGAACCCAGATTGAGGCCTTGTTCATTGAGGTAGGGCTCGACACCCAGCAGGCGCATGGTGACGGACAGCACCAGCACGATGGCCATGTTGGTGGCGAGAAAGAGCAGGGTACGTTTCATGCGATGGTTCTCCTAGTATGTCGGCAAGCCTATGGTGCCTGCGATCTCATTTGTCACTGATGCCGATGGCCTTGCGCGCCGCCATGGCTTCGTTTCTCACATTCTCAGGATCTTCACCGATCACGGTGAAGTGGCCCATCTTGCGACCGGGCCGTGCGTGTTGCTTGCCGTAGAGATGAAGTTTCAGGTTGGATACGGATAGCAGCCTGGACCAATCCGGCTCACGGGCTTCTTGAGATCCGTCGGGATACCAGAGGTCGCCGAGGAGATTGACCATCATCGCGGCGGAATGGGGTCGGGCATCGCCCAAGGGCAGGCCGCACAGCGCCCGCACCTGCTGCTCGTATTGGCTCGTGATGCAGGCATCCAGCGTGTAGTGGCCGGAATTGTGGGGCCGGGGCGCCATTTCATTCACATGGAGTTCGCCTTCGACGACAAAAAACTCCACGCCCAGAGTGCCGACATAAGCCATTCTGGCGGCGATGCCCTCCGCGATTTCCCTGGCCTTGGCCATCAGGCGGTCGGAGATACCTCGGGCCGGGATGAGGGAGTGATCGAGGATGCCGTGGCGGTGGTGGTTCAATGCCATGGGAAAGCATTCGACCATGCCGTTCTCGTCCCGCGCCAGCACTAACGAGACTTCGCATTCGAGGGGCATTTCCCGCTCCAGAACGCAGGGCTCGCCACCGAACTGGCGATAGGCGGAGAGTGCCTCGTCCTTTCCCTTCACGCGCGCCTGGCCCTTGCCGTCGTAGCCGAAGCGGGCCACCTTGAGAATGCCCGGGAAGAGATGGGTGGGGGCGTTCACGATGTCGTCCTCGCTGCAGATGTCGGCAAAGGGCGCGTGAGGGAACCCGTGCAACTTGAGAAATCCCTTTTCCGTGCTGCGGTTCTGGCAAATAGCCACGGCCTCGGGGCTTGGTCGCACCAAGGTGTGTCGGGCCAGATGAGCCATTACCTGGGCCGGCACGCTTTCGAATTCCGTGGTGACAGCCGCACAGCTTCTGGCCAGATGGTCCAATGCCGCCGGATCGTCATAGGGCGCGGCGAGATGCTCGTCCGCAATGAGTCCGGCGATACTATGTTTATCCGGGTCGAGGACGATGACGCGATATCCCAACTCATGCGCGGCGACGACGAAATACCGGCCAAGCTGTCCGCCGCCAAGCAGTCCAAGTAAGGCAGGGGGAAGAATCATTCCGGCCTTGGGAGTTGCATGGCCAACACCTTGTCGGTTTGGCGCTGGCGGAAACTGGCAAGTTTGTCGGTTAATTGGCTGCCGAGGCCATCACGGTCTGTTGCGAGCATGGCGACGGCGAACAGAGCTGCATTGGCAGCACCGGCTTCACCAATGGCGAATGTCGCTACCGGCACTCCCTTGGGCATCTGGACGATGGAAAGCAAGGAATCCATGCCTTTCAGATGTCTCGAGGGGACTGGAACGCCCAGCACTGGCACAGGGGTCATGGCAGCCAGCATGCCAGGCAGGTGGGCTGCGCCGCCCGCGCCGGCGATGATGGCCTTGAACCCCCGCTTGTGCGCCGTTGAGGCGTAGTCGAACAGCAGGCCCGGTGTGCGATGGGCCGAAACGACCCGGGCCTCGTAGGGAACGCCGAACTCATCAAATATCCTGGCGGCGGCCTGCATCACGGGCCAGTCCGAATCCGACCCCATGACGATGCCGATCACAGGGTGAGACTCGTTTGTTTTATTCATACCCCCTCCGGCTTGATGCGGCCTTCCCGCTGCAAGTGCTGTCATTCCTCATTTGTGGTGTGCTCTGCCCTATTCGATTGAACCATGAGCGGGGATTGAACCATGAGCGGGCATTCATTGACGGGCAGACATTGTACTGAAATGGCTTGATAAAAAGGGCCCAACGCCCTTTGCAGGGAGTTGGGCAGCCAGTCGAAGACCGTTTGAAGGAAGGTTGCGGTCAGTCGTTGCCGTTTGCGAACCCCAGCAGATGCAGCAGGCTGGTGAAGAGGTTGAAGATCGCTACGAAGAGCGTCACCGTGGCCATGATGTAGTTGGTTTCGCCGCCGTGGATGATGTTGCTGGTCTCATAAAGAATCAGGCCGGACATGAGCAGGACGAACATGGCGGAGACGGCCAGAGACAGCCCGGGCAGTTCGAAGAAGATCGCGCCGATACCGGCAAGGAAGGCGACCAGGATGCCGACCATCAGGAAGCCGCCCATGAAATTGAAATTCTTTCGGCTGGCGAGCGCGTAGCCCGACAGGCCGAGGAAAATCGCGCCGGTGGCGCCCATGGCCGTCATGACAGTCTGCGCGCCGTTGGGCAGGCCGAGGTAGGCGTTGAGGATCGGTCCCAGGGTGTAGCCCATGAAGCCGGTGAGCGCGAATACGAACAGAAGTCCCAGGCCGCTGTCGCGGAACTTGGAAGTGAGAAAAAGCAGCCCGAAATAGCCCACCAGAGTGATGATCAGGCCAGGATGGGCCAGTTTAAGGGCCATCGAGGCCGCCGCGGCGAATGCGCTGAACACCAGCGTCATGGACAGCAGCAGGTAGGTGTTGCGGATCACCCTGTTGCTGGCGAGCGTCGCAGTGATCGCCTGGTTGGCGTTCGGCGCCGGGATGGCTTGGGTCTGGTTGTGCATGGTCATGTGTCGTTCTCCTTTCAGGGGATATGTGATCGGCAAGGTGTAGTGTGTTCAGGGCGCGGAAAGTGCTGCTGGTTCGTTTGGTTCTGCAGTGGTGAAGATATTCTGGCGTGTCATGCAACGCGCCACGCTGCGCCCGGCGCGGTTGGCGGCGCGTTCGATGGCGACGTACAGATCTGTTTCCACGTCGTCAATGACCACGTCGGGACGGCCTTTCAGCATGACTCTGACGCGGCAGCGCTTGTCCCGGCCGCCGCGTGGGCCGTTTACGTCGCCCAGATGCATGGCGACCCATCGCACGTGCTCGTTCGCCCGGGTCAGCGCGAAGCGCAGGCGACGCGCGGCATGCTCGCGTATCGCCTCGGTCAGTGCAAATCCGTTCGCACGTATGTCGATCCTCATGGCAGGCACGTCTTTCAAGGTTATGGGCACACCTATTCTAGCGTGCGAACGGACATCTTGAAAATTCGAATATAATCTTCTCACCATTCGAAAAATACGTATATAGGTTATTCAATGAGCGAACTGAATTATAAGCATTTGCGCTATTTTTGGACTGTGGCCAAGGCCGGTGGCATCGCGCGCGCATGCGAGCGCTTGCATCTGACGCCTCAGACCATCAGCGGGCAGTTGGGTGTCCTTGAGGCGGCGCTGGGCCATAAGCTGTTTGCGCGTGTGGGCCGCCGGCTCGAATTGACCGAGGCGGGACGCATGGTACTCAGCTATGCTGACGAGATATTCACGGTCGGTGAAGAGCTTGAAGAGGCCTTGCGCCACCAGGGCGATTGCCTGCCCCTCACGTTCAAGGTAGGCGTTGCCGATTCGGTGCCCAAATCGGTGGCCTACCGGCTTCTGGAGCCGGCGGTATCCTTGCCCGAATCGCTGCGCATCGTCTGCCGCGAGGGTAAACTCGCCAGCCTCATGGCGGACCTGGCGATCCACAGGCTGGATTTGGTGATCGCCGATGGCCCCATGCCCCCGGGTCTGAGTATCCGGGGATTCAATCATCTGCTTGGAGAATGCGGCCTCACGTTTTTTGCCACGCCCGCTCTGGCGCGCCGATACAAGACACGGTTTCCCCGCTGTCTGGACGGCGCCCCCCTGCTCCTGCCGGGCGAGGAGGCGGCTGTTCGGCCCGGCCTGATGCAGTGGTTCGAGTCTATTGCCGTACGGCCGAAAATTGTCGGCGAGTTCGACGACGGGGCCTTGATGAAGGCTTTCGGACAGGCGGGGATCGGGATATTTGCGGCGCCGACTGCCATTGCCGCTGAGGTGCGGCGGCAATACGGCGTGGTGGCCATTGGCAGTACCGATGCAGTGACCGAGTGTTTTTATGCGATCTCGGTGGAGCGTCGGCTGACGCACCCGGCGGTGGTGGCGATCAGTTCAACAGCCCGCAAGGAGTTGTTCGGCAGGAACCGTATACGCAACCAGGCGCCGAAGCGCCCTTCGATCAAGGTTAATCGACTCAAGGCTGCGCCAGCTTGACGCTTCGCCCTCAAGCGGTTTGGCGCGTTGCAGTTTTTGTCCTGGCGGTCGCCGTGGATTGCGTCGCAGTCTTGATCGTCGTCGGACGTTCGATGGATACTTCTGCCAGGCGGCGGCCGATGTGCGCGAGCGCTTCTTCAACCTGATCGATGAGGATCAGGCACAGTTCGCCCGGCTGGATGCGCGCCAATGCCGTGTCGATGGCGAGGAACTCGCCGTTGATTTCCTCGATGGCGGTGGCGCGCTTTGCGCGTGTCAGTCCTTCGCGCAGAAGGGCGAGCACTTCCCCATCAGCGCGGCCGCGCTGGCACTGATCCTGATAGAGAATGACCTCGTCGAAGGCGTCGCCGAGGATTTCGGTCTGGCGGCGGATGTCCTCGTCGCGCCGGTCGCCGGCTCCGCTGATGACGATCATGCGTCGTTCTGAAGGCATCGCCTCGACGGCACGCACCAGCGCCAGGATGGCGTCGGGGTTGTGGCCGTAGTCGGCGATCAGCGTGGCGCCGCGGTAGCTGAAGACGTTGAAGCGGCCCGGCGCCGTATCGGCGTCGCTGGCGAAGGATTTCAGTGCAGCGCGGATGACGTTCCAGCCAAGAGTCAGTGCCCAGCCGGCGGCGACGGAAGCCATGGCGTTCTCCACTTGGAAGCTGATGGTGCCCTTGCTCGTGAGCGGCACGTCCTCAAGCGGAATTCGCTGGACAACAACGCCATGCTCGGCAGTGACGATGGCGTTGCCTTCAACGTAGACGACACGCTTGCCCAGGGCGTTGTGCGTGGCCATCACCGGGTGGTGGCGGTCAGCCGCGAAGAAAGTCACCGCGCCGGGGCAATTCTCGGCCATCTTGGCGACATGTGGATCGGCCGCGTTGAGCACGGCCATGCCATCGGGCGAGACGTTCTGCACGATGACGCGCTTCACCACGGCAAGATCCTCGATCGTGGTGATGTAGTTCAGGCCGAGATGATCGCCCTCGCCGATATTGGTGACGACGGCCACCTTGCATCTGTCGAAGCCGAGGCCTTCACGCAACAGGCCGCCGCGTGCGGTTTCGAGCACCGCCGCATCGACGTCCGGGTGCATCAGCACGTTGCGCGCGCTCTTCGGACCGGCGCAGTCGCCGGTGTCGAGACGACGCTCACCGACATAGACGCCGTCCGTGCAGGTCATACCGGTGCGCAGACCGCTGCCGGACAGGATATGGGCAACCAGACGCACCGTAGTGGTCTTGCCGTTGGTGCCGGTGACTGCAACCACGGGAATGCGGCCGTCCTCCCCCTCTGGAAACATGTTGTTGATGATGGCTTCACCGACGGCGCGGCCCTTGCCGAACGACGGCGTGAGGTGCATGCGCAGGCCGGGCGCGGCATTCACCTCGACAATGGCGCCGCCCTGTTGTTCGAGCGATTTCTGCATGGTTTCGCAGACGATGTCGACACCGGCAATGTCCAGGCCGATCATCTGCGCCGCCGCTATTGCGCGCGCTGCCACCTCGGGATGGACTTCGTCGGTGACGTCGGTGGCGGTACCGCCGGTGGACAGGTTCGCATTGTTGCGCAGGACGACGCGTATGCCAGTCGCGGGAACCGAGTCCGCCTGGAAACCCTGTACAGCGAGACGGGCCAGCGCAATCTCGTCAAAACGGATTTTTGTCAGTGAGGTGGCGTGCCCGTCGCCGCGTCGCGGATCGCTGTTCACCTGTTCGACCAGCTGGCGCACGGTATGCACACCGTCGCCGACGACATGTGGCGGCTCGCGCCGCGCCGCGGCAACCAGCTTGTTGCCGACCACCAGCAGGCGGAAATCGTGGCCGGGCACAAAGCGCTCGATGAGCACCTCTTCGCTGATCTCGCGCGCGGCCTTGTAGGCGATCATCAAGTGGTCGCGGGTCTCGATGTTGACCGTGACGCCCTTGCCCTGGTTGCCGTCCTGCGGCTTGATCACGACCGCCGAGCCGATCTCCTGCATGGCGAGCCAGGCGTCTTCGGCATCGGTCACCGGCCTGCCCTGCGGCACCGGCACGCCGGCCGCATCCAGCAGCCGCTTGGTGAGTTGCTTGTCCTGCGCGATGGTTTCCGCGATGGCGCCGGTGCGGTCGATTTCGGCGGCCTGGATGCGGCGGCTCCGGCTGCCCCAGCCGAACTGCACCAGGCTGCCTTCGGTGAGGCGGCGAAACGGAATACCGCGCGCGGCGGCGGCATGAACAATTGATCCGGTGCTCGGCCCGAGACGGACATCCTCGTCGAGTTCACGCAACTGGGCGAGCGCGGCAGACAGGTCGAACGGAGCGTCCTCGATGGCGGCACGGCAAAGATCCTCGGCGAGCTTGATGGCGAGGCGGCCGACGGCTTCCTCGGAGTATTCGACGACGACCTGAAAGACGCAGTGCTCGATGGTCTGCGTGACCCGGGTAAAAGTGACGGGACAGCCGGCCTGCGCCTGCAGGCCGAGGGCGGCGAAGGCGAGGGCATGGGCGACGGAAATCTCCCCCTCGTGGCCGATCGGGCGCATCGGCCCGATGTTAGGGAAGCGTGCGCGCAACCGGTCCTCGAAACCGGGTAGCCCGCACAGGGCGCACTCGGCGTCGTTGCAGCGGAGCACCGCTTCGATGGCGGTATGGCGGCTCCAGAGGTTGGTACCGCGCAGGGCTCGAATTCGTGAGACGTCCATCGGAGTGTCTTTCTGAAAGATCGTTGCGTTATGTGGAGCGTTACTGGTTGGCTACCCTGCGCGGGCGACCACGAGCGGGCCGCTTGGTGTTGCGGTCCTGCTCGAAGGTTTCGATGCCGACGCGGATCATTTCGACCGGAATGCCGAGCGCCACAGCCGCGCCGGCCGCAGCCAGCAGGCTTCCGGCACGGTTTGCCCCATCGTCATTCATGCCGTCCTGGGCTGTGAAAGCAGGTAGTTCGGCGAGCGGGCCTTCCACGGCGCCTGTCGCCAGCATGATGCGGTTGTCGCGCAGGAACAGGGCGCGTCCGCCCTTGGCGCGGTGTTCGACGATGGCCGGCAATTCCGGGCCGGGCCCGTAGAGAATTACTTCGCCATCGCACAGATCGGCCATGCGGACGGTCAGTGGGTCGTCTGCGTTGAGCACGGTGGCCCCGTCCGGCAGGACGATGTCCACCTGGGTGCGCAGGACATGGAAGACCTGTTCCGCATCCTTGATGTCGTAATCGCCGAGGCACTCGGCGCCCTGCACATCGGTAACGATGCCGACCTGGCAACGATCATAGGCAATCCCTTCGCCAAGAATCATGGCTGCGCCGTTCTCGAAAACGGCGGCCTCCAGCGTGCGGTTGATGAGCAGGCGCTGGCCGGCAGCCCAGTTTGCGCAGTCGTTCTTTTCGACCTGGCGCCGATCGAGGAACAGGCCGTCGCGGCAGGCCAGTCCGACATGCTTGCCGGACAGATGGATGAGCCAGGCGACGAGCCGGGCGATCAGCGTGGCGCCCTGCGTGCCGGCGACGCCGACTATGGGAATGCGGCCGCTTTCGCCCTCCGGGAAGAGGCTGTCGACAATGGCTTTTCCGACCGGCCGCGGCTGACCTTCGGCCGGCAACAGATGCATGTGCAAGCCGGGTCCGGCGTTGACCTCGACAATGGCGCCGCGCTGTTCTTCGAGCGGACGCGAGATGTCCTCGGCGACGACATCGACGCCTGCGATGTCCAGGCCCACCACGCGGGCGGCGAGCGAGACGATCGCGTCGACTTCAGGGTGAACGAGATCGGTGACGTCGTTGGCGACGTTGCCGTTGCGCTGGATCAGCACTTTTTTGCCCTTGCCGGGCACAGAATTCGGTGTGAAACCCTGCCGCTTCAACTCGAGCACGACGGCAGGATCCTTTTCAAGCAGGATCAAGCCGAGCGGAAAGACGTCGGTGTTGCCGCGGCGCGGATCGCTGTTGAGCTGCTTGTCGATCAATGCGGGAATGCTCGAGTGGCCATCGCCGACCACCCAGGCGGTTTCGCCCCTGGCCGCCGCCACGACGCGGCCGCCGACCACCAGCAGGCGGTGTTCGTCGCCGGGCACGAAGCGCTCGACCATGACGCCGCTGCCTTCATTGTCGGCGATGGCGTAGGCTTCCTCTATTTCCTTTTGAGCTACGAGGTTGGTGGATACGCCGCGGCCATGGTTGCCGTCGCGCGGCTTGATTACCACGGGCAGACCGATGTCCTCCGCGGCTTCCCAGGCTTCACCGGCGCCATGCACGATGCACCCTTCGGGAATCGGCACCCCGCAGGCGGCGAGCAGGCTCTTGGTGAGTTCCTTGTCGCAGGAAATACTCTCGGCGATGGCGCTGGTCTGGTCGGTTTCGGCTGTCCAGATGCGACGCTGGTGGCTGCCGTAGCCGAGTTGCACCAGATTGCCTTCGTTGAGGCGAATCGAGGGGATGCGCCGCTCGGTCGCGGCATCGACGATACACGCCGTGCTGGGGCCGAGGCAGAGTGAATCGGCCATCTCGCGCAGCTTTTCGATGGTGCCGGGCACGTCGTAGTGCGCGTCATTGATGGCGGCCATCAGCAGGTCGCGCGCGGCGGCGAGGCAGGCGCGGGTCACCTGTTCCTGGCGCGAGCGGACGACCACTTTATAGATACCACGCTTCGAAGTTTGGCGCGCCTTGCCGAAACCGGTGCGTTGGCCGGCGAGGTTCTGCAGTTCGAGGGTGACGTGTTCGAGGATGTGGGCAGCCCAGGTGCCTTCGCGCAGACGCTGCAGAAAGCCGCCGCGCTCGCCCTCGCTGCAGCGGTGCTCGATCAGTGAGGGTAGCCAGGAGGACAGGCGTTCGTAGAAGCCGGGGAGCTTGTTGGAAGGCGCATCTTCCAGGTCGCCGATATCGACCCAGGCCTCGATGATCGGGCGGTAGGTCCAGATGTTCGGCCCGCGAAGCGGGGTGATACGCAGGAATTCGATGTTTTTGTATTTCACGCGGTTTCCCTGCCTGAGCCGGTTGCCCCGGCAGGGTCTGTGTCATGTTGGAGGGAATAACGAGGCATCCGGAATTAGGTTTACCCGGCCCGGAAATAAAGCTTCCCGGCTTCTTGTATCCCGCCGGGGGGGTAGCCGCGTTACTGAAGCTATACTTGCAGAAACCTTCGATTCTGCGCCGCGATAATAACCATTCGAGCCCTGCGGCAGACCTGTTCAATTCATGATTCCCGATAATTTACAGATAGTTAGTAAAACAATCCTGCCCGAGGCGTGGCGTGAAGAGACGGCTGGGCTCATGGCAGCGGGGGAAACGCTGCTGACCTGGCTGGAGGTCGATCTGGATGTCGGGTTGCGCTACGCCAGGGGATTTCTTGTCGTCACGGACCAACGCTTGCTGGCCCGTTCGCCGGGAGAGGTTGGCTGGCAGGAATGGCCCTATCGGCAGGGCCTGCGCCTGAACCACCACGACCACGCCGGAGTCGGCAGCCTTGAATTGCACGACGAGACCGCCCGGCTGGGTGGCTGGCGCTACACCATCGGCAACAACCCGGCGGCACTGCGGCTGGTTGATGAATTTGATCTGCAGATGGAAAGTCATCTCTCCGGTCGCCCGGTCGAGCGGCCCGAGGAAGACGTCTGCCCCAAATGCGGCGCGCCCCTGGATGGGGAAGAGGAATGCCCTGTCTGCGCCCGCGAGATCCATGCGCCGCCCTCGACGCGCACACTGCTGCGCCTGTGGCGCTTCGCCAAGCCTTACCGCTGGTCGCTGTTCTGGGGCTTCGTTCTCACCCTGGTTTCGACGGCCGCTGCCATGGTGCCGCCTTACCTGACCATACCGCTGATGGACGACGTGCTGATTCCCTACCAGAACGGCACGCCCATCGATATCGGCCTGGTCATGCTTCTGTTGGCCGGTCTGTTCGGCGCTTCGTTGGTGGCCTGGGGTCTGGGCTGGGTAAAGACCTACATCCTGTCTCTGGTGGCGGAGCATATCGGTTCGGATTTGCGCACCACCACTTTTGAGCACCTCATGCAACTCTCGCTCGAATATTACGGCGGCAAGCGTACCGGCGACCTGATGGCGCGCATCGGCTCGGAATCCGACCGCATCTGCCAGTTCCTTTCGATGCAGGTGCTCGACTTCACCACCGACGTGCTGATGCTCCTGATGACCGCCGTGATCCTGTTTTCCATCAGCCCCTGGCTGGCGCTGGTCACGTTATTGCCGTTGCCCTTCATCGCCTGGATGATCCAGTTGGTACGCGATCGGCTGCGCAACGGCTTCGAGAAGGCCGACCGCATCTGGTCGGAAATCTCCAACGTGCTGGCCGACACCATTCCCGGCGTCCGTGTCGTCAAGGCATTCGCCCAGGAGAGCCGCGAAACCCAGCGCTTCCGCGCCGCCAATGCCATCAACCTGGCGGTGAACGACCGCGTCAACCGCATCTGGTCGCTGTTCTCGCCGACTGTCACCCTGCTTACCGAGATCGGCCTGCTCGTCGTCTGGGCCTTCGGCATCTGGCAGGTCTCTGAAAACCAGATCACAGTGGGTGTGTTGGCGGCCTTCCTCGCCTACATCACGCGCTTCTATACGCGGCTGGATTCCATGAGTCGCATCGTCTCCACCACGCAGCGCGCCGCCACGGCCGCCAAGCGCCTGTTCGATATTCTCGACCATGTCTCCAGCGTGCCGGATCCGGCCAACCCGGTCCGCCTCACCGAGGTGAAAGGTCGCATCGAGCTGCGCGATGTCTCCTTCCGCTACGGCAATCGCTCGGTGCTGCGCGGTGTCGATCTCGCCATAGAACCGGGCGAGATGATCGGGCTGGTCGGCCACAGCGGCTCGGGCAAGACCACGCTGGTGAACCTCATCTGCCGCTTCTACGACGTAACTGAGGGCGCCATCCGCCTCGACGGCGCCGATATCCGGCAACTGTCTGTGGCCGACTACCGGCGCAACATCGGCCTCGTACTGCAGGAGCCTTTCCTTTTCTTCGGCACCGTGGCCGACAACATCGCCTACGGCAAGCCGCATGCGACGCGCCAGGAGATCGTCGCCGCCGCCCGCGCCGCACACGCTCACGAGTTCATTCTGCGGCTGCCGCAGGGCTACGACTCATTGGTCGGCGAGCGCGGCCAGGGGCTCTCCGGCGGCGAGCGCCAGCGCGTCTCCATCGCCCGCGCCCTGCTCATCGATCCGCGCATGCTCATCCTAGACGAGGCCACCTCGTCGGTGGATACCGAGACGGAGAAGGAAATCCAGAAGGCGCTCGACAACCTGGTGCGCGGCCGCACCACCATCGCCATCGCCCACCGCCTGTCCACACTACGCAAGGCCGATCGCCTGGTGGTGCTCGATCGCGGCATGATCGTCGAAGTCGGCAACCACGATGAACTGATGGCGCGCGAAGGCGCTTATTACCGGCTCTACCAGGCACAGGCGCGCAACGTGGACGTCGATATGGACGAGACGAGCGGCGAAGTCCCGCGCGTGGAACACAAGTCGAAGGGACGCTGATGGAGACCACGGATTTTCAACTCGCGCGCAATGTCTTCGGCAGGCTCGTCCTCACCGCCGCCGACGGCACTGTCTGCGAGGGCGTCGTGCCGGTGCGTGCATTCCCTATCGCCGCGTCCGGCGAGGGCGTCGCCCTGATCGGCCCCGACGGCCACGAAGCAGGATGGATCGAGCGCCTCGAAGCGTTGCCTGAGGTGCTGCGGCAGCTGGTGGAGGAGGAACTCGGCCGGCGCGAGTTCATGCCGGAGATCCGCCGCATCCACGCAGTTTCCAGCTTCGCCACGCCGAGCACCTGGACGGTCGATACCGACCGCGGCGAGACGAGCCTGGTGCTGTGGGGCGAGGAATTCATCCGCCGCCTCGGCAAGTCCGGCCTGCTTGTCGAGGACAGCCACGGCATCCACTTCCTCGTGCGCGACATCAACGGCCTCGACACCGCCAGCCGCAAGCTGCTCGACCGCTTCCTCTAAACTCTCCCCTCTCCCGCTCGCGGGAGAGGGGCAGGGGGAGAGGGGGAACAGCCGCCATGACCACACAAGCCTAGCAGGAGAAACCCCATGAAAAACTCAATCGCCGCCTCACTCGCCCTTTCCGCTTTCCTCGCCGCTACCACCGCCCTCGCCGACAAGCCCGACTGGGCCGGCGGCGGCAAGCACGGCAAGAAACAGGAACAACGCGGCAGCGCATCCGCTTCGCACTTCGGCGACCAGCACCGCAGCATCATCGCCGAGTACTACGGTGGGCAAAGCCGTTCCAGGAAAAAATGCCCGCCCGGCCTCGCCAAGAAGAACAACGGCTGCATGCCGCCCGGCCAGGCGAAGAAGTGGGGCACGGGCCGCCCGCTGCCCGGCGACCTGCCTTACTACGATCTGCCGCGCGACCTGCTCATGCGCCTGCCGCCGCCGCCCGCCGGCCACCGCTACGTCCGCGTCGCTGCCGACATCCTGCTGATCGCCGCCGGCAGCAGCATGGTCCTCGACGCCGTCGAGGACCTTGTTCGGTAGCGGTTTAATTTCGTTAGTGCGGGCTTGTGGCTTATTCCGTTCGTGCTGAGTAGGCGGACCGCCGCCGTATCGAAGCACCGCATCCCCTTCTATCCCGCGAGCGAGAGAGGGGCTGGGGGAGAGGGGCATCAAGCCTCCGCATTCCTCCCTCCAAAGCTCCGTCAGAAACAACCGGAAAAGTCAGTCCCTGTGGTACGGCAAGGAAAACGGCTTGGGGGCTTGAATCGTCCAGGAAAAGTCAGTCTCGGTAGTACGGCGAAGGGAAGCTAAGTGCCCTGAGCAGTCGGTCGAGTTATTGGTAAGCGGCCGATCAAGAACATTGCGAACGCGACGCCGGGCTCGTTCGATGAGTCCTTGCTCTTTTGCGTTGCTTGGCAAACGCTTCAACATCCCGCTCTTCGGACCGAAGGAAATCGAGGAAGTCGATTCCCCGGTATTCGCAGGTGGGCAAAAAAATAGCGATCGGCGGCTTTGATCTTGAGATTATTCAGCGTGCTCCGCACCAGATTGAAACCGAAAAGCCGGTTGAGGCTATGTTGCATAGTGAGTTGCGGGACGCGCAACCCCACAATGTTGTAAACGAAGTAAGCCACGACGCTCCAGCCCCATTTGCGGGCGTGCAGATACCATTCGCTCAGCCCATACTCATGCCCGCAACTCCGGCACCGGTATCCTTGGAACATATACTGAACCACGCGCCGTTTCACGCTGTCCCTGCCAAAAACCAGATCCTCGACGGTTCGCGTTAGAAGTCGACTTTTCGTCCGGCCCCGCTTGCCGCACTCCGGGCAGGAATACGGGGGTTTCGCCACGATGATTTTTTCCGCTTTCCTCCGGCATCGGCTGGTCCGCTTGAGCCGTTTCGGGTTGCCTCGAACGCAGCCATGGTTTTGTCGGAAGCGGTCAGCCTGCTTTTCGCCGTAAAGCGGATCGGCACAAATCGGGACTGCGTTCCCGCAGGCGTGATCCGCTGGATCAGCGCGATCTCGGCCTCCCAGCTTTCGGTCCGTACGGTTTTACCGATGGCGAAACGCCAGGACTCATGTTTCCAGATACCGGGTTCCGCCGACGCGATGTCTGGTCCCGTTTCTTGGGATATCAGCTTCCGGAAGCTCTCGCGCAGGTAGGATTCCTCCCTCTCAGCGGCCCATGCTGAGTATTCGGTACCGGCCGGGACCTCGCCCTTGAGCAGCAGGTGGCACTTGACGGGGCAGGCCAGAAACGCCTCAAGCAAAGGCGACGTGACCACGCTTCGCTGATTATCGTTAGGCAGCTATGAACCCCGGCAACTTAGAAGCCTTCACGTCGAAGGTTGCCGTCGCTCGACATCCAAGCCGTCGGTTTTGGGCGCCGATCAGACAATCAGCGAAATCGGCAGTCGCATCCTTCCAGATGAAAAGAGCCTCCTCGATGGCAGACTCGTCCTCGAATCGAACATCGGTCGCTTCGAGCAAGCCCGAGATAGCTTCAATGATCAGATTCTTTGGCAGACTGTATCGGCTTCGTAGCACCCATTCGGTTTCCAAGAGAACCAACTGACTTACGAAAACGCGACGCCCTGCCGCGACTTCACGCTTGATCAGTTTTCGTGCCTTCTCAAACTGAGCGTCATCATCCCGAACCAGAAATCGAACGAGAACATTGGTATCGACCCCCAGCATCACCGCGACAGCTGCTCAACCGGAACGGGCTTGCGACCCTTCTTGTGTAACACGCCCGCCAGTTCGATGACACTCTTGGTCTTCACCCGCATGACTACTGTAGCATCTGGCATCAACGTGAACGTCATTCGGTCTCCGGCCTTCATGGAAAGACTGTCCCGAATTTCCTTGGGAATCGTTGTTTGACCTTTGCTAGTAAGCGTGGCGTCATTTGACATTGCAACCTCCGTTTGTCCTTACGCTCACCATTATAGTAAGGCGAATGAATGCAGGCAAGATGTTGATGATTTGATGTTGATGAACGGCTGCTAACCGGCGACCGTCCTGAGTGGCGGCTCCTGGCCGATTCCAGTCCTTACTGCCATTCCCATCGCCGTATCACAGGGACTGACTTTTCCAGGCCGATTCCAATCTTCATCTTTGCCTGCGCCGGGCTGAGTTGCCGGTTCCAGAAGCGCAGCCAGGCTTCGCAGGCGATTCTTCCCGGCCAGACGGCGGCGAGGGCGGCCAGCGTGGCGCCGGGCAGGGTGTGGAAGAAGCGGTGCGCCGGCTCGCCGGTGAGGAAGAAAAGCAGGATGGGTTCGAGGTCGATGAGGCCGTTGGCGAGCGCGAAGGCCGTCCAGCTGACGTGCCGCGGCGCCACTGCCTTGATGAGGGCGCCCGGGCCGAAATGGAAGGGGGTGATCGGCATGGCGCTGTGGTGAAGGATTGGCCCTTCGCTATCCCCAGGCGCGGGTCAGTAACTCGTCGAGTGCATCCATGATGCGGCCTCCCTCGTGGGCCAGTGATGCCACGGACTCGCCCAGCCGGTCAATGGGAACCGACACGATCTCCAGCGGGTGCAGGACGACTGTGATGCCCTCGATCTTGAAAGCCGGATTGAAGCGGGCATTGCTGATTTTTCCGAGAGTCGATTTCCGCACCAGAGGAACGACGACTCTGCGGCGATAGCCGTCGAAAAGGGATGACTGCACCAATACGACATAGGGGATGTCATCCCTGCTTTTTCCCGTATTCCGATGTACGTCGAACTGGGCCATCAGAGCGTGGAATGTTCATCGGCAAATGAGCCGAACTTGGCGTTGAAGTCGTTCCAGATGGCGACAGTTGCCTCTAGCGCCTTGGTCTTGGCGAGGCGTTGCTGCCGTTCATGCTCGACAAAATCCGCCAGTAGCGACTCGACGACACCGGAGAGGTTGTCGGTGATGCCGCGCGCTTGCTGCACAAGGTCTTCGTTCAGGGTCAGGTTGACGGGCCGCTTGCGCGCCGCCAGGTTGTAGCCGGCTTTCATGGGGCACCTCCAATGCGCATTATATGCGCATAGCTGTGCGTTGCCAAGCGGAGCGGCGTCAGTCGCAGCTTGCCTTGCAGGCGGCCGGGTCGGCGGCGCAGTTGCCGTCGCCCTGCACCTTGCATTGCGCCTTGGTGCGGTGGGTGAAGAGGATGCCTTCGGGGTAGCTGCAGGCGAGCCGCGTCAGCTTGCCTTGTTTGCTGACGGCGATGGCGGCGGGCTTGAGGTTTTTCAGCGCGCCGGACGGCAGGTCGCAGGAGATGTAGGCCTGGAAGACGCCGTCGGCCGATTCCCACAGCGCGACATTTTTGATCTTGCGGTAGTTCTGATAGTTCGCGCAGGTGTCCGTATCCCTGCCGTAGAGGCGCGCGTTGTCGCTGCAGTAACCGGTGAAGGTGTATCTCAGCTCGTCTTCCGAGGGGCAGGTGGCGACCTGCATGGCGGCGGCGGGATCGGGGCAGGCGAGGGTGTCGGCGAGGGCAGGGAAAGTCCCCAGCGCGCAGCCGAGGGCGAGGACAAGCTTGTTCATCGTGCTTCCTTTGCTTCGAGAAGGACGCCATTCTACAGGCAAAAAAAGGCCACCCCGCGGGGTGGCCTTTTTCGCAGCGTGCGAAGCTTAGTGGCTGGCAGCCTTCTTGTCGAAGAACTGCTCGTCTTCCGTCGAGCCCTTGAGGGCGGCGGTGGAGGCGTCGCGCTCGATTGTCGTGGTGACGGCATCGAAGTAGCCGGTGCCGACTTCGCGCTGGTGCTTGACCGCGGTGAAACCCCGCTCGGCGGCGGCGAATTCCGCCTCCTGCAACTCGACGAAGGCGCTCATCTGATTGCGGGCGTAGCCGTGGGCCAGATTGAACATCGAGTAGTTGAGGCTGTGGAAGCCGGCCAGCGTGATGAACTGGAACTTGTAGCCCATGGCGCCGAGTTCCTTCTGGAACTTGGCGATGGTGGCGTCGTCCAGGTTCTTTTTCCAGTTGAAGGAGGGCGAGCAGTTGTAGGCGAGCAGCTTGCCGGGGAACTGTTTGTGGATCGCTTCGGCAAATTTCCTGGCGAAGACGAGGTCCGGCTTGCCGGTCTCACACCACACCAGGTCGGCGTAGGGTGCATAGGCGAGGCCGCGGGAGATGGCTTGATCGAGGCCCGGCCTGGTCTTGTAGAAGCCTTCGACGGTGCGCTCGCCGGTGCAGAACGGCTTGTCGTTGGCGTCCACGTCGCTGGTGATGAGGTCTGCGGCTTCTGCATCCGTGCGGGCGACGACCAGGGTCGGCACGCCCATGACGTCGGCGGCGAGGCGCGCGGCGACCAGCTTGGCGACGGCTTCGCGCGAGGGCACGAGCACCTTGCCGCCCATGTGTCCGCACTTCTTGACGGAGGCGAGCTGGTCTTCCCAATGCACGGCGGCAGCGCCGGCTTCGATCATGGCCTTCATGAGTTCGAAGGCATTCAGCACGCCGCCGAAGCCGGCTTCGGCGTCGGCGACGATCGGGGCGTAGTAGTCGAGGTAGCCTTCGTCGCCGGGGCGCTTGCCCTCGGACCACTGGATCTGGTCGCAGCGTTGGAAGGTGTTATTGATGCGCTTGACCACCAGCGGTACGGAGTTGGCGGGGTAGAGCGACTGGTCGGGGTACATCTCGCCGGCAATGTTGGCGTCGCCCGCGACTTGCCAGCCGGACAGGTAGATGGCCTTGAGGCCGGCCTTGACCTGCTGCATGGCCTGGTTGCCGGTCAGTGCGCCGAGCGCATTGACGAAGGGCTCGTTGTTGACCAGGTTCCACAACTTCTCGGCGCCGCGTCGGGCCAGGGTGTGCTCGATGGCGAGCGAGCCGCGCAGGCGAACGACGTCTTCCGCTGTGTAGCCGCGCGTGATGTTCTTCCAGCGGGGGTTCTCGGCCCAGTCCTTTTTCAGCTTGGCAACTTCGAGTTCGTTGTTCATCGCAATCCTCATTGTGTTCGTGTCAGGGCGAACGAATTATAGAGGGATTTCTGCGCAGCAACACTGAAAAAAGCAGTCTTATATATAATTAATTAACTTCTAATAAACAATAAACTACAAGATATTTACCGCATTATAAAACGCTGTTCGTTTCGTGAAAAGGAATGCCTGTTGCGGCGCAACAAAGTCAGTTTCCGCAATACGGCAAGCAGGATCAGGGTGCGAGTTCGGTCGGCGAGACCAGTACGCCATCGTCGTCCGCGTACAGGTGGTGGCCGGGGACGAAGGTGACGCCGCCGAATGTCACGGCTATCTCCGTTTCACCCACGTTCTTCTTGATGCTTTTCAGCGGGTGGGTGTCGATCGCCAGCACGCCGATGTCCATTTCCTCGATGGCGCGCGAATCGCGGATGCAGCCGTATACGACAATGCCTGCCCAGCCATGCTTCACGCCGAGTTGCGCCAACTGGTCGCCCACCAGGGCGCAGCGCAGGCTGCCGCCGCCATCGATGACCAGCACGCGGCCGTCGCCGGGCGTTTCCAGGGCCTTGCGCACCAGCGAGTTGTCCTCGAACAGCTTGAGCGTGGCGATGCGGCCGTGGAAGGCGGCGCTGCCGCCATAGGAATTCAGCATTGGCTCGAGAACGTGTACCTGTCCGGCGCGCACCTGGTCTTCGTATTTATCGCAGAGATCGGCGGTCTGGAAATCCATTTGAAACTCCAAAATAGAAACGGCGGCATTCTAGCCGCCGTTGCGGGAAGGGTGTTGGGAATCAGGCGACCGGTTCGGCCACCTCGTCGTATAGCAGTTTCACCTTCCCGTCGCTGTCCAGGTCGATGGTGACGCGGCCGCCATTGGAGAGCCGGCCGAACAGCAACTCGTCGGCCAGCGCGGAGCGGATGGTGTCCTGGATGAGGCGCGCCATCGGACGCGCGCCCATGAGCGGATCGAAGCCCATCTCGGCCAGCCAGTCCTTCAGCTTGTCGGTGAACACGGCCTCGACCTTCTTCTCGTGCAACTGGGCTTCCAGTTGCATGAGGAACTTGTCCACTACACGCAGGATGACCTCGTGGTCGAGCGCGGCGAAGGAGATGGTTGCATCGAGCCGGTTGCGGAACTCAGGCGAGAACATGCGCTTGATTTCTGCCATCTCGTCGCCCACTGCGCGCGAGTTCGAAAAGCCGATGTTGCCCTTCTGCAGCATCTCGGCGCCGGCGTTGGTGGTCATGACGATGACGATGTTGCGAAAGTCCGTCTGGCGGCCGTTGTTGTCGGTCAGTGTGCCGTGATCCATCACCTGCAGCAGGATGTTGTAGATATCCGGGTGCGCCTTCTCGATCTCGTCGAGCAGCAGCACGGCGTGCGGCTTCTTGGTGATGGCTTCGGTGAGCTGGCCGCCCTGGTCGAAGCCGACATAGCCGGGAGGCGCGCCGATCAGGCGCGAGACGGCATGCCGTTCCATGTACTCGGACATGTCGAAGCGTACCAGTTCGATCCCCATGCAGTAGGCGAGCTGGCGGGCGACTTCGGTCTTGCCGACGCCGGTCGGGCCGGAGAAGAGAAAACTGCCGATCGGCTTGGACGGACTGCCCAGGCCGGAGCGCGACATCTTGATCGCCTTGGTCAGCGCCTCGATGGCCTTGTCCTGGCCGAACACCACGGTCTTCAGATCGCGGTCGAGGTTCTTCAGGGCAGTGCGGTCGTCAGAGGACACATGCTGCGAGGGTACGCGCGCAATCTTGGCGACGATATCCTCGATCTCGGTCTTGCCGATGACCTTCTTCTGCTTCGACTTCGGCAGGATGCGCTGCGCCGCGCCAGCCTCGTCGATGACGTCGATGGCCTTGTCGGGCAGGTGGCGGTCGCCGATGTAGCGGGCGGAGAGCTCGGCGGCGCTGGAAATGGCCTGTGCCGAGTACTTCACACCGTGGTGCAGTTCGAAGCGCGTTTTCAGGCCTTTGAGGATCGACACGGTCTCCTCGACGGAAGGTTCGTTGACGTCGATCTTCTGGAAACGCCGGGACAGGGCGTGATCCTTCTCGAAGACGCCGCGATACTCCGTGTAGGTGGTTGCGCCGATGCACTTCATCTGGCCGGAGGCGAGGGCGGGCTTGAGCAGGTTGGAGGCGTCCAGCGTGCCTCCAGAGGCGGCGCCGGCGCCAATAAGGGTGTGGATCTCGTCGATGAAGAGGATGGCGTTTTGGTTGTCCATCAGTTGCTTGAGCACTGCCTTAAGGCGCTGCTCGAAGTCGCCTCGGTACTTGGTGCCGGCCAGCAGAGCGCCCATGTCGAGGGCGTAGATCTGGGCGTGGGCCAGAATCTCCGGCACCCGGCTCTCAACGATGCGCCGCGCCAGCCCTTCGGCGATGGCGGTCTTGCCGACGCCGGCCTCGCCTACCAATAGGGGGTTGTTTTTGCGGCGGCGGCACAGTGTCTGGATGACGCGCTCGAGTTCCTTGTCGCGGCCGATGAGCGGGTCGATCTTGCCCATCAGGGCCTGGGCGTTGAGGTTCTGCGTGTAGTTCTCCAGCGCGCCGCCGCCCTGGTGGCCTTCCTGTTCTGGCTCTTGCTGCTCAGTCTCGCTTCTGGGGCCGCCCTGCGCCGGCGCCTTGGTAATGCCGTGCGAGATGAAATTGACCACGTCGAGGCGGGTAATGCCCTGGCGCTGCAGGAAATAGACAGCATGCGAATCCTTCTCACCGAAGATGGCGACCAGAACGTTGGCGCCGGTGACCTCTTTCTTGCCGGAGGATTGCACGTGAAGAATGGCGCGCTGAATAACGCGCTGGAAACCCAACGTCGGCTGGGTGTCGATTTCGTCGCTGCCGGGGACAGTCGGCGTGTGCTCGGCGATGAAGGCGACAAGCTCCTTGCGCAGTTCCTCGACGTTGGCGGCGCAGGCTCGTAAAACCTCGGCGGCTGAGGGGTTGTCGAGCAAGGCCAGCAACAGGTGCTCCACGGTGATGAACTCGTGACGCTTCTGTCTTGCCTCGACAAAGGCCATGTGCAGACTGACTTCCAATTCCTGCGCAATCATCTCAACTTTCCTCCATCACGCACGCCAGCGGATGCTGGTGCTCTCGAGCATATCCCGTCACCAGTTCAACCTTGGTGGCGGCTACATCCCGCGGAAATACGCCGCAGACTGCGGCGCCTTCCTTGTGCACTTTGAGCATGATTCGCATTGCTTGTTCACGACTCATGCTAAAAAAATTTTGCAGCACGACGACCACAAAGTCCATGGGAGTGTAATCGTCATTTAACAGCAAAACCTTGAATAACGGTGGCGGCTTGGTTTTGGTCCGCTCCGCTTCGAGCACCGATTCGCTCTGCTTGCGAGTAGCCATGATCCAATTCTAATCAGAAAAAGCGAATCTGCAACACGATGCGAAGAATGGGGTCGATCGAGTGAGACAAGGCAGTTTGCCGACAGAAAAAATGAAATCGCAGAGTGCCGTGCCAAAAAGCCACAAATTGCTGTCATGCAGCATGAAATTCCCTGATAAAACCCTTGACGTGGTGTATTTGACTGGCGTAAAAATCCATGCGTGTTTGTCACAAAATCTATGCAATACCGCTGGTTGGACGCTGCGTTTCTTTCCGATTCCTGCTTCGCTCCCGTGGTTGTCGCGTGTTTTAAGCAAACATTTGGACTCACCGCCCGGTGAGGATATTTATTTCGAGGAAAAAGGCATATGGCAACTGGTACAGTGAAGTGGTTCAACGACTCCAAGGGTTTCGGGTTCATCACGCCGGATGACGGCAGCGAGGATCTGTTTGCCCATTTCTCGGCGATTCAAATGGGCGGCTTCAAGACGCTCAAGGAGGGGCAGAAAGTCTCCTTCGAGGTAACGCAGGGCCCGAAAGGCAAGCAGGCCTCGAACATACAGGCCGCCTAAGGCTGCAGTTGGGCCGGCTACGGGCATGACCCGCAGCCGGTTGCGTATTGCTGAATTGTGAAAGCCCGTCCCTTCGCGGGGTGTGGGCTTTTTTTTCGCACGAACATGAAGGCCGGCATTATGCCGGCCTTCATGTTGGTCATTTCCAGGTTCAGACGGCGCACCCAGGAGTACTTCCTCGGCGGGGCAAGCCCGCCCTCAGGCGCCGGATCCCCAGCCGGACTGCTCGACCAGGCGGAACAGGTCTGCTTCGGTGACGATGCCGAGCGGCTGACCGTCTTCCATGACGACGATGCGGCGGATGCCGTTGTTCATCATCTGTCGCGCGACCTGCAGCAGGGGCGTGTCACGCGTGCAGGTGATGAGATAGCGATTGGCGATCTCGTCCACCGTCATGCCGCCCGGACGGCGGTTGGGTACGATGATCTTCCGCAGCACGTCGCGCTTGGTCATGATGCCCCACTCGCCTTCCGCATTCGGCTCGACGAGGATGGCGTTGAGGCCATGCTCGCGCATGACATGCATGGCCGAATCCACCGCTTCCGCGCCGCCCACCATCTGAAAGGGCGACATGATGCCGCCGACGCTGCGCTCAGCTTTCATTCAGCAGCCTTACATCCTGTCGATCATGGCCTGGCCGAAGGCCGAGCACTTGACCTCGGTGGCGCCTTCCATCAGGCGCGCGAAGTCGTAGGTGACGATCTTGTCGGCGATGGCGGCTTCCATCGAGTGGATGATGAGATCGGCGGCCTCCCTCCAGCCCATGTGGCGCAGCATCATTTCGGCCGAGAGGATCAGCGAACCGGGGTTCACGTAGTCCTTGCCGGCGTACTTCGGCGCCGTGCCGTGAGTGGCCTCGAAGCAGGCGTACTTGTCGGAGATGTTGGCGCCGGGGGCGATACCGATGCCGCCGACCTGCGCGGCGAGCGCGTCGGAGATGTAATCGCCGTTCAGGTTCAGTGTGGCGATCACGTCGTATTCAGCCGGGCGCAGCAGGATCTGTTGCAGGAAGGCGTCGGCGATGGCGTCCTTGACGATGATCTCACGGTCGGTCTTCGGGTTCTTGAAGGAGCACCACGGGCCGCCGTCGATCGGCTTGGCGCCGAACTCCTTCTGCGCCAGGCCGTAAGCCCAGTCGCGGAAGGCGCCTTCGGTGTGCTTCATGATGTTGCCCTTGTGCACGATGGTCACCGACTTGCGGTCGTTGTCGATGGCGTAATTGATGGCGGCGCGCACCAGGCGTTCGGTACCTTCACGCGAGACAGGCTTGATGCCGATACCCGAAGTTTCCGGGAAACGTAACTTCGTGACGCCCATCTCCTGCTGCAGAAACTTGATGATTTTTTTGCACGGCTCGGATTCGGCGGCCCACTCGATGCCGGCATAGATATCTTCCGTGTTCTCACGGTAGATCACCATGTTGGTTTTCTCGGGATTCTTGAGCGGGCTGGGCACGCCCTTGAAGTAGCGCACCGGACGCACGCACTGGAAGAGGTCCAGTTCCTGGCGCAAAGCGACGTTGAGCGAACGGATGCCGCCGCCGACCGGCGTCGTCAGCGGACCCTTGATCGAAACGGAATACTCCTTGAGCAAGCTCAGTGTCTCCTCGGACAACCAGACGTCTCCACCATATTTCCGTGTCGACTTTTCTCCGGCATACACTTCCATCCAGTGGATTTTCTTCTTGCCGCCGTAGGCCTTGGCAACCGCGGCATCGACCACCTTGATCATCACAGGGGAGATGTCGACGCCAATACCATCGCCTTCGATGTAAGGGATGATCGGATTGTCCGGAACCGGTTGGCCGGGGATAATTTTCTTGCCATCCTGGGGAATCTTGATCAGAGAACTCGTGCCCATTGCAACTCCATCAGTAGTGGTGAGACGAACAAAACAGGCAGCGCGGCGATCCTAACGTGCAAGGGACGCGGAACCGAACCGAAGGGCTGGACGCGTTGCAGTTGCCATGCTGCGAGTAGAAACCAGTGTAGACGAGGGTTATTCCAGATCCCTGAAACTCATGAGACCGCAACCCTGCTATAAAATATTATTATCCGCCTTTCCGATTCTTTGTGCCAGCTAGGCGCCTTCATTGCTACTGGCCTTGCTTTCCCGCTATCCTTTGCAGTGCAACATGATTGATTCATAGGTAAAAAAGTAATGGATATTCCTTCCGGCGAGAACCCTGTCGCCCAGGCGATCGCGCAGAACCTGGTTGAGGGTTTCGACAAGCATTACCGGCTTTTCCGGGAAAGCAGTGCCCAGGCCAAACAGCGCTTCGAGACAAGCAACTGGCTTGCGGCGCAGCGCGCCGTGCGGGAGCGCATCGCCTTCTACGATGAACGCGTCAATGAGACAGTCGGACTCCTGCAGGACAGGTTTCGCGCGGACAAGATCGATACCAATACCTGGCAGCTCGCCAAGCTCCTCTACGTCGGGCTGCTTATCAACCACAAACAGCCTGAACTTGCGGAAACTTTTTTCAATTCGGTTTTCTGCAAGATCATGCACCGCACGTATTTTCACAACGATTTCATTTTCGTGCGTCCTGGCGTCTCGACGGATTTCATCGAGTCGGACCCGCCGGCCTACCGAAGCTATTACCCGAACAAGACCGGATTGCATCAGGTCATCCGCGACATCGTGAATGATTTCGACTGGCAATGTCCCTTTGCAGACAAGGAGCGGGATGTGGAGCGCGTCATCCGCGCTGTCGTGCTGCAAATGGGCGGCAAGCTGGTTGCCGCCGAGGCGAACTTTCAGCTGCAAGTCCTGAATTCGGCCTTCTACAGAAACAAGGCTGCTTACATCGTAGGCAAGGCCATCAACGGGGATTACGAATATCCGTTTGTGGTGCCGATCCTGCATGATCCGCATGGCCATCTTTTCATCGATGCCATCCTGCTCGACCCTGCGCAGATCCGCACCCTCTTCAGTCTCAGTCGCGCCTATTTCATGACCGACATGGAGGTGCCGTCCGCCTTCGTCAAATTCCTCTCAAGCATGATGCCGCACAAGCCTGAGACGGAGTTGTACACCATGCTTGGCTTGGCCAAACAGGGGAAAACCATGTTCTACCGGGATCTCATTCATCACTTGCGGCATTCTCAGGATGAGTTCATCGTCGCTCCCGGTATCCGTGGCCTGGTGATGGCCGTGTTTACCCTGCCGTCCTTTCCCTATGTCTTCAAAGTCATCAAGGACGTCTTTGCGCCGCCCAAGGAAGTCGACCACGCCACCGTCAAGGCCAAATACTTGCTGGTGAAGCAGCACGATCGCGTCGGGCGCATGGCGGATACGCTGGAGTTTTCGGATGTCGCCTTGCCCAAGGCCCGCTTCAGCCGGGAACTCATCGAAGAACTACGGCGTGAGTGCCCCGCGCTGCTGGAGGAGGATGAGAGCGATATTGTCATCAGGCATGTCTACATCGAACGGCGCATGAAGCCGCTCAATCTCTACCTCGACAGCGCCAACGATGAAAGGCGTGAGAATGCCGTCATGGAGTACGGCAATGCCATCAAGGAATTGGCCTATGCCAATATTTTTCCTGGCGACATGTTGTTCAAGAATTTCGGCGTGACGCGCTTCGGGCGCGTGGTGTTCTACGATTACGACGAGATCGAATACATGACGGACTGCAATTTCCGCCGCATTCCGGAAGCGCCCAATCCGGAGGCGGAGATGTCCAGCGAGCCCTGGTACTCCGTGGCGCGCACCGACGTTTTCCCCGAGGAATTCGGCACCTTTCTCCTCGGCAACCCGGATACCAAGCGGGTGTTTCTGAAGCATCACGCCGATTTACTGGAGCCTGAGTTCTGGCAACAGACCAGGCAGAAAATCCTCGACGGCTTCGTCCCGGATTTCTTTCCTTATCCGGACGCGGTGCGATTCTGCAATCTGGTACCGGAGGATGTCAGGCCGGAATCGGAAGCTCAAGCGATCGAGACGGCGTGAGCCGTCTCGTCCTTTTCAACAAGCCCTACGGCGTTCTCAGCCAGTTCACCCCTGAAGCGGGGCACCGCTGCCTGGCGGAGTTCATTACCTTCCCGGGCATCTATGCGGCAGGCCGACTCGATACCGACAGCGAGGGACTGCTGGCCCTGACCGATGACGGCCGCCTGCAGCAGCGCATCGCCGATCCGCAGCACAAACTGCCCAAGATCTATTGGGCGCAAGTCGAAGGCGTGCCGACCGACGAGGCCCTGCAGCGGCTGAAAGCAGGCGTGGATCTCGGCGATTTCATTACGCGGCCCTGCGAGGTGGCGCGCATCGAAGAGCCTGCCGGCTTGTGGCCGCGCGATCCGCCGATCCGCCAGCGCAAGCACATTCCGACTGCGTGGCTGGAGATCGTCCTGCGTGAGGGCAAGAACCGCCAGGTCAGGCGCATGACGGCGAAAGCGGGCTATCCGACATTGCGCCTTGTGCGCGCTTCAATTGGGCCGTTTTCCCTGGATGGGCTGCAGCCGGGTGAGTGGCGCGAGGCGGAAGCGACATTTGATTGACATGCATCAATGTGGCTTTCGTCAAGGTTTTCAGAATCGAAGCTTGAAGAATCTCCTGCGCCTTGTGCGCAGCACAGACGTTGCCATGCCGATGTTTGACTTGCGCTCCAAACTGATTGCAACCGCATTCCTTTGTCAGATTGCGGGAGCAGGGCCGGCCTTGGCGCAGGACGCCTATGCCGTTGCCGGCCTGGCGCCACAGATGCGACCTGAAGGAGCGCCGATCATAACTGTCTTCGAGAAAACGCCGGATTGGCATGCAGGCGCGCTCAGCGGAGTGAGCCAGCCCCATCCCTCCGGCCTGAGCTTTCTCGACAGTCAGGGCGCCTGGTACACGCCCTTCATCCATCCGGGCATGCTCGGCCCCTATGATCTTCGCGGCTGGCATGCGCGCGAAAAGGCTGATCCCGCCAAACGGGGGGAAAGCGATAAATGAAACAGGCAATCAGCGCCGTCGTGCTGGTCGCCGCCGTCGCGATCGGCTTCATCATGTGGATCGCCGGCGACATGGCGCCGCGGGCGGAGTTCGTGCCTCATGTCGAGACGACGCCACCTGCGGCAGACAGCGACTATCTGCGCGCCACCTACAGTCCGCTGCACTTCCGGCCCGCGATCGAGACGGCGACCGACGTGCAGTGCATGGCCTGCCACCGGGAGATTCTTGAAGACAAGGTGCGCGCGGCGTCCCCCGCAGGCCAGAAAGCCGAATTGATGCGCGCCTGGTACCAGCAGACGCCCACCTATGTCGGGGAACAGGACACTTTCCATCGCCGGCATCTCGTCACGCCGCTGGCGAAGCAGTTGATGAACCTGCAATGCAACACCTGCCACCAGGGCCATGAACCGCGTGAGGAAGCGCAGGGTGCTGCCGCGGACGCGGCACAGCAGGACGACACCGCATTCACCTTGAGAAAACAGGTGAATCCGGAAACCACCTGCCTGAAGTGCCATGGCGAGTTTCCCTGGCAGTTGATGGGCCTGCCTGGCCCGTGGGCGGAACACAAGGCTGCCTTCGGCGACAACTGCCTGACCTGCCACGCCGCGATCCGCACGAAGCGTCACGAAGTGGCGTATCTCAATGCCGAGGCGATCGAGCAGGCCGGCAAGGACAGCAGCGAAACCTGCCTCGGCTGCCACGGCGGACGCAGCTGGTATCGCATCAGCTATCCGTATGCGCGCACGCCCTGGCCGGACATGCCGGCCGAAGTGCCCGAATGGGCGAAGCACCGCCCGACGCAGTCCGCGGCGCACTTTCTGCAACATGTGCCGACCAGCCAGCAAGGAACCCGCCCATGAACGCATCGGACAAAAGCCGCACCGATGCCCTGCTGAATCCGAACCGGCGCAGCTTCCTCAAGACGGCCGCTGCGGGCGGCGCCTTTGCCGCTGCCGGCGGTCTGACGGAACTGACTTTCGGCGGCAAGGATGCCCAGGCTCACGCCTATGAGCCTTACCTTACCGACAACCAGCTCACCACCGTGGTGACGAGCTGCGATCACAATTGCGGTTCGCGCCATATGCTGGTTGCGCACAAGAAGGGCGATGTCATCGTGCGCCTGTCGACCGACAACGGCGCCTACCAGGAGGGCGGCGCCTTCGGTTTCGAGACCGAGCAGGTGCCGCAGTTGCGCGCCTGTCTGCGCGGCCGTTCGTATCGTGCTCGCATCTACTCGCCGGAACGGCTGCTCTATCCGATGCTGCGCGTGGGCGAGCGCGGGGAGGGCCGTTTCAAGCGGGTATCGTGGGACGAGGCGCTCAATATCATCGCGAAGAAGATGGTCGAGCTGAAGCAAAAGTACGGCCCGACGGCGATCCTCGACCAAGCCTATGCCGGCACCTCCTATTGCGTGCTGCACAAATCCGACCAGATCGAGGGATTGCTGGCGCGCTTTCTCGGCATGTTCGGTTGCCGCACCAGTTCCTGGTCGGTGCCGTCCTATCAGGGCACCACCTTTTCCAGCCGCATGACCTTCGGCACCATCGAGGACGGCAACGAGGACGATGCCTTCGCCCACTCCAAGCTGATCATCATGTGGGGCTGGAACCCGGCCTACACCTTCCATGGCGGCAACACCTTCTATTACATGCGCCTGGCCAAGCAGCGCGGCTGCAAGTTCGTCCTGGTCGATCCGCAGTACACGGACTCGGCGGCAAGCTACGACGCCTGGTGGATACCCATCAAGCCCAACACCGATACCGCCATGCTGGCCGGCATGGCGCACCATATCTTCGCCAACAACCTGCAGGATCAGGCGTTCATCGACAAGTTCGTGCAGGGCATGGACGCCGGCACGATGCCGGACTGGGCCAAGGGCCGCGAGAACTTCAAGGACTACATCCTCGGCAGGAACGACGGCACGCCGAAGACACCAGAGTGGGCGGAGAAAATTTGCGGCGTGAAAGCCGCCGACATCAGAAAACTTGCTCAGATGTACGCAACGACCAAGCCGGCGGCGTTGAAGGCCTCCTGGGCGCCCGGCCGTGCCGCCTACGGCGAGCAGTACAACCGCATGGCGGCGGCCGTGCAGGCGATGACCGGCAACATAGGTATCCTCGGCGGCAGCGCCGAGGGGGTCGGCAAAGGCTGGCACGCCGAGAGCGTGGCCTATCCCTACGACGAATACGCCAATGTCTGGTACGCCTCGATCAAATCCGACCGCTGGGCGCATTGCGTGCTGAACTACCCGAACGTCAAGCGCGAGGAGATCGGCCTGTGGCCGCGCAGCGACAAGCTCGACGGCGTGATCCCCAATATCAAGGCGATCTGGTGGCACGGCTCGGATTGGTTCAACCAACTCACGAACGTCAACAAGGAAATCGAGGCGGCGAAGAAGCTGGAGTTCATCGTCTGCCAGGACGCCACCATCACGCCCTCCGGCCTGTGGGCCGATGTGCTGCTGCCCATCGCGACGCATTTCGAACGCCATGGCGTCGCGCTGCCCTGGTACAAGGGCCATTACTACATCCACCGGCCCAAGGCGATCGAACCGCTCGGCGAATCGAAGACCGACTTCCAGGTGTTTACCGAACTGGCCTGGCGCCTGGAGAAACTCGATCCGTCCCTCAAGGATTTCGGCAAGCGTTACAACCCGCGCGCCGGGCGTGACTACTTCGACAACCCGGACGCCGTCGACGAAGCCTATCTCGCTGCCTGGTGGAAGAAGGTGCAGGACCACCAGGGTGTGAAGATGTCCTGGGAAGAATTCAAGCGCCGCGGTATCTACAAGTTCCAGTTTGACCGGCCGCTGGTCGCTTTCCGCGAGCAGATCGAAGAGGGCAAGCCGTTCAAGACGCCTTCCGGCAAGATCGAAATTCTTTCGACCACGCTGGCCCGGGTGACAGACTGGACCAAGACCCAGTACGGCTACCCCATCCCCGAGATACCGAAATGGATCGAGCCCTTCGAGTCGCTCAACCATCCGATGGCGAAGATCTACCCCTTCCACATGATCACGCCGCATCCGCGTTGGCGAACCCATTCCATCTTCCACAACATCCCCTGGCTGCGCGAGACCTTCCAGCAGGAAATCACCCTGAACGCCGCAGACGCGAAGCGCCTCGGCATCCGCACGGGCGACATGGTCGAGGCCTGGAACGGCCGCGGCAGGATCGTGCTGCCGGCCTACGTCACCGAGCGCTGCATGCCGGGAGTGGTGGTGGTGTTCGAGGGCGCCTGGATGGATCGCGACAAGAACGGCGTCGATCGCGCCGGCAACCCCGATTTCCTCACCCTGGACGAGCCTTCGCCCGCCGGCGCTTTCGCCTACAACACCATCCTGTGCAACGTGAAGAAGACGCAGTTGGCGCACAAGCCGGGCTGGGATGTCGAAGCCACGGCACGCTCACATGTCTTCCGCCGGGATTACTGACGTGGCGAAAAAACTCGATCGCAACGAAGTCAAGAAGGCCCTGGCGCGCAAGGTCGCGCAGACCTACAAGCCGGTCAGGCCGAAGACCCAGTTCGGGTTCATCCACCACAACGTCGATTGCATCGGCTGCCGTGCCTGTGAGATCGCCTGCAAGGACAAGAACGGGTTGCCGCCCGGGCCGCGCTTCCGCCGCGTCATGTATATCGAGGGCGGCACGTTCCCGGACGTGTATGCCTACAAGGTGAACATGTCCTGCAACCACTGCGCGGCGCCTGCCTGTCTGCCGACCTGCCCTTCGGGCGCGATCTGGAAGCGGGAAGACAACGGCGTGGTGGATATCGACTCGACGCTGTGCATTGGCTGCCGTCGCTGCGAGGCAGCCTGTCCCTATGGCGCACCGCAGTGGGATCCGGTAGAGAAGACCGTCAAGAAGTGCAATATGTGCATCGACGAGTTGGAGGCCGGACGCAAGCCCTACTGCGTCATGGCCTGCATGATGCGCGTGCTCGACATCGGGCCGATCGACGAACTGGCCGCCGGCACCTGGAAGACGACCGCGCTGGGGCCGAACGAGAAGCCCGTGCGCCAGGTGAAGAACATGGCGAATCCGGAACTGACCGGCCCGTCCATCGTCTTCATCCCGCACAGCAAGGGCCGGGTGGACGGCAAGTCATGAGCCTGCTCCTGCCCCGCGAGATGGCTGAAGCGCTGGCGGACGATGCCGAGGCGCTTGCCGCCCTGCACGACCGCGAGCTGAGTGCCGAACTACTCGCCGCGCTGCGCGATATCGGTTTCCCGGACAACCTCGGCCTGCTGCCGATCGGGGAGCGGTCGAAGGAGACGTGGCGGCTGATGGCTGCCGCCTTGCCACTGGCGCCGGATGCGGCAACGCTCGATCAGCTTGCGGTCGATTACGCTGCCATCTATCTCACCGGCGCCTATGGCGCCTCGCCTTGCGAGTCGGTGTGGACGGACGACGATCATCTTGCCTGCCAGGCAGCAATGTTTGCGTTGCGGGTAATTTATGCGGAGGCGGGACTGGCGGCCGAGGACTGGCGGCGGCGACCGGACGATCATCTGGTCATGCAGTTGCTCTACATTGCCCACGCCTTGCGGCAGGCGGACGGCGCCGCTGCCCTGCGTAGGCTGGCGACCATGATGGACGAGCATCTGCTGCGCTGGCTGTCGGAATTCGCCGCCCGTGTGGCATCACGCTGCGAGACGCCCTTCTACGCCGTACTGGCGGGACTGACTTTTGCCTGGTGCGAGCAGGTGCGCGATCATTTATCCGAGTGCCTGGGCGAGGGACGCCCCTCGCGCGATGAAATCGAGTCTCGCGTCAGATCTTTGCGGCGTGTCGAGTCGGTGCCGCTTGCGTATATGCCGGGCGCAGCGCCCAGCTGGTAATCTGGCGCATCCATGATTCGAGAGGCATCCACGACTTTGCATCGTTCTATTCGCCACATCTTGGGCGCGATGGCACTGCTGTTTTCGATCGTGGTGTATGCAGCACCCATCATCGAACTGACCGCCGGCATGCATCGCATCGAGGCCGAGGTGGCGAGCAACACCAGCGACCGCGCCGCCGGCCTGATGCATCGCCCGTCGATGCCGGCCCATCGCGGCATGCTGTTCGTTTTCCCCGAAGCCGGCGTGCAGTGCTTCTGGATGAAAAATACCCTGATCCCTCTCAGCATCGCCTTCCTCGACGAGGATGGCCGCGTCGTTCAGATTGCCGATATGCAGCCGCAGTCGCTCGACAACCATTGTTCGAGCAAGTCCGTACGCTTCGCTCTGGAAATGAATGCCGGCTGGTTCAGGAGCCGCGGCATTTCCGCAGGCGCCAGGATCAACGGCCTCGACAAGGCGCCGCCGGGACGTTGAGGATAGCCGGAGAACGCTGAACCGCCGTGTTACGGAGACTGACTTTTCTTATTGCCCTTGCGGCATTCATGGCGGGACGGCCCTCGCACGCTCGCGACATCCGCTTGTCCACCACCACCAGCACGGAAAACTCCGGCCTGCTCAAGGCCCTCCTGCCGACCTTCGAGCGTAAGTTCGGCGTCAAGGTGCATGTCATCTCGGTCGGCACCGGCAAGGCGCTCGAACTGGGCAAGAACGGCGACGTCGATGTCGTGCTGGTGCATGCGCGGTCGGCGGAGGACAAGTTCGTCGCCGACGGCCACGGGGTCAATCGCCGTGACGTGATGTACAACGACTTCATCCTGGTCGGCTCACAGGAGGATCCGCTGGCCTTGCGCGGATCGCGCGACGTTATTTCCGCTTTCCGCAAACTGGGCGAGGGTCGCGCGAGGTTCATATCGCGTGGCGACAACTCGGGGACGGATCTGATGGAAAAGTCCTACTGGAAAGCGGCGGGGATTGCGCCCAAAGGTACTTGGTTCGTCTCGGCTGGCCTTGGCATGGGCGAGGTCTTGACCATGGCCGGCGAAATGAAGGCCTACACGCTGAGCGATCGCGCCACCTACGGCACCTATCGGGCAAGAATCGGGCTGGAGATTCTCGTGCAGGGTGACCCGAAAATGTACAACCCTTACGGCATCATTGCGGTCAGCCCGAAGAAGTATCCGGACATCAATTATGAAGGCGCGATGAAGCTGATCGAATGGATTACCTCTCCGGGGGGGCAGGGACTCATCGCCGGCTTCAAGGCGCACGGCGAGCAATTGTTTTTCCCCTCGACGGAAAGCAGGTGATAAAAAACCGCAGCGGTGGATTGCCCACGGCTGCGGCTTCGAGCGGCCGGTATCAGGCGAAGTTACTCGCCGCGAAATCCCAGTTGGCCAGATTGGCGAGGAAGGTCTCGACGAATTTCGGACGGGCATTGCGGTAATCGACGTAGTAGGCGTGCTCCCATACGTCGATGGTGAGCAGCGCCTTGTTGTCGGTGGTGAGCGGCGTGGCGGCGTTGCCGGTGTTGACGATGTCCACCGAGCCGTCCGGTTTCTTCACCAGCCAGGTCCAGCCCGAGCCAAAGTTGCTCACGGCAGAAGTTTGGAAAGCCTTCTTGAACTCGTCGAAGGACCCCCACTTCTTGTTGATGGCATCGGCTAGCGCGCCAGTGGGGGCGCCGCCGCCAGGCTTCATGCAGTTCCAGAAAAAAGTGTGGTTCCACACTTGGGCGGAGTTATTGAAAAGGCCGCCTGAGGCCTTCTTGATGATGTCCTCCAGGCTGGCGTTCTCAAATTCGGTGCCCTTGATCAGGTTGTTCAGGTTGGTCACATAAGCCTGATGGTGTTTGCCATAGTGATATTCGAAGGTTTCCTTCGACATATGCGGCGCGAGCGCGTCCACGGAATAGGGCAGAGCGGGGAGGGCGTGTTCCATTGTTATCTCCTGTTAGTCAGAATGAGCAAATTCCCGACTATTTTAGTCGGATTAGATTCATTTGGCAATATTTGCACCATTAATTATCCCGGATAATCCATTAGGCCGACCTACAGGGCGAACGGATTTTTGGCTAATGGATTATCTGGGATTGTCACTCAGCCGAGTGACCAGTGCGTCGGCTTCACCCTGGCCGAAGGTGAGATGCAGCGCATCTCCCTCGGCGAGTTGCGCGGTGGAATGGACGATGCTGCCGTCGGCCTTGCGGGCGAAGCTGTAGCCACGTTGAAGCACCGCTTGCGGGTTGAGATGGTCGAGGTTGGCGACAAGGCTTTCCAGCCGGTTTCGGTGTCGTGCAAGCCCAACCGAAGTCGCCGAACGCATCTGCAATGCAACCGCTTCCAGATTGCGACGGGCAAAGCGTAGATCGGGGCGGCTGAGCGCGAAACGTGCCTTGAGGCGCTGCAAGGTAGCGGCGCCGGCAGCGATGCGCCGGTTCAGAGCGGCGTCAAGACGGGTGGCGAGGTGCGACGTCTCCGCGCGCAAGCGTCCCAAACGCTCACCTGGATGAATCAGTCGGCGGCCCAGCAAGTCGACCCGCTGCATGCGCTCCTGCATCTTGCGTCGCGTTTCCGCACGCAAGGCAGTGGCCAGGCGGAGCAAATCACTTTGCGCCTCGACGTATCCGGCGCTGGCCAGTTCGGCGGCGGCAGTAGGGGTGGCGGCGCGGCAATCGGCTACGAGGTCGGCGATGGTGGTGTCGGTTTCATGGCCGATTCCGGTGATGACCGGAATCGGGCAGGTATCGATGGCGCGGGCCACGACTTCCTCGTTGAAGGCCCACAGGTCCTCGATGCTGCCGCCGCCGCGGGCGACGAGAAGGATGTCGCACGCTTCACGGTTTGCCGCAGTACTGATGGCTTCGGCGATGTTCGTGGCGGCGTCCTCGCCCTGGACCAGAGTCGGGTAAATGACTATCGGCAAATGTGGCGCGCGCCGCGCCAGTGCAGCCAGAATGTCGCTCAGGGCGGCTGCCTGCAAGGAAGTGACGATACCGACGCGGCGCGGAAAGCGCGGTAGCGTCAGTCTGCGTTCCGGCGCGAAGAGACCTTCGTTCTCAAGTTTGGCGCGCAGGCGGGCGAAGGCCTCGAACAGTACGCCAATACCGGCATGGCGCATGGCCTCGACATTGAGCTGGAAGCCACCGCGCGCTTCATATAGGGTGACAAGGGCACGCGCCTCGACACGCATGCCGTCCTGAATCCGAAAGGGCAGCAGTTGGGCCCGGTTGCGGAAAATGACGCAGTCGACCTGAGCACTTTCGTCTTTCAGCGCGAAGTAGACATGGCCGGAGGCCGGGCGACGCAGGTTCGAGATTTCACCTGTCACCCAAAGCAGCGGAAAGCGCCCTTCAAGCGTTTGTCGCGCCATGCGGTTGAGTGCAGAAACGCTGAGAATTTCCTCACCCGAGTCGTGCGGAAGGTCTGTTTTTTCAAGCATACGGGGATTCTAGCCGAGGCCTTCTATCACTTTCGTTATCAGGGGAGACGATTCACGGCGCCCTCTCTGGAGTTATACTCTAACCAATTGAATTATATATATAATAAATCTAGCTTCATTTTGCATCGAAGTAAGAAAAAGTCTTACAGGGAGCCGACTTACTCAAAACACCCACGCTTAATTCACACACTTATCCACAACTTTTGTGGATAAAGAAAACGAAGTTTCAGTGGAGGCTAACGCCGGCTTGGTTTTATCGGCGTTAAGCGCAGCGGCCGTAACTAAAATGTCGTTGCATGCCGACACTGCGTAATCGGTTTTTCTTGCCGAAACAGGATCGCCAATATACAGTGCGCCGTTAGTCAAAAAACAACGGGGGTCTTGCGTGTTCGCCATCATCCAAGCTGCGGGTTGGCCCATCTGGCCGCTCTTGCTCGCCTCGATCCTCGCCGTCGCTTTCATCATCGAGAGATCGATTGCACTGCGCCGGAGCAAGGTCGTCCCTGCGGGATTACTGCAAAGCATCGTGGCCGAATATCGCCAGAGCGGCGTCAGCGAGGAGATGATTCAACGCATCGCCCGGCATTCACCGTTGGGCCAGGTGCTGTCGGCAGGCCTGAGAAACGTCAAGAGTACCCGCGAAGCGATGAAGGAGTCTATCGAGGAAGCCGGGCGCGGCGTGACGCATGAGTTGGAGCGCTTCCTCACCAGCCTCGGCACCATTGCCTCGATCGCGCCGTTGATGGGCCTGTTCGGCACCATCGTCGGGATGATCGAGATTTTCGGGGCGCAAAGCCCGGCGACGGCGAATCCGCAGCAGCTCGCCCACGGCATTTCGATCGCGCTCTACAATGCGGGGTTCGGCATCTTGATCGCCATTCCTGCCATGATTTATTACCGCCATTTTCGGGGGCTGGTTGACGGTTTCGTAGTCGATATGGAGCAGCAAGCGGTGAAGCTCGTCGAATTGGTGCACGGTCAGCGCGCGGCTTGAGGCGGATTCGGGTATGAACTTCCAGCGCGGTCGTTTTCGGGAGGAGCCGGAGATCAATCTGATCCCGATGATTGATGTGCTGCTCGTCATCCTCATCTTCCTGATGATCACGACGACGTATTCGAAGTTCTCCGGCCTTGAGATCAATTTACCTACTGCGGACGCTACCCAGTCGCAGGACAAGCCGAATGAAATCAATGTGGTTGTGAGCGCGAGCGGCGACGTGATGGTTAATCGCGTCGCGGTCGGCGCCAGGGATGTAGAGACCATCAGCGTGGCGTTGCGCCGCGCGGGCGGCAGCGAGAAAGAGCCTGTGGTGGTGATTAATGCCGATGCCAAAGCGGCGCACCAGAGTGTGATCGACGTCATGCAGGCGGCGCAGCAATCCGGCTACAGTCACATCTCCTTTGCCACTCAGAATCCGTCGCGCTAAAGCAGCCTCGGCAGTATCATGCGCCACACGCCTGCGTGTGGCGTTTTCATTTCAGGCAGGATAGCCATGGATTTCAAGCAGCGGATTGCGGAAGGATGGCAAGAGCGGGGCATGCTCTCGGCCCTGCTGTTGCCGGTGGCCCTGCTGTTCGCGCTGGCGGTCAACCTGCGCCGGCTGGCTTATCGGCTGGGCGGTTTGGTATCCGTCAAGCTGCCGGTGCCCGTTGTGGTCATCGGCAACATTACCGCGGGCGGGAGCGGCAAGACGCCCCTTGTGCTCTATCTTGTGCAGGAACTGGCCAGGCGCGGCTGGCGGCCGGGCATTGTCAGTCGTGGCTACGGCGGCAGTGCGCAGTGTGTCCAGGCAGTGTCGCCCTCAAGCAATGCGGCGCTCGTTGGCGATGAACCGCTGCTGCTTGCGCGCCGCGCGGGCTGCCCGGTCTTCGTCGGCCGGGACCGCGTTGCTGCGGCGCAGGCGCTCCTGTTGGAGCATGCGGACTGCAATGTTTTGATTGCCGACGACGGACTGCAGCATGCGCGTCTGGCGCGGGACGTCGAGATCGTCGTGATCGACGAACGCGGTATCGGCAATGGTTGGCCGCTGCCCGCCGGACCCTTGCGCGAGTGTCCGGCGCGCATTGCCGAAGCGCATGCCCTGGTGCTGAACGGCGATGCATCCGTTCCAGCGGAGGCGCGACCGCGGCAGGTGTTCAGAATGCGCCTTGTCGGAGATCGCTTGCGCAATTTGCACGATCCGCTGCACACCTGCGGCGCAGAAGCGTTACTTGGCCGGCGGCTGCACGCGCTGGCGGGCATCGGACACCCCGCGCGCTTCTTCCGCCAACTCGAACGGATGGGCCTGCAAGCAGAGAGGCATGCGTTCCCCGATCATCATGTCTTTCGGCCGTCCGATCTCGCGTTCGTTGGGGACGATGCCCTCCTGATGACCGAGAAAGATGCGGTAAAATGCCAAGTCTTTGCGCCGCCGGAAACCTGGGTGCTTCCGGTCGAGGCGCAGTTGGATCCCGATCTTGCGCAATGGCTGGTGGAGAAACTCAATGGATGCCAGACTGCTTGAAATACTCGTTTGCCCGGTCTGCAAGGGACCGCTCGATTTCCGCAAGGCCAACCAGGAACTGGTGTGCAAGGCGTGCAAACTGGCCTATCCGGTGCGCGATGACATACCGGTAATGCTGGAAGAGGAAGCGCGTCAGTTGAACCACGAAGAAGCGGCAGGCTGAACGTCCGCGGCTGGAGGAGGACACGGTGTCGTTCAAGGTCGTCATCCCTGCCCGCTATGCTTCCAGCCGACTTCCCGGCAAGCCGTTGGCCGAAATAGCCGGCAAGCCCATGGTAGTGAGAGTTGCCGAGCGTGCTGCGAAAAGCGGTGCGTCGGAAATACTTGTCGCGACCGATCACGAGGAAGTGCGCGCCGCTGTCGAGCGGCACGGTTTTGGCGCGGTCATGACTCGCGCCGACCATGCCAGTGGCACGGATCGGATTGCCGAAGTCGCTGTGCAACGCGGCTGGAGCAAAGACATCGTCGTCGTCAATGTCCAGGGCGATGAACCTCTTATTGAACCCGATCTGATCAACCAGGTGGCGAAGGAATTGGCGTCCGACGCCGAAGCCGCCGTCGCCACTGCCTGCCATCCCATCGGGTCGATCGAGGAATTTCTCAATCCCAATGTGGTGAAGGTGGTGAGTGACGTGCACGGCCATGCCCTGTATTTCAGCCGTGCGCCGATTCCCTGGCCACGCGATGCATTCGCGGTTAGCCAGGACCATCTGCCGGAAGGCCTGGGCGCCATGCGCCATATCGGTATCTATGCTTACCGGGTAGCCTTCCTGCGCCGCTACGGCGCGCTCGGACTCTCACCGAGCGAGGTTGCTGAGTCGCTCGAACAATTGCGTGTGCTTTGCCATGGTTTTCGGATTCGGGTTTCGGAGATCGACCATGCGCCCGAACCGGGAGTTGATACAGCCGAGGATCTGGAGCGTATTCGTTGTAAGTTTGACGTAAGCCAGGTTTAGCGGTACCTTTGCAAACTCGGAAAAAAATCGAGAAATCATATAGTTAGATTAATATTCCTTGGGAGGGTAGTCATGAAATTAATCCTGCTAGGCGCACCCGGCGCTGGCAAGGGAACGCAGGCCGCGTTCATTACAGAGAAGTACGGCATTCCCCAGATTTCCACCGGTGACATGTTGCGTGCCGCCGTAAAGGCCGGCACGCCGCTTGGGCTGGAGGCGAAGAAGGTGATGGATGCCGGCCAGTTGGTTTCGGACGAGATCATCCTCGGACTGATCAAGGAGAGACTGAAGCAGCCCGACTGCGCCAAGGGATTCCTATTCGATGGTTTTCCGCGAACCATCCCGCAGGCGGAAGCATTGCGCACTCAGGGCGTCGACCTGGATTACGTGCTCGAGATCGATGTGCCCGACGAGGAGATCATCAAGCGCATGAGCGGGCGGCGCGTGCATCCCGCTTCGGGCCGCACCTATCATGTGACATTCAATCCCCCCAAGGTCGCCGGCAAGGACGACGCGACAGGTGAGGACCTGATCCAGCGCGACGACGACAAGGAGGAGACTGTCCGCAAGCGCTTGGATGTCTATCACAGCCAGACCAAACCCTTGGTCGAGTTCTACTCGAAATGGGCCGCTGGAGGCGACCCGAAAGTGCCGAAGTACCGCAAGATCGCCGGCGTTGGCTCACTTGAGACCATCAAGAATGCGCTGTTTGCAGCCTTGGCCTGAGGCTGCGGGTCATTATTTCTTTAGTAAATGGTATAATGTGAGGTTATGGGTATGAAAAATGCCTTTTATGCACAATCCGGCGGCGTGACTGCCGTCATCAACGCATCTGCGTGCGGCTTGATCGAGACTGCGCGCAAGCACAAGGGAAAGATCGGCAAGGTTTACGCGGGCCGCAACGGCATCATCGGTGCGCTGATGGAAGACCTGATCGACACCAGCAAGGAATCCGCCAAGTCCATTGCCGCGCTGCGCCACACCCCTGCCGGCGCTTTCGGTTCCTGCCGCTACAAGTTGAAGGGTTTCGAGGAGCACCGGGCTCAGTACGAGCGCCTGATCGAGGTATTCAAGGCGCACAACATCGGCTACTTCTTCTACAACGGCGGCGGCGATTCTGCCGACACCTGCCTCAAGGTATCTCAATTGTCCGAGAGCATGGGCTACCCCATCGTCGCCGTGCATGTGCCGAAGACGGTGGACAACGATCTGCCCATTACGGACAACTGCCCGGGTTTCGGATCGGTAGCTAAATACATCGCAGTCTCGACGCTCGAAGCCACATTCGATGTCGCCTCGATGGCGAAAACCTCCACCAAAGTCTTCGTGCTCGAAGTAATGGGCCGCCATGCCGGGTGGATCGCGGCGGCTGGCGGGATGGCAGCGACGAAGGACATGGATCTGCCGATCGTCATCCTGTTTCCCGAGATTGCCTTCGACCAGAAGAAGTTCCTCGCCAGGATCGAAGGGATGGTCAAGAAGCACGGCTACTGCACGGTGGTGGTGTCCGAGGGTCTCAAGGGCGCCGATGGCAAATTCCTCTCCGACCAGGGGCTGCGCGATGCCTTCGGGCATGCGCAGCTGGGCGGCGTTGCACCGGTCATTGCCAGCATCGTCAAGGAGAAGCTCGGTCTCAAGTACCACTGGGGCGTGGCCGACTATCTGCAGCGCTCTGCGCGGCACATCGCATCGAAGAGCGACGTTGCGCAGGCCTATGCGACGGGCAAGGCGGCAGTGGAGTTGGCGCTCAAGGGCCGCAATTCCGTGATGCCGGCGATCAAGCGCGTTTCTGACAAGCCGTACAAGTGGACCATCGAGGTGGCGGAACTGAAGAACGTGGCGAACAAGGAAAAATTCATGCCGCGCGATTTCATAACAAAGGATGGCTTCGGTATTACCGAGAAATGCCGCAAGTATCTGGCGCCGCTGATCCAGGGTGAGGACTACCCGCCCTACAAGAACGGACTGCCGCAGTATGTGCGATTGAAGAATGTGGGTGTGACGAAGAAGCTGGGCACATTCAAGATCTGAGCTATGAGAGGCGCGGGAGACCGCGCCTTTTTCAGTGGTTTTTTGCAGTTGGGGAGGCGGCGACAGCCGTCGGTTGTTATTCGTTAAGAGGAGGAGTAAATGTCAGCAGGTCTGATTTTTGCGCTCGTATGCGCCACCGTGGCTATCGCCTACGGTGCCTGGCAGACGAGTTGGATTGTCGCGCAACCTACGGGTAACGACCGCATGCGCGAGATCGCTGCGGCGATCCAGGAGGGGGCGCAGGCCTATCTCAACCGCCAGTACACCACCATCGCCATTGTCGGCGCGGTGTTGTTTCTGATCATCGGTCTGGTGCCGGCTCTAGGCTGGTTGACCGCCTTCGGTTTCCTCATCGGGGCGGTGCTCTCGGGCGCTGCCGGCTACATCGGCATGAACGTTTCCGTGCGCGCCAACGTACGCACCGCCGAAGCTGCCCGCAGCGGCATCGGTCCGGCGCTGGACGTCGCCTTCAAGGGCGGCGCCATTACCGGTATGCTGGTGGTCGGCCTCGGCCTGCTCGGCGTGGCCGGTTACTATGCCTTCCTCAAGGCCAACGCCCCGGCGGACGCCGCCATCGACCACCTCATTCATCCGCTGATCGGTCTGGGTTTCGGCTCCTCGCTGATTTCAATCTTTGCCAGACTTGGTGGCGGCATCTTCACCAAGGGCGCCGACGTCGGCGCCGACCTGGTGGGCAAGGTGGAAGCCGGCATCCCCGAAGATGATCCGCGCAACCCGGCGGTGATCGCCGACAACGTCGGCGACAACGTCGGCGACTGCGCCGGTATGGCGGCCGACCTGTTCGAGACCTATGCGGTGACGACCATAGCGACCATGCTGCTGGGTTCGCTGATGCTGAAGGCCAACGCGGAAGCCGCGGTGATCTATCCGCTGGCGCTGGGCGGTTTCTCCATCATCGCCTCGATCATCGGCGTCTTCTTCGTCAAGGCGCGCGAGGGCGGCAAGATCATGAACGCCCTCTACCGCGGCCTGATCGTCGCTGGCGTGCTGGCGCTGATCGCCTACTATCCGCTGACCGCGTACTTCATGCCGGACAATGCGCTTGACGAAGTCATGAAGATCGACGGCGGCGCGGTCATGCGCTTGTATGCCTGCGCGGTGATTGGCCTCATCCTTACCGGCGCCATGGTGGTCATCACCGAGTACTACACCGGCACGGACTTCAAGCCGGTGCAGCACATTGCGGAAGCATCCACCACCGGACACGGCACCAACATCATTGCCGGCCTCGGCGTGTCGATGAAATCCACCGCCTGGCCGGTGATGGCCGTATGTCTGGCCATCTGGACGGCCCACTCGCTGGGTGGGCTCTACGGCATTGCCATCGCCGCAACGTCCATGCTCTCCATGTCGGGCATCATCGTCGCTCTGGACGCTTACGGCCCCATCACCGACAACGCCGGCGGCATCGCCGAGATGGCGGAACTGCCGAAGGAAGTGCGCAACGTCACCGATCCGCTGGACGCGGTGGGTAATACCACCAAGGCCGTGACCAAGGGTTATGCCATCGGCTCCGCCGCGCTCGCCGCGCTGGTGCTGTTCGCCGACTACACTCACGCCCTGGAAGCCGCCGGCAAGGTTCTGACCTTCGACCTCTCCAACCACATGGTGATCATCGGCCTCTTCATCGGCGGCCTGATTCCCTACCTCTTCGGCGCCATGGCGATGGAAGCGGTCGGTCGTTCAGCCGGCGCAGTGGTGATCGAGGTGCGTCGCCAGTTCAAGGAAATCCCCGGCATCATGGAAGGCAAGGCCAAGCCGGAATATGGCACCTGCGTGGATATGCTGACCAAGGCCGCGATCAAGGAGATGATGATCCCCTCGCTGCTGCCGGTGCTGGTGCCGGTGCTGGTCGGCGTGCTGCTCGGTCCGCAGGCTCTGGGTGGCGTGCTGGTCGGCACCATTGTGACCGGCCTCTTCGTGGCGATTTCCATGACCACCGGCGGTGGCGCCTGGGACAACGCCAAGAAGTACATCGAGGACGGCCACTTTGGCGGCAAGGGTTCCGAGGCGCACAAGGCAGCGGTCACCGGCGACACCGTGGGTGACCCCTACAAGGATACGGCCGGCCCGGCGGTGAACCCCCTGATCAAGATCATCAATATTGTTGCGCTGCTGATCGTGCCGCTGATCGCCTAAGCGCAACATGCTGCACAATGACGGGCAACCTTCGGGTTGCCCGTTTTTTTAATCTGAGATGAAATGAGAAGGCTGTTCGATTTCTGGATTGTCGTGCTGGCTGCCTGGCTATCCAGTACAGCATGGGCGGAGCTTCCGGCGCAACCTGAAGCGGCTAGTACCACAGAAACAAGGGCTGGCACTAGTGGTTTCGCACCCAGGCAGGAGGCGCGCGGACGGCTGTTCATGGCTGTCACCGCCAACACGCATGCCACCGATGCTGCCGTCGAGATCCTGCGGCTGGGCGGTACGGCAGCGGATGCGGCGATTGCTGCGCAACTTGTCCTGAATCTCGTCGAACCGCAATCCTCCGGCCTTGGCGGTGGCGGTTTTCTGCTCTACCACGACGTCCGCCAGAACAGATTGCACGCGTACGACGGGCGTGAAACGGCGCCGGCGGCAGCGCGGCCGGAGCGTTTCCTCGGGACGGACGGCAAGCCACTGCCATTCTACGAAGCGGCGGTGGGTGGGCGCTCGGTCGGCGTGCCGGGCCTGCCCGCGCTGCTGGATAGGGTCTACCGCAATCATGGGCGGACACTCTGGCCGCGGCTGTTCGCGCCGGCGTTGAGACTGGCAGTGGAAGGTTTCCCGCTGTCGCCGCGTCTGCATAAGCTGCTGGCGGAAGACCGCTTCCTGCGCGATGACCCGGCCGCGCGTCGCCTCTACTACGACGCCGACGGACATCCCAAGCCGGTCGGTACGAAGATCGTCAACCGCGAGTTCGGTTTTACCCTTCTGGCGCTGGCACAGCACGGCACGAAATATTTTTATGAGGGGCCGATCGCGCGCGACATAGCCGAGGCGGTGCGCGGTCACGCCAGGAACCCGGGCGATCTTGCCGAGGTGGATTTGGCCGGCTACAAGGTGATCGAGCGCGAGCCGGTTTGCGGCGAGCGCCTGGGCGGTCATCGCGTATGCGGCATGCCGCCGCCCAGTTCGGGTGGACTCGCCGTATTGCAGATACTGACTTTTGCGGAAGCGGCGGCGGGACAGGCGCCGCTTTCGCCCGATAGCGTCCATCGTTTTGCGGAAGCGGGACGGCTGGCTTTCGCCGATCGCGCCCGCTATCTGGCCGACCCCGCGTTCGTCGATGTGCCCGTGATGGCATTGCTCGAACCAGCGTATCTGGCGGCACGGACGCGGCTCATCCGTCCTGAGGCCAGCATGGGACGAGCGGCAGCGGGCGAGGTAAAGGACAGGCTGTCGCTTGGCGAGGATGCTTCGCTTGAACTGCCGGCGACAACCCACCTTGCCATCGTCGATGCCGAAGGCAACGCGGTTTCGCTGACCAGTTCCATCGAGGCGGCTTTCGGCAGCCGAATCATGGTGCGTGGCTTCCTGCTCAACAATCAGTTGACCGATTTTTCTTTTCGCCCCGCGGAGGACGGCAAGCCGGTGGCGAACCGCGTCGAACCCGGCAAGCGTCCGCTCTCCTCAATGTCGCCGACCCTGGTCTACGATCCGGCCGGCCGCATTACTGCAGTGCTCGGCTCGCCGGGCGGCAGCCGGATCATCAACTATGTGGCGAAGACGGCGATGGCGCTGCTGGCATGGAAGCGCTCGCCTGCCGAAGCCGTGGCGCTGCCGCATTTCGGCAGCCGCAACGGTCCGACGGAACTCGAGCGCGGCACCTCTGCCGAGGCATTGCGACCGGCCTTGGAACAGCGCGGCCACGAGGTGGCGGTGAATGACATGACCAGCGGCCTGTCCGTCATCCTGCGCCAGGTCGATGAGTGGATTGGTGCGGCTGATCCGCGCCGTGAAGGCACGGCGCGGGGGGAATGACCACCTACAACTTTACGTCCGGGTTGAGCGTATAGACGCCTGTGATACTGGCTTCCGCCAGGACGTGCCCCTTGATGGCTTCTCGCACCTGCTGCCCGGTGAACTTGCCTTCTACGGGGCAACGGGCAATGTCCAGCGCGTAGAGTGTGAAGGTGTAGCGGTGCGGAATTTCGTCGTTCCACGGCGGGCAGGGGCCGTCGTAACCGAAGTAGTCACCAGCCATGTCCTTGTCGGCAGCGAACCAGCCGGTGTAGTCGTTGAGGCCCTGACGCGCGCCGCGTGCCGTGCCCGGGCCGTTCTTGCCGCGCGGCATGACATCCTGCGAGAATTCGCCGGCTTCAATGTGCGACGGTTGCTGCGGCAGGTCGACCAGCACCCAATGGAAAAAATCCACCCGCGGCAATGAAGCGGGCACGCTGCGGCCTTCCTGATTGACGTCGTCGCCTTTGCTCGGCACGTCAGGGTCGCGGCAGATCAGGACAAGCGATTTGGTTGCCGCCGGAAGATCCGACCAGGCCAGGTGCGGGTTGTGGTTGCCGCCCAGGCAGACGTGATTCTGCGCATGCGGGCTGCAGAAGGCGTTGTCGCCGTGGATGATGCGGGTGAAACTGTCGGTCCAGAATTTCATCGTCCCCTCCCGTGTGTTTATGCTCGTCCTTTCTTCGTGAAATCCTTCAGCCTGAAGCCGAGCAGCCACAGCATGCCGAAGTAGGCCGCGCCGCCGCCTGCCACCAGCGCCGACAGGCGCAGCACGCGCGCCAGCGGTGGCGCGCCGATCCAGTTCGCCTGTTGCCCCATGCCGAACCATAGCGCGGCGCCCATCACTGCCAGCGCGGCCACCAATTTCAATCCGAAAACGCCCCACCCGGGCTGCGGCATATAGTCGCCACGGCGGCGCAGGCCGTGCCAGAGCAGCGCCGCGTTTAGGCAGGCGGCCAGCCCGATGGACAGAGCCAGGCCGGCATGTTGCAGCGGCACGACGAAGGCGGCGTTCATCACTTGTGTTGCGGCCAGTGTGACGAGAGCGATTTTCACTGGCGTGCGGATATTTTGCCGGGCATAGAAGCCCGGCGCCAGTACCTTGACCAGAATAAGACCGGTGAGGCCTACGCTGTAGGCCACCAGGGCGTCGCGCGTTTTCAGCACGTCGTCGGCCTGGAACGCGCCGTAGTTGAACAATGTGGAGAGCAGCGGTACGGCAAGGAGGGCCAGCGCCAGCGCGGCCGGCAAGGTGAGCAGGAAAGTGAGCCGCAGCCCCCAGTCGAGCAGGGCGGAAAACTCACCGCGATCATTCTCGGCATGGCTCTTGGCCAGGCTGGGCAGTAGGATCGTGCCCAGTGCTGCGCCCAACAGGCCGGCGGGGAATTCCATCAGTCTGTCAGCGTAGTACAACCAGGACACGCTGCCGCTCGGCAGGAAGGAAGCGAAGATGGTGTTGATGAGCAGGCTGATCTGCGTCACCGACACGCCGAGCAGTGCCGGCAGCATGAGTTTGAGGATGCGATTGACGCCTTCGTCCTTCAGTGTGAAGGCGAAGCGCGGCAGCATGCCGATCTTCGCCAAAAAAGGAACCTGCAGGGCAAGCTGCAGCACACCGCCGAGTAACACCGCCCAGGCCAACGCCAGCACCGGCGGGTCGAAATACGGCGCGGCGAAGAGCGCCATGCCGATGAAGGCGAGGTTGAGCAGTACCGGCGTGAAAGCCGGCACGGCGAAGCGGCTCCAGGTATTGAGGATGCCACCGGACAGCGAAACCAGAGAGATGAACAGGATGTAGGGGAAGGCGATGCGCGTGAGTTCGACAGTCAGCTCGAACTTGGCGACATCGGCCGCAAAGCCCGGCGCGGAGATATATATCAGGACAGGCGTGACGGCGATGCCGAGCAGGGTGACCGCCAGCAGCGCCAGGAAGAGCAGGGTGGCGACGTGGTCGGTCAAGCGACGGGTTTCCTCCGCCTCCCGCTTGTTCTTGTATTCGGCCAGGATCGGCACGAAGGCCTGCGAGAAAGCGCCTTCGGCGAACATGCGCCGCAGCAGATTGGGCAGGCGGAAGGCGACGAAAAAGGCGTCGGTTGCAGCACCGGCGCCGAAGGCCCGGGCTATGACGAAATCGCGCGCGAAGCCCAGAATGCGAGACAGCAGCGTCATGCTGCTGACTGTGGCGAGGACCTTGAGAAGATTCATGCCGTAATGGTATCGGCTTTGGCGGCCCGTCGCGTAGCTTGCATTCAATCCGGAAAGGGCCTAAAATTCGCCCCTTTTCCAAGCCTCAGCAGATTTCCACATGGCCAATTCCGCACAAGCCCGCAAACGTGCCCGCCAAGCGATCAATCGCCGCGCCCGCAATTTTAGCCAGCGCTCCGAACTGCGCACCGCCATCAAGAGCGTTCGCAAGGCGATTGCCGTCGGCGACAAGGCGGCCGCTCAGAAAATTCTCGGTGAGTCGATGAGCACCATCGACAGCATCGCGGACAAGAAGATCATCCACAAGAACAAGGCAGCTCGCCACAAGAGCCGCCTGTCTGCCGCCATCAAGGCGCTGTAAGACAAGGCATGTCCCTGCACATGGCGGCCGGTTCCGGCCGCCATTTTGTTTTCGGCTGTGCCTTGGGCGCTTAACTTCGCCTTAGCGATGTTAGCCCACAACACAACAAGCCCGCTTCGCGGGCGTGATGTCCTTCAATCGTCCGTTGTTGCGTCCGGACGTCCCGTATTGATCACCTGAAGTTCGTTGTCCTTGGCAAAACCGGCGAGGAAGTTGTAGGCCATCGGCGCGATGGCGTTTTGTATACCGGTATGCGGAAGCGCCTACCGAAACGAAGGCGCGATTCTATCAGAAAACCTCTGCTTTCTTATGCAGGCATCAGTCGGTTTCAGCCTCTGTGCATGAAATGTGGATTCTGCTTAATAAATAGGCGCTCAGGAAAAATACAAGGAAAAATAAAGGGCTAGCTTGCATTCTTAGGAACGAATACATATACTCCAAAAATCCCATTGACCCATATGGGGTTTACATGCATGCACCCTTGCTGACGAAATACGGTTTCCGCATCAGGACGCGGGTTGGGCTTGTTGTGGATAACCTGTTGATACCTGGACGCGATGCGGCCGAGGCGGAGCGCAAGCTGCGCCAGATTTATCGCGATTGCGAAATCATCGCCCGGAGTTGCCAGCAGCCTGCCGCCAGGGTGGTACCCGCCAACTACGAAGACGTGATCGCCCTGATCACGCGCTAGTGACAACTTCTGTGGCCTAGAAAAAGCCTTTCTGAGTTAATTCTTCTGCCAGCGCGGCATAATCCTGTGCGCCGCGCGACGCTGCGGCATGGCGGAATATGTCCCGGTTGCAAGCCGGCGCTTCGGCGATTGCCACGTTCTCCGAGATCACCGTTTCGCATACTTCCTCGCCGAACTGATCGGTGAGGCGTTTCTGTATTTCAAAGCTCATGTTGCGGCGACGGTCGAAGCGGGTCAGCAGGTAACGGCGTTCGACGCGGCGTTTGAGCACCGGTTCAAGCGCCTGCAGAGTGCGTTCCACTTGCAAGGCACCGCGCAGGGAGAGGAAATCCGAGGAAATCGGCACCAGCAGCCGGTCGGCCGCGAAGACTGCGTTGAGGGACAGCACGCCGAGGAAGGGGCAACAGTCGATGACCACGCTGCGATCATCGCGGCCGGTGTTGAGATCGTTGAGTCCCTGGTTGAGACGGTTCAGGATGGTCGGCCCCTTGCCGAAGGTCGAGTCGACCTTGATGAGCTCGGCATGGGCGGGAATCAGGCGGCCGATGCCATCCCAGTCGATTTCAAGTTCAGCCAGCGAGCGTCCGTCCTGGTAGAAAGCAAACACGCTGTTCGCGACTTCGCCCAGCGCCTGCCCATGCACCGCCGACAGATGCGCCTGCGGGTCGAGGTCGACCAGTAGCACCTGCTGTTTCAGTCTGGCCAGGGCGGCGGCGAGGTTGAGTGAGGTCGTTGTCTTGCCGACCCCACCTTTTTGATTGAAAACGGCGATGCGAGGCATGCCGGCCAGTATATACAAGCAGGGGTTTTTCACTTAACATGCTCATGTAAGCAAGGCGGCGCGAGCCGCCTTTCGCTTTTTGCAATTTATATTTGCAGAATCGATCATGTCGCACCTGATGAACACCTACACCCGGTTGCCCGTGGCATTTACGCACGGGCAGGGCGCCAGAGTCTTCGACGAAGCCGGTCGCGGCTATCTTGATGCGCTGGCGGGCATCGCCGTGTCCACGCTCGGCCATGCCCACCCGCGCCTCGTCAAGGCCATCGCCGACCAGGCAGGGCGCCTCCTGCACACCTCGAATATCTATCGCATCCGCGAGCAGGAACAACTCGGCGATCGTCTGGCCACGCTGTCGGGCATGGACGAGGTATTTCTCTGCAACTCCGGCTGCGAGGCCAACGAGGCCGCCATCAAGCTGGCACGCCTGTTCGGCCACCAGAAGGGCGTCGACGTTCCCGCCATCGTCGTCATGGAAAAGGCCTTCCACGGACGCACGCTGGCCACGCTCTCCGCTACCGGCAACCGCAAGGTGCAGGCTGGCTTCGAGCCGCTGGTCGGCGGTTTCGTGCGCGTGCCCTTCGATGATCTGGAAGCGGTCGAGCAGGTTGCCGCCAACAACCAGAGCGTCGTGGCCGTGCTGATCGAGCCGATCCAGGGGGAGGGCGGCATCAACATCGCCCATGCCGAATACCTGCAGGGCCTGCGCCGCATTTGCGACGAGCGCGGCTGGCTGCTCATGTTCGACGAAGTGCAGTGCGGCATCGGCCGTACCGGCTATTGGTTCGCCTGCCAGCATGCGGGCGTGATGCCTGACGTGATGACACTGGCCAAGGGACTCGGTTCGGGCGTGCCGATTGGCGCCTGCCTCGCCGCCGGCAAGGCGGCCGGCGTATTCAAGCCGGGCAATCATGGGTCTACATTTGGCGGCAACCCGCTCGCCAGCACGGCGGCGCTGACCACACTTGCGGTGATCGAGGAGGACGGGCTGCTCAAGCGGGCTGCGACGCTTGGCGATAAGCTCCGCGCCGATTTCGCCGCCGCGCTTGAAGGACAGGCGGGCGTCGTCGCCATCCGCGGCGATGGTCTCATGATCGGCATCGAACTGGATCGCGACTGCGGCGAACTGGTGGCGCGGGCGCTCGATCGCGGGCTGCTCATCAACGTCACGGCGGACAGGGTGATACGCCTGCTGCCTTCGCTCGTATTCACCGACGACGATGCGCGTGAGCTGGTTTCGATTCTCGCGCCGCTGATCGGCGAATTCCTGGCTTAGAGCTTCCCGGTTTTCAGCACATGGCCGCACCAAAGCATTTTCTGCAGTTGAAGGATTTTTCCCGCGATGAGCTGGAACATGTCTTCGCTCGCACGCGCTGGATCAAGGACAAGTTCAAGCGCTACGAGCCTTACCATCCGCTGTTCGACCGCACACTGGTAATGATTTTCGAGAAGCAGAGTACGCGCACGCGGTTGTCCTTCGAAGCCGGCATGCATCAGCTGGGCGGCGCCGCCATCTACCTCAATACGCGGGACACGCAACTAGGCCGCGGTGAGCCGGTCGAGGATGCAGCCGAGGTCATTTCCCGCATGTGCGACATCGTCATGATCCGCACCTTCGAGCAGGACATCATCGAGCGCTTTGCAGGGCATTCGCGCGTGCCGCTCATCAACGGCCTGACCAACGAATACCATCCCTGCCAGATCCTCGCCGACATCTATACTTTCATAGAGAATCGCGGCTCGATCAAGGGCAAGACGGTGGCCTGGATCGGCGACTCGAACAATGTCTGCAACACCTGGCTGCAGGCGGCCGAGGTGTTCGGCTTCAACGTGCACGTATCGACCCCGCCCGGCTACGAAGTCGAGCCCGAGCGCGCCGGGCTCTACGGTACGGACCATTACGAAGAGTTCGCCGATCCCGCGGACGCAGTGTGCGGCGCCGATCTCGTCACCACGGACGTATGGACCTCGATGGGCTTCGAGGCGGAGAATGAGGAACGCCGCCGCGATTTCGAGGACTGGCAGGTGGATGCCGAGATGATGCGGGCGGCCGGATCCCAGGCGCTCTTCATGCATTGCCTGCCCGCCCATCGAGGCGAGGAGGTCTCAGCTGAAGTCATCGACGGCCCGCAGAGCGTGGTGTGGGACGAGGCGGAGAATCGTCTGCATACCCAGAAGGCCCTCATGGAGTACCTGCTCCTTGGGCGCGTGAATTCCTGAACTTGAGAAGCAAGCAACCATGAGTCAAGCGAAGAAGAAGCCATCCTCGGTCAAGAAAGTCGTACTCGCCTACTCGGGCGGCCTCGATACATCCGTCATTCTCAAATGGCTGCAGGACACCTACGGCTGTGAGGTGGTGACCTTCACCGCCGATCTCGGCCAGGGCGAGGAACTCGAGCCGGCTCGCGCCAAGGCACTGCGCTTCGGCATCAAGAAGCAGAACATCTTCATTGATGATCTGCGCGAAGAATTTGTGCGCGATTTCGTCTTCCCCATGTTCCGCTGCAACACCCTGTATGAGGGCGAGTACCTGCTCGGCACCTCGATTGCCCGCCCGCTCATCGCCAAGCGCCTCGTGGAGATCGCCCAGAAGACCGGCGCCGACACCATTTCGCACGGCGCCACCGGCAAGGGCAACGACCAGGTGCGCTTCGAACTGGGCGCCTATGCGCTGATGCCGAACGTCAAGGTCATCGCTCCCTGGCGCGAATGGGATCTGCTTTCGCGCGAAAAGCTGATGGCCTATGCCGAGACACACGGCATTCCCGTGGACATGAAGCACAGGAAGGGCGGCTCGCCCTATTCCATGGACGCCAACCTGCTGCACATCTCCTACGAGGGCCGACACCTGGAGGACCCGGCGGCCGAGGCCGAGGAATCGATGTGGCGCTGGACGGTCTCGCCCGAGAAGGCGCCGAACAAGGCCGAGTACCTCGATCTCGAATTCAGGCAGGGCGACCTTGTCGCCATCAACGGCAAGAAAATGAAGCCCCACCAGTTGCTCGCCACGCTGAACCAGATCGGCGGCAGGCACGGCATCGGCCGCCTCGACCTGGTCGAGAACCGCTATGTCGGCATGAAGTCGCGCGGCTGCTACGAAACCCCAGGCGGCACCATCCTGCTCAAGGCACACCGCGGCATCGAGTCTGTGTGTCTCGACCGCGAGGTCGCGCACCTGAAGGACGACCTCATGCCGCGCTACGCCAGCCTGATCTACAACGGCTACTGGTGGAGCCCGGAGCGCCGCGCCCTGCAGGCGCTGATCGACCATACCCAGCAGACAGTGAACGGCTGGGTGCGGCTCAAGCTCTACAAGGGCAATGTCATCCTCGTCGGCCGTGATTCGAAGAGCGATTCGCTGTTCGATCCGACCATCGCCACCTTCGAGGACGCTGCCGGCGCCTACGATCACCGCGATGCGGGCGGCTTCATCAAGCTCAATGCCCTGCGCATGCGCATCGCCGCGAACCGCGCCCGGCGCAAGCGCTGAGGAGTTCGACGGGATGCCGGGGACGATCTTCGGCTATAGCGAAGCGGAGATCGCCGAGTTCGGCCTGACGTTCGGCCTGACGGCGTTCATCCTGTACATGCTGTTCATCATTGGCGAACTTGCCTGGCGCTCGAAGGCAGGCAAGATGGGCACGTTCATTTTGTTCTTCGTCCTGGCCTTCGGCATGCTCGGCTTTGCCGCAAAGGCCATCATCAAGAAGCTGTGGGGAATCTGAAATGCCAGAATTGAAAGATGCATTCGGGAATGTTTCCGTGGTCAAGAAGGCAAATGTCTATTTCGGCGGCAAGTGCGTCAGCCATTCGGTGCTGTTTGCAGACGGCACGAAGAAGAGCGTCGGCGTCATTTTTCCGTCACAGCTCATTTTCAACACAGGCGCACCGGAGGTCATGGAGATCAATGCCGGCCGCTGCCGCGTGCGCCTGAAGGGCGAAAGTCAGTGGCGGGAATACGGCGCCGGCGAGCAGTTCAGCGTGCCGGGCAACAGCAGCTTCGACATCGAAACACTCGAACTGCTGGACTACGTCTGCCATTTTTCCTGATCGAGTTACCTTGTCGCGGAGGAATCCATGCCGTCGTTCGATATCGTTTCCGAGGTCAATCAGGTCGAGTTGCGTAATGCGGTCGAGCAGTCAAACAAGGAGATCGCCAATCGCTTCGACTTCAAGGGATCCGACGCCCGCATCGAACAGGGCGAGGACACGCTGGCCCTGTTTGCCGATGACGAGTTCAAGCTCGACCAGATTTATGACATCCTTACCGCCAAATTCGCCAAGCGCGGCGTTGACGTGCGCTTCATCGAGCGCGCTGAAGTGGAGAAGGTGAGCGGCAACAAGGTCAAGCAGGTTGCCACGGTGAAGGAGGGCGTTGCGGGCGAACTGGCGAAGAAGATCGTCAAAGCCATCAAGGACAGCAAGCTCAAGGCGCAGGCCAGCATCCAGGGCGAGGCGGTGCGCATCTCTGGCGCCAAGAAGGACGTCCTGCAGGAAGCCATAGCACTGGTGAAGAAGTCCATCACCGACGTGCCGCTGCAGTTCAATAATTTCAGGGACTGATCAGTCTCGTGCCAATCCGGCGACCCATCGGGTGTAGATGCGGTCGGCAACGGCATTGAGCGCCGCCACTTTCGGCTCCATGCCTGCCTGCATGGCCTCCGGCGTTTGCACGGCCGGGCTGTTCGATGCAGCAATTTCCCGAGCACCGTCCCGGCACCATTGCCGGATCATGTCCTCCGTCATCTCGACGTGACATTGCATGCCGAACACCTTGTCTAGCGAGTAGGCCTGGTTGCTGCAATGGTCGCTCTCCAGCAAGCGCACGGCGCCGTTCGGAATGCTGAATGTCTCGCCGTGCCAGTGGAAGGTCTCAAAGCCGGCCAGACCGCCGAACCAGACTTGCGCCTCTGCGTTGTCCAGCACGCGCACCGGTCCCCAGCCGATCTCCTTGAGAGGGGCTTTCGTGATGACGCCGCCGAGTGCCTTGGCGATGAGCTGGCCGCCGAGACAATGGCCCAGCACCGGAATATCGGCGGCGACGGCAGCGCGGACCAGTTCACAGGACTGTGCGACCCAGGGCAGGGGGTCGTTTACGCTCATCGGCCCCCCCATGAAGACCAGGCCGGAGAAATTGTCGATGCCTGCCGGAGCGGCCTCCTGTTCGTCGATGCGGACAAGCTGCCAGGGGATCGAGTGGCAGTCGAGGAATGTGGCAAAATAGCCCGGACCTTCAGAGTGGAAATGGCGGAAGATGGCGACCGGTTTCATGATGCGTAACTTGGTGTGGCGAATGGCGAATTCTATCCTGCCCGTGCTGTGTTGCGCGTTCGCCGCGCATCAAACGTGGGCTGCCGATGTCGGCGTGGTCGGCTTGTTCCCCGGCAAGGCAGTGCTGGTCATCGATGGCGGCGCGCCGCGCACCGTTTCAATCGGTTCCAACGTCGGTGGCATCAGGCTGATCGCCGTGGATCAGGATTCGGCAACGCTGGAAATAGGCGGCAAGCGCCAGCGTCTGGCAATCGGTCAGTACGCGCATTCCGGCGGTGACGGCGGCGGCAGCCAGACGACCAGCCTGACCGCGGACAGCCGAGGCCACTTCATCACCACCGGCACGGTCAACGGCGCCACGGTTCGCTTCATGGTCGACACCGGTGCTACCGGTATCGCCCTGGGCGCCTCCGATGCCCGCCGCGCCAACGTCAATATCGGCAATGCCCGGCCGATCATGGTGCAAACGGCGAATGGAATTGTCCAGGCCTGGCTGGTGACATTCGATAATGTGCGGGTGGGCGACATCGTGCTGAATGGTGTCGAGGGCACGGTGCACCAGCACGATCTGCCGATTGCGCTGCTCGGCATGAGTTTCCTCAATCGCATGGAAATGAAGCGCGACGGACAGACCATGACGCTGCGCAAGCGTTACTGAATTGAGCATATTGCCAAGCATCCCGAAACAGGTTTCTGTCGTGCCGACAGCGGACTGGCTGAGACAGCGACTCGCCGGTCCGCGGCAGTTGGTGGGAACAGCCGAGGACGGCGCGCCAAGCAAGCTGTTGGCCGCCGCCGTGCTGGTGCCGGTTATCGAGCGGACGGAAGGGCTGACGGTACTGTTCACACAGCGCACGGCGCACCTCAACGATCACGCCGGACAAGTGAGTTTCCCCGGCGGCCGTTGCGAGTCCTCCGACCCTTCCCCGGTATTTACGGCATTGCGTGAAACCGAGGAGGAGATCGGCCTCGACCGCGGGCGAATTGAGGTGCTCGGCGTCCTGCCCGATTACCGCACCGGCACCGGCTTCAGCGTTACTCCGGTGGTTGGCTTGGTGCGTCCGCCCTTTGATCTCGTGCTCGACAGCTTCGAGGTGGCCGAGGTGTTCGAGACGCCCCTCTCCTTCCTGCTCGACCCAGCCAATCATCAGCGCCACAGCATGGAGATCTCTGGCATTCTGCGTCATTATTACGCCATGCCCTACGAGGGTTACTTCATCTGGGGCGCCACGGCCGGCATGCTGGTGAGCCTGCATCACCTGCTCTACAGCGACTAGTGCGATAATCGGGCCTACTCGTCAGTTGTTCGCACCTGTGTAATCCATGACTGTCATTTCCCTCATTGTTGTCCTGCTGCTGGAACAGATTCGCCCGCTGGCTGAACGCGAGACCATTGGCGTGCCACTGGGGCGCTACGCGCGCTTCTTCGAGAAGCAATTCAACGACGGCCAGGAACGTCATGGCATGATTGCCTGGCTGTTGGCGGTGTTGCCAGCGACGATTGCCTGCGCCGCCCTCTATTTCGCCCTGGTGGCCGTGAATCCGCTGCTTGGCTTCCTTTGGAATGTAGCGATCCTCTACCTGGCGCTGGGCTTTCGCCAGTTCAGCCACTACTACACTGACATCCACTTGGCGCTGCGCATGGGTGAGACGGAGCGTGCTCGTGTTCTCCTTGGTGAATGGCGCGGCCGCTCTGCTGACGGCCTCAATGCCACCGAAATCGCCCGCCTGGCGATAGAGGAAGCGCTGGTCGCCTCCCACCGCCATGTCTTCGCTGTCGTCGTCTGCTTCGTCCTGCTGCCGGGGCCGGCCGGGGCCCTGATGTACCGGCTGGCCTACTATTTCCGGCGCCAATGGGGCGAGCGCAAGGACACCGAATTCGGCGCCTTCGGCCGCTTTGCAGTCAAGGCCTTTGCCATCATCGACTGGCTGCCGGTGCGCGTCACCGCGGCGGCCTTCGCCATCGTCGGCGACTTCGAGGATGCGGTTTACTGCTGGCGTACCCAGGCGGCGCGCTGGCCGGACGAGGCAGCGGGTATACTGTTGGCAAGCGGCGCCGGTGCGCTGGGCGTGCGCCTGGGACTGCCGATCATCGAATCGGGCGAAATGACGGAGAGACCCGAACTGGGACTGGGCGAGGAGGCCGACGCCGATTTCATGCAGAGCGGAATCGGTCTGGTGTGGCGCACATTGGTGCTCTGTCTATTATTGCTGTCTCTGCTTGGCATCGCCAGTTGGGCAGGATGATCTCAGCGCCCGCCCGGCCGCCCGAAGGGCGCTGAGCGCCCCTCGGGGGGCAGCGAACGAAGTGAGCGTGGGGGTGGTTCAACTATATCAGGAGTTACGAAATGGCTGACAAGAGGGAAGTGGTGGCTCTGAGCGCCGTGCGCAGCGCGGTGGGCGCCTTCAATGGCGCGCTCGCCGGGATGGAGCCTGCCGAACTCGGCGGGCTTGTCGTCAAGGAGGCTATCGCACGCGCTGGTGTAGATCCCAATCAAGTGACGTTTGCGGCCGTCGGCAATTGCATTCCGACCGAGTCGCGCTACGCTTATGTTGCGCGCGTCGCGACCATTCAGGGCGGCATGCCGATGAGTTCAGTGGCCTTCGCGGTCAACCGGCTGTGCGGTTCGGCGCAGCAGGCCATCGTCAATTCGGCGCAGGCGATCCTGCTGGGCGATGCCGATTTCTCGATCGGCGGCGGCGTCGAAGTGATGTCGCGCGGCGCTTACCTGCTGCCGGCGCTGCGCTCCGGCGCGCGCATGGGCGACACCCAGGCGATCGACGCCATGGTCGCCGTGCTGACCGATCCGTTCGGCGTCGGCCACATGGGTATTACCGCCGAGAATCTGGCGGTCAAGCACGGCATCACACGCGAAGATCAGGATGCCTTCTCGGTCGAGTCGCAGACGCGCGCGGCGAAAGCCATCGCGGAAGGCCGCTTCAAGTCGCAGATCGCGCCGATCACCCTGAAGACCCGCAAGGGCGACGTGGTGTTCGACACCGACGAGCATCCGCGCGCCGGCACGACAATGGAAACGCTGGCCAAGATGAAGCCGGCGTTCAAGAAGGACGGCACGGTGACGGCCGGCAACGCTTCCGGCATCAATGATGCGGCGGCCTTTCTGGTGCTGGCCGATGCCGCCAAGGCCGCGGCCGGCGGCCACAAGCCGATTGCGCGCCTGCTCGCCTACGCCATTGCCGGGGTGCCCAACGACGTGATGGGCGAGGGTCCGATCCCCTCGACCAAGGTCGCGCTGCAGAAGGCCGGCCTTACCTTGGACAAGATCGACGTGATCGAGTCCAACGAGGCCTTCGCTGCGCAGTCGCTCACCGTGGCCAAGGCCCTCGGCTTCGACCCGGCCAAGACCAACGTCAACGGGGGTGCCATTGCGCTCGGCCATCCGGTCGGCGCCACCGGCGCGGTGATCATCACCAAGCTGCTGCACGAGCTGATCCGGGTGAACGGCCGCTACGGCATCGCCACGATGTGCATCGGCGGCGGGCAGGGCATCACGACGATCTGGGAACGCGTGTAACGCGTTTCTGCCGGATGCAAGGCGGAACGGGCCGGGTGACCGGCCCGTTTGCATTTCGGCGCCGCGAAGGGCGTCAGCGGATTTACTTGCGTTCCGTATAGGTCGGCAAGGTGATGCGGAAGGCCATGGCGAGGAAGCGCAGGGCGAGGACGACCACCATGCCGCTCCAGGCCGCCACGACCGGAGATACCTCGAGCGCCTGCAGGCCGATCAGCGTCAGCGCGCCGGCCCAGGCGGCGGAGGCGTAGAGCTCGCCGCGCACGAACACCAGCGGTACGTCGTTGCACAGCACGTCACGCAGTACGCCGCCGACGACGCCGGTCATCACGCCCAAGAGGCTCGCCGCCAGCCAAGGCGCCTCCCACTCCAAAGCGACCTGGGTGCCGACGATGGTGAACAGCGCCAGGCCGATGGCATCCGGCACGAGGAAAAGGCGCGGCGGCAGGCGCATGCCACGCACCAGGAAGAAGACCAGCAGCGTGGTGGCGAGGGCGGTCACGAGATAGGTCTGGTCGCTGATCCAGAACACCTGGCGATCGAGCAGGAGATCGCGCACCGTGCCGCCGCCCAGCGCGGTGGCGCTGCCCACCATCACCACGCCGACGAGGTCCATGTTCTTGCGGCCGGCGTCGAGCACGCCGGTCAGGGCGTTCACCGCGACTGCGGCCAGGCCGACCCAGTAGAGCAGATTTTCCATGCGAGTTCGCTAATTCATCATGAATGGTCGAGTGTGTCAGTTTCGTCGCCGTAGCGCGGAGACTGACTTTCCAGCGCTACTTCCCGCAGGAAGCGCAGAGCGCATGGAACTGACCGAGCCGGTGCGCGCTGACGTTGCCGGCCGCCACGGCGGCGCGCAGGGCGCAGTCGGGTTCGCGGTCGTGGCGGCAATCCCTGAAGCGGCATTTGTCGAGGAAGGGATGGAATTCGCGGAAGCCCTGTTCCATCTCGGCGCGCGTCAGGTGGGCGAGGCCGAATTCCTGCATGCCGGGGCTGTCGATGAGGCTGCTGGCGGCGTCGAGCCGGTAGAGCCGGGTGTGGGTGGTGGTGTGCTTGCCGGAATCGAGCGCGTCGGAGATCTCGCGCGTGGCGGCCCGCGCCTGCGGCAGCAAGGCATTGATGAGGGTGGACTTGCCCATGCCGCTCTGGCCGACGAGCACGCTGCACTGCCCGGCGAGCAGCGGGCGAATGGCCTCGGCGTTCGATGTTGCAGACAGTTCTACGACTGGGTAGCCGAGCGCCTTGAAGGGTGCCAGCTGGCGGCGCGCAGCCTCGGCCTTGTCGGTCAGGTCGATCTTGTTCAAGACAATCGCCACGCGCATGTGCTGCTGCTCGGCGGCGACGATGCAGCGTGTCACCAGTTCATCGCTGAAGCCCGGTTCGGCGGCAACGACGATGACCGCCTGGGTGGCGTTGGCGGCGAAGAGTTTGCTGCGGTAGGCGTCGCTGCGGTAGAGCAGCGTGGTGCGCGGCGCCACGGCGGCGATCACTCCATGATCGGGGGCGGAGAGTTCCACCGTGACGCGGTCGCCGCAGGCGACGTGGCTTTTTTTCCCGCGCGGATAGCACAGGGCGAGGCTGCCGTCTTCGAGTTCGATTTCGTATTGCCGGCCGAAGGCGGCGACGACGGTGCCGGCTTGGCTCAAGGGCGTGGCAGCGCTTCGATCTTCGCAGCGCAGATGAGGTCGTTGAAAGTCAGTCTGTGTGACACGGCGGCATTCCTGTTCAGGCGGCCCTCAGCTGCGCGATGCGTGCCGCTGCCGGGGGGTGGGAATCGTAGAACGTGGAGTACAGCGGGTCGGGCGTCAGCGTCGCGGCGTTGTCGCGGTAGAGCTTCACCAGGGCGGCGATGAGATCGCCGGCCCGCGTCTGCTGCGCGGCGTAGGCGTCGGCCTCGTATTCGTGCCGGCGCGAGAAGGCGCTCATCAGGGGCGACAGCGGGAAAGTGAATACCGGGATAACCAGCGAGAAGAGCACCAGCGCCGGCGCGGTGCCGTGCGAGGCCATGCCGAGGCCCTCGTAGAACCACGGCGCATCGATCAGGCTGCCGAGCAGCCAGAGGAAGCAGAAGCTTGCCAGCGCCAGCACGCCGATGCGCTTCCAGACATGGCGCCGCCGGTAGTGGCCGAGTTCGTGCGCCAGAACGGCCTCGATCTCCTCGGGGGCCAGTTTTTCCAGCAGGGTATCGAAGAAAACGATGCGCTTGGCCTGGCCGAAGCCGGTGAAATAGGCGTTGCCGTGGGCGGAGCGCTTCGAGCCGTCCATGACGAACAGGCCGCTGGCGCGAAAGCCGCAGCGCGCCATCAGGGATTCGATGCGCTCTCTCAGTGAGGCGTCGGCGAGCGGGGTGAATTTATTGAAGAGCGGGGCGATCACGGTGGGGTAGATGAGCAGCGCCAGCAGGTTGAAACCGAGCCAGAACAGCCAGACATAGAGCCACCAGTGCGTGCCCATGCGCTCCATCAGCCATAGGACGGCCAATAGTACCGGCAGTCCGATGAGCGCGCCGAGCAGCGCCCCCTTGGCGAGGTCCACGATGAACAGTCGCAAGGTCATCTTGTTGAAGCCGAAGTGTGTTTCGATGACGAAGGTGCGGTAAAGCGAAAAGGGCAGGTCGACGATCGAACTCAGCACGACGAGGCCGGCGATGAAGGCCATGCCGTGCCCCAGGCCGTCGAGACCCAGCGCCGTCCATGCCGAATGCAGGACCTGCAGGACGCCGCCGAGGGTGAGCACCAACACGAGCAGTGCGCCGACGACGGCCTCGATCATGGCCAGCCGTACCTTGGCCACGGTGTAGTCGGCCGCGCGTTGGTGGGCGTCCGCCGAGATGGTCTCGCGGAAGGACTCGGGCACGGTGTCGCGGTGCGCGGCGACATGGCGGACATGGCGCTGCGCCAGCCACAGGCGAAGGAGGGTGGTCAGGGCCAGGGCGGCGAGAAAGAGCGTGGTGAAGGCGGTGGTCATCGTGGGGTCATGAGATATGAACTGTGACAAAATATTGTTTTTCCAGTTCTCGCGAAATTATGGCACAGGACCCCAACAACCTCATCTGGCTCGACATGGAAATGACCGGCCTCGATCCCGACCGGGACCGCGTCATCGAAATCGCCATGGTGGCGACGGACAGCGCGCTGAATACCCTGGCCGAATCGCCGGTGGTGGTGGTGCACCAGCCCGACACCGTGCTCGACGCCATGGACGAGTGGAATAAAAACACCCATGGCAAGTCGGGCCTGGTCGGCAAGGTGCGCGCCTCGCAGACCGACGAAGCGATGGCAACGGCGCAACTGCTCGGATTCATGCGCCAATACGTGCCGGAGCGCACTTCGCCGATGTGCGGCAACTCGATCTGCCAGGACCGACGCTTCATGGCGCGCTGGCTGCCCGGCCTGGAGGCGTATTTCCACTACCGCAACCTGGATGTCAGCACGCTGAAGGAACTGGCGCGCCGCTGGAAGCCGGAGGTCTACAAGGGCGTGGTGAAGAAGGGGGCGCATACGGCGCTGGCGGACATTCACGAGTCGATCGAGGAATTGCGCTACTACCGCGACAATTTCATCAAGTTGTAGCTGTACAGCCTTCCCCCCAGCCCCCTTCCCACGGAAGGGGGTGACGGTCGTTCGCTGCGCTCCGGTTTGTTGGCGGGCCCCGACTTGGGGCGGCCCGGCGTCGGGGCCTACTTCCGCCATGCGCGGATGGTGGACAGCAGGCCGGTGGTGGAGGCATCGAAGTCTCCGGCCCCGGAGAGCATCTGCGGCAGGATCTCGCGCGCCATCTGCTTGCCGTGTTCCACGCCCCACTGGTCGAAGCTGTTCACTCCCCACAGGCAGCCCTGCACGGCTACCTTGTGCTCGTAGAGGGCGATCAGGCTGCCGAGCGCGCGCGGCGCGAGTTTCGGCATGAGGAGGGTCGTGCTGGGCTGGTTGCCCGGGCAGGCCAGGTGCGGGGCCAGGCGCGACGCTTCCGCTGCGGTTTTCCCTGCCGCGATCAGTTGGCTTCTCGCTTCCTCGAGGGATTTCCCTTTCATGATTGCGGCGCTCTGCGCCAGGGCGTTGGCGACCAGCGCCTCCTGTTCCGGATTGGCATCGCCGACCGGCACGATGAAGTCGATCGGCGTCAGGCGCGTGCCCTGGTAGAAAAGCTGGTGGAAGGCGTGCTGGCCGACCGAGCCGGCCATGCCCCAGAGGATGGGCGCGGTGGCGCAGCCGACGTCCGCGTTGTCGAGCGTGACGCGCTTGCCGTTGCTTTCCATCTCCAACTGCTGCAAGTAGGCCGGCAGCAGGCCGAGGCGGTGCGCGTAGGGGATGACGGCGAGCGATTCGGCGCCGAGGAAATCGATGTTCCACAGGCCGATCAGGGCCGACAGCACGGGCAGGTTTTCCGCGTAGGGCGCGGCGAGGAAATGGTCGTCCATCGCGTGCGCGCCGGCAAGCAGTTCCTCGAAGGCATCCATACCGATGGCGCAGGCGAGCGGCAGGCCGATGGCCGACCACATCGAGAAGCGCCCGCCCACCCATTCCGGCATGGCGAGGCAGTTTTCTGACGGGATGCCGAAAGTCTGCGCTGCGGCGACGTTATTGCTGACGGCAATGAAATGCCGCGCTGGATCGGCATTGCCGAGCCAGGTTCTGGCGGCGCGCGCGTTGGCCAGGGTTTCCTGCGTCGTGAAGGTTTTCGAGGACACGATGAACAGCGTGCCGGATGGGTCGAGGTCGCGCACTGTGTCGGCGAACTCTGCCGGATCGATATTGGCGACGAAGCGCACGGGGAGCTTTGGATCGGCATACGCGCCGAGCGCCTGCGCCGCCATGCGCGGGCCGAGATCGGAGCCGCCGATGCCGAGGTTGACGATGGCATTGATCGGCGCGCCGCTGCTGCCGCGCCAGCTTCCCGAACGCAGGGCGCCGGACAGTTCGCGCATGCGCGCACGCGTAGCACGCACCTCGGGCAGCACGTCCTTGCCGGCAACCCGGTAGGGCCGTTCGGCGCGCAGGGCGATGTGCAGTGCGGCGCGATTCTCAGTGGCGTTGATCGCCTCGCCGGCGGTCATGCGGCGCAGAAAACCGGCCAGATCGCGCGCCTCGGCGAGCTGGACGAGGAGACCCAGCGTTTCGGCGGTGAGGCGCTGCTTGGAGAAATCCGCCAGCAGATCGCCGCAGCGCAGCGACAGGCGGGCGAAGCGCTGCGGGTCGGCGGCAAAGAGTTCGTTCAGGTGGGCCGAGGCCAGCGCGTCTCTGTGTGCGGCGAGGGCCTGCCACTGCGGGGTCTTGGTAAGGGAGATCATTGTCTGACGTAAAGGCGGAAGCGTTCGTTGCGGTCGCTGGGACGGTGGCCTTCCCATATCTTGCGCCAGCCCTTGCCGGCCGGCAGGATTTCCTTTTGCGCTGTGCCCTGGGCCAGGAACAGGTGGCATGCCGCCCCCGCCCGGCTTCTCTCACGCAGTGTCTTGATGCCTGCGAAGTAATGGAACGCGGCACGCTGCGAATCCGACAAGCCTCGCCCGCCGATGCAGGCGCTGTTCGTCGGAAGCGCCGCCTTGAGCGAGACCGCAACGGAGCGGTAGCTTCTGCCATGATCGATCCAGGGCATCCAGAGCGCCATCATCAGCCCCCAGCAAAGCGTGACGCCGGCGGCCCAATGCACTGTGCTGCGCTGGGGCGAACGCGGACTGGCGAAGACCAGCCAGAGCCAGGCAAGCGTCAGCGCCAGTGCGACGGCGAATGCCGGGGTCGAGAACTGGGCGACGAAGCCCGGTTCCATTCTGGCGAAGTTGTTGGCGATCCGGCGTGGCATGCCGGTGACCATCGCCACCCAACCCAGCCAGATCAGGCTGGCCAGCAGCGTAAAGGTCATCATGCCGAACCAGTCGAGGGCGTTGGTGGCCCCTCGCCTGAGCGATAGTGTGGCGGGCGCCGCCAGCAGCAACAGCGGTGGCAGCAGTAGCAAGGCATTCAGGCTGCGCGGCTCGGAGTAAAAACTCTGCACGGCGAGCAGGACAATAAACGAGGTGAGCGGAATGAGGGTCCGCAGTTCGCCAAGTTTGCGCCGCTCCCTCCACAAGGTCCATGCCGCCAGGGGCAGGGCCGGCCAGGCGAACCAGCTCAGCAGCTTGAGGAAGTTCCACAGGGAGAGAAGGAAGTTGGGCGCTGGCTGCAATTCCCCCAACTCGCGCGACCACCATGCGCTGAACGCGGTGGGCTCCAGCCAGTAAAGTGCCAGCGGCCATGACAGGGTGAGCGGTACGGCGACTGCCAGCGCAGTGAGCATGCCACGCCCTGTCTGAGCCGTGCGCAGTTGGGATGAGATGAGGGGCAGCAGGATAAGCGTTGGCGCGAGCGTGATCAGCGCTGGAAGGCCGGCGGCAAGGAAGCCGAGTCCGAGCGCGGCGCCGGCAACGGCGCCTCCTCGCAGGGCATGCTGCGTCATCAGTGCCATGCCGTAATAGGTTGCGGCGGCTGCGGCAAGAAAGGCCATGGCGGGCTGCGCTTCGTGCACGTGCACCAGGAGGCCCAGACAGCCGATGGCGATGAGGACGGCCCCCCGCGCAGCTTCCGGGCCGATCAGGAGTCGCGCTGTCCCTGCCAGGCAGGCAATCATGATGCCGGCGAACAGGCCGGAGGCCAGGCGCGCGGCATCGTGCAGGGGCAGAACGAGGCCGAAACCCTTGGCTAGCACGGCCGCAATCCAGTGGTAGAGCGGGGGCGTTTCCAGCCAGACTTCCCCGGCCAGACGCGGCAGCAGCCAGCTGCCGCCCTCGAGCATGGAATACACCACCCCGAAATGCGTGAGGTCGTCGCCTTTCCAGGGATCGTGGCCGATGAGACCGGGCAGGAGGTAGAGCGCGCAGAAGACGATCAGCGCGGCGCCGCGCGGCGGGAAGGCGAAGGGCAGGCGCGGCAGGAGCATCATTCGTCGGATTCGGGCTGTGTTATTGCCGGCGGGGAGATTGTACCCAGCGCAGGCTCAAAAAGCAGAAAGGCAGCCGAAGCTGCCTTTCTGCTGAATGCCCGGCAGATCAGGCGGCAGCCTGTTTCTTGCCGTATTTCTGGTTGAATCGCTCGACGCGGCCGGCAGTATCGATCATTTTCTGCTTGCCAGTGTAGAAAGGGTGGCAGTCGGAACAGACTTCGATATTCAGGGGCTTGCCGCTGGTAGAGCGCGTCTTGAACTTGTTGCCGCAACTGCAGGCGACATCGATTTCAACGTATTTCGGATGGATATCGGTTCTCATGGGTTCCTCTGCTCTGACAGTGGGCAGCGCGATGTTTTTAAACACGCCGGCCCGGAAAAGTTGAGTATTATCCCCGAAAATCAGGGGGTTTGCAATCCAGGGTCAGCCGCGCCGCATCGCGTCGTAGAACTCCGCGTTGTTCTTCGTCGCGCGGATCTTGTCGAGGAGGAATTCCATCGCCTCGAGGTCGTCCATGTTGTAGAGGAGCTTGCGCAGCACCCAGACCTTCTGCAGAATCTCCGGCTTGAGCAGCAGCTCCTCGCGGCGCGTGCCCGAGCGGTTGACGTTGATGGCCGGATAGACGCGTTTTTCCGCCATACGACGCTCGAGATGGATCTCCATGTTGCCGGTGCCCTTGAACTCCTCGTAGATGACATCGTCCATGCGGCTGCCGGTGTCGATCAGGGCGGTGGCGATGATGGTGAGCGAGCCGCCCTCTTCGATGTTGCGGGCAGCGCCGAAGAAACGCTTCGGTTTCTGCAGGGCGTTGGCGTCAACGCCGCCGGTGAGTACCTTGCCTGAGGCCGGCACTACGGTGTTGTAGGCGCGCGCCAGACGTGTGATGGAGTCGAGCAGAATGACCACGTCCTTCTTGTGCTCGACCAGGCGCTTGGCCTTTTCGATGACCATCTCGGCGACCTGTACGTGGCGGGAGGCCGGCTCGTCGAAAGTCGAGGCGACCACTTCGCCCTTCACAGAGCGCGTCATTTCCGTCACCTCCTCGGGGCGCTCGTCGATGAGCAGGACGATCAGCGAGATATCCGGGTGGTTGGTGGCGATGGCGTGGGCGATATGCTGCATCATCACCGTCTTGCCGCTCTTCGGGCTGGCCACCAGCAGTCCGCGCTGGCCCTTGCCGATCGGCGCGATCATGTCGATGACGCGCGAGGTGATGTTCTCTTCCGCCTTGATTTCCCGCTCCAGCTTGAGTACCTCGGTTGGGTGCAGCGGCGTCAGGTTTTCGAAGAGGATCTTGTGCTTGGAGTTCTCTGGCGGCTCATAGTTGACCTTGTCCACCTTGACCAGCGCAAAATAGCGCTCACCGTCCTTCGGCGTGCGGATTTCGCCTTCGATCGAGTCGCCCGTATGCAGGTTGAAACGGCGGATCTGCGAGGGGGAGACGTAGATGTCATCCGTGCCTGCGAGATAGGAGGTGTCAGGCGACCGCAGGAAGCCAAAGCCGTCCGGCAGCACTTCCAGCGTGCCTTCGCCGAAAATGTTTTCGCCTTTCTTGGCGCGGTTCTTGAGGAGAGCGAAGATCAGTTCCTGCTTGCGGAGGCGGCTGGCCCCTTCGATCTCGCTGGCAATGGCCATTTCGAGCAGTTCGCCGACGTGGAGAGTCTTGAGCTCCGATAAATGCATAAGGACCCAGAGGTGAGGTGGTGAAGCGGAAAAGAGAACTTCGAAAGTTCCAGGGTAATAGGGTGGGGTTGTTTGGGGTTTGCAGCCAGACCCGCTCCCGCGCCGCCGGAGATATTCTGGTTTTCTGCAGTGGCGCGGAGGGAATTAGGTTGGGACTGTAAGTCTTTCAGAGATTGCTGTCAATAAAGGCCGTGAGTTGGGACTTGGAGAGGGCGCCGACCTTGGTTGCCTCGACGTTGCCGTTCTTGAACAGCATCAGCGTGGGAATGCCGCGGATGCCGAACTTGGCCGGCGTCTCCTGGTTGTCGTCGATGTTCAGTTTGGCCACCTTGAGTTTGCCGGCGTACTCCTTGGAAACGTCGTCCAGGATCGGGGCGATCATTTTGCACGGGCCGCACCACTCAGCCCAGTAGTCCACCAGGACTGGGGTGGCCGATTGCAGCACCTCGGCCTCGAAGTTGGCGTCGGTGACGTAGTGAATGTGCTCGCTCATTGTTTCCTCGCAAAGTGTTGTGTGGCCGGCCGCGCATGCGCCGGGAAAAGATCAAGGGTCGTGATGCGGTAACGCAGGATTAAAAGCCGGGATTTGCTGCTTTTGCCTGTGGTTGCTTGTGCTTGTGCTGGCTATCGTAGCGAAAAAGCCGCTACAAGGGAAGTGCGGGGAAGTGCGGGGAAAGTTCGGAAAGGGTGACTCAATGGGTCTTCAGGGGCCAGAAGGGCGGGTTGCCCTATGCTAATATCCGCATACACAAGCCTGATCCCGCCATCCCTTAGGAAAATGAAGGAACGCCGCCCATGACTTATGTGGTGACCGAGCCCTGTATCAAATGCAAGTACACCGACTGCGTGGATGTTTGCCCGGTCGACTGCTTCCACGAAGGCCCCAATTTCCTCGTCATCGACCCCGAAGAGTGTATCGACTGCACCTTGTGTGTGGCGGAGTGTCCGGTCGAGGCCATCTTCGCCGAGGACGACGTGCCCGAGTCGCAGAAGCATTTCACGGCGCTGAACGCCGAACTGTCCAAACTGTGGAGCGTCATTGTCGAGCGCAAGGACCCCCTGCCCGACGCCGACGAGTGGGCCAAGGCGAAGGACAAGTTGGACAAGCTCGAGCGCTGACCTACGCCGCGTCCTCTTGACATTGCCCCGGCCATGCCCGAGGCCGCGCTCTCTCTCGTAACCCTCCGCATTCCTTATTCGGCGGATTTCCTCGCCCGCTGCGCGCAGCACATCGTCGAGGCCTGCCGACTCCAGCTTCCCGACCTTTCCACGTTCCTGATCGTCTTGCCCAGCCCGGCTCTGGCGCCCGGACTGCGCCAGGCCTTGGCTGCGGCGGCCGGTCGCGTATTGCTGCTGCCGCGCATCGCCACCCTGGCCCAGTTGGCTGCCGCCGCCAACGCCGGCGGTCAGCCGGACAGTCAGCGCCAGCTGGCGCTCTACCGGCTGTTGCGCGAGCGTGGCTGGTTCACCGACAGCGCCCTGTGGGAAATCTGCGTCGAGCTGATCGCACTCTTCGACGAACTGAACGAGCGTGCCATCGGCCTGCCGGAAGACGAGGAGGCGCTGTTCGCCCGGATCGAGCGGGCCTACGATGCGCGCGGCTCGCAACTGCTGCGTTTCGAGGCCGAGGTGGTGCATCGCCTCTGGCAGGCGGAGGCTTGCGGCCCCCCAGGCCGCCATGCCGCTACGGCGTTGGCCTTGGCGCAGATTGCCGCGAAGGCGGCGACGCCCCTGTTCATGGTGTGCGAGGGCGAGCAACGGCCCGTCGAGGCAGCCTTTTGCATGGCCTGGACGGAGCGGCAGCCCGTGACGGCTTTCCTGCCGCAGCGCAGCGCTGCCGAATTGCCGATGCTGCGCGCGCTCAACCATGCCTGGCCGCCTGATGCGGACGATCCGATGCCCTTGGCCGCACGTGCAGACGCGGCGCGCGCAGCCCTGCCTGATAGCCCGCTGTCGGGCCGCCTGAGTCTGATCGGCGCCGCCAGCCTGGAAGAGGAGGCCGCGGCTGTCGCTGCCACGGTACGACGCTGGCTGGGTGCCGGCCGCAAACGCATCGCCTTGGTGGCGGCCGATCGCATTGCCGCGCGGCGCGCGCGTGCGCTCCTCGAACGAGACGGCATCCTGGTGCAGGACGAAACCGGCTGGAAACTGTCTACCACACGTGCTGCGGCCCTGGTCGATGCCTGGCTCGAGGTGGTGGCGGCCGACGCCTATCACCGTGATCTGCTCGATCTTGTCAAATCCCCCTTCCTTTTTGGCGACTGGCCGGAGGATGTGCGGCAGGCCGGACTGCTGCAGTTGGAGGACGGGTTGGCGCGTCACAATCTGGCCTACGGCCTGGGCCGCTACGAGGCGGTGCTGGCGCGAGAGCCGGATCGCGGCGAGGCGGTGGCAATGCTCAAGCGCGTGGTGGCGGCGCAACGCCGGATGCCGCGGGGAAGCGCCACCCCCGCCGACTGGCTGAACGGATTGGAACAGGCACTGCACGAACTGGGCGCCTTGCCCGGGCTGGGGCGCGACGAGGCCGGGGCGACCTTGCTCGAGTTGCTGCACATGCGCCGCGAGGAGTTGGCCGCCGTAGTGCAGCGACTGACTTTCGGTGAATGGCGCGAGTGGCTGAATCGAGAACTGGAAAGTGCGGCCTTCGTTGACCGCTGCATAGAAAGCCCGCTTGTCATGACGCACCTGGCAGCGACGCGGCTGCGCCGCTTCGATGGGGCTGTCCTCATCGGCGCCGACCGCGACAATCTGGCGCCGGCGCTCTCACGCGCCGTGTTCAGCAACCAGGCGGTGCGCAGCGACCTGGGCCTGTCCCTGCCTGCCGAGGGCGTGGCGCGCCTGCGAGACGATCTGGCCGGCCTGATCGTGTCCTGCGGTGAAGTAGTGGCCACCTGGCAGATCCTGCGCGGCGATGAAGCGAATTTGCTGTGCCCGGAACTCAGTCTCCTGTCCGTACTGCATGGCCGGGCCTGGGGCGACGATTTAACGTCCAGGTTGGACGCCGCCATGAGGACGGCAGCTATATCGGGCTCGGGAGGGGAGACGGTCATGCCCCGACCTGCCGCGCCGCAACGCGTGCCGTTGCGGCTTTCCGCGAGTGCCTATGCCAGCCTGATGGCCTGCCCCTACCAGTTCTTCGCGCGCCGCATGCTGGGCCTGGGCGAAGCGGAGGAGGTGCGCGAAGCGTTGGAAAAGCGTGACTACGGCGAGTTCGTCCATCGCATCCTGCAGCGTTTCCATGCCGGGCATGCGCAATTGTCGGGTCAGCCGGACGAGGCGCTGATGGCCGATCTGGAGGCGATCAGCCGCGAAGTTTTTGCCCCCGAGATCGAGGAGAACTTTCTCGAGCATGCCTGGCTGTCGCGATGGCTCGAATGCGTGCCCGGTTACATTGCCTGGCAGAAGGCGCGCGAAGCGGGCGGCTGGCGCTTTGCCGGCAGCGAGCTTGTGCGCGAGCGCGCTTTGTCCCTGTCCGGCGGCGGCGAACTGGTGTTGCAGGGCCGTCTCGACCGTCTGGACCGCAAGGCGGACGGCAACGAGGCCGTGATCGATTACAAGACGCAGGACGCACAGGGCTTGAGACGGCGTCTCGCGCAGCCCCATGAAGATGTGCAGCTTGCGTCCTATGCACTGCTGCAGGGCGAGCAGGTGAGCGAAGCGTCCTATGTCGGCCTGGATGGCGACAAGCCTGCCGAATTGTGCCTGCCGGACGTGCAGGCAGCGGCACGTGTGCAGGGTGTGCGGCTGGTGGCGGCCATCGAAGCGCTGCGGGCGGGCGCTGCTCTGCCGGCGCACGGCGTCGAGGCGGCCTGCATCTGGTGCGAAGTGCGCGGCCTGTGCAGGAAGGATTTCCACGCCGTCGAGACGCAGCCATGAGCGACGCGCAGCTTATTTCCCAGGCGCTCGATCCACGTCGTTCTGTAGTGGTGGAGGCCTGCGCCGGCAGTGGCAAGACCTGGCTGCTGGTGTCGCGCATCCTGCGCCTGCTCCTCGACGGCGCCGCGCCGGGGGAAATTCTCGCCATCAGCTACACGCGCAAGGCGGCCCGCGAGATTGAGGAGCGGCTGTCCGACTGGCTGCGCCTGTTGGCCGTCGCCGACGACGATACGGTGCGCGACTTCCTGCGCCAGCGCGCACTGCCGCAGGAAGACATCGAGGCCGCGATGGCGCGCGCGCGCGGCCTGTATGAGCGGGTGTTGTCCGCCCAGCCGCCGATCACCGTCAGCACCTTCCACGGCTGGTTTGCCCGTCTGGTGCAGGGCGCGCCGCTTTCCAGCGATCTGGCCGGTTTCGTCCTGCATGAATCCGGCGCCCGCCTGAAGGAAGAGGTATGGCAGCTTTTCGCGGCGGCTTGCGGCCGTCGCAATGATGCCGCGACAGTGTCGTTGCTGTGGCTGCTGCAGCATGCCGGCCTGGAGGCGACCCGGAAACTCCTGTTCCGTCTCTCCGAGCGGCGTGCCGAATGGCATGCCTATGCCGGCGACGGCCCAGGGGCGCTCGCGCAAGCCCTGTCCGTCCTGCGCGAGCACCTTGGCGTCGGCGAGACGCCTGCCGCCATCGACGCCCTGTTCGCCGACGAACTGTTCATGCGCAAATTGCACGATTACGCCGGCATCCTTCGCGGCAGCGATCTCGATACCGATCTGCAGAATGCGGCCAGGCTGGAGGCGACCTTCTCCGCGGCGGACAGTGCGGCGCGCTTCGATCTGGCCGCCGGCGTGCTGCTGACCAAGGAGGGCACGCTGCGCAAGCGCGAGGCGAGCAAGAAGGCAGAGCAGCGTTTCGGCGCTGCCGCTGCCGCCCGCTTGTTCGACCTGCATGCGCGGCTGGGCGAGCGGGTTCTCGCAACGCTGTCCGTCCGGCGCGAGGAGCTGGCCTATGAACTGAATGTGCATGGCCTGACCGCGGGCGCGGCCTGGATGGAGGCGCTCGAGCAGTACAAGCGAGAGCGCCGGCTGATGGATTTTGCCGATCTCGAGTGGCATGTCTCGCGCATGCTGGCCGACGAATCCCGCGCGGCCTTCCTGCAGGCACGGCTGGATGCGCGCTACAAGCACATCCTGCTCGACGAGTTTCAGGATACCAATCCCCTGCAGTGGCAGATACTGCTGGCCTGGCTGGCCGCCTACGGAGCGCCGGATATGGCCAGGCCGCGCGTCTTCGTGGTGGGAGATCCGAAGCAATCGATTTATCGCTTCCGCCGCGCCGAGCCGCGCGTATTCGGCTGCGCAGCCGATTTTCTAGAAATGGAGTACGGCGCGCAGAAACTGGCCAACGACACGACACGGCGAAATGCGCCCCGCATCATCGATGTGGTGAACCGGGTTTTTTCGGACGAGTTGCTGTTCCCGCATTTTCGCCCCCATGACAGCGCCAGCCCTGGGCTGGCCGGTCGCATCGAACTGCTGCCTTTGTGCGCGCAGGAACAGGCCGTACCCGCACCAACGCCTGCACCCTTGCGTGACCCGCTTAGCGTTCCGCTGGCGCGAGTGGAAGATGGGCGCCGCCGCGGAGAGGCGGCTTTGCTGGTGGCGCGCGTTCGGGAGATCGTCGGCCGTTGGGCCGTGATCGACAAGGAAGATGGATGCGAGCGTCCGGCACGCTTTGGCGACATCATGGTGCTGACGCGCCGGCGCAGCATCCTGCCTGAATTCGAGCGGGCGCTGCGGGTAGCGGGCATTCCTTTCCTCAGTGTTGGCCGCGGCGGACTGCTCCGCACGCTGGAGGCGTCAGACCTGACCGCCCTGCTGCGCAGCCTGGTCGCCACTGCGGACGATCTGGCACTGGCCCATGCCTTGCGCTCGCCCGTCCTTGGGGCGAGCGATGAAGACCTGCTGCGTCTGGCTGAGCGCGACGAGCCGAATTGGTGGCAGAGGCTGCAGGCGAGCGTGCTTGAAGGCACTGCTTCGCCGGTACTGGTCCGCGCCGCGCACCTGCTGGCGGGATGGCGCACGGCCGCCGGCCAATTGCCCGTCCATGACCTGCTCGATCGCATCTACCACGAGGGCGATCTCGTGGCGCGTTATCGCGCGGCGGCGCCTGACGCGCTGTGGCCGGGGGTGGGGGCCAACCTGGAAGCTTTTATCGCGCTGGCGCTGAGGCTCGATGCGGGACGTTACCCGAGTCTGCCGCGGTTTCTCGACGAACTGTCCCGGCTTGATGAGGCAGGGGGCGATGAGGCGCCCGATGAGGGCACGATACAGGCGGCGACCGCCGGCGACCGCGTGCGCATTCTGACCATCCATGGCGCCAAAGGGCTGGAGGCGCCCATCGTCTGGCTGGTCGATGCCAACAACACGCATCAGCCCGCTGATGCCTGGACCTTATTGCTGGACTGGCCGCCGGAATCGGCGCGACCGACGCATCTGTCCATGCTCGGACGCAAGGACGAGTGCGGTACGCGCCGGGCAGCACTGATCGAAGCCGAGGCTGCCTTCGCCGCGCGCGAGGAACTGAACCTCTTGTACGTCGCAATGACCCGCGCGCGGCAGTTCTTCTTCGCCAGCGGCATCGCCAGCGAGCGCGGAAAGGCAAAACCCAGCTTCTGGGAGCGCATTGAAGCGGCGCTTGTCGCACTGGGAAGCGGCGAAGGCTTCCATGGGGATGTGCCTTCAATGGTTGCAGAGCCGCTGCTGACCGTGGCGCCGCCCGCGATAGTGCCGCATCTGGCGCTGCTTTCTCCTGAAGGGCGGCGACGGGAGGCGTCCAGCCCTGGCATGACCTACGGCAACCAACTGCATGCTGCCATCGAGTGGCTCAGCGCAAAAGGCGATCCGGACCGACCTCCACAGGGCATCGCCACGGCCGACTGGCCGGCTTTCCGCACGGCGGCCCGAGCCATCCTGGATGCGCCGCGACTGAAGGCATTTTTCGACCCGGCCTGCCATCTCCGGGCACTCAACGAAGCCGAGTTCGTGCTGCCCGATGGCAGCGTGGGGCGGATCGATCGCCTGGTCGAGATGCCCGACGGCTACTGGGTGCTGGACTACAAGAGTGGCAGGCCGGCTGCCGAATTGCTGGAGCGATACCTTGCCCAGATGGAAAACTACCGATTTGCCGTCAGGGCGCTGTTTCCGGACAAGCCAGTGCACTGCAGGCTGGTGTTCGGCGAAGGGGAATTCCTGGATATTTAGAGCGAATGCTCTTTCGCCGGCCTTTGCAATCGACTAAGATTAAGTTAAGCGAGTCTATAGCCACAAAAAAGAGGACAGCATGCAAGTCAGGGAAATTCTTGCGGTCAAGGGCCAGGTCCTGTTCACGATCGGGCCTAACAAGACGCTGGCCGATGCTGTGGCGATCATGACGGAGCAGGATGTCGGCTCTCTGGTCGTCTTCGACGCCGGGCGCATGGTCGGCATCCTGACTTTTCGCGAGGTACTGAAGGCTGCGCACGCCAGTGGCGCTGCCTGGGGCGCCGCGCCCTTGTCCGGCGTCATGGTGCCCGATCCCATATCCGCAGGTCCGGACATGGAGGTCGACGAACTGCGCCGCTTCATGGTCGAGCATCACATGCGTTACCTGCCGGTGATGGACGGCGGCACGCTGATGGGCGTGATTTCCTTTCACGACGTTGCCCGCGCGGTGCTTGAGGAGCAGGGCTTCGAGAACCGGATGCTCAAGGCCTATATCCGCGATTGGCCCGCCGAGACCGGCGGCACCTGACAGGCCACGTTTTTTCCTTGCCGCCCACGCCACAGGAGATCGCCTTGCCCGCCACCGTCTATGAACTCAAGCCCTGGGTCGCCCACTACGGCGCGTTGACCGCGCGCGAGTTGCCGCCGCCGCGCCACCCCAACCTGCCGGCCCTGCTGAGCGAAGCCGCCACGCGCTACGCGGACCAGATCGCCTTCACGACCTGCATGCCCAACGGCATGCACGGCTCGCTCACCTACGCCCAGGTCGCGGCGCACTCCGATGCGTTTGCGGTCTATCTGCGCCAGGCTCTGGGGCTGGCGGCGGGCACGCGCGTGGCGCTGCAGACACCCAACTGCCTGGCCTACCCGGTGGTGGCCTTCGGCATCCTCAAGGCCGGCTGTGTGCTGGTCAACACCAACCCGCTGTACACGCCCACCGAGATGGAGCACCAGTTCCGCGACAGCGGCGCCGAGGCGGTGGTGATCGTCGACATGTTCGCCGACAAGCTGGCGGACATACTAGCCCGAACGAACATCAAGAAGGTGATCGTGGTCGAGGTGCCGCAGTTCTTCTCGCCCGTGCCGCGCGCCGTCATCCGCGGCGTGATGCGCTGGTGGAACAAGGTGCTGCCGCCGCTCTCGATCGACCATGTGCGGCTGCCCCAGGCCCTGGCCGAAGGCGCCGCGCTGCGGCAGCAACTCAAGATCGACCCGGCCGGCTACTGGCGGGATCTGGGCCACGACGACCTGGCCGCGCTGCAGTACACCGGCGGCACCACCGGCGTGGCCAAAGGGGCGATGCTGAGCCACGGCAACCTGCTCAACAATATGGAGCAGGCCATTGCCATGGGCCGCAGCCACATCGACGACGGCAAGGAGGTGGTGTTGACGGCGCTGCCGCTGTACCACATCTTCGCCTTCACCTTGAACCTGCTGTGTTTCTACTCGGTCGGTGCGCGCAATGTGATGGTGCCCAGCCCGCGGCCGATCCAGAATCTGCAGCGGGCCTTCGACAACTACCCCATCACCTGGATCAGCGGCGTCAACACGCTGTTCAACGCGCTGATGAACGAAGAGTGGTTCACCGCTTTCCCGCCGCGCCAACTGAAGGCGGCGGTGGCCGGCGGCGCGGCGCTGCAGCATGCGGTGGCCGAGCGCTGGCAGCGCATCACCGGCACCCGCATTGCCGAGGGCTATGGCCTGACGGAGTCTTCGCCGGTGGTGTCGTTCAACCCGATGAGCGGCACGCCGCGGCCCGACTCGATCGGCCTGCCGGTGCCGGGCACCGAGGTGAGCCTGGTGGACGACCATGACCAGCCGGTGCCGCTGGGCGCGCCGGGCGAACTGATCGTGCGCGGCCCGCAGGTGATGGCCGGCTACTGGCAGCGGCCCGACGAGACGGCCAACACCATCAAGGACGGCTGGCTTCATACCGGCGACGTGGCGGTGATGGACGCCGACGGCTACTTCAGGATCGTCGACCGCAAGAAGGACATGATTGTCGTCTCGGGCTTCAAGGTCTATCCCAACGAGGTCGAGGACGTGATCGCGATGATGGACGAAGTGCTGGACGTCGGCGTGATCGGCGTGACCGACGCCAAGACCGGCGAAGCGGTGCGCGCCTTTGTGGTGCCGCAGACCGACGGGCTGACCGAAGAGCAGGTGCGCGCGTTTTGCCACCAGCACCTGACCGACTACAAGGTGCCCAAGGCGGTGGAGTTTCGCCGCGAGCTGCCCAAGACGCCGGTCGGCAAGGTCTTGCGCAAGAACCTCAAGGCCGAGTACCAATCCCGCCAACCCGCCTGACCCAGCGAGGCACGACAAATGCTCACCGACACCGAAACCAAACTGCTCGGCATCATGATGATGCTCATCATGCTGGGCATGGGCGCGTCCCTGACCTTCAAGGACTTCCGCATTGCCTTCAAGAAGCCGCAGGGCATCCTCATCGGCCTGCTGTGCCAGTACGCGATCATGCCGTTTCTGGGCTACACCCTGGCCGTGGTGCTGGGCCTGCCGCCGGCGCTGGCGATCGGCCTGATCCTGATGGGCTGCATGCCCGGCGGCACCACCTCGAACATCTTCACCTACTTCAGCAAGGGCGTGCTGGCTTTGTCGATCATGATGACGGTCTGTTCGACGCTGGTGGCGGTGGCGATGGTGCCGCTGCTGCTGGACTTCTACTCCGGGCTGAAGGGCCTGCCGTCCGAATACACGGTGCCGGCGGGCAACGTGGCCCAGGTGCTGGTGGTGCTGATCGTGCCCACGCTGATCGGCATGGTGCTGCGCAAATGGAACCCCAATGTCGGCGCCACCGTCGAGCTGGTGGGCGGCGCGCTGGGCATTTTCGTCATCCTGTTCCTGATCCTGACCTGGGTGCCGCGCAACCACGTGCTGCTGGCGACAACGCCGGCGGCGGTGTATGCCGCAGCCATCGGCATCGGTCTGGTCGGCATGCTGCTGGGTTATTTGCTCAGCAAGCTGCTGCGCCAGGATCCGCGGCGCTCGCGCACCATCGCGCTGGAGACCGGCATACAGAACGGCCCGCTGGCGGTGCTGATCGTCGTGCTGACCTTCAAGGACGAAATGCAGCAGCAGGTGTTGCTGATCCCGGTGCTGTATTCGCTGTTCATCGTGCTGACGTCCAGTGCGGTGACGGTCTGGTTCCGCCGCATCACCACGCGCGAAGACCTGGCACGCGACCAGTCCAAGGTGCAGACCGGGCCGGTGTCGGCCGCGGTGTCGGGCTGAGAGGTTGTGAAGATGTGAATCACGCCCGCGTGGTCCAGGAAGACGGCCAACGCGGGCGGAAATCAGAATTCAAGATTGGCTGGAGCAACCTGCTCATCACCAATCCGCGCGACATCTCGGGCTTCGTCAAGGAGTTGTCCCAGCATCCCTTTGAGGCGATCACCGGCGTCAACACCCTGTTCAACGCTCTGCTCAACGACGAGAATTTCGTCAAGCTCGACTTCTCGAAGTTGTGCATAACCCTGGGCGGCGGCATGGCGGTGCAGAAGGTGGTGGCGGACAAGTGGAAGCAGGTCACCGGCATACCACTGATCGAGGCCTACGGCCTCACCGAAACTTCGCCGGCGGCAACCATCAACCCGCTCGATCTGAAGGAGTACAACGGCGCCATTGGCCTGCCGGTGCCTTCCACGGAAGTCGTCATCCGCGATGATGCCGGCAACGATCTGCCCATCGGCGAGGCGGGCGAGATCTGCGTGCGCGGCCCGCAGGTGATGCGCGGCTACTACAACCGGCCGGATGAGACGGCGAAAGTCATCATGCCAGACGGCTTCCTGCGTACGGGTGATGTCGGCGTGATGGACGAGCTGGGTTTCGTGCGTATCGTTGACCGCAAGAAGGACATGATTCTTGTCTCCGGTTTCAACGTTTACCCAAATGAAATCGAGGCGGTGGTGGCCATGCATGCGGGCGTGCTCGAGGTGGCGGCGGTCGGCGTGCCGGACGACAAATCCGGCGAGGCGGTGAAAATCTTTGTCGTCAAGAAGGACCCGAACCTCAGCGCCGAAGCGCTTATCGCCCACTGCAAGGTGAATTTGACCGGCTACAAGGTGCCCAGGCTGGTCGAGTTTCGCGATGATTTGCCGAAGACCAACGTCGGCAAGATTCTGCGCCGCGCCCTGCGCGACGAAACGGTGGCAAAGACATAAGGACGACGTGCTTCAGGAAAGGCCGCCGCGCGCGGCCTTTTTTTATTTGGTGCGCCCGCCCTTGCTGCCGCCCTTGTCCCACACGTAGCGCTGCGTCCGCTGCCAGCGTGTGGTCGGCTGTACGGACGGAATGGGCACGGGCGCGGCGGGGGCGGGCTTGTTAACCCCCTTGTCGCCGTTCCGGCGGGACTGACTTTTACGCATGGGTGCAAGGACGGGTTGGCAATGCCCCTATGATAAACTTGCGGCTGATTTCACTCCAGTCTTCCCATGTCCGGCAATACCCTCGGCAAACTTTTCTGCGTCACATCCTTCGGCGAGTCGCACGGCCCGGCCATTGGCTGTGTCGTCGACGGCTGCCCGCCCGGGCTGGCGCTGTGCGAGGCGGACATCCAGGTCGAACTGGACCGGCGCAAGCCAGGCACGTCGCGACACGTCACGCAGCGGCGGGAATCCGACACCGTCGAGATCCTCTCCGGCGTCTTCGAGGGCCGCACGACGGGCACGCCGATCGCACTGCTCATCCGCAACGAGGATCAACGCAGCAAGGACTACGGCAACATCGCCGAGGCATTCCGGCCGGGACACGCCGACTACACCTACTGGCAGAAGTACGGGATCCGCGACTACCGCGGCGGTGGCCGCGCTTCCGCGCGTGAGACCGCCGTGCGCGTGGCCGCGGGCGCCATCGCCCGGAAATGGCTGCGCGAGCGCTACGGCATTGTCGTGCGCGGTTGTCTGTCGCAGTTGGGATCGCTGGTGATCCCGTTCAAGTCCTGGGAGGGGGTTTACGCCAATTCCTTTTTTTCGGCCGATCCCGACAGCGTGCCGCGGCTGGAAGCCCATATGGACGCGCTGCGCAAGTCCGGCGACTCGGTTGGCGGCAAGGTCACCGTGGTGGCCGAGGGCGTGCCGGTGGGCTGGGGCGAGCCGGTGTATGACCGGCTGGACGCGGACATCGCCTACGCCATGATGGGCATCAATGCGGTGAAAGGCGTCGAGATCGGTGCCGGCTTTGACAGCGTTTCGCAGAAAGGCACGGAACATTCCGACGAAATGACGCCTGAAGGCTTTCTGTCAAACAATGCCGGCGGCACGCTGGGCGGTATTTCGAGCGGCCAGAATGTCGTGGTGCAAATTGCCGTCAAGCCGACCTCCAGCATCCGCCTGCCGCGCCGCTCGATCGACAAGCAGGGCACGCCGGTCACAGTGGAAACCCACGGCCGCCACGACCCTTGCGTGGCCATCCGCGCCACACCGGTGGCCGAGGCGATGCTGGCCCTGGTGCTGATGGATCATGCCCTGCGCCATCGTGCCCAGTGCGGCGATGTGACCTGCGACACCCCGAAGATCGCGGCTGGTGCGCCACGGACGGACAGTCCGCGTGGCGCTGCCGTGGAAGATCCCGAACCAGATGAGGCTTGAGCGTCGCATCGGGTGTTTTCATTTCAATCAAGCAAGCAAGGACGCATCATGGAACTGCAGCAACACGATCTGCATCACGAGTTTCCCGAGTACAAGGACGCCATTCATCAGTTGAAGACCGGCAATCATCATTTCGCCAGGCTCTTCGACGAATACCATCAGGTCAACAAGAACATCCGGCGCATCGAGGAAAACGAGGAGCCTGTTACCGATATCGCACTCGATGAAATGAAGAAGCAGCGCCTGAAACTCAAGGACGAACTGCACGCGATGTTGCTCGCCCACAAGGCCTGACGCGTCTCCAGGGGGGCGGTTCCGCCCCGTTATCCGTCTGATGGTTCCCTACTGGCGCTTGTCGGCGTACTACTTCTTCTATTTCGCCTTCATCGGCGCCTTTTCTCCTTACTTCACGCTCTACCTCCAGTCGCTGCAGTTCTCCGCCTGGGACATCGGCGTGCTGATGTCGTTGATGCAGGTCATGCGCCTCCTGGCGCCGAATCTGTGGGGATGGCTGGCCGACCGGCTGGGGGCCAAGACGCCGATCGTGCGCGGCGCGGCACTGATGAGCATTCTCGGCTTCTCCTGTTTTTTCTTCACACAGAGCTTTATCGGATTTTTTCTCGGCATGGCGCTGTTGGCCTTCTTCTGGAGCGCCTCGCTGCCGCTGGTCGAGGCGCTGACTTTCTCCCATCTCGGCACCCGGGCCAGCCGCTATGGCTCGATCCGCCTGTGGGGCTCGGTCGGCTTCGTCGTTGCCGTGCTGGGACTCGGCTGGCTGCTCGACCGCTTGCCGCTCTCGGCGATGTTATGGGTTTCTTTGGGGGTTCTCGGCGGCATTCTGGCCTGCGCGTTGGCGCTGCCTGAAAAACGCGAAGAACGCCACGAGTCCGACCGCCTGCCTATCCGGGACATCCTGCGCCGGCGTGAAGTGACATCCCTTTTTGCCGCCTGCTTTTTTATGTCGGCTGCGCATGGCGCGCTGTACGTTTTCTATTCCATCTATCTCGTCAGCCATGGCTATGGCACGACGATGGTGGGTTTACTCTGGACGCTGGGGGTGGTGGCCGAGATCGTTGTCTTCCTATACCTGCCGCGCCTGCTCCACGTTTTTCCACTGCGCACGATCCTGCTGTTCAGCTTTGCCTGTGCAGTGGCGCGGTTTCTCATGATTGGTTGGGGTGTGGAATGGCTATGGATCGTGCTTCTCGCGCAGGTGCTGCATGCGGCGACGTTCGGCGCCTATCATGCCGCCGCAGTGGCGGCGGTCAACCGCTGGTTTTCAGGCCGCCATCAGGCGCGCGGCCAGGCGCTCTACGGCAGCGTGTCTTTCGGCGCCGGCGGCATGCTGGGTGGGCTGCTCAGCGGCTGGGCGTGGGATTCTCTGGGTGCGGAACTGACCTTTACATTGAGTTCAGTCTTTGCCCTCATCGGCATGATCATCCTCTGGCGAGGCTGGCGGTCATCTGTGGCAGATGATGTGTCATGAAGTTCGGAAGTCCGACTGCCGCAGAGTCTACCGGCCCTGATCGTCCTTGCCGTCCTCGACGGGCGTAGAAGGTTGCGCGACAGCATCGCCTTGCTGCGCTTTCTCGAACTGATCCCAGGAGTCTTCGGCGACGTGGTAGCCGGGGTTCGTTTTTGCCTCGCGGATGCCCTGAATGATGCAATCGTCTTCGCGCGAAGCAGGTTTGATATTCGCCTTATCATGAGTGGATGAGGGACCGACGGGAAGGGGAAAACGCCAGAATACGTGGTCGACGTGCAGACCCAGTCCCTTCTCGACATGGCTGATGAGAGAAGCCTCGACGATATGCGAGTATCGAAAACGCTTTAGCGGTTCGGATTCGAGCAGAATCAGGAAGCGGCCATGTATGTGAATGCATTGGGCACTGACCTCGGCGCTGCTGCGGGCGAAATATTCCTTCACGGCATGGGCGATGCGCCGGGTGTCCGCGATGGCCTTGCGTTGTTTGCGCTGGCCAGCATGGACGTAAGCCGATGCGACGGCTGCAATCAAAAGGACCAGGCCGATTGCCAGGGCTGCTGTGTTCATCAAATCACTCAGTGCGGGGCCTGCTGCGGTGCGGCATTGCAGGCTTGATTTCGATATAATTCAAATGCTTTCTAATGGAAATACACTCGGCTGCAGACGTTTTTCGGCACGAGGTGGCCGGGACAGGCCGCTGTTCAAACTGTATTACGGCAACTCCCGGGAAAGCATGAATTATTTTAAGGAAGGGATGTATTCATGAAGCGCCTAAAACTGATGTTGCCCTTTATCGCAATACTCACCCTGACCGGCTGCAATACGGTGCAGGGCGTCGGCAAAGATATCCAGGCGGGCGGCAAGGCCGTGGAAAAATCTGCCAGGTAAATCAGCACCGCAGCCAGCCTGGACGTCGGACGACGGTGAGTTGGTGGGTGATCTTCCACGGATGAAAGGAATCGAATGAAAGTTTGTGTTTTGCCCGGTGATGGCATCGGCCCCGAAATCGTTGGCCAGGCCGTGCGCGTGCTCGAGGCGCTGCGTCAGGATGGCATCAAGCTGGAGATGGAGACTGCCCTGCTGGGCGGTTGCGCGGTGGATGCCGCAGGCGAGCCCTATCCCGAGGCGACCCGGAAACTCGCGCGCGAGGCCGACGCCGTGCTGCTCGGCGCCGTTGGCGGTCCGCAATACGATACGCTGCCGCGCGAGAAACGCCCGGAGCGCGGCCTGCTGGGCATTCGCAAGGATCTTGGGCTTTTCGCCAACCTGCGTCCAGCGGTGCTCTATCCCGAACTGGCCAATGCCTCCACGCTCAAGCCCGAGGTGGTGGCGGGGCTGGACATCCTCATCGTGCGCGAACTGACCGGTGACATTTACTTCGGTGAGCCGCGCGGCATCGAAATGCGTAACGGGGAGAAAGTCGGCATCAACACCATGATCTACTCGGAGAGCGAGATTCGCCGCATTGCGCGCGTCTCCTTCGAGGCGGCGAGGAAGCGCAGCCGCAAGCTTTGCTCGGTGGACAAGATGAACGTGCTGGAATGTACCCAGTTGTGGCGTGACGTGGTGTCGGACGAGGCGCAGAACTACCCCGACGTCGAACTGTCCCATATGCTGGTGGACAACGCTGCCATGCAACTGGTGCGCAACCCGAAGCAGTTCGATGTCATGGTGACGGGCAATATGTTCGGCGACATCCTGTCCGACGAAGCCTCGATGCTGACCGGATCGATCGGCATGCTGCCCTCGGCCTCGCTCGACGAGAAGAACAAGGGGATGTACGAGCCGATCCACGGTTCTGCGCCTGACATTGCCGGCAAGGGGGTAGCCAATCCGCTGGCGACCATCCTTTCAGTGGCCATGATGATGCGTTATACCTTTGGCCATGAGGCCGCCGCCGGGCGCATCGAATCTGCGGTGAAGAAAGTATTGCAGCTGGGTTTGCGCACTGGCGACATCTTCGAAGCGGGAATGAAGCAGGTCGGAACCCGGGAAATGGGCGACGCGGTGATCGCGGCGCTGTAGTCATCAAACTGAATTATGGGAAGCTGAAATGAAAAGAGTGGGTCTGGTGGGCTGGCGAGGCATGGTCGGCTCCGTTCTGATGCAGCGCATGATGGAAGAACGGGATTTCGACCTGATCGATCCGTTGTTCTTCACGACTTCGCAGGTGGGCGGCAAGGGGCCTTCCATCGGTCGCGACGTGCCGGCATTGCAGGATGCCCGAAATGTCGATGCGCTGAGGTCGATGGACATCATTATTTCCTGCCAGGGTGGCGACTACACTACCGAGGTGTTCACGAAACTGCGCACGGCCGGCTGGAACGGCCACTGGATCGATGCGGCATCGTCTCTGCGCATGAAGGACGATGCGGTCATCATCCTCGACCCGGTCAATCTTGATGTCATCAAGAGCGCCCTGGCACAGGGTAGCCGCAACTGGATCGGCGGTAATTGCACCGTCAGCCTGATGCTGATGGCAGTCGGTGCCCTTTTCCGGCGCGATCTTGTCGAATGGATGAGTGCCATGACCTACCAGGCGGCATCAGGCGCTGGCGCCCAGAACATGCGCGAACTGCTTACCCAGATGGGCGAGGTGCATCGCGTGGCGAAGGGGTTGCTCGACGATCCTGCTTCGGCGATCCTCGCTATCGATCGCGAGGTGGCAGGCATCCTGCGGGAAGAGAAATTCCCGACGGCGAATTTCGGCGTGCCGCTGGCGGGCAGCCTGATCCCCTGGATCGACAAAGAACTTGAGAATGGCCAGAGCCGGGAGGAGTGGAAGGGCCAGGCCGAAACCAACAAGATTCTCGGCCGCGAGGCCAGTCCGGTGCCCATCGACGGCATTTGTGTGCGCGTGGGCGCCATGCGTTGCCACAGCCAGGCGCTGACCCTGAAGCTCCGGAAGGACGTACCGCTGGACGAGATCGAGGGCATGATCGCCGAGTCGAATAGTTGGGTGAAAGTGGTGCCGAATCACCGCGACATTTCCATTCGGGAGTTGACGCCGACGGCTGTGACCGGCACGCTGGCGGTTCCGGTTGGGCGCCTGCGCAAGCTCAACATGGGTCCGCACTACCTGGGGGCATTCACTTGCGGCGATCAATTGCTGTGGGGTGCGGCCGAGCCGTTGCGCCGCATGCTTCGCATACTGCTCGAAGCTTGAGTCGTACCAAGCCCGGATTCGCTCCCCGGCCTTTCAGGAAACCATAATATGCTGGTAGGTCAGGCAAGGAGTCGTTTGCCCATCAAAAACCGGTTGATTTCATGCCGGCTTTGGCTTAAATGTAATAATGAAGTTTAGCTTGCATAGCTAACATCATGATGTTATGTTACTTGTTCGTAAACTCTCCGCGAGGGTGACGCGGTGCATATAAAATTTCTGAGACTCTCATTCAATGCATTCGTATTGGCGACGGCGTTTGCTGTTCTGCCGATGGGTGCGAACGCGGCAGGGCTGGGTAGGATCACAGTGCTGTCCGCACTGGGGCAACCCCTGCACGCCGAGATCGAATTGACAGCCTCCCGCGAGGAACTCTCTTCGCTGTCTGCCCGCCTCGCCCCGCATGACGCCTTTAAGCAGGCCGGCATTGAATTCGCCCCCGCCCTGTCCGGCATCAAGCTGGTGATCGATAAGCAGACGAGCGGAAAGCCGCGGATCCGGATGACGACTGACCGGCCGATCAACGAGCCCTTCCTCGACCTGCTGATCGAATTGAACTGGACCGCCGGCCGCCTGGTGCGCGAATACACCTTCCTCCTGGATCCGGCACCTGAAGTCCTGGCACGCAAGCCTGTCGCGGCTCCCGTTGACAAGCGCGATATATCCGCAACTGCCCAACCTTCGCCGGTGGTGTCACCCAAGCAGCCGGAAGTGCGTGCTGCCGCCCCGGTGGATGACAAACTGCTGGCGAAAAAACCCGAAGGAACCAAACCGGCCGGTGATTCACAGGGCCGTGAAGTGAAAAAAGGGGAGTATCTGCGCAAGATCGCCGCCGAGGTCCAATACGCCGGGGTCAGCCTGGATCAGATGCTGGTCGCGATTTTCCGCAGCAACAAGGATGCCTTCATAAACGACAACATGCACCGCTTGAAGGCGGGCAAGATACTTGACATTCCCGACCGCGACGCAGTTGCAGCAGTGGATGTTCGCGAAGCACGAAAAACCATATCGGTTCATACCGCGGATTTCAATGCCTATCGCCAGAAACTCGCTTCGGCCGCCGCCAGCGCGGAGGCGCCGAAGGAGGAAGCCGCCAAGCAGGTTGTCACCGGCAAGATAGGTGCGAAAGTCGAGGACAAGGCTCCGGCGCCGGCCGAGACGAAAGATCAGCTGAAGGTTTCTAAGGCGGAGGCCGCCAAGGATACGCGTGCCGTGCAGGGCAAGATCGCTGCGCTGGAGGAAGACCTGGTTGCCAAGGAGAGAGCGCTCAAGGAAGCGCAGTCGCGTCAGGCTGACCTGGAGAAGAACCTCAAGGAGTTGCAGAAGCTTGTCGAACTGAAGAATCAGAGTCTCGCTGAATTGCAGAAGCAAGCCGCTGTGAAAGCTGTTCCTGCGCCCCCCGTATCGGCTGTCCCCGCCAAGGCCCCTGAGACCGCGCCTGTTATGGCCCCCGCGCCGGCAGTTGCTGAGAAACCTGCCGAAGAAAAGCTGGCGGAGTCTGCCAAACCTGCTGAGCCTGTCCTGGCCAAGCCGACCGAGGGCGAAAAGCCGGCAGAAGTGGTCAAGCCCGCCGAGACCCTCAAGCCGGCGGAAGCACCGAAGCCTGCGCCGAAGAAGGCACTTCCTCCACCGCCTCTGGCCGAGCCGGATTTCCTTGATGAGTTGATGGACAATCCGGCCATCCTTGGCGGTGGTGTGTTGGTGCTGGGCCTGCTCGGTTTTATTGCCTACCGTCAGCGTCAGAGGAAGCAGCAGGAGGGGGGTGAAGCCCCGCCGACCACCACGGCCAACCTGACGGCGAACTCCGTCTTTGGCGCCACCGGCGGACAGAGCGTCGATACCACGGGCAGTTCGATGGCGACGGATTTCAGCCAGGCTTCCATCGGCGCCATTGATGCCGATGAAGGCGTCGATCCGGTGGCCGAGGCCGACGTGTACATGGCCTACGGCCGCGATGCGCAGGCTGAGGAGATTCTGCTCGATGCGCTGAAGACCGACCCGACCCGTACCGCGATCCACGTCAAGCTCCTGGAGATTTACGCGGGACGCAAGAACAACAAACAATTCGAAACCCTGGCGAGTGATCTTTACGCGCAAACGGGCGGAGTCGGCGGGGATTGGGAAAAAGCCGCGGCGATGGGGTTGAAACTCGATCCAGCCAACCCGCTTTACGGCGGTGCGGCCACGGGGGAGAAGCAGACCATCCATACCGATACGACGATCATCGTACCGGCGGGCGAGAAACAATTGCGCGATACGTGGACCATGCCGGGTGAGTTGAGTCAAATCGCCGCGGCTGTAGAAAAGGGCGCTGCGACGGTGATCCTGGAAAAGCCGGTCGAGGCCGCTGCCGGGGCGTCATCTGCTGCCGCCCCGGCGCTGGATTTCGATCTCGACTTGGGCTCGCCTGCAGCGCCGGCACCCGCGCCCCGTGCGCCTGCAGCCAAAGCCGCGCCGGCCGAAGAAGCTGCCGGGCTGGACTTCGATCTTGGCCTGGATTCCAAGCCTGCGGAAAGCAAACCGGCTGGGTACAACCCCGAAGCGACCATGATCATGGACGTGACGAAGTCGGCCCAGTCCCCTGCCACCGATCTGGCACTCGACATCAGACTCGACGAGCCGGCTACTACCGCCGACGAGGGCTTGCACTTTGATCTCGATCTTGGCGCACCTGCCACCCCCGACAGTCCTGCTTCTGCTGAAGTAGTCGACCTGGAGAAGACCATCGCGGGTGGAAGTGCTCTCGATTTCGACTTCAATATTGGTGCGCCACCCGCGTCAAAACCAGGACCCCAAGCGGAGCCCGCTATTGATCTCGGCTCCATTAGTCTTAATCTGGGGGAACCTGCAGCAGCGCCCGAGCCTGCTGCAGGAGACGAAGTGGCAACCAAGCTGGAATTGGCCAAGGCCTATGAGGAGATGGGCGACAAGGAAGGCGCACGTGAGTTGCTGACCGAAGTGGCGAAAGAAGGCAATGCCGAACAGCAGGCCAAGGCACAAGGCATGCTCGCGAAGCTGAGCTGAACCGTCTGACGGGGGGCGTTGCCCCCCCCGTCGTTTTTACCGCTCCCGATGTTGCACCCGACAGTTCGTCTCATTGCGTGGGGCGTGGCGACCACGCTTGTCCAGTGGTTGCCTCTGCTTGGATTGTCGCTGGCTTGCACTGCCGCGCTGGCCGCAGGCGCATGGCTTGCGCCGAAACGCCTGGGTTTGTTGCTTAAGCGCACCCGCTGGTTGATCGTCTCGCTCGTGATGCTCTTCGCACTGGCCACTCCGGGCGTCTATCTGCTGCCACCATTGGGCAGCCTCGGTCCGACGGAGGAAGGGGTCTGTCTGGGCTTCGACCACTTGCTGCGTCTTCTCTTCGTGCTGGCGACCTTGGCTGTGCTGTTGCAAATGACGGGCGTGGAAGGATTGGTGGCCGGACTCCATGGACTGATACTGCCCTTGGCCTGGCTGGGACTGGATCGTGGTCGCGTTGCGGTACGCCTGATGTTGGTTCTGCGATATGTCGAACTGGCGCCTCCCGGCAGACACTGGCGCGAGTGGCTGGAGTGCTCAAGCAGCGACGAGGCAATCGAGTTGGTACGCTTGCGCCAGGCCCGGCTTGCCTTGGCCGATTATGCCGTGCTGGCGGGACTGACTTTGGGTATCCTCGTCTTCATGGGAGTCGCCTCGTGAGAATCGCACTGGGTCTGGAGTACGATGGCGCTCCATTTGCCGGCTGGCAGACCCAGCCGGCGGGCAATACCATCCAGGATGCGCTGGAGAAGGCGCTCGCCGAAATCGCCTGTGCGCCCATCCGTGTGGCGTGCGCCGGTCGCACCGATGCCGGCGTGCATGCGGCGGCGCAGGTGGTGCATTTCGATGCGCCCGTCGCAAGGCCTGAGAATGCCTGGGTGCGTGGCGTGAATGCGCATCTGCCGGAAAGTATCGCCGTGCGCTGGTCGCGCGTGGTACCAGACGATTTCCATGCACGCTTTTCCGCGCGCTCGCGTAGCTATCGTTACATCCTCCACAACCATGCGGTGCGTCCGGCTCTTCTGCATGGAAAGGTCGGCTGGTTCCATATTCCGCTTGATGTGGAGGCGATGCGCGTTGGCGCTGTCCTGCTGGAGGGGGAGCGGAATTTTTCCGCCTTTCGTGCCGCCGCTTGCCAGGCCAAGTCTCCTGTGAAGTCGATGCATCGGGCCACAGTGTCCCGCCAGGGCGACTGCATCATCTTCGAGTTCCGCGCCAGCGCCTTCCTCCATCACATGGTGCGCAATATGGTCGGGGCCCTGATCTATGTCGGTAAGGGCGCCCATCCGCCTGAATGGATCGCCGAACTGATCGCAAGCCGGGATCGTAGCTTGGCGGCACCGACTTTCTCCCCGTCGGGCCTGTATCTATCCGGTGTCGAGTACGATACGCGCTGGCAGTTGCCCATGAATGGCCGTATCATCGCGCCTTTCGATCCAGTCGCACTCCAGCTTGCATAAAACCCGCATCAAGATCTGCGGCATCACTCGTCCGGAGGATGCCCGCGCCGCTGTCGAACTGGGTGCCGACGCTATCGGCCTGGTTTTCTATGCTTCAAGCCCGCGCTGCGTCAATGTGGCGCAGGCTTGGGAGATCGCCCGCGTCGTGCCGCCCTTCGTCACGCTGGTCGGTTTGTTCGTAAACGAATCGAAGCTCGCAGTGCGACGCATCATGGAAGCGGTGCCGATCCAATTGCTGCAATTCCACGGCGACGAGGAAGAGTCCTTCTGCCACTCCTTCCATGCCCCCTACATAAAGGCGGCGCGAGTGAGGGCGGGCTTCGATTTGGTAAAATGCGCCAATACCTACCCCTCCGCGCAGGGCCTGTTGCTCGATGCCTACGTCGAGGGCTACGGCGGTGGCGGAAAAACCTTTGACTGGTCGCTGATCCCGCCGGGCCTACCCCTGCCGGTCATCCTGTCCGGCGGGCTGGATGCCGGCAATGTGGCTGAGGCGGTGAGTGCCGTACGGCCATGGGCGGTGGATGTCAGCAGCGGGGTGGAAGCCGCCAAGGGAATCAAGGACGCTGCCAGGATCGCCGCGTTCATATCGGGAGTAAGAGATGGGGATGTACGATCTACCTGATGCGCGCGGTCATTTCGGCCCCTACGGCGGCACCTTCGTCGCCGAGACGTTGATCGAGGCCCTTGACGAACTGCGCGTGGCCTATGCCGCCGCCAGAGCGGATCCCGCCTTCAAGGCCGAGTTCGAGTATGAACTGAAGCACTACGTCGGCCGCCCCAGCCCGATTTATCACGCCCGGCGCTGGTCTGAGTTGCTCGGTGGTGCGCAGATCTATCTCAAACGCGAGGATCTCAACCACACCGGCGCGCACAAGGTGAACAACTGTATCGGCCAAGCGATGCTGGCGCGCCGCATGGGCAAGCCGCGCGTCATCGCCGAAACCGGCGCGGGTCAGCACGGCGTGGCTACCGCTACCGTGGCGGCCCGCTACGGCATGGAATGCGTGGTCTACATGGGCAGCGAGGATGTCAAGCGCCAGGCCGCCAACGTCTATCGCATGAAGCTGCTCGGCGCCAGCGTGGTGCCGGTGGAGTCCGGCTCGAAGACGCTGAAGGATGCCCTGAACGAAGCCATGCGCGACTGGGTGACCCATGTCGGCAACACCTTCTACATCATCGGCACCGTCGCCGGCCCTCACCCCTATCCCATGATGGTGCGAGATTTCCAGACGGTGATCGGCGCGGAATGCCGCACACAGATGCCCGAACTCGCAGGGCGCCAGCCGGACTACGTCATCGCTTGTGTGGGCGGCGGCTCCAATGCAATGGGCATCTTCTACGACTATATTCCGGACGAGGCGGTGAAACTGATTGGCGTCGAGGCGGCCGGCTATGGTCTGGACAGCGGTCATCATTCCGCTTCGCTCATCGCCGGCAGACCCGGCGTGCTGCACGGCAACCGCACCTACCTGCTGCAGGACGAGAACGGCCAGATCATCGAGACGCATTCGATTTCCGCCGGTCTCGACTATCCCGGCGTCGGCCCGGAGCACGCCTGGCTGAAGGACAGCCACCGCGCCGACTATGTCGCAGTGACCGACGACGAAGCCCTGGCTGCCTTCCACGCGCTGTGCCGCCTCGAGGGCATCATTCCGGCGCTGGAGTCCGCGCATGCGCTGGCCTACGCCGCCAAGCTGGCGCCGACGCTGCCGAAGGACAAGCTCCTCCTGGTGAATCTCTCCGGCCGCGGCGACAAGGACATGCATACTGTGGCTGAGAAATCGGGAATCCAATTCTGATGTCGCGCATCAAGAGCACCTTTGAGAAACTTGCCGGACAGGGACGTAAGGCCCTGATCCCCTTCATTACTGCCGGTGATCCCGATCCCGCCCTGACTTTGCCGCTGATGCACGCCCTGGTTGCAGGCGGCGCTGACATCATTGAACTGGGCGTGCCCTTTTCCGATCCGATGGCAGACGGGCCGACTATCCAACGTGCCTCCGAAAGGGCGCTGAAGCATGGCATGTCGCTGCGTCAAGTGCTGGCGATCGTGCGCGAATTCCGCGTCGGCGATGCCACTACACCCGTGGTGCTGATGGGCTATGCCAACCCGATCGAGGCGATGGGAGCGGGCGCTTTTGCCGCCGAGGCGAAGCAAGCCGGAGTGGATGGTGTGCTGGTGGTGGATTATCCGCCTGAAGAATGTGGCGAGTTTTCGTCGAAAATCAAGGCGGTCGGCATCGATCCCATCTTCCTGCTGGCACCGACTTCGACGAATGAACGTTTCGGCCAGGTGGCTGCGGTCGGCAGCGGTTACATTTACTATGTTTCGCTGAAGGGCGTCACCGGGGCCGGGCATCTCGACCTGGATGAGGTGGTGCGGCGCATTCCGGCGATCCGCCAGAAAGTCGGTATGCCGGTGGGTGTCGGCTTCGGCATTCGCGATGCTGAAAGCGCGCGGCGTATTGCTGCGGTGGCCGATGCCGTGGTGATCGGCAGCCGTATCATTGAAGAGATTGAAAAGAACCCTCGCGAGCAGGTTGTCGCCCATGTTGAGGCCTTCCTGCGTGGCATCCGTAGCGCGATGGATGAGCAGGCTGTTTCCCGGGAGGTGATGCGATGAGCTGGCTGCAGAAGCTGCTTCCGCCCAAGATCAAGCGCGCCGAAGGCGCCAAGAAATCGATTCCCGAAGGCCTCTGGTGCAAGTGTCCGAGATGCGAAGCCACCCTGTACAGCTCGGATCTCGAGAAAAACCTCAATGTCTGTCCCAAGTGCGCCCACCATCACCGCCTGGGCGCCCGCGCCCGGCTTGACCTGCTGCTGGATCCGGAGGGCCGTTTCGAAATCGGAGCCGAGGTGCTGCCGGTCGATCCGCTCAAGTTCAAGGACAGCAAGCGCTATGCAGATCGCCTCAATGCCGCGGCGGACGATACGGGAGAGGGCGACGCGCTGGTAGTGATGCAGGGGGCGGTGAAGACCTTGCCGGCGGTGATTGCGGCGTTCGAGTTCGATTTCATGGGCGGCTCGATGGGATCGGTGGTCGGCGAACGTTTCGTGCGCGGCGTGCGCGTCGCCGTCGAGCAGCAGGCGCCTTTCGTCTGCGTCACAGCTACCGGTGGTGCGCGCATGCAAGAGGGGTTGTTCTCGTTGATGCAGATGGCGAAGACCACGGCGGCCATTACGCAGCTTTCGGCCAACCGGCTGCCCTTCGTGTCCATTCTCACCGATCCGACGATGGGCGGCGTCTCGGCCAGTTTTGCCTTTGTCGGCGATGTGGTCTTGGCCGAGCCGGGCGCGTTGATCGGCTTTGCCGGTCCGCGCGTCATTGAGCAGACGGTGCGCGAAAAACTGCCGGAAGGCTTCCAGCGCGCCGAGTTCCTGCTGGAGAAGGGCGCCATCGACATGATCGTCGACCGGCGCGAGATGCGTGACAAGCTGGCATCGTTGTTATCCCTGTTGCAGAGAATCCCGGCCGTCTGATTTTCGGGCAGACTGCGGCCTGCCCAGGCAATGCAATCCTCACTTCTGACCCGATACTCCCCGCTGCAATGCTGGCTTGATCACATCGAGCGCCTGCACGCGCAGACAATCGAATTGGGACTGGAACGCGTGCTGTTGGTCAAGCGCGCGCTCGGAATCAAGCAGGAGGTGCCGGTGATCACCGTTGGCGGCACCAACGGCAAGGGATCCACCTGCGCCATGCTGGAGCGCATTCTGCTCTGCGCCGGCTACCGGGTCGGTCTCTACACCTCCCCGCATCTGCTCGATTACAACGAGCGGGTGCGCATCGATGGACGCCCAGCCTGCGATGAGGTGGTGTGCGAGTCTTTTGCGCAGGTAGAAGTGGCGCGCGGCGACACGCAACTCACCTATTTCGAGTTCGGCACACTCGCGGCCTGGCAGGCCTTTTCGACAGCCGGCGTTGAGGTGGTTATCCTGGAGGTCGGGCTGGGCGGACGGCTGGACGCGGTGAATGCCTTCGATGCCGATTGCGCCATCGTTGCTTCTGTCGGTCTCGACCACATGGAATACCTCGGTGAGACGAGGGAAGCGATCGGTTTCGAGAAGGCAGGTATTTTCCGATCCGACCGGCCTGCCATTGTCGGCGATGCACAACCGCCGCGAAGCCTCCTTGAGCACGCCAGAAGGATCGGCGCCGACCTGCAGGTATTAGGCGAGGAGTTTGGCTACCTGGCCGAGCAGGGACAGTGGACCTATTGGGGACGCCGCGGCAGGCGGGGGGGGCTGGCTTACCCTGCGTTACGTGGCGCCATCCAACTGGCGAATGCCAGCGCGGCAATTGCTGCGCTGGAGACGCTGGCGGATCGGCTGCCGGTTTCCATGCAGGACATTCGCCGCGGACTGATCGAGGTCGAGCTTCCCGGGCGGTTCCAAGTCTTGCCAGGCCGCCCGACGGTGGTGCTGGATGTCGCCCACAATCCGCAGGCGGCCGGCGTACTGGCGGACAATCTCGGCGCTTATTTGGCCAATGAGGCTTTTCACCCAGAAACATGGGCCGTATTCGGCATGTTGGCAGACAAGGATATTGCAGGGGTCGTCGAGCGCGTCAAGGGACGCATCGACCGCTGGCTCGCGGCAACCCTGACAGGGCCGCGCGGGACGACGGCCGAGGGGTTGGCCCGGATACTGGCGGACTATGGTATTCGTGTCGAAGCGTGCTTCGATTCACCAGCCGACGCCTATCGTGCAGCGAGGGAGCTAGCAGGGGAAAATGATAGAATTATCGCCTTTGGTTCCTTCCTCACTGTGGCCGGTGTACTGCGCGCAATAGACGATGAGCGAAAACGACGCACAACTTGAACTGAAGAAACGCGCCCGCCGTCGTTTGGTTGGCGCCATTGCGCTGGCGATGCTGGCGGCGATTGTTCTGCCGATGATCATGGACCAAGCCCCCAAACAACCGGTGCAGGACGTCCAGATCCGTATCCCGGCCCAGGATGCCGGCGCCTTTACCTCACGCATTCTGCCAGTCAAGCCGGGGACGACCCCTACGCCATTGCCGCCGACTTCCGCCCCGGAAACCAAGACCGCCGAATCTGCCAAACAGATTGCCACCCAGACCAAGCCAGAGCCGAAGTCGGAACCCAAGGCAGAGCAGAAGGCAACCACCGCGAAATCAGAAGTCAGTCCCGCCAATACGGCGAAGAAACCGCCCGAGCCTCGCGCCGCTTCTCCGGTCGATGACAAGCTGCTGGCAAAAAAGACTGATGAAGCCAAAGCCAAGCCGGTGCCAGCGTCCGGCAATGGTGAGCAATGGGTGGTCCAGCTTGGCGCCTACCGAGACCAGACCAACGTGAGCAATTTGACGGTTAAGCTCAAGCAGCAGGGCTACAATTTCTTTACTGAAGTGCTGACTTCCCCTGACGGCAGCAGCAAGACCCGCGTACGTGCCGGCCCCTTCCCCAACAAGGAAGCAGCCGAAACGGCACGCGAGCGCATCAAGCGTATCGGCGTGGATGGCGTCGTCGCGCAGAAGTAAGCAGCAGTGACAGCGTTCGATTACGCGGTGCTGGCGATTGTCGCCGCTTCGATCCTGCTTGGCGCCTGGCGCGGACTCGTCAGCGAAGTGCTTGCGCTGGCGGCATGGGTGGCGGCACTCTTGGCGGGGTATGCCCTGGCGCCGGAAATGGCGTCCGTGTTCGGCGCATGGCTCAAGGAGCCGGAATTGCAGTATGCCGCAGCCTTTGCCTTGATCGTCATAGCAGTACTGGTGGCGGTTGCCCTGCTGCGCATTGCCCTGTCGAAGCTGTTGCGGGCAATAGGGCTGGGACCGCTGGACCGCTTTCTCGGTGCGGTGTTTGGCGTCGCGCGGGGGGGGCTGGTAGTATTGTTGTGCATGCTGATCGGTGGCCTCACGGTGCTGCCGCAGCAGGCGTGGTGGCGCCAGGCTTGGCTTGCGCCGCCGCTGGAAACTGCGGTACTGGCGGCCAAACCCTGGCTGCCTGATACCGTAGCGAAGCGCATACGCTATAGGTGAGACATGTGCGGAATCCTGGGCGTCGTCGCGACGACGCCGGTGAACCAACTTCTCTATGACGGCCTGCAGGTCCTGCAGCACCGCGGTCAGGATGCGGCTGGCATCGCCACGGCTGAAACCGGCGTGTTCCACATGCACAAGGGCCCAGGATTTGTGCGCGACGTCTTCCGCACGCGCAACATGCGCAGCCTGCAAGGCAACTGGGGCATTGCCCACTGCCGCTATCCCACAGCCGGTTCGGCCCACAACTCTGCGGAATCCCAGCCCTTCTATGTAAATTCGCCCTTCGGCCTGATGCTCGCGCACAACGGCAACCTGACCAATGCCGAGGAGTTGAAGCGCGAGATGTTCCTGCAGGATCTGCGCCACATCAACACAAATTCCGATTCCGAAGTGCTGCTCAACGTGCTGGCACACGAACTGCAGGCGGCGGCGACCAAGTACCAGCTCGACGCCGAGACGATCTTCAAGGCGGTCGCCGGAGTGCATCGTCGTGTGCGCGGGGCCTATGCTGTAGTCGCCATGATCGCAGGCTACGGCCTGCTTGCCTTCCGCGATCCCTACGGCATCCGGCCCCTTATCGTAGGACGCCGCGTGACGCCTGCAGGTAATGATTACCTGGTCGCCTCCGAAAGCGTCGCGCTCGACACGCTGGGCTTCCAGATCATGCGCGACGTAGCACCGGGAGAGGCCATACTCGTCGATATCCAGGGCAACTTCCACAGCAAGCCTTGCGCCGAGCGCACCCTGCGTGCCCCCTGCATATTCGAGTTCGTCTATCTGGCCCGTCCGGACTCGCTGATCGACGGTATTTCCGTCTATGAAAGCCGCGTCAAAATGGGGGAGCACCTGGCGGAGAAGATCCGTCACACGCTGCCGCACATCGAAATCGATTCCGTCATTCCGATTCCCGATTCCAGCCGCCCGTCGGCCATGGAACTGGCCACCCGGCTGAATCTTCCATACCGCGAAGGCTTCGTCAAAAACCGCTATATCGGCCGCACGTTCATCATGCCTGGCCAGGCGGAGCGCCGGAAATCGGTACGACAGAAACTCAACACCATCGCTCAGGAGTTTCGCGGCAAAAGTGTCCTGCTGGTGGACGACTCTATCGTGCGCGGCACTACCAGCAGGGAGATCGTCCAAATGGCTCGCGATGCCGGAGCGCGCAAGGTGTATTTCGCCTCGGCCGCGCCGCCGGTGCGTTTCGCCAACGTCTACGGCATCGACATGCCGTCGCGCCATGAACTGATCGCCAGCGACCGCAGCGACGAGGAAATCTGTCGCGAGATCGGTGCCGACGGTCTGATCTATCAGGACCTCGATGCGCTCAAGGCGGCGGTGCATTCGCTTAATCCGTCGATCACGGTGTTCGAGACTTCCTGTTTCGACGGTAGTTACATCACCGGGGACGTCACCGCCGAATACCTCAGCAGCGTGGAGAACCAGCGTAGCGACGGCAATCTGAGCGGGGAGGACGGCGAGGAGGTCCAGCTCGACCTCAACCTCGTCGTGTCTGATTGACATGGACAAGGAATTCGATCTGGACACACTGGCGGTGCGCGCGGGAATTCATCGCAGCCAGTTTAACGAGCATGCCGAGGCGCTTTACCTCACCTCGAGCTTCGTCTTCGACAATGCCGCCCAGGCGGCGGCCCGTTTCTCCGGGGAGGAAGAAGGCTTTGTTTATGGCCGCTTCTCCAATCCCACCGTCAGCATGCTGCAAGAGCGCCTGGCGGCATTGGAAGGGGGCGAGGCGTGCATTGCCACTGCGAGCGGCATGGCCGCCATCCTGTCGACCGTCATGGCCCTCATGAAGGCAGGCGAGCATATTGTTGCCTCCCGGGGGATGTTCGGTGCCACCCAGCAACTGTTCGGCGGCATCCTGTCGAAGTTCGGCATCGACACCACTTTTGTTGCCTCGGGTGAGCCGGCGGCTTTCCAGGCGGCGTTGCGGCCGCAGACGAAGCTCGTCTTCATCGAAACGCCGTCCAATCCGCTGACTGAGGTGTTCGATATCGCCGCCCTGGCCCAAGTTGCACAAGCCGGCGGCGCACTACTGGCCGTGGACAACTGTTTCTGCTCGCCTGCCCTGCAGCGTCCGCTGGACCTGGGTGCCGACCTGGTGATCCATTCCGCCACCAAGTACCTTGACGGCCAGGGACGTGTTCTGGGCGGCGCGGTGGTCGGACGCAAGGAACTCACCGAGGAGGTGTTCAGGTTCCTGCGCACGGCCGGGCCATCCCTCTCCCCCTTCAACGCCTGGGTCATCCTGAAGGGCCTGGAAACCTTGCGCATCCGCATGGAAGCGCAATCTGCCCATGCACTGGAACTTGCGCGCTGGCTGGAAGCGCAGCCCCGGGTTTCGCGGGTTTACTACCCCGGTTTGCCCTCTCATCCTCAGCATGAATTGGCGAAGCGCCAGCAGAAGTTGGGCGGAGCCATCATTTCTTTCGAGGTCAAGGGCGGCCGCGATGAAGCCTGGAAGGTCATCGACGCGACGCGAATGATCTCGATTACCGCCAACCTGGGAGACACCAAGAGCACTATCACGCATCCTGCCAGCACCACCCACGGACGCATCAGTGCCGAGGCGCGCGCTGCCTCGGGGATACGGGAAAGCCTGTTACGCGTGGCCGTCGGCCTGGAGTCCGTGGCGGACCTTCAGGCTGATCTGGCGCGGGGACTGGCTCTGCTTTAGCCGAGCGTAGCCTGCTTGCAGCCGCTCTCGTCACAGGCGAGATAGCCACCGGTTTCATACCAGTCCTGCAATACCCAGCGCTCGCAGGGCTGGCCTTCGACGATAAGGTTGTGATGGGCGGGGCGATGGGTATGGCCGTGGATGAGGCGGGTGCATCCGTGAAAAGTCAGTGCCTGCAGTACGGCGGCCGTGTTCACATCCAAGATGAGGATTGGCTTGATGCGCTGTTGCGCCTCGCTTTCGCGGCGCAGGGCTTCGATCTGGCTTTTGCGGCGGGGCAACGGCAAGGCAAGAAAGGCCTGCTGCCAATCCATCGTGCGCACTTCGGCGCGAAAAGCCTGATAGGCGTCGTCATCGGTACACAGTGTGTCGCCGTGCATCAGCAGGGTGGGCGTGCCGTGGAGTTCGACGACTGTGGGCTCGGGCAGCAGGGTCAGGCCGGCCGTACGTGCAAAGCCCTCGCCGGCGAGAAAATCGCGATTCCCCGCCATGAAAAAGACCGGCACACCGGATTTCGACAATTCGCGCAGGGCAGCGCAGATGCCGGCATTGAACGGGTCGTCGAGATCATCGTCGCCCGCCCAGCATTCGAACAGGTCGCCGAGGATATAGAGCGACTCGGCCTGCCGCGCCGGGCCGGCGAGAAAATCGCGGAAGATCCGGTTGATGTGCGGCCGGCTCGGGCAGAGATGCAGGTCGGAGATGAACAGGGTTGCCATCGCCGC